>NZ_JABWGQ010000036.1 GCF_014595975.1 Sphingopyxis sp. LK2115 | reverse complement strand
ACACCATCGCCTACACCGGAAATTACACCACGAGCGCGGACGCTAACTCGCCGGAAGGGGAACGGCTTTGTGGTGGGTTATGGCCGTTTCCCGTCGAACGCTGTCTTCCATCTCCGGCTTGCACGCTGTAATCCTTTGCCCCTGGGGACGGTTGCCAGGAGACTGAACATGGTTCGTGCGGTGCTTTTCGGACTTTCCGCCTTCTCGCTCGCCGCCTGCGCGACGATCCCGCCGGCAGAGCAGCCCGTGTCGGTTACCGGCAGCATCACCTATCGCGAACGCGTGGCATTGCCGCCGACCGCACAGGTCGAAGTCACGCTCGCCGACGTCAGCCTGATGGACGCGCCGTCAAAGACGATTGCGCAGCAGGCGTTCACCGCCGACGGCCGCCAGGTGCCCTTTGCCTTTTCGCTGACCGTCGACCAGCGCCTGCTCGATCCGCGCCACAGCTATGCCGTGTCGGCGCGCATCACCGACGCGTCGGGCAAGCTGATGTTCATTACCGACACGCGTAATTCTGTTACGTTCGATGGACGCCGCGCGATCGATTTGGGAACATTGATGCTGGTCAAGACGCATTGATCTAACCCGCGCATAGCTATGCGCGGCTTGACCCTGCACCTTCGCAGGTGCAGCAAGCGGCGCATGGGCCCACCGATCCAGATTTCGCAAAATCCCGACATCCGCTATCTGGGGCGGATTCTCGGCGACGTCATCCGCGCCTATGGCGGCGATAAATTATTCCGCCAGACCGAATACATCCGTTCGTCGAGCGTCGACCGGCATCGCGGGATCGCGGGGGCGGAGGCGATCGACCCGGGCCTCGACGCGCTCAGTCTCGACGACACCATCGCCTTCGTGCGCGGCTTCATGCTGTTTTCGATGCTCGCCAATCTGGCCGAGGATCGACAGGGCGTCGCCGCAGAGCCCGAGGCGACGGTGGCGGCAGCGCTGGAGACACTGAAGGGCAACGGGATCGACAGCGAAGCGATCGCGGCGCTGCTGAACGCGGCACTGATCGCGCCGGTGCTGACCGCGCACCCGACCGAGGTGCGCCGCAAGTCGATGCTCGACCACAAGAATCGCATCGCCGAACTGATGCGGATGCGCGACGCGGGGCTTGCCGAAACACCCGAAGGCGATGTGATCGAGGACGCGATCCGGCGGCAGGTGGTGCTGCTCTGGCAAACGCGCCCGCTGCGCACGCAGAAATTGTTCGTCGCCGACGAGATCGACAATGCGCTCACCTATTTGCGCGACATTTTCCTGCCCGTGGTGCCCAAGCTGTATGCGCGTTGGGAAAAGGAACTGGGGCAGCGCCCCGCGAGCTTCCTGCGCGTCGGCAGCTGGATCGGCGGCGACCGCGACGGCAATCCCTTCGTCACTGCCGAGACGCTGTGCATGGCGACCAGCCGCAATGCCGCGGCGGTGATCGGCCATTATATCGATCAGGTTCACGCGCTCGGCGCCGAACTGTCGGTATCGTCGAACCTGGCGCCGGTTCCGCAAGCGGTCGAGGCGCTGGCCGAGGCGAGCGGCGATACCGCACCGAGCCGCAGCGACGAACCCTATCGCCGGGCGCTGTCGGGGATTTATGCGCGGCTGTCGGCGACTTATGCCGCGATCACGGGCGGGGCGCCGCCGCGTCCCGGCGCGCTGAAGGGCGAGCCCTATGCCGCGCCCGCCGAGTTTCGCCGCGACCTCGTCACCATCGCGAACGGCCTGTCGGCAAGCGGCAAGGGGCAGCTCGCGGGCATCGGCGCACTGGGACGGCTGATCCGCGCGGTCGAGGTGTTCGGATTCCACCTCGCGACGCTCGACATGCGGCAGAACAGCGCGGTCCACGAGCGCGTGCTTGCCGAGCTGCTCGCGGTGTCGGGGGTCGAAGCCGATTATCTGGCGCTGGACGAGGCGGCGCGCGTCGCCTTGCTGCGCCGCGAACTTGGCGTCAACCGGCCGCTCGCCGCGCCATGGCACGCGTGGAGCGACGAGACCGCAGGCGAACTCGCGATCATCCACGCGGCGGCGGACGTGCGCAAGAGACTGGGCAATGACGCAATCGTCCAGTGGATCATCAGCAAGGCCGAAAGCCTGTCCGATCTGCTCGAAGTCCATGTGCTGGCGCGCGAGGCCGGGCTGTGGTCGGCCGAAAGCCACGACAATCTGATGGTCGTGCCGCTGTTCGAGACGATCGCCGACCTGGGCGACGCGCCCGCGATCATGGCGGCCTATTTCGCGCTGCCCGAAATTGCACGGCATGTCGCGGCACGCGGGCATCAGGAAGTGATGATCGGCTATTCGGATTCGAACAAGGACGGCGGTTATCTGACCTCGACCTGGGGACTGCATCAGGCATCGGCGGCGCTGACCCCGGTATTCGAGGAAGCCGATATCGCAATGCAGCTGTTCCATGGCCGCGGCGGCGCGGTCGGGCGCGGCGGCGGCAGCGCCTTTGCCGCGATCCGCGCACAGCCCGCGGGCACGGTGCAGGGACGCATCCGCATCACCGAACAGGGCGAGGTGATCGCGGCGAAATATGGCACGATCGACAGCGCGGCGACCAATCTGGAAGCGATGGTGTCGGCAAGCCTGCTCGCGAGCCTCGAACCCGAGGCAATGGGCGCGAAAGACGCGCCGCGCTTTACCGCGGCGATGGATGCGCTGTCGGACACCGCCTTCGCCGCCTATCGCGGGCTGGTTTACGACACGCCGACCTTCAAGGATTTTTTCCGCGCGATGACCCCCATCGCCGAGATTGCGACGCTCAAGATCGGCTCGCGACCGTCAAGCCGCACCAAATCGAGCGCGATCGAGGATCTGCGCGCGATCCCGTGGGTGTTCAGCTGGGCGCAGGCGCGCACGATGCTGCCCGGCTGGTACGGAACCGGCGAGGCATTCGCTGCCTTTGACGACAAGGCGCTGCTGGCGGACATGGCGGCAAGCTGGCCCTTCTTCGCCGCGCTGCTCGGCAATATGGAGATGGTGCTCGCCAAATCGGACATGGGGATTGCGGCGCGCTACGCCGGGCTGGCGGCGCACGTCGACGGTCACGACATGATCTTTGGGCGGATCAAGGACGGATGGAACCGCGCGCACGACGCCCTGCTCGATATTACGGGCCAGACGCGGCTGCTTGAAAAGAACCCGGCGCTGGAGGCGTCGATCCGGCTGCGCCTGCCCTATATCGAGCCGCTCAATCTGCTTCAGATCGAACTGATGAAGCGCCACCGCGCAGGCGAAACCGACCCGCGCATCGCCGAAGGTATCCAGCTGACGATCAACGCAATCGCAACGGCGCTTCGGAACAGCGGGTAATCGGAATCCCCTCCCCCCTCGACGGGGGACGGGGATCGGGGCCGGCATGTCACCTCATTTCTCGGCTATGAAGGGAGTCAGCCCTTGCTGATCCGCACCTCGCCCTTCGACGCCTTGCCGTCGGGGGCAAAGCGGATCGTGAAATCATCGCCGTCTTTCGCCCGGCCCGTCAGCGTGTCGCCGCTGCGCCTGACCTTGATTCCCTTTTTCGCAAATTCGCCCGCCATCCAGTCGGCGGCGACCCTGGGCGCGGCGGGGGCGGTGAAGCCAAGCTTTACGACCGCGGTGTCGGCGCCCTTGCGATCGTTCGCGTCGATGTCGACCCGCGTCACCTTGCTGCCCGGATAGAGTTTCACGCCGTCGATGTCGAAATCGCTTTCGATGTCGAGGTCGACAAGGTCGGGGACGTCGATGTTCACCGCGGCGTCGCCGCCGCCGATGCTGATCTTGCTTCCATCCGCGCCGGTCCGGATCTTCACGCCGCCCTCGCCGCCGGCATTGATCGAAACCTGGGGGCCGTCGTCGGCCTTTGTGTCCTCCGCGCCGCAGGCGGCGAGGAGCATCATCGGGGGAATGAGGAAGGCAAGACGCATGGAGACTCTCCTTGGTGCATTAGTTGAATAATACACCTTGGCGAGTTCCGAGTCAATGTCGCCGCCATTCTCATCCCGGACCTGATCCCGGATGCATCCGGACGTCGCGGTCGTGAATGCCGGATCAGGCCCGGAGTGACGAAGATGGCCGATCAGGCGTCGATGCTGGTCTTCAGGTCGCCGTGGACGAGGCCGCCATCGACCGTGATCGTGTCGCCGACGACATAGTCGCCCGCTTTCGACGCGAGGAAGATCGCGGCGCCCGCCATGTCTTCCGGCACGCCGATGCGCTTGACCGGAATGCTCTTCGCGACCACGTCGCCATGGTCGCGCGCGGCCTTGTTCATATCCGACTGGAAGGCGCCGGGGGCGATCGCAGTGACCAGGATATGATCGCTGACAAGCCGCGCGGCGAGGCGCTTGGTGAGATAGAGGATTGCGGCTTTCGACGCGTGATAGCTGTAGGTTTCCCAAGGGTTGAGGCGCATGCCGTCGATCGAGCCGATGTTGATCACCTTGGCGGGGCGTTCGTGCGAACCGCCCGCCTTGAGCAGCCCGTGCAGCGCCTGCGTCAGGAAGAAGGGCGATTTGACGTTGATGTCCATCACCTTGTCCCAGCCCGCTTCGGGAAAGCCCTCGAAGGGTTCGCCCCACGCCGCGCCGGCGTTGTTGACGAGGATGTCGAGCCGTTCCTCGCGCGCTTCGAGTTCCTTGGCGAGCGCGCGACAGCCTTCGACGGTCGACAGGTCGACGGGAAGGCCGATGACCTTGCCCGGATAGCGCGTGTCGAAATCGGCGACGGCTTCCTCGATCTGCGCCGTCTTGCGCGCCGAGATATAGATGCGCGCGCATCCTGCGGCGAGATAGCCCTCGACGATCATCTTGCCGATGCCGCGCGAGCCGCCGGTGACAAGCGCGATGCGCCCGTCGAGGCCAAACATGTCCTGGAGGTTCATTGGTTAGGCTCCTCTTGAAAGCCCCTCCCCTTCAGGGGAGGGATTGGGGTGGGGGTCCGCGGCGCAGCGCAAAGGCCGATGTCCCCAACCCGCCACGACCGGCAAACAGGTTCGCAAGTCTCGCTGCCCCCGCTGAAGGAGAGGGCGTCATCCCGATCAATAGCCGTTCATCCGCGCGACCTGGTCAATGTGATAATGCACATCGCCCATATATTCCGCCAAGGCGCGATCGCGTTTCATGTAAAGGCCGATGTCATATTCGTCGGTCATGCCGATGCCGCCGTGCATCTGCACGCCCTCGCGCACCGCAAGATTGGCGGCGCGCCCGGCCTTGGCCTTGGCGACCGAGACCATCAGCTTCGCGCCGTCGCTACCCTCGTCCAAAAGCTGCTGCGCCTTCATCACCGCGGCGCGTGCGACTTCCATCTCGCCATAAAGATGCGCGGCGCGGTGCTGGAGCCCCTGAAACTCGCCGATCAGCCGCCCGAACTGCTTGCGTTCCTTGAGGTAGGCGACCGTCATGTCCATCGCCCCCTGCCCGACGCCGACCATTTCCGCGGCGGCGCCGGTGCGCGTTGCGGCGAGCAAGGCATCGAGGATCGCCCCGCCCGCATCGACTTCGCCGATCACCGCGTCGGCATCGACTTCGACGCCGTCGAGCGTGACGTGGCTTGCGAGCGACGAGTCGACGAGACGGCGCGGGTCGGCGGTGAGGCCCCTCGCATCTTTCGGCACCGCGAACAGCGTGATGCCGCCGTCGGTCCTGGCCGCGACGATGCTCATGTCGGCGACATGGCCATGGAGGACGAAGCTTTTTCTGCCGTCCAGCCGAAAGCCGTTACCGGCGCGCGTCGCGGTGGTGGCGATGCGGTCGGGGCGGTGCTTGGCGCCCTCGTCGATCGCGAGAGCGACGATCGCTTCACCGCTGGCAATCGCCGGAAGCCAGCGGCCCGCCTGCGTGCCGCCCGCCTTTGCCAGCGCGGCGACCGCGCCGACGCTGGTGGACAGAAACGGCGACGGGGTCAGGTTGCGGCCGATTTCCTCGAGCACGATGCCCGCCTCCATATGCCCCATGCCGAGCCCGCCATGCGCCTCGGGAACAAGCATTCCGGGCAGGCCCATTTCGGTGAACTGCGCCCACAGGTCGCGCGAGAAGCCGGTGGCATCGGCACTGTCGCGCAGGTGGCGCAGGTGCGACACCGGCGCCTGTTCGGCGACGAAAGGCGCGACGCTGTCCTTGAGCATCGCCTGGTCGTCATTGTGATACAAAGGCATGGGTCAGGCTCCGGGCAGGTCGAGGATACGCTTGGCGATGACGTTGAGCATGACTTCGCTCGTCCCGCCTTCGATCGAATTGGCCTTGGTGCGGAGCCAGCTGCGCGCGCGCGCGCCGCCCTTCGACTCTTCGCTGTCCCATTCAAGCGCGTCGCTGCCGCCGCCCGCCATGACAAGCTCGTGGCGGCGCTTGTTAAGCTCGGTGCCGACATATTTCATCATGTTCGACGACGCAGGATGCGCGCGGCCGGTCTTCCACATGTCCATGAAGCGTTCGCCCATCGCCCGATAGGCAAAGACGTCGGTGTCGAATGCCGCCATTTCGGCGCGCAGGATCGGGTCGTCGAGCTCGCCCGCCGCGTTGAGGCCAAGCGACTTCGCAAACAGCGCGCCGACGCTGACCATGTCGCCGCCCGCGCCGCCGCCCGAGATCATCTCGCGTTCGTGGCCGAGCAGATATTTGGCGACGTCCCAGCCGCGGTTCACCTCGCCGACGAATTGATCCTTCGGCACCTTCACATCGTCGAAAAAGGTTTCGCAGAAGGGCGAATTGCCGGAGATGAGAAGGATCGGCTTGGTGGTGACGCCGGGGCTCTCCATGTCGAAGAGCATGAAGGTGATTCCCTGATATTTGTTCGCCTTGTCGGTGCGAACGAGGCAGAAGATCCAGTCGGCCTTGTCGGCGTAGCTCGTCCAGATTTTCGACCCGTTGACGACCCAATGATCGCCCTTGTCCTCGCCGAAAGTCTGCAAGCTGACGAGGTCGCTGCCCGATCCGGGTTCGCTATAGCCCTGGCACCAGCGGATTTCGCCGCGCGCGATCTGGTTCAGATAATGAACTTTCTGCTCCTCGGTGCCGAACTTGAGCAGCGCGGGGCCGAGCATCCAGATGCCGAAGCTGTCGAGCGGCGAGCGCGCCTTGATGCGCTTCATTTCCTGTTTGAGGATCTTGGTCTGTTCGGGGGTCAGCCCGGCGCCGCCATAGGCTTTCGGCCAGTCGGGGACGGTATAACCCTTCGATACGCAGGCTTCGAGCCACGCCTTCTGGGCGTCATTCTTGAACACCCATTTGCGCCCGCCCCAGCAGATATCGTCCTCGTCGCGCACGGGCTCGCGCATCTCGGGGGGGCAATTCGCCTCCAGCCATTCGCGCACCTCGGTGCGGAAAGCGTCCAGTTCGCTCATCCTTTTCGGCTCCTCTTCTCTGCGGCGAATCTACGTCCGCTTCGCTGCTTTACGCAAGCGTCAACTTGGCGCGCCGCGCTTGACGTTACGGCGCCGTAACGTCGGACAGGCCAGCGTTGACGCGGCTTCCCGCGCGCCTAAGCTGAGTAGCAAAAGAAAACGGGAGGATGGGTGATGCGATTCGCGGGCAAGATGGCCGTCGTCACGGGCGCAGCGTCGGGCATCGGCAAGGCAGCGGTGCTGAAACTGGCGGGAGAGGGCGCGCATGTCTTTGCCGCCGACATCGACGAAGCGGGCGGGCGCGCGCTGGCCGAAACGTCGAACGGCAGGATCGACTTCATCCGCTGCGACGTCACCGTGCCTTCGGACATCGAGGCGCTGATGAACGCCGCCGCGGCGAAAGGCGGCGGCATCGACATCGTCTTCAACAATGCCGCCGCAGGCGGCGATCGCGCGCCGATCGACGAGATCACGCCCGAGGGCTGGGACCGGACGATGGACCTGGTGCTGAAATCGGTCGCCATGGGCATCCGCTATGCCGCGCCGCATATGAAGGGGCGCCAGGGCGCGTCGATCGTCAACACGGCGAGCGTCGCGGCGCTCGGCGCGGGCTATTCGCCGATCGCCTATGCGGTGGCAAAGGCGGGCGTGCTGCACCTCAGCAAGGTCGCGGCGACCGATCTGGCCCAATATGGCATCCGGGTGAACGCGATCTGCCCCGGTTTCATCAACACCAATATCTTCACCGCGTCGCTCGATGTGCCCAGTGAACTCAAGGCGCAGGCCAATGCTGTGATCGCCGAGATGAGCGCCAGGGCCCAGCCGGTCGCGCGCGGCGGCCAGCCCGAAGATATCGCCAACGCCGTCGCCTATCTTGCCAGCGACGAGTCGAGCTTCATGACGGGCACTCACCTGCTCGTCGACGGCGGGCTGACGATCGGTCAGCGCCATGCGTGGGACAAGGAAACGCCGGGGATGTTCGACGCGCTGGTGGCGATGGAGGAAGCGGCCAGGGCCGGAGCCGCAGCGTGAGCGCGGCGACGGCCGCGGTCCCGCGTCCCGAGCGCCTGCCGGTCTGGCTGAAGGTCACACACGGGCTCGGCAGCATAGCCTATGGCGTCAAGGACAATGGCTTTTCGACCTTCCTGCTGCTCTTCTATAATCAGGTGATCGGGCTGGACGCGGGAATTGTCGGGCTGGCGATCATGGTCGCGCTGATCGCCGACGCCTTTGTCGATCCGGTGATCGGCGAACTGACCGACCGCACGCGCAGCCGCTGGGGCCGCCGCCTGCCCTGGCTCTATGGTGCGCCGATTCCGCTGGCGATCATGTGGATGCTGCTGTGGAACCCGCCCGAAATGAGCGACACGATGACGGTCGCCTGGCTGATCGGTTTCGCGATTATCGTGCGTTCGCTCGTGTCGATGTGCGAAGTGCCATCGGTCGCGATCGTCCCCGAACTGACCGCCGATTATGACGAGCGCACCGCGGTGATGCGATACCGTTTCCTGTTCGGCTGGGGCGGCGGGCTGCTGATCCTGCTGCTCGCCTACGGCGTCTTTTTCGGCGGCGCGAAGGGGCTTGTCGATCCCGATGGCTATTTCCCCTATGCGCTGACCGGCGCGCTGCTGATGACGGGGGCGGTGATGCTGTCCGCGGCGGGGCAGCACAAGCGCATCGCGGTGTCGAACCTTTCCGACGTCAAACCCAGGACGACGCTGCGCCGGGTGCTCGGCGAAATGCGCGATACGCTGTCGAACCGCGCCTTTCTGTGGCTGGTGTTCGCGGCGCTGTTCGGTTTTGTCAATCAGGGCATCACCTTTTCATTGAACAATTATCTGCTCGGCTTTTTCTGGCAGTTCACGCAGGGCGAGATGGTCGCTTATGTCTTCCTGCTCTTTGCCACGATGGTCGCGGCGTTCATTCTGGTCGGGCCGATTTCGGCACGGCTCGGCAAGCGCGACGGCGCGATTTTTGCCGGCGCGGTCGCGCTGCTCGTCAACAGCGGCATCTATTTCGCCTATATCCAGGGCGTGTTCCCCGGCCTGCCGGGCAAGCCCAGCGTGCCGACGATGTTCGCGCTGGTGTTCGTCAGCAATACATTTTCGATCATCCTGATGATCCTGTCGTCGTCGATGATGGCCGATGTCGTCGAAGCGTCGCAGAGCGAGACCGGGCGGCGGTCCGAAGGCCTGTTCTTCGCCGGCTATTTCTTTATGCAGAAATGCGCGACGGGCATCGGCATCTTCGCCGCGGGGCTGATCCTGTCGCTCGCAGCCTTTCCGGCGAATGCGAAGCCGGGCGAGGTCGGCGCGGACGTGCTCGGCAATCTTGCGCTCGGCTATGCGCTCGCGATCCTGATCATCGGCACGCTGGGGCTGATCGTGATGCGCCGATTCCCGATCTCGCGTGCCGACCATGAAGCGCGGCTCGCGATATTGAGCGATGCAGCGCGCGCCGAGCCCGATGCGAGCGGCGCGCATCCGTAAGAGAAAACTGCGCGGCGTGACCAGATGAGGTAATTTTCGGACCGCAGGACTTGGCAAGGCCGCCGAATCGGTCCAAGGGTTTACGTGAACGTAAAGGGAAAGGACGCGTCGCATGGATTTCGATCTCACCGAACGACAGAAGCACTGGCAGGGCCGCGTGCGCGAGTTCATCGAGCGAAAGGTCCGCCCAGCGGTGCCGACCTATTATGAGCAGGATGCGCAGGGCGACCGCTGGAAGGTGATCCAGATCGTCGAGGATCTGAAGGCCGAGGCGAAGGCCGCGGGCATCTGGAACCTGTTCATGCCGCCGCGCAGCGCCGCGCATCATCATGTCGACGAGACGTTCGAGTTCGAGGGGCCTGGCCTCACCAACCTCGAATATGCGCTGTGCGCCGAGGAGATGGGGCGCATCGGCTTTGCAAGCGAGGTGTTCAACTGCTCGGCGCCCGACACCGGCAATATGGAAGTGTTCCACCGTTACGGCACGCGCGCGCAGAAGGACAAATGGCTGAAACCGCTGATGAACGGCGAAATCCGCTCGGCCTTCCTGATGACCGAACCCGCGGTCGCATCGTCCGATGCGACGAATATCGAGACGCGGATCGAGCGCGACGGCGACGATTATGTCATCAACGGCACCAAATGGTGGTCGTCGGGCGCTGGCGATCCGCGTTGCTCGGTGGCAATCGTCATGGGCAAGACCGATTTCGGCGCCAAGCGCCACCAGCAGCAGTCGATGCTCGTCGTGCCGCTCGACGCGCCGGGAATCACCATCAAGCGCCACCTGCCCGTCTTCGGCTATGACGATGCGCCGCACGGTCATATGGAAATCGAACTGAAGGACGTGCGCGTCAATGCCGAGGAAGCGATGCTGCTTGGCGAGGGCCGCGGGTTCGAGATCGCGCAGGGGCGCCTTGGGCCGGGCCGCATCCATCACTGTATGCGCACGATCGGCGTCGCCGAGGAAGCGCTGGAGAAAATGTGCAAGCGGCTCCAGTCGCGCGTCGCATTCGGCAAGACGATCGCCGAACACAGCATCTGGGAACAGCGGATCGCGCGCGCGCGCATCGATATCGAGATGACACGCCTCCTTTGTCTCAAGGCGGCCGACATGATGGACAAGATCGGCAACAAATCGGCGGCGGCGGAGATCGCGATGATCAAGGTGCAGGCGCCGAACATGGCGCTGCAAATCATCGACGACGCGATCCAGGCGCATGGCGCGGGCGGCGTCAGCGAGGATTTCGGGCTGGCCAGGGCCTATGCGCACCAGCGCACCTTGCGCATCGCCGACGGCCCCGATGAAGTCCATGCGCGTGCGATCGCGCGGATCGAGTTCGCGAAACATTCGCCTGCGGCCGACCCCGGTTTCTCGTCGGGCGACATCGGGGTTTCGCGGTAAACATGCTTCCCTCCCGCTTGCGGGAGGGGAATGATACGGAGCAATAAATGACCAAAGCCGCGATCCTGATCGAACCGGGCAAACCGCTCGTCATCGAGGACATCGTCGTCGACAGGCCAGGCCCGCACGAGGTGCGCATCCGCACCGCCGCGTGCGGGCTGTGCCATTCGGACCTGCATTTCATCGACGGCGCCTATCCGCACCCCCTGCCCGCTATTCCGGGCCATGAGGCGGCGGGCATCGTCGAGGCGGTCGGCAGCGAAGTGCGAACGGTGAAGGTCGGCGACGCGGTCATCACTTGCCTCAGCGCCTTTTGCGGCCATTGCGAGTTCTGCGTCACGGGCCGCATGTCGCTGTGCATGGGCGGCGACACCCGGCGACCCGCCGGGTCGGCACCGCGCATCACGCGCCCCGACGGATCGCCGGTCAATCAGATGCTCAACCTGTCGGCCTTTTCAGAGACGATGCTGGTCCACGAACATGCGTGCGTCGCGATCGACCCCGACATGCCGCTCGACCGCGCAGCGGTGATCGGATGCGCGGTGACGACGGGCGCGGGAACGATCTTCAACGCCTGCAAGGTGACGCCGGGCGAGACGGTCGCGGTGGTGGGTTGCGGCGGCGTGGGGCTCGCCACGATCAACGCCGCGAAAATTGCGGGTGCAGGGCGCATCATCGCCGCCGATCCGGTGCCGGAAAAACGCGAGCTGGCCAGGAAGCTGGGCGCCACCGATGTCGTCGATGCGCTCGCCGACGATGCGGCAACGCAGATCATCGAGCTCAGCAAGGGCGGGGTTGATCATGCGATCGAGGCGGTCGGACGTCCCGCCTCGGCGAACCTCGCGGTCGCGTCGCTGCGTCGCGGCGGCACCGCGACGATCCTGGGAATGATGCCGCTTTCCGAAAAGGTCGGGCTGGGTGCGATGGACCTCTTGTCGGGCAAGAAATTGCAGGGCGCGATCATGGGCGGCAACCGCTTCCCGGTCGACATTCCCCGGCTGGTCGATTTCTATCTGCGCGGGCTGCTCGACCTCGACTCGATCGTCGCCGAGACGATCCCGCTCGATCGCATCAACGAAGGGTTCGACAAGATGAAGAAGGGCGACGCCGCACGGTCGGTGGTCGTATTCGACCAGTGACGCTTGACGCCCAGAAGGCCTTTAGCGGCACCGTCGCGCCCGAGGGCGCGGACCTGCTCGACGAAGCAAAGCTGACCCGGTGGATGGAAGCAAATGTCGAGGGTTTCCAAGGCCCGCTGACGCAAAGCAAATTCGCCGGCGGCCAATCGAACCCGACCTACAAGATCAGCGCGCCGTCGGGCAATTATGTGCTGCGCCGCAAGCCCTTCGGCCCGCTGCTCCCCTCGGCGCATGCGGTCGACCGCGAATATAAGGTGCAGGCGGGCCTGTATAAGATGGGCTTTCCCGTTGCGCGCCAATACGGGCTTTGCACCGATGACGATGTCATCGGCAGCTGGTTCTATGTCATGTCCATGGTCGATGGCCACACGATCTGGGACGGGTCGATGCCCGGATCGACGGCGGAGAACCGCCGCGCGACCTATGAAGCGATGATCGACACGCTCGCGGCGCTGCACAAGGTCGATGTCGAGGCGGCGGGCCTGGCGGATTTCGGCAAGCCGGGCAATTATTTCGGGCGCCAGGTTGACCGCTGGACCAAGCAGTACAAGCTCGCCGAAACCGAGACGATGGACGAGATGGAACGGCTGATCGCCTTTCTGCCCGCCAGCCTGCCCGAACAGACCCGCACCAGCGTCGTTCATGGCGATTATCGCATCGACAATATGATCTTTGCCCACGACCGGCCGGACGTGCTCGCGGTGCTCGACTGGGAATTGTCGACGCTGGGTGATCCGCTCGCCGATTTCACCTATGTCGCGATGGCGTGGGTCACGGAAAATGGCGGGCGATCCGGGGTGATGGACCTCGACCGGAAAACGCTCGGCATCCCCGAACTCGACGAAATGGTCGAACGTTATTGCACCGCCACGGGGCGCGAGGGCGTGCCCGACATGAACTGGTATTTCGCCTATAATTTCTTTCGCCTCGCCGGGATCATGCAGGGCATCAAGAAGCGCGTCATCGACGGCACCGCTTCCTCCGCCCATGCCAAGGCGATGTCGGAGCGCGTGCAGCCGCTGGCGGCGCGCGCGTGGGAATTTGCACGAAAGGCGGGCGCATGAGCCTGTTCGACATGACCGGCCAGGTCGCGCTGATCACCGGATCGTCGCGCGGCATCGGCAAGGCGACGGCAGAAGCAATGGCCGAACAGGGTGCAAAGGTCGTGATTTCCAGCCGCAAGCAGCATGCGTGCGACGCGACCGCGGCCGACATCAACGCGCGGTTCGGCAAAGGCACGGCGATTGCGGTCGCCGCGAACATTTCGTCGAAGGACGATCTTCAGAATCTCGTCAACGAAACGCGCGCGGCCTTCGGCAGGATCACCACGCTGGTCTGCAATGCCGCGTCGAACCCCTATTATGGTCCCGGCCTCGGGATCAGCGACGAACAGTTCCGCAAGATCATGGACAATAATATCCTGTCGAACCACTGGCTGATTTCGATGGTCGCACCCGAAATGCTCGAACGCGGCGACGGGTCGATCATCATCATCAGCTCGATCGGGGGCCTGAAAGGATCGCCGATCATCGGCGCTTACGGGATTTCAAAGGCCGCCGACATGCAGGTCGCGCGCAATTTTTCGGTCGAGTTCGGGCCGCGTGGCGTGCGCGTCAACTGCATCGCGCCGGGCCTTATCCGCACCGACATGGCGCGCGCCTTGTGGGAAAATGAGGAGAATCTGCGGCGCTCGACCGCCGCCTCGACCCTGAAGCGGATCGGCGAGCCGCACGAGATCGCGGGCGCCGCGGTCTTCCTCGCCAGCAAGGCGGGGGCATTCACCACCGGCCAGACCATCGTGTGCGATGGCGGTGCCACGATTTCGGGAGGCGCATGATGGGCGCATTGGACGGCAAGGTTGCGATCATCACCGGCGCGGGATCGGGCATCGGCCGGGCGAGCGCGCTGCGCTTCGCCGCCGAAGGCGCGAAGCTGGTGCTCGGCGACAAGACGGCGGCGGTGCATGAAACGGCGCAACTGGTGAAGGACGCCGGGGGCGATGCGGTCGCGATGGAGATTGACGCGGGGATCGAAACCGATGTGGCGGCGCTCGTCGCCGCCGCGAAGGAGCGCTTCGGCGGCCTCGACGTTGCTTTCGCCAACGCCGGGATCATCGGCGACATGGGCGGCATTTTCGATTTCGATCCCGCCGCCTGGGCCGAAACGCTGCGCGTCAACCTGATTGGCCCCGCGCTGATGGTGAAACATGCTGGTAAAGCGATGGTCGACCAGGGCCGCGGCGGCGCGATCGTGCTGACCGCGAGCGTCGCCGGGCTCAATTCGGGCGCCGGTCCCGGCGCCTATTCGGCGTCGAAGGCGGGGGTCATCAACCTCGCCAAGGTCGCCGCGCAGCAACTGACCACCAGCGGCGTGCGCGTCAACGCCATCTGTCCCGGCCTCACCGAAACGGGGATGACCAAGCCGACCTTCGATTATGCGCGCGCCAAGGATGTTACGCACAAGCTGGGCCAGCTCAACCCGCTGAAGCGCGCCGCTCAGCCCGAGGAGTTGGCCAATGTCGCGCTGTTCCTGGCCAGCGATCAGGCAAGCTATGTCAACGGACAGGCGATCGCGGTTGACGGCGGCCTCACCAGTTCGCATCCGGTAACGCGCCAGCTGCTTGGCCAGACATCGCATTGACAGGATAGATATGGTTCACGGTTTCGATACGGCCCGGCTTGACCGCATTCCCGCCTTTCTTGAGGCCAAATATGTCGGCGCCGGCCGGCTGCCGCACGCGGCGACTTTGGTGTCGCGGCGCGGCGAGATTGCGCATCGTTCGTGCATCGGCGAAGCGCGGCCCGGCGAGCCGCTGAAAGAGGACGCGATCTTTCGTATCGCGAGCATGACCAAGCCGATCACCAGCGTCGCCTTCATGATGCTGGTCGAGGAGGGCAAGGTCGCGCTCGGCGATCCGCTCGTGAAATTCTGCCCCGAGTTCAAAGATACCGGCGTTTTTGTCGCGGGCGGCGGCAATGTGCCCTTTGTGACTCGGCCGCCCGCGTCGCCGATCCGCATGGTCGATTTGCTGCGCCATACGTCGGGGTTGACCTATGGTTTCCAGGAACGCACGCCGGTCGATGCGGCGTATCGCAAGGCGCGCATCGACGACTTCGACGCCGATTATACGATGGACAGCTTCATCGCCGCGCTCGCCAAAATCCCGCTCCAGTTCGACCCCGGCGCGCACTGGAATTATTCGATGGCGACCGACGTGCTCGGCGCGGTGATCGAGCGGATCGAGGGCAAACCATTTGCGCAGGTGTTGCAGGAGCGCATTTTCGGCCCGCTCGGCATGGTCGACACCGGCTTCAAGGTGCCCGCCGACCAGCAGCACCGGCTGACCGACGCTTACGCCTTTCACCCGAGCGACAAGATGCAGGGTTTCGACGAAGGCAAGCGCAGCCGCTGGGCAAAGGACCGGAGCTTCCATTCGGGGGGCGGCGGGCTGGCTTCAACGCTCGCCGACTATCACCGTTTCTGCCTGATGCTGCTCGGCGGCGGCAAGCTGGAAGGCACGCGCATCATCAGCCGCAAGACGCTCGACCTGATGACGTCGAACCACCTTGTCGGCGGCGGCGACCTGACAGAGCACAGCGTCGGCGTGTTCAGCGAGGATGAAAATGCCGGCGTCGGCTTCGGGCTCGGCTTTGCGGTGACGCTCGATCCGGCGCGCGCGGGCATTCCCGGCTCGGCGGGCGATTTTTACTGGGGCGGCATGTTCTCGACCGGCTTCTTCGTCGATCCGGTCGAGGAAATCTGCATGGTCTTCATGACCCAGCTGATGCCCTCTTCCACCTATCCCGTGCGGCGCGAGGTCAAGACATTGATCCACGCCGCGATTGATGACTGATCCCTAGACCCAAGGAGTTCTCCCATGACCGAAGATACCCCCATATCCGTCACCATGGAAAAGGATGGCGAAATCGCCGTCATCATCGTCAACAATCCGCCTGTGAACGCACTGTCCTGGCACGTTCGCCAGGGCCTCGAGGATAATTTCGCCGCGGCGCTTGCGGATGACAGCGTGAAAGCCATCGTGCTGCGCTGCGCCGGGGCGACCTTTATCGCGGGCGCCGACATCAGCGAGTTCGGCAAGCCGCCGCGCGGTCCCGATTTCAACGCGGTGCTGAACAGCATCGAAGCGGCACCGAAACCCGTCGTCGCGGCGATCCACGGCACGGCGCTCGGCGGCGGGCTCGAAACCGCGCTCGTCTGCCATTACCGCATCGCCGTGCCTTCGGCAAAGCTCGGCGTTCCCGAAGTCAAGCTCGGCCTGCTCCCCGGCGCGGGGGGCACGCAGCGCCTGCCGCGCATCGTCGGTGTCGAGGCCGCCGCGACGATGACCTCGACCGGCGATCCGGTTCCGGCGCCCAAGGCGAAGGAAATGGGGCTGGTCGACGAACTGGCGGGCGAGGACAGTCTGGCCGCCGATGCCATCGCCTTTGCGCGCGCGAAGATCGCCGATGGCCCGCGCCCGACGCGCGAACGCCCCGTGTTCGGCGATGTTGCCTTTATCGAGGAGCTGAAGGCGAAGAACGCCAAGCGCTGGCGCGGGTTCGAGGCGCCTTACGCCAATCTCGCCTGCGTCGAAGCCGCGACGCGCCTGCCCTTCGACGAAGGCCTGGCATTCGAGCGTGAACAGTTCATGAAACTGATGTTCGGCAGCCAGTCGGCGGCGCAGCGCCATATCTTCTTCGCCGAACGCCAGGCCGCCAAGATCGACGGCCTGCCCAAGGACACACAGCTGCGCGACGTCAAAAAGGTCGGCATCATCGGTGCCGGCACGATGGGCGGCGGCATCATGATGAACTTTCTGCAAAAGGGCATCCCCTGCACGATCGTCGAAATGGCGCAGGATGCGCTCGACCGCGGGCTCGGCGTCGTGCGCAAGAATTACGACGCCTCCGCCGCCAAGGGCCGCTTCACGCCCGAACAGGTCGATGCGATGATGGGTCTGATCACCCCGTCGCTTGAGCTGGACGACCTTGCCGACTGCGACCTCATCATCGAGGCGGTCTATGAGAATATGGACGTCAAGAAGGATATTTTCGGCAAGCTCGACAAGATTGCCAAGCCCGGCGCGATCCTCGCATCGAACACCTCCTATCTCGACATCGACGAGATCGCGACCGCGACCAACCGCCCCGGCGACGTGCTCGGCATGCATTTCTTCTCGCCCGCCAATGTGATGAAGCTGCTCGAAGTCGTGCGCGGCGACAAGACCGCGCCCGATGCGCTGGCCACGGCGATGGCCATCGGCAAGAAGATCGGCAAGGTCGCCGTCGTCGCGGGCGTGTGCGACGGCTTCATCGGCAACCGGATGCTGAAACCGCGCCAGGTCGAAGCGATGAAACTGCTGCTCGAAGGCGCGACCCCGGCGCAGGTCGACAAGGTGCATGTCGACTTCGGCATGCCGATGGGACCGTTCCAGATGAGCGACCTCGCCGGCGTCGACATCGGCTGGCACCGCGACCCGAACCGCATCGAAAGCATCCGCGACGCGCTGTGCGCCGAAGGCCGCTGGGGGCAGAAGAAACAGGCGGGCTTTTACGATTATGACGACAAGCGCCAGCCGTCGGAAAGCCCGCGCGTCGCCGAGATTATCGAGGAGTTCCGTGCGCGGGCGGGCGTCGAGAAGCGCGAGATCACCGATCAGGAGATCATCGAACGCACCCTCTATCCGATGGTCAACGAAGGCGCATTGATTCTCCAGGAAGGCAAGGCGCAACGCGCGAGCGACATCGATGTCGTGTGGATCTATGGCTATGGCTGGCCGGTCTATCGCGGCGGCCCGATGTTCTGGGCGGGGCTGGAAGGCACCGACAAGATTGTCGCGGCGCTGGAAAAGCACGGGTTCGAGATCGCGCCATTGCTGAAAGAAAAAGCGGAAGCCAAGGCGGGTTTCTGATCGCGCCGGAAAAGCCCTGTGTCCCCGCGCGGGAGCATGGTCAGCCCGATAGGGACCCATCGCCGGCGGGGCTGGCAACGGCGCCGACCGGCGATGGGCCTGTGCCTCCGCCGGAGCCGGGCGGGTTATAAATTGAAAGGCCGCCTGTCCCGCATTGGGGCAGGCGGCCTTTTCCTTGCCCCCAACGCGCCGCAGCCATGACCGAAAAACTGCGATTCAGGGTTAAGGCGCTGGCAAGACCTGCCGTTAGGGCAGAGCATGAACGCCATGCCCCTTGCCGCCGCCCTGTTGCTCGCCGCGAGCGCACCGGCCGCCGCACCGATGCCCGAGCGGCCGCAGGCGAGCGCCGTCGGCATCGCGCGCGTGCGCATCCTGGCGCCCGCCGAGGTCCGACGCGTGGATGGGCGGCTGGAGGTGCGGAGCGGCAGCCGCGACGCGCCGGCGCAGGTTCACCGCACGCGACGGCGCGACGGCGGCGAAACCGCCGATTTTTACTGAGATAGGCGCCTCAACCCTTTTCGCCGGGAAAGAAGCGCGCGATCACATCGCTCGCGAGCCGCGCGGGGCGCAGCGTTTCGGCGTCGATGCAGCACCAGCTCGACTTGACCTCGGCCAGCACTTCCTCGCCGCGGCGAATGATCGTTTCGTAAAAGGCGCGCGCGCCCTGCACCTTTTCGAGGATGACCGTCGCGATGACCTGATCGTCGAGGAAGGCGGGGCGGCGATAGGTGATTTCATGCTTGAGCGCGACCCAGAGATGTGCCGCCACGGCTTCGGGCGGCGCGATCTTGCGCCAGTGCGACAGCACCGCGTCCTGCACCCAGCTCAAATAATGGGCATTGTTTACATGCCCCATGAAGTCGATCGCGTCGGCGCCGACGGCAATGGGATGGTCGTGCGGAAGCGAGGCTGTCGTCATAACGTTTACACCAGTGTCAACAAAATGTGACGGAAAGATGAAAGATCAGCCCCGCCCGCGATAGGGCGCAACGCCCTGGTCGGGGAGCCACAGCCCCGCGGGCGGCGGCCCCGACTGCCAGAACACGTCGATCGGAATGCCGCCGCGCGGATACCAGTAACCGCCGATGCGCAGCCATTGCGGCTGCATCTCGTCGAACAGGCGGCGGCCGATACCGACGGTGCAATCCTCGTGGAAACCGGCATGGTTGCGGAAGGAACCGAGGAACAGCTTGAGGCTTTTCGATTCGACGATCGTCCTGCCCGGCGCATAATCGATCACCAGATGCGCGAAATCGGGCTGGCCGGTCACCGGGCAGAGCGACGTGAACTCGGGTGCGGCGAAGCGGACGAGGTAAAGCTCGCCCACGCGGGGATTGGGCACATAGTCGAGCACCGCGACCTCGGGCGAGGCAGGCAGTTCGCTCGATTGGCCGAGATGTTTGGGCGCAAGCGGCGAGGGGGTGGAATCGGTCATGGAATCGCTCTAGTGCGCAGCGCGGCCGATGTCACCGACCTCGTGGGACGACGGGCCGCGGGGTTCAGCGCCAATTCAGCGGCGTGGGCGAGATATGGACGGTTTGGGATCGCGGACAAGATGAGCGTGCGGATATTCGGTCAGGTTCGGGCGGCACGGGTCGCGCTGGCAGCAGCGATGCTGGCCGCGAGCGCGTCCGCGGGCGCACAAGACAGCGGAACCGCCACCCAAAATCCGCCGCGCCAGATCGATTTCCGCCTCCAGCCCGAAGACGATGGCCGCGCGCCGGGCGTGCAGGGGCCCGCCGACAACGGCCTGCCGCCCGTCGCGCCGGGCGAGCGCCGCGGCCAGCCGACGCCTGCACCCACGCCCACGCCGACAGCGCCCGCCATCCCGCCGCGCGTCGTCCCGACCCAGCCCGAACCGCCAGCGGCGCCCGATCCGGCGGCCGCCCGACGCCCGGCACCCGCAGCATCCGAGGCGCAGCGCGCGACCACGCCGACGCCCGCGCCGCAGATCGACCCAGCGGCCGACGCGGAGGCGTTGCCGCCGGTCAATTCGCAACCATCCGCGCCGGACCCTGTCACGCGCGAACCGGCCGATGACGTTTCCGCGGCCAACATGCCCTCGCCCGGCACCCCGGCCTGGGCGTGGGCGCTCGCCGTGCTCGCGGCCCTGGGCGCAGGCCTCTGGTACTGGCGCCGCCGCGCATCGCCCGTGGGGCCGGCGCTGGACGATACGCCCGAAGCCGCATCGCCGCCCCCCGCTGCGCGTCCCGCCCCGTCGCCGCTCGCCAAAGCCGCAACGGCGCGCCCGCCCGCACCGCCCCCGACAGCACCGGCCCCGACAGCACCGGCCCCGACGGCACCACGCCCGGCTTCGCCGCTCGTCACGCGCCCGGCGGCCGAACGCCGCGCGATCGTCGCCATGGCGCTCGAGATTCGCACCATTCGCTTTGCCGCCGATCATGTCGCGGTCGGCTTTGCGCTCAACCTGGTCAACCAGGGCAGCGCGGATGCGACCGGGCTGATGGTGCGCATCGCGCTGAATCAGGGATCGGCGATGACCGAACCGGTGCTCGGCCGCTTCTTCGACGGCGCGGGCGGCAGCGTGCTGCGCGACGACATGATGCTCGCGCCCGGCGCGGGCGAGCTGTTGTCGACCGAAGTGATGCTGCCGCGCGCCGCGATCGAACCGCTGATGATCGGCGGAAAGCCGATGCTCGTCCCCGTGATGGCGATCGACGTCACCTATCATTGGGAAGGCGAAGGTGACGCCTTCGGGCAGAATGCGGGCAGCTTCGTCCTCGGTCGCGAACAGGGGGCTGGCAGCGACAAGCTTGCGCCGCTCGCGCTCGACCGCGCCGCCTATGTGGTCGATCGCCCCGCCGCCCGGCCGACCGCGATTCGCCGCAGCCAATAGGCGCGCAGGGCGGCAATCCGCCGCTTTTGTTGTTGCGGTGCAGCAAAGGCTGGGGCAGAGCGGACCCGCTTGAAAAAGCACAGGTGGGGGCATAGGCTGATCATCCCCGGAAAGAAGCCACAGCAGGATGGCCGGACGAGGAACAGGCAAAACGGTTCCCGACCGGCGGTAACAGGAGCATGACATGGACGCCTTGGTTTCAACCGACTGGCTGGAACGCGAACTGGGGGCATCGGACCTGCGGGTCGTTGATGCGACGAAATTCCTGGGGACCGATCGCGACGCGCGCGCCGAATATGAGGCGGGGCACATTCCCGGCGCGGTGTTCATGGACCTGGCCGAACTGACCGACACGTCGAGCGCGATCGAGAATATGGCGCCGCCCGCCGAAAAATTCGCAAGCCGCATGCAGTCGCTCGGCCTGGGCGATGGCAGCCGCATCGTGCTGTATGACGACAGCCCACTCAAGAGTGCGGCGCGCGCCTGGTGGCTGCTCAAATTGTTCGGCGCACACGACGTCGCGCTGCTCGACGGCGGCCTCGCCAAGTGGAAGGTCGAAGGCCGCGCGCTCGAAATGGGCAAGCAAACGCTGCGCCACCGCCACTTCACCGTGTGGCGCGACGCCAAGGCGGTGCGGACCAAGGAACAGATGCTCGCCAATCTCGACAGTCGTGCCGAACAGGTGGTCGACGCGCGCCCCTCGGCGCGCTTCACCGGCGAGGAACGCGACCCGCGCCCCGGCCTGGCGCCCGGCCATATTCCGGGATCGCGCAACCTGCCGCACGGCGAATTGTTCAACGCCGACGGCACCTGGAAGCGCGGCGATGACCTCAAGGCCGCTTTCGACGCCGCCGGAATCGACCTCGACAAGCCGCTCGTCGCAACCTGCGGAAGCGGCATGACCGCCGCCGTCGTCGCCTTTGGAGCGCATCTGCTCGGTAAGGACGATGTCGCGGTCTATGACGGTAGCTGGCTCGAATGGGGCGCCGATGCCGCGACGCCCAAGGCGACCGGCGCGGCCTGACGCACGAAGCGCGGCTTTCGCCCCGCAATGCCTTTTTGTGCTTGTCGCGTCCCGGCGCCGCGCTAATCTCGCGGCATCGGGGCAAGACAACCTCCCGGTCAGGCATTCGCCCAAGCGTTGTTTTTTCACCCGGCTTTGCCGGCTGGAGAAGCATGACGATGACCGATTTTGCCGATCCCGTAACCCCCGGTTTTGCAGAAGCGGTGCGCGCTTATGCGCGGATCGGATGTTTGAGTTTCGGCGGCCCCGCCGGGCAGATCGCGCTGATGCACCGCGAGTTCGTCGATGAGCGCCGCTGGGTCGACGAGGCGACCTTTCTCCATGCGCTCAATTTCTGCCACCTGCTGCCGGGGCCCGAGGCGCAGCAACTCGCGACCTGGATCGGCTGGCGGCTGCACGGGCTGAAGGGTGGTCTGGCAGCAGGGCTGCTGTTCATTATTCCGGGCGCGCTGGTGATGCTCGGCCTGTCGATGCTTTATGTGATGGCGGCGGGACTGGACTGGTTCGCTGCGCTGTTCCTTGGCATAAAAGCGGCGGTATTGGCGATCGTGGTGCAGGCGTTGCTGCGCATCGCCGGACGTGCGCTCAAGACGCCGCTGCAGCGCAGCATCGCTGCCGCTTCCTTCGTCGCCGTCGCTATTTTGACCTTCCCCTTCCCGCTCGTCATTCTGGCAGCGCTGCTGACCGGCTGGGCAGCGGGGCGCTGGCGGCCGGGCTGGCTCAAGCTCGCGCCCGCTGCGGCGGCGCCGATTGTGCACGCACGCTCCCCGTGGCGGCAAAGCGTTGCGGCGATGCTCATGTGGGGCGCGATCTGGGCGGCGCCGATGCTGCTGATCCTCGTAACCCTGGGACAGGAACATGTCCTGTGGGACATCGGCGTCTTTTTCTCGCAGCTCGCGGTGGTAACCTTCGGCGGCGCCTATGCGGTGCTCGCCTATATGGCGCAGGAAGCGGTGTCGGGGTTCGGCTGGCTGCGGCCCGGCGAGATGGCCGACGGGCTGGGACTCGCCGAAACGACGCCGGGACCGCTGATTCTGGTAACGCAGTTCGTCGGCTTTCTTGCCGCCTATCGCGATGCGGCGCCCTTTACGCCATTTATTGCGGCGTTGCTGGGTGCGGGGCTGACGCTGTGGGTCACCTTTGCGCCCTGTTTCCTGTGGATTTTCACCTTTGCGCCGTGGATCGACCGGCTCGAGCGTGCGGCAGGACTGAAGGGCGCGCTGGCGGCGGTGACCGCGGCGGTCGTCGGCGTGATCGCCAACCTGGCGCTGTGGTTTGCGCTGCATGTGCTGTTCCGCGAGCTTGTCCGTAGCGGATGGGGCACGGAGCTGCCGGTGCTCGCCAGCCTCGATCCTCGCGCACTGGCACTGGCGCTGCTCGCGGCGCTGCTGCTCTTTCGCTTCAGAATGGGGATCGTGCCGGTGCTCGCGATCTGTTCGGTGGCGGGGCTCGTGGTCGGCTTTGCCGGTGGGCCACTGGATTTTACCTAGCGCTTCGCTACGATTGGCCGATGACGAATGACGACGACAGCCTCCGCCCGTCCACAAAGCTTGTGCAGGGCGGACGACGGCCCGAATGGACCGGCGACCCGCGGCTGGGCGGCGGCATCGTCAATCCGCCCGTCTGGCGCGCCTCGACCATCCTTTACGACAATGTTGCCGATCTGAAGGCGCGTGGCCATGCGACCCACGACAGGCTCTATTACGGCCGCCGCGGGACGCCGACGGTGTGGGCGCTTGCCGACGCGCTGACCGCGATGGAGCCGGGGGCCGAGGGGACGCTGCTCTATCCTTCGGGTGTCGCCGCCAATTCGGCGGGGCTGCTCGCGCTCTTGTCGCCCGGCGATCATCTGCTGATGGTCGACAGCGCCTATGAACCGACGCGCGCCTTCTGCGACGGGATGCTGCGGCGACTGGGGGTCGAAACGACCTATTATGATCCGCTTGTCGGCGCGGAGATTGCCGCGCTGATCCGCCCGGAAACGAAGCTGATCTTCCTCGAATCACCGGGCAGCCTGACTTTCGAGGTGCAGGATGTGCCCGCGATCACCCGCGTCGCGCGCGCGCGCGGCGTGCTGACGATGATCGACAATAGCTGGGCGACGCCCTTGCTCTTTCCCGCGCTGGCGCACGGGGTCGATGTCGCGATGATAAGCCTTACCAAATATGTCGGCGGGCACAGCGACGCCATGATGGGCTCGCTCACCGCGACGCGCGCGGTGTGGCCGAAGCTGCGCAGCGCCGCCTATCAGCTCGGCCAGTCGGTGTCGCCCGACGATTGCGCACTCATGTTGCGCGGGCTGCGCACGCTCGACGTGCGGATGCAGCGGCATGGCGAGAACGGCCTTGCGGTCGCGCGCTGGCTTGCGGCGCGCGGCGAGGTCGGCCGTGTGCTCCACCCGGCCCTGGCCGGCGACGCGGGCCATGCCATCTGGTCGCGCGATTTTGCAGGCACCAGCGGGCTGTTCGGCTTTACGCTGAAGGGCGCCGACGAGGAGGCACGCACACGCTTCATCGACGCGCTCGGTCATTTCGGCATCGGTTTCAGCTGGGGCGGTTATGAAAGCCTGATCGTGCCCGCCGACCCCGCAGGCATCCGCACCGCGACGCGCTGGGCCGACCCCGACCCGCTGGTTCGCCTGTCGATCGGGCTCGAAGACCCCGCCGACCTGATCGCCGACCTCGCGCGCGGCTTTGCCGCGATGACGGCGTGAACAGCCTCGACGCCCTGCTCGCCCGCATGGGTTTTCCGGCGCTTGCCGAAGCGCAACTGGTTGAGCTCGGCGTCGCCGCGGCGCTGGCTGTGCTCGCACTCGCCGCGAACCGGCTCGCCAGCAGGCGGATCGGGCCGCGGCTTGCCGACTGGCTGCACGGGCAGGATTTCGGCGCGCGCGGGCCGCTCACCGAACGCGCCGGCGCAATTCTCGGCTGGACCGCCGCGCTGCTGATCGTCGGTATCGCAGGGGCGCTCTGGCCCTGGCACCCCTATGCGTTGCTGCTGCTGAACCTGCTGTTCGCATTCGGCGTCGCAGCGCTGGTGCGGCATATTCTGATCGGCGTGGGGCTCGGAGACGGGACGGCGCTGACGGCGGCATTGGTCGCGCTCGTCGTCATGTTGTCACGTGCGGTCGGCGGGCTGGAACTGCTGCAGGAGCGGCTGGACGCCTTTGGCTTCTCGATCGGTGCGCGGCACTTCTCGCTGCTCACCGTCGTCAACCTGCTGGTGACCGTGGTCATTCTCTTCACGCTGGTGCGGCTCGCGACGCGCGTGCTGCGCCGGGCCATCAGGCGCAGCGATCGTTTCGATCCGACACAGCGGTTGCTCATCGAAAAGATTTCGGCGGTGGTGATTATCGTCGCCGCCTTTTTTGTCGGCATCGACATATTGGGTATCGACCTCACCGCCTTTGCGGTGTTTTCAGGCGCGCTCGGGCTGGCAATCGGTTTCGGGCTGCAAAAAACCGTCGGCAATCTGATCGCGGGGATCATCCTGTTGATGGACCGATCGATCAAGCCGGGCGACGTCATCGCCGTTGGCGACAGCTTTGGCTGGGTGAACAAGATCGGTGTTCGCGCGGTGTCGGTGATCACGCGCGAGGGCAAGGAGCATCTGATCCCCAACGAAATCCTGATGACGCAGGAGGTCGAAAACTGGAGCTATTCGAGCCGTGCGGTGCGCGTGAGCATCGCGGTGGGAGTCGCCTATGGCACCGACCTGCGGCTGGCGCAGCAGCTGATGATCGAAGCGGCCAGCCAGACGAAGCGCGTGCTGGCCGAGCCCGCGCCGGTGTGCTGGATCACCGCTTTCGGCGACAGCAGCGTCGACCATGAAGTGCGCTTCTGGATCACCGACCCTGAGGCCGGGATCGGCAATATCAAGGGCGACGTCTTTCTGCGCATCTGGGACAGGTTTCAGGAGTCGGGGATCGAAATCCCCTATCCGCAGCGCGACCTGCACGTGCGCTCGATGCCCGCGCCCGCGACGGCACCGAAGCCGAATGCTTGAATCGTCGCCGCCGCGAAGGCGCAGGCCGTTGGCGATCCTGCACGACGCGTCTGGCGCAAGCCGATAGCGTCCCCCCGCCTTCGCAGGGGCGACATATGTTTCAGAAGCCGACTTTTTTCGCGCGCTCGACCGCTTCGACAATGATGCGCCTGGCTTCGTCGACATCGCCCCAGCCATTGAGCTTGGCCCATTTGCCGGGTTCGAGATCCTTGTAATGAGTAAAGAAATGCTCGATCTGTTGCAGCACGATCGGCGGCATATCGGTGTAGCTCGCGACATCCTTGTAATAGGGAAAGGTCTTGTTCACCGGCACGCAGAGCAATTTTTCGTCGCCGCCGGCATCGTCCTCCATCATCAGCACGCCGATCGGGCGGCATTTGACCACCGCCCCCGCAACGATTGGCGAGCGTGCGACGACGAGCGCGTCCAACGGGTCGCCATCGTCGCCGAGCGTGTGTGGAATGAAACCGTAATTGGCGGGATAGCGCATCGGCGTGTGCAGGAAGCGGTCGACGAACAGCGCGCCCGACGCCTTGTCGAACTCATATTTCACCGGCTCGCCGCCGATCGGCACTTCGATCAGGACGTTGAGGCTTTCGGGCGGGTTGTCGCCCGCCGGAATGAGGTCGATACGCATGGGAGAAATCCTGTCTTTTCTTGATTCGCGCGCGGCCTTAGCCCCGGAAGGCGCGACAAGTCGAGGGCAATCAACCCTGCAAGGTGCGGATGATCGCCGAAAAGTCGTGCCCTTCCGTGTCGACCTCGACAAACGCTTCGTAAAGCTCGCGCGCCTTTGCCCCCATCGGCACATCGGCGTTGACGCTGGCGGCAGCTTCCATCGCGAGGCGCAGATCCTTGAGCATCAGCGCCGCCGCAAAACCGCCCTTGTAATCATTGTCGGCGGGTGTCGTCGGCCCGACGCCGGGAAGCGGTGCATAGCTGGTCAGCGACCAGCATTGCCCCGACGACACGCTGGCGATGTCGAAAAATGTCTGCGGATCGAGGCCGAGCTTCTGTGCAAGCGCGAGCGTCTCGCACGTCGCCACCATCGACGCGCCGAGCAGCATGTTGTTGCAGATTTTCGCCGCCTGCCCCGCCCCCGCATCACCCGCGTGGATCACCGCCTTGCCCATTTTGGCGAGAATCGGTTCGGCGCGCGCAAACCCCTCGCCCGTCCCGCCGACCATGAAGGTCAGCGTTCCGGCGTTGGCGGCCGCGATGCCGCCCGACACCGGCGCATCGACCGCGACGAGGCCCCTGGCCGTCGCAGCCTCGATATTGGCGCGCGCGGTTGCAACGTCGATCGTCGAGCAGTCGAGCAGCAATGTGCCGGGCGCCGCGTTCGGGAAGACATCGGCATCGTAGACCGCGGCGACATGCTTGCCCGCGGGCAGCATCGTGACCACCGCGTCGGCACCGGTGACGGCTTCGGCAGCCGACGCGGTGCGGGCGCAGCCTGCCTCCACCGCCCGCGCCAGCGCGTCCTCGTTGAGATCAAAGGCGCGGACGTCATGGCCTGCTTTCGCGAGATTCGCGGCCATCCCGCCGCCCATATTGCCGAGTCCGATGAATGCGATCTTCATGTCACCGCCCCTTCCACACGCCTTCGCGTTTCTCGATAAAGGCGGCCATGCCTTCCATCTTGTCCTCGGTCGCGGCGAGGATCTGGAACAGGCGGCGTTCGTAGATCAGGCCCTGGTCGAGCGTCGTCTCATAGGCCGCGTTGACCATGTCCTTGTTCACCATCGCGGCCATCGGCGGCATCGACGCGATGAGCGTCGCGGTCTTTACCGCCTCGTCGATGAGGCTTTCATGGCTCACGACGCGCGCAACGAGCCCCGACCGTTCGGCTTCCTCGGCGTCCATCATCCGGCCGGTCAGGCACATTTCCATCGCCTTCGCCTTGCCGACCGCGCGGGTCAGCCGCTGCGATCCGCCCATGCCGGGCGCGACGCCGAGCTTGATTTCGGGCTGGCCGAACTTTGCCTTGTCCGACGCGATGATGAAATCGGCCATCATCGCGAGTTCGCAGCCGCCGCCGAGCGCAAAGCCGTTGACCGCGGCGATCCACGGCTTGCGAACCTTCTTCACGAAATCGCTCGTCCATTTCGAGAAGAAATCTTCGAGATAGAAATCGGCCGCCGGCTTGTCGGCCATTTCCTTGATGTCGGCGCCCGCGGCGAACGCCTTGTCACCCGCGCCGGTGAGCACGGCGCAGCGCTGGCTGGCGTCGGCCTCGAAGGCGGCGAAGGCGGCGATCAGATCGTCGAGCACGCCCGAATTGAGCGCATTCAGCGCCTGCGGGCGGTTGAGCGTCACCAGGGTGACGGCGCCGCGCGTTTCGACGAGCAGGGTTTCGTATGTCATTTTTCATTCTCCGTCGCCCCCGCAAGGGCGGGGGCCGTTGGCGAGTTGCCGCAACCGGCCCCCGCCCTTGCGGGGGCGACGGTCTAGGCGAGCGGGGTCCATTTCTCATTCTCGGGCAACGGCGCAAAGATCGCGTCGATCCAGTCGTCGGTCACCGCCTCGGGCGTCGGCGGATTCCATCGCGGGCTGTTGTCCTTGTCGATGATCAGCGCGCGCACACCCTCGATGAAGTCATGCATCGTCACGACGCGGCTGCCGATTGCATATTCCTGCGCCATCTCGGCGGCGAAATCGTGCATCTCCGCCCCCTCCTTGAGCTGTCGCAGCGCCACCTTGCACGTCTGCGGCGATTTGCTGCGCAGGGTTGCAAGCTCCCTTTCCGCCCATTCGCCGCCATCGGATTCGAGCGCGGCGAGGATCTCCTCATAGGTATCGCTCGCGAACAGCCGGTTGATCCTGTCGATCTGATGGGTGATCGTGGCGGGCGGTGCGGTGATCGACAGTTCGCCCAAAATACCGCCGATGCGATCGGGATGCGCGGCGATGCGCGCCTTTGCCTCGGCAAGCTTTTCCGACGGCAGATAATGCGTCGCGAGGCCGAGCGCGAGGCAATCGGCGCCGTCGAGCCGTGCGCCCGTGAGCGCCAGATATTGCCCGACGCGGCCTTCGAGCCGTGGCAGATACCAGCCGCCACCGACATCGGGAAACAGGCCGATCCCCGTCTCGGGCATCGCAAAGCGCGTATGCTCGGTCGCGACGCGATATTTGGCGGGCTGCGAAATGCCGACCCCGCCGCCCATGGTGATGCCGTCCATGAAGGCGACGACGGGCTTGGGATAGGTAAAGAGCAGATGATTGAGCCGATATTCGGTGTGAAAAAAGGCCCGCGCTTCCTTTCCATCCCCGGCGCCGCTTTTCGCAAGCATCCTTATGTCGCCGCCGGCGCAGAAACCGCGTCCTTCGCTATGGTCGATGGTCACCGCTTCGATGCCATCGTCGGCGCGCCATTTGACGAGCGCGTCGATCATCGCCTGGCACATTGCAAGGTTCAGCGCGTGAATCGCCTTGGGGCGATTGAGCGAGATGCGGCCGACGCGGCCGTCCGCAGAAATCAATAAATCTTCGGTCATTGGCGCAGCAAATCCCTTCCGACGATCATCCGCATCACCTGGTTGGTCCCTTCAAGGATCGAATGGACGCGCAGGTCACGCCAGAAACGCTCGATCGGATAATCCTTCAAATAGCCATAACCACCGAACAATTGCAGCGCGTCATTGACGATCTTGCTGCCGTTATCGGTCGCGAGCCGCTTCGCCATCGCCGAGAAGCGCGACTTGTCGGGGGCGTTCGCGGTGACTTTCGCCGCGGCGATATAGAGCAGCGCCCGCGCGGCCTCCAGGTCGGTCGCCATGTCGGCGAGCATGAACTGGGTGTTCTGGAAATCGGCGATCGGTTGCCCGAACTGCTGGCGGTCCTTGGTATAGGCGATCGCCTCGTCGAGACAGCGCTGCGCGCCGCCGAGCGAGCAGGCGCCGATATTGAGGCGGCCGCCGTCGAGCCCCGCCATCGCGAAGCGGAAACCGTCGCCTTCGGCGCCGACGAGATTGTCCGCGGGCACGCGGCAATCCTCGAAGATCACCTGGGCCGTGGGGGATGCGTTCCAGCCAAGCTTTTTCTCCGGCGCGCCGAAGCTGAGGCCCGGCGTGTCCTTTTCGACGACGAGACAGCTGATCCCCTTCGATTTTTCCTCGCCGGTGCGGACCATGCAGACATAGATGTCGTTGACCCCCGCGCCCGATATGAACTGTTTGGTGCCGTTCAGCACATAATGGTCGCCGTCGCGCCTTGCCGTCGTCTTGAGCGCAGCGGCATCCGATCCCGAACCCGGCTCGGTCAGGCAATAGCTCGCAATTTTGTCCATGCTGACGAGGCTCGGCAAAAACCGTTCCTTGATCGCCGCGCTCCCGAAACGGTCGATCATCCACGTCGCCATATTGTGAATCGAGACATAGGCGCTGGTTGCGGGACAACCATAGGCCATCGCCTCCATGATGAGTGCCGCCTCGAGCCGTCCGAGCCCGATGCCGCCCGACTCCTCCGCAACATAGATCGCGCCAAAGCCAAGCTCGCCCGCCGCCTTCCAGACATCGACGGGATAATGGTGCGTCTCGTCCCATCCGGCCGCAAAGGGCGTGATGCGGTCGGCGGTGAATTTGCGCGCCATATCCTGAATGGCGAGCTGGTCGTCGGTAAGCTGGAACTGGTCGGTCATGCGGTCTTCTCGATGATGATGGCTTCGGCTTCGATTTCGACTTTCCATTCGGGGCGGATCAGCGCGGGGATGACGATCATCGTCGATGCCGGACGGATATCGCCGAACATGGCGCCATGCGCGCGGCCGACGAGATCGGCATCGGCGGGGTCGGTGATATACATGCGTGTGCGCACGACATCGGCGGGCGAAGCGCCGAGTGCGGCGAGCGCCTCGGCGATGATCGTCAGGCAGCGCGTCGCCTGCACCCCCGCGTCGCCGACGGTCGAGCTGCCATCGGGTTCGATCGGCGCACAGCCGGCGACGTCGATGCGGTTGCCCACACGCACCGCGCGGCTGTATCCGTAAACCGGCTCGAACGGGGACGCCGAGCCATGATTGCGGCGCGCGCCGTCAGCCACAGGTGACCTGCGTGATCTTGTAGGCGTCGTCGTACATGATGTTCACACGATCCTGGCGATAATCCATCGTCATCGCGCTGCGCGGCGGCCCCCAGCGCAGCGTGCGCGCGCCGGTGGCTTTCAGGATCGCCGCGCCGACAGCCCCGGTCGCGGTCTGCCCGACATAGGATTGCGCCGCATCGGCGTTGCACGTCATTTCGGTGGGCGGCGGCGGGGTCGATTCGACAGGCGTCTCGCTGCCCATGCAGGCGGCAAGCGGCAGGGCGGCGGCGACGACAAGCAGGCGAACGTCCATGGTGAATCTCCCTTTCAAAACGACGCCGTCATCCGGCACAGCGCGTATAGCGCATCGCGTTCGCCACCGCACCCTCGCCCGTATCGCGGCGCACGAGCGCCTTGCCGCCGTCGGCGAGGGTGAGCGTCATGCGGCGATCCCATTCCTCGCCCTCGCCGCTGAACCGATAATCGGCGACGATGCGGTTCGCATCGCTTTGCCGAACGCGCACCAGTTCGCCGTGAGATTCATAGAAGCGCAAATCGGTCGCGCCGATCGTCAGCACGGTCAGGTCGGCGCCCTTGCGCGCCGTGCAATCGGCGGCGCTCAGCGCCCAACGTCCCCGGATTTCGGGCGGATGCGTATCGCCGTCGACACGGGCGCCGTCCTCGTCCGGCGCGGGGGCTGCTGCCTCGGCGCCCGCAGTCGGCCTTTCGGGCGGCGCCGCACGCTCGGCCTTTTGCACCGGGCCGATCACGGCGCTGTCCTCGGGGCCGGCCTCTCCGTCCTGACCGCCGCCGCACGCGGCAAGCAGCACAAGCGCCGCGGGCATCGTCCATCGCATCATCGTCCTTCTCCTTTGCCCGGAGAAATGTCCGACCCGGCGTACGGGTTTCATCGGCGCTTGCCGATCAACCCATCGTCGGGATGACGAAGGCGTTGCCGCCGTCGGGCGATCCATCGGGCCAGCGCGCGGTGATCGTTTTCACCTTGGTCCAGAACCTCACCCCTTCCATGCCGTGCTGGTTGGTGTCACCGAACGCCGACCGCTTCCAGCCGCCGAATGTATGGTAAGCGACGGGCACCGGGATCGGCACGTTGATGCCGACCATGCCGACATTGACCCGCGCGGCGAATTCGCGGGCCGCATGGCCGTTGCGCGTAAAGATGGCGACGCCATTGCCATACTGATGCTTCGACGGCAGTTCGAGCGCGGTTTCGAAATCGGGCGCGCGGACGATCTGGAGCACCGGGCCGAAGATTTCCTGCCTGTAACTTTCCATGTCGGGCGTCACATGATCGAACAGGGTCGGGCCGACGAAAAATCCCTTTTCGTGCCCCTGAAGCGTGAACCCGCGACCGTCGATCACCAGTTCGGCGCCTTCGTCGGCGCATTTGGCGATCCAGCCTTCGACCTTGTCCTTGTGCGCCTGTGTCACGACGGGGCCATAATGCGCGTCGGCATCGGTCGATACGCCGACGCGCAGCGCCTCGATCGCGGGGACAAGTTTCTCACGCAGACGGTTCGCGGTGTCCTCGCCGACGGGGACGACGACGGGCAGCGCCATGCAGCGTTCGCCCGCCGAACCGAAGGCCGCACCGGTCAGGTCGTTCACCACCTGATCGAGGTCGGCGTCGGGCATGACAATGCCGTGGTTCTTTGCGCCGCCCATCGCCTGCACGCGCTTGCCGTTCGAAACGCCGCGGTTGTAGACATAATGGGCGATGTCCGACGAGCCGACAAAGCTGACCGCGCCGATATCGGGGTGGTCGAGGATCGCGTCGACCATTTCCTTGTCGCCATGGACGGTCTGGAAAATGCCTTCGGGCATACCCGCCTCAAGAAACAGCTCCGACAGGCGCACCGGCACCGACGGGTCGCGCTCGCTGGGCTTCAGGATGAAGGCATTGCCCACCGCGGTTGCGACGCCGCCCATCCACAGCGGGATCATCGCGGGGAAGTTGAACGGGGTTATGCCCGCGCCGATGCCGATCGGCTGGCGCATCGAATAGACGTCGATGCCGGGGCCGGCGCCTTGCGTATATTCGCCCTTCAGCACGTGCGGGATGCCGCAGCAGAACTCGATGACTTCAAGCCCGCGCTGGATGTCGCCCTTCGAGTCCGCGATCACCTTGCCATGCTCGGCCGACAGCATTTCGGCAAGCTGGTTCATATTGGCTTCGACAAGGCGCTTGAACTCGAACATCACGCGCGCGCGGCGCTGCGGGTTGGTCGCGGCCCATGCGGGCTGCGCGGCCTTTGCGGCGGCCACGGCGCGGTCGAGAACGGCGCGGTCGCCAAGCGCGACCCGTGCCTGGACGCCGCCATTATTGGGGTCGAGCACATCGCCAAAGCGGGCGGAGCCGGCGGAACCGCCGACGATGTGATGGTCGATCTGTCGCATAACCCAAGTCTCCCACAAGATGTTGCCGCTGCCACAGCCGAGTTGCGGGGCGATTGCAAGGGATAGACTTGCAGTGCTATCCTGCATAATTGCAGGACATGGATTGGGACAGGCTGCAATATTTCCTGATGGTCGCGCGCCATGGCACGCTCGCGCGCGCCGCGGCGGCACTGCGTGTCGATGCGACGACGGTAAGCCGCCAGGTCAGCGCACTGGAAGCGGCGCTCCAGCAGACCTTGTTCGAACGCGCGCCGACGGGTTTCGTTCTGACCGCGGCGGGCCGGGCGCTCGTCCCGCACGCCGAAGCGATGGCGGCGGCAGCGGCGCGCATCCACAAGGCGTCCGAAGGTTCATCGGCGCTGTCGGGGCAACTCCGCGTCAGCGTCTCCGAAGGCTTTGGCAACAGCTTTATCGCGCCGCGGCTCGGCCGCTTCGTCGCGGCGCACCCCGAGCTTGAGATCGACCTTGTCGCCTCGTCGGGGTTTCTGAACCCATCGCGGCGCGAAGCCGATATGGCGGTGCTGCTCGCGCGGCCGCGCAAGGGTCCGCTCATCACGCGCAAGCTCGCCGATTACAGCCTTGGCCTCTATGCCCCGGCGAACCGCCCCGATTGGCAGGAAGCGGTTGGCACCACGCCGCTGTCGCGCGCGGGCATTCCGGTGATCGGCTATATCCCCGACATTCTGTATGCCCCCGAACTCGACTATCTGGGCGAAATCGAGCCGGGGTTGCGCGCCAATGTCCGCTCGTCGTCGATCCTTGCCCAGCGACGGATGATCGCCGGTGGTGCGGGGGTGGGCGTGCTGCCCTGCTTTCTTGCTGCGGGCGATCCTGCGCTGGTCCGCGTGCGAGGCGATCAGACGATCGCGCGCGCCTTCTGGCTTGCGCTTCACCGCGACGTCGCGCCGCAACCGCGTATCAGGGCGTTTATCGACTGGCTGGATGCCGAGGTGAGAGAGAGCCGGGGGCTGCTGGTTCCGGTTTAGAACAGCGACATTCCTTCAACAGCCATCGTATCCCCGCGAAGGCGGGAACCGATATCCGGTGGACACTATCCTGCATGGGCGGCAGATCGGCGCCAGCCCTCGCAGGGGCACAGTATAGCTATGACGTCGGCCGCCACCCGGAGGCGATCAACCCTCTTTCGCCGAACAGCCGCTCTGTCGCATTCGGATCGGCCGCCGCTTCGCCCAGCTTTTCGGCGAGCGGATCGTCGACCGGATGGCCGCTCCGCAGATATTCAATCCACGCCGCAATCGCCGTTTCAAGCGAGGGGCACCGCTGTCCACGCCGCTGATGCCACGCCAGCGTTTCGAGCCAGCGCTGCGGAATCTTCTGGCTGCCGTCCATCGCGATCTGGATCAGCCGGTGATGCAGCGCCGGATTGGCGAAACGGTCCAGCAACGCATCGGCATAGGCGGCCAGATCCTGCCCCGGCGCGGCGTCGATCGTCGGCGCGGCTTCGTCGCGCATCAGCCGTTCGATCACCGGGCGGATGTCAGGATCGGCGATCGCCTGATGGACAAAATCATGTCCGCGCCCCAGCCCGATATAGGCGAGCGCCGAATGCGCGCCGTTGAGCATCCGAAGCTTGGCGGCTTCATAGGGCGCGACGTCGGCGACCAGTTCGGCCCCGACCGCCTCCCAGCGCGGTCGCGGGCCCGCGAAGCCATCCTCGATCACCCATTGGCTGAAGCCTTCGGTGACCACCGCCCCCTCGTCGCGCGCGCCGAGTTCGGCCTCGACCGCCGCGCGGTCGGCATCGGTGGTCGCGGGGACGATGCGGTCGATCATCGTTGCGGGGCAGGCGCAGGTCGCGTCGAACCAGTCGGCCAGCGCCGGGTATCGGGCGGCAAGATATTGCCGCATCAGCCGCCGCAGCACGGCGCCGTTGCTCGCCAGATTGTCGCAGCTCAGCAGGGTCAGTCCGGGCAGGCCCGCCGCCTGGCGGGCGGCGAGCGCGGCGCCGACGAAGCGGTAGAGGCTCGACGCCCCGCCCGCCGCATCAAGGTCGAGCGATCCATCGGCGCGGCGCAAATAGCCCTTTTCGGTCACCGTGAAGCTGACGATATGGGTTGTCGGCGCGGCGATCGCGGCGATCACGGCTTGCGGATCGGCGGCGGCGACGAGCACCTGCCGCACCGCGCCGACGATGCGGAGCTGTGTGCCCGCCGCGCTGCGGCTGCTCACCGTATAGAGCCCCGCCTGCGGGTTCAGCTGCGCTGCGACGTCGCCCGACCGCAGCGACACGCCGACGATGCCCCAGTCGCGGTCGCCCGCGTCCATCGCGTCGTCGGTATACACCGCCTGATGCGCGCGGTGGAAAGCGCCGATGCCGATATGGACGATGCCCACCGCCTGGGCGGCGCGGTCGTATCGGGGCCGCCGCACCGATGCAGGCAGCGGCGTGTCGGCGCCCAGCCTCACAGCTTGTAGGCCGCCTTGGCGAGATTGTAGCTGAGGTCGACCGCGAGTTCGGCGGCCTCCCATTCCTCCAGCCGATGTTCGGCGACAAGCGCGGCGAGAAAGCCGCAGTCGATCCGCCGCGCGACATCGTGCCGCGCGGGGATCGACAGGAAGGCGCGCGTGTCGTCGTTGAACCCGACAGTGTTGCAGAAGCCCGCCGTCTCGGTCATCTGCGACCGGAAGCGCCGCATCCCTTCGGGGCTGTCGTGAAACCACCAGGCCGGGCCGAGCCGCAGCGCCGGATAGTGGCCCGCAAGCGGCGCGAGTTCGCGCGCATAGCTCGTCTCGTCCAATGTGAAGAGGATGATCGTCAGCGCGGCTTCGTTGCCATATTTTCCGAGGAGCGGACGCAGCGCGTGGACATAGTCGGTCGCGGTTGGAATATCTGCACCCTTGTCGCGCCCATAGGTCGCGAACAGCCACGGGTTATGGTTGCGGAACGCGCCGGGGTGTATCTGCATGACGAGCCCGTCGTCGAGGCTCATTCCCGCCATCACCGTCAGCATATGCGCGCGGAACAGCTCGGCATCGGCAGCGCAAACAGTCTCGCCGGTAACGCGCGCAAACAAGGCTTCAGCCTCGGCTTCGGACAAGTCAGCGGTTGCGGCGGTCGGATGTCCGTGATCGGTCGAGGTCGCGCCCATGCTGGCAAAGAAGGCGCGGCGACCCCGATGCGCGGCGAGATAGCCGGCATAGCTGAACGCATCCTCGCCCGACAGTTCGGAAAAGCGTTCGAGGTTATCGCGAAAACCCTCGAACTCGGGATCGACCACCGGATCGGGGCGATAGGCGGTGATGACGCGGCCCGCCCATTCGCCGCTGGCGTTGGCCGCGCGGATCGCGGCGTGATGGTCGAGCGTGTCGAGCGGGCTTTCGGTCGTGGCGATCACCTCGATACCGAAACGGTCGAACAGGGCGCGCGGGCGAAAGGCGTCGGTCGCCAGCGCCTCGGTGATCCGGTCGAAATAATGGTCCGACGTCTCGGCCGAAAATTGCACGTCGAAGCCGAACGCCTCGGCAAACACCCAGTCCATCCACATGCGCGACGGGGTGCCGCGAAAGAGATGGTAGTTTTGCGCAAAGATCCGCCAGCTTTCACGCGGGTCGGCGTCCGGGTTGCCGATGCCCAGCGCGTCGAGCGACACCCCCTGCGAATAGAGCATTCGGAACACATAATGATCGGGATGGAGCAGCAGCTCCGCCGCATTGCCGAAGGGCGCATTGCCCGCGAACCAGGCCGGATCGGTATGCCCGTGCGGGCTGACGATCGGCAGGCCCGCCACCTCCTTGTAGAGTCGGCGCGCGATATCGCGCTGCGCCGGGTCGGACGGAAAGAGGCGGTCGGGTGACAGGTGCAACGGGTGCGCCATGACGCTATCTTGCGCCTTCCACGCCGACCGGCGCAAGGCGCGGGCTGAGGACATGCACCACAAGCACCGCAAGGAAATAGACGGTCGTGCAGGCGGCGAAGATGATCGTGTAATTGCCCCCCGTCGCGTCGAGCACAAGTCCCGTCGACTTCGCCATGATCATCCCCCCGACGCCGCCCATGAAGCCGCCAAGCCCGATCACCGAACCGACCGCGCGTTTCGGGAACATGTCGGGCGGGATCGACAGGATCGTCGACGAAAAGGCCTGATGCCCCGCGAGCGCAATGCCGATGAGCACCACCGCCAGCCACATATTGTCGAGCCCGGTGACAAACAACAACGGCAGGACGCACAGACCGGCGCCGATCATCGTCACCTTGCGCGCAAAATTGACGCTGCGGCCGGTCTGGATCAGCTTTGACGACACCCAGCCGCCAAGGATGCTGCCGACGTCGGACAACAGATACATGATGATCATCGGCAGCAGCACGATCTTGAGGTCGACGTCATAGGTCGAGGCAAAATATTTGGGCAGCCAGAAGAGCATCAGGAACCACACCGGATCGGTCAGGAACTTCGCCGCCGCAAAGGCCCAGGCCTCGCGCTTGGTGACGATCCTGCCCCAGCCGATACGCTGGACCTTTTCGGGCGGGTCATGCTCGATCCACGCGAGCTCGGCCTCGCTGACCTTCCCGCTTTCGCGCGGGTTGCTGTAGAGCCAGACCCAGAGCAGCAACAGGACGACGCCGAAAATGCCGGTGTAGATGAAGGTTTCGCGCCAGTCGAAACCCAGCACGCGCATGAACAGCGCCACCGTCGGCGCGGTGAGGATCACGCCGATCGTCGTCGCGCTGTTGACCCAGCCGATCGCGTAGGAGCGCTCCTTTTGCGGGAACCATTCGCTCGACGCGCGGACGACCGAGGGGAAATGCCCCGCCTCGCCGACGCCCAGCACGACGCGCGCGAGCATGAAGGAAGCGACCGACGACGCAAAGCCGTGCGCGACATGACCGATCGTCCAGATCGAGATGGCGATCGCATAGCCGATCTTGGGACCGAAACGGTCGATCAGCCAGCCCATGACCAGAAAACCGAGTGCATAAGCCGCCTAGAAAGCGGTGACGATGTTGCCATAGTCATTCTCGCTCCACCCAAGCTCGGTGCCAAGCGTCGGCGCGAGCAGGCCGAGCATGGTGCGGTCGATATAGTTGACGGTGGTTGCCGCAAAGAGCACTGCGACGATCATCCAGCGGTAGCGGCCCGCGCGGGGCACCGGCACCGCCGCACCCGTGTCTGCGATTGCCTGCGCCATCATCCTCTCCCGTTCTTTGCTTCTAATAGCTTGTGATTGTGCAGCCGACGCGGATGTTTCCGTCGAACAGCGCCTCGGCCCGCTGGCCGGGCCGGACCTCGTGAATCCCCGTGATCGCCCCCGCCGACACCCAGGTGCCCGGCGCGATCGCAATGCCGCGCGCCCGCAAGATGCCGATCAGGAACAGCGCCGATCCGAACGGGCCGTCGAGCATAGCCTCCATCGTCGCGGCGCCGACGGGCGCACCATCGATGAACATCTCGACGGGCATATGGATAAGGTCGGCGTCCTGCCAGTCGGGGATCGACGGACCGATGATCAGCCCCTTGTTATTGCCATAGTCGGACGCCGTCACCGCGGGGCCGTGCCGGTTGATTTCGGGAAAGGGGGAACTCGCGATCTCGATCCCCGTGCGGACATCCACGATGCACTGCTTGACGCTGTCGATGTCATAATCGCGCGCGCCGACATCGCCGAAACAGAGCAGCACCTCGGCCTCGGCCGCTGCGAAACCGTCGGCATAGACGGGCATCGCCGGGTCGGCGGCGCTATCGACGATTTCATCGGCAAAGATCGGGCCGGTCAGGCGGTTGCCGCCGAAGCGGTCGACGAGCTCGGGCGCGATTCGTCCGACCTTCCATCCGCCGACGCGCCGCCCGTCGAGCGCAATCGCCCGATCCTGAATCGCATAGGCCTCCGCCATCGTTTGCGGCATCGCACCGGGATAGACGGTAAGCGGTGTCTTTCCCGCACGCGCGTCGATTAATTTGCGCGCCACATTTTCCGGATCGCTGATAGCCGCCATCTTTCTCATTTCCCTCTTCCGCGAAGCGGTGTAAGAGACACCGGTGTCAAAGGCAAGCGAATATCCGATGAATTGCGCGATCCGTATCGCTGGCGGCGACAATGTGGCGACCGCGATCGCCGACATTGCGCCGGGCCAGCCGATCCTCGCGGGCGCCGACCTTCGCGCCGCCGCGCCCATTGCACGCGGGCACAAGGTCGCTCTCGCCGCTATCGGGCGCGGCACGGCAGTGATCAAATATGGTCTTCCGATCGGCATCGCGCTGGCCGACATCGCGCCCGGCGAGCATGTCCACAGCCATAATCTGGCGACGGCGCTCGGCGGTGACGATGATTATCACTATGCGCCGCCGCCGGTTCGCGCGATTCCCCCCGGTTCGACACCCGGCTTTCGAGGCTATGTCCGCGCCGACGGCCGCGTCGGGACGCGCAACGAAATCTGGGTGCTGCCGACCGTCGGCTGCGTCGGCAACCTCGCCACGCGCGTCGCGCGGATTGCGGGTCAGCGCCATGTTGGCCGCGTCGACGGCATTCACGCTTTCAAACATCCCTTCGGTTGCTCGCAACTCGGCGACGATCTGGGCCACACCCGCGCGCTGATCGCCGCGCTCGCGCAGCATCCCAATGCCGGCGGGGTGCTGATCGTCGGGCTGGGGTGCGAGAGCAACCGGCTCGGCGCCCTGGTCGACCTGATTCCCGCCGACCGCCGCGGGCATATCCGTACTTTGTCCGCGCAAGCGGTCGAGGATGACGAAGCCGCATGCCTGGCGCTGGTCGACGAGCTGGTTGATGGCTGCGGCGACACGCCGCGAACCGACGTGCCGCTGTCGCGGCTGGTGCTGGGGGTCAAATGCGGCGGATCGGACGGCCTCTCGGGCCTCACCGCCAATCCGCTCGTCGGGCGCATGGCCGATGTCGTCGCGGCGGCGGGCGGCAAGGTCGTGCTGACCGAGATTCCAGAGATTTTCGGCGCCGAACAGATATTGATGGACCGCGCGGTGTCGCGCGCGGTGTTCGACGATGCGGTTGCGCTGATCCGCGACTTCAAAGACTATTTCATTCGCCACGGCGAGCCGGTGAGCGAGAATCCGTCGCCCGGCAATATCGCGGGCGGGATCACGACCCTGGAGGAAAAATCGCTTGGCGCGGTGCAAAAGGGAGGGCGGGCACCGCTTGTCGACGTGCAGCGCTATGGCGGCGAGGCGCGCCTGCCCGGCCTGACCCTTCTGGAGGCGCCCGGCAACGACGCCGTTTCCTCGACCGCCCTGACCGCGGCAGGGGCGACGATCATTCTGTTCACTACCGGCCGCGGCACCCCGCTCGGCTTCCCGGCGCCGACGCTGAAGATCGCGTCGAACAGTGCGCTGGCCGAGCGCAAGGCGGGGTGGATCGACTTCGATGCGGGGACCGTGCTCGACGCGGGATTTGATGGCGCGGCCGATGCCTTGCTCGACCTGATTACGGCCACCGCATCGGGGGCCCCTGCAAAAGCCGAGACAAAGGAGGAGCGCGACATCGCGATCTGGAAATCGGGCGTGACGCTATAATCGGCATTTCACGCAAAGCCACAAAGGGGGCGGCGCAGATTTCGGGACAAGCCGTCGCAGCAGGCGGCCCGACGATGCGCTTCGCACCGGCGGCGTGCGGGGTCGGTGTCACGGCGCCGCCCCTTTTTTGCCTTTGCGCCTTTGCGCGAACCAAACCCCTACGCCAACGCCGCAAAGCGGAAATTGCGAAAGCGCGCCTCGCCCACGCCCGCTGAATAAAGTCCGGGGCGCAGCATCAGAAAGCCCCCGCGCACATTATGGTGGTATCCCGACACCTCCATGCCGCGATCGAAACGCACCCAGGTTTTTCCGCCGTCGCCGCTCGTGTCATAAGTGACGATATGCCGGTCATTCGTGACGCGCATCCGCATCGTTCGGCCATGCGGATTGGCCGGACGCGCGCGTTCGATACCATATTGATGCGTCACGAAACGGTCGCCGTCGAAGCCGAGCCCGCAATAGAGTTTTTCGTCGTAAAAGAGGATCAGCCCGGCCGTGCCGCCGGGGGCGACTTCGATATCGCATTCAAAGCGGTAGGCCTGGTCACCCGCGATGAGCAGCAGGGGCGATGAGTCGGCGGGCGCCGAGCCGCGCGCCGCCAGCACCAGCGCGCCATCCTGAACGCGCGCGCGGCGATGTTCGTCCGGCGCAGGTTTGAAGAAGTTCCATTTGGCGCCGAGCGCGAGCGATGAAAAATCGTCCGACAGCGCCATGCCGTGCGGACCCGCGACCGTCCCGCCCTTTGGCTTGGCGATTGGTTGCGACAGGTCGCCGCCGGTCATGCGCAGCCAGCCGTCGGCGGTCCATTCGACCGGATCGAGCAAGGCCTGCCGCCCCAGGGTCCAGAAACCATTTTCATATCCGTGATAGACCGCCCACCAGTCGCCCGCCGGCCCCTCGACGAGCGTGGCATGGCCGCGCGACCACCATTTTTCGCTGGCCGAGCGCGTGCGCACGAGCGGGTTCGCCGGGCAATTTTCCCACGGCCCGTGGATCGATTTCGAGCGTGCCGCAATGACCATATGCCCCGTCGGCGGCCCCGCCGTGCCGCCCACCGCGGTGATCATGTAATAATAGTCGCCATGCCGTGTGATCTTTGGCCCTTCGGGCGCGAATCCTTCGACCACCCAGTCGGCGGGGTAGCGCCACGGGTCATAGACATGTTCGGGCTGGCCGATGCGTTCGAGGCCGTCGTCCGACAGGCGCACGCGGTCACCGCCCGACAAAAACAGCCAGCGCGACCCATCTTCGCCGACCGCATGGCCGGGGTCGATATGGTTGGGCAGGTTCAGATCGACGGGATCGCTCCACGGTCCCTCGATCCGGTCGGCCCAGATCACCCAGCTCGTGTTCGGACCCTTGGTGGGGATATACAGATAAAAGCGCCCCTCGTGCTTCACCAGTTCGGGCGCCCAGACCGAGCCGATATTCCGGTGCAGCGCGGGGCCGATCGGCCGCCAGTTCACCAGGTCGCGCGAATGCCAGATGACCAGCCCCGGATAGCTGTCGAAGGTCGAAAAGGTCATATAATAATCGGCGCCGTCCTTCAGGATCGACGGATCGGGATGATCGCCCGCCATGATCGGATTGAGGAAGCGCCCGTCGCCAAGGTCGGCGATGCGCTGACCGTCAAAGCCTTTGGCCCAGGCCGGCGCCGGACCCGCGGGCGCCGGAGCCGATCGCCCCAGAACGGCGGGCGCCGCGAAACCCGAAAGGCCTGTCGCGAGAAGGCCGGTCCCGGCCAGTTTGAGCATCTTGCGGCGACCCGTCACGCGCCTCTCCCTTGCAAAGAAAAAGGCCCGGCCCTTGCGAACGCAGGCCGGACCTTTTCCGGGACGACCATTTAACGTCAGATCTTGACGCGCGCACCGAAGAGGAAGGTGCGGCCGAAGTGGTTGTTCTCATAATTGCGGTCGGCATCGAAATCGGTGAAACGATACCGATATTCGTCGGTCAGATTGATCCCTTCGACCGAAATCTCGATATTGTCGGTGATCGCATAGCGCATCGACGCATCGACGTTGATCGTCGAACCATAGCCCTCGAAGATATTGCCGGTGCCACTGTTGGCGTCGACATAGCGGCTGCGGTAGCTGATCGATCCGCGTGCGCTGAACTTGCCGTCGTCATAGTAGAGCGTGCCGTTGAATGCGCGCTTCGACAGGCCGAACAATGTGCTGGTGCGGGTGGTGCCCTGAAGGGCGCCGCCGGGGACGATCGCCGGGCCGCTGACGCTATAGTCGGCATCGGAATCGACAAAGGTGGCGTTCACGATCCCGCCGAAATTGGACAGGAAGCCCGGCAGGAACCTGAACGGCGCCTGCAGCGACACCTCGACGCCCTTGAGGCTCGCGCCTTCGCCGTTGCCGATCGAATTGATCGTCCACAGCTGCCCTTCCGGATTGATCGCGGCGGGGCTGCTCGGCGGGATGACCGACAGTGGCAGTCCGGTCGAGGCAAAGGTGCCGCTCGACGTCGTCGACACCGGGAAGCTCGCGACATCCTTTTTGAACAGCGCGACCGAAAAGATCGACTGCGGCGCGAAATACCATTCGAACGCAATGTCATAGGCCGTCGCACGGAACGGGTCGAGGAAGGGGTTGCCGTAATTGATGCGATAGTTGAACCCGTCGACCGTTCCGCCGGGGGTCAGATTGCCAAGCGTCGGGCGCGTCATCACATCGGCCACCGCCGCGCGGATGATGATGTCGTCGTGCGGGAACAGCGCAAGGTTCACCGACGGCAGCCAATCCTCGTAGCCGCGCTCGACCGTCACGGCCGTGCCGCTGGAAAGACCGCTCGACGTCTGGTCGGTATGGACATAACGCACCCCGGCGTTGAGCGCATAGCGCAGCCCGCCGAGTTCGCCCTTTGCATCGAATTGCAGATAAGCGCCCTTCACCTCTTCGCGCACCGAGCGGTTATTGCCCGCGTCAAGCGCCGGGGTGCGATTGTACAGACCGGTGAAATCGGTCGCGGCGTCGAGATTGGGCACCAGCCATTCGGTCGTCGTCCCCGCCGGCTGCCCTGCCTTGCCCAGCCGGAACAGCTGCGAAAGCGCCGGAGTTACGGCAAAGCCATAGACGGCCGACGGGCCGAACGCGCTCGACGGCGAACAGGTGATTGTGCCAAGCACACGATCGACGCCGCCATTGCCGCACACCACCGTATCGCGCGTGAAGGCGACGCTCGCGAAGTCGAAGCGGCGATAGACGCCCCCCGCCTTGACGGTGAAATCCTCGCTGACGTCCCATTCGGTGCGCAGCTGGACGGTGCGGAACTTGTTTTCGACCTCCGACGGGCGGTCGCGGATCTCGGCGAGCTGGAAATTGGCCGGATCGGTGACGCTGGTGCCGAAGCTGAGCAGCGGGCGGCCCATGTCGCTATAGTCATAGCGATAATCCTGCGCGTCGCGATCGTCGAAAACGATCGTCGTTTCGAGCGGGATCGACGCGGTCGACTTCGAGAAACCACCGAGCAGGGTGAAGCGGAAGCTGTCCCCGACGTCCTGGTCCCAGCTGCCGCCGATCTGATAGAATTCGGTTTCGGCCTTGCGCAGATAATGTTCGGTGCGCACCCAGGCATCGTCGAGCGTTGCCGAAATCAGGTTGTTGTTCGCGTCGATCTCGTAATCGCTGACGTTGATCGAGCGCTCGTTGCTGCGCAGCAGCACTTCGGCCCATTGCTCGCGGCGTTCATGCTTGAACTTCGAATAGAGCGCGTCGAGCGAAATCTTGGTCGCATCGGTCGGTGCAAATTGCACCGATCCGGTCAGGCCCAGCCGCTGCTTGTCGTGGGCGATTTCGCCGTAGCGCGGAATGCGCGGATGGAACGCCAGCGCGACTTCGTTGCAAGCGGCGCTCGGCACATAGGTGCCGCCCGAATTGGCGGTGGTGAAGCAAGGCGTGCCATCGACCGAATCGAAACGCGCCTGCGCCCAGCGAACCGTGTTGTTGCCAAGTTCCAGCGTCTTCTGATCCGAATAGGCGGCCGAGACCGAAACGCCGAAGGTGCCCGCATCATTCACCCAGCTGAGCAGCCCGGCAATGCGCGGACCGACCTTGTCCGACAGGTCGTTATAGCTGCCCTGCGCCGACAGCGCGCCAGAGAAGCCCGAACGGCCGCCGAGCGGATTGCCCGTGTTGAGGTCGACGACGGCGCCGAGCGAGCCTTCGTCGAGTTCGGCGGAGGCGGTCTTGTGGACAACGATGGAGGTAAAGAGTTCGGACGCAAAAACATTGAAGTCGAAGGCGCGGTCGCGATTCGCCGACGCGCCGTCGGTCGATGTGGCGACGGTTTCGAGCCCGTTGACGCGAACGCGGGTGAATTGCGAACCAAGCCCGCGCACCGTGATCGCACGGCCTTCGCCGCCGTCGCGCTGGATCGTGATCCCGGGAATGCGCTGAAGCGATTCGGCAAGGTTCTGGTCCGGGAATTTGGCGATGTCTTCGGCAACGATCGCATCGACCGCCGCAACCGATTCGCGCTTTACGTCGAGCGCCTTGTCGAGCGAGGCGCGAAAGCCGGTGACGATGATCTCGTCTTCGCTCGCAACCGCGTCTTCGCCGGTGGCGGCTTCCTGCGCCCAGGCGGGCGACGCCGCCAGCACGGCAAGCGAGGCTCCGCACGCCAGCCGGGTCAAAGTGCGAACGCTCCGCATTGCTTGAATCGACATTTTCATCCTCCCTTAATCGCCCCGCATCCTCGCTCGCACAAGGAATGACACCGGTTACTTCGTTCGACAAAATGACGCGGCGCGCCACCCTGTCTGTTGATTGTCAGAGAGCGATAAGGGTGCGCGCGTCGTCGCCGCCGCCCCGATCAAAGCCTCTCCTTTGGAAACATTTTCTCGTTGACCGATTGGGGTAACCGGTGTCAGAAAGATTGAAGGATAGGCGACGCCCTGTCAAGACCCAAAGAATGAGGGAGAGAATTATGCGCCCGACCCCGTGGATAGCCGCGCTTTTTCTGACCTTAGCGCTGCCCTGTGCGCCGCTTGCTGCAGCCGAAGCGGCGGCGCGCGCCTTCCCCGGCGCGGTCGGACCGGCCGCCGAAACCCCCGGCGGGCGCGGCGGCAAGATCCTGCGCGTCACCACGCTGGCCGCCGACGGGCCGGGGTCGCTGAAGGCCGCGATCGACACGCCGGGACCGCGCATCATCGTGTTCGAGGTCGGCGGCGTGATCGACATGGGGCGTCGGCCCATCGAGATCAAACATCCCTATCTGACGATCGCGGGGCAAACCGCCCCCGGTCCCGGCATCACGCTGATCCGCACCGGCATCGACGTGAAGACGCACGACGTCATCCTGCGCCACCTGCGCGTCTATACCGGCGTCGATGGTCAGCCGAAGCGCAGCGGGTGGGAAACCGACGCCTTTTCAACCGTCGCCGCGCGCAATGTCATCGTCGATCATTGCACCTTCCTGTGGGCGATCGACGAAAATATGTCGGCGTCGGGCCCGCGCTTCACCGGCGAGAGCGTCGAGGAATGGCGAGCGGGCACGAGCCGCAACATCACCTTCTCGAACAATCTCGCCGCCGAGGGGCTTGCCGATGCGAGCCACCCCAAGGGCGAGCACAGCAAGGGGTCGCTGATCCACGACAATGCCACCGGCATCGTCTTTTACCGCAATGTCTGGGCGCATAATGTCGAGCGCGCGCCGCTGGTAAAGGGCGGCGCGCAGGTGCTGATGGTCAACAATCTGATCTACAACCCCAAACATCGCGCGGTGCATTACAATCTGATGAACCTCGAATGGACCGGGCGCGACTATGTCACGGGACAGATCACCGCGATCGGCAATGTGATGCGCGGCGGCAACGACACCGACGACGGCTTGCCCTTTCTGATGCTTGGCGGCGACGGCGACCTCGACTATTATGGCAAGGACAATCTGGCGGTCGATCGCCACGGCCGGCCGCTGCCCGAATTCGGCCGCTATGGCGAGACGCGCGCCGCGCTGATCCGCGCAAAGGCGCCGCTCGCGCCGGTCGAGGGTTACCATATCCTGCCGACGCGCGACGTCGAGACGTCGGTGCTCGCGACCGTGGGCGCGCGGCCGTGGGCGCGCGATGCCGAAGAGCTCCGCATAATTTTCTTCGTGGCCGAAGGGCGCGGCGCGATCATCGACGACGAGAAACAAGTGAGCGCCTATCCCGCGGTCAAGCCGCCGGTGCGCGCGCCCTTTGTCGACGCCGAGTGGGATCTCGCGACGATGGAGCCCCGATCGGGTCGCTATCCGGGGCAGACCGCGCCGATGCCGCAGGAACATCTGTCGGCACGCGACCGCGCCTCGCGCGGAGACGCGCCATGAGCGCACTGCTCGCGATATTGTTGGCCGGCGTCGGCGCCGCTCCCGCGATGGTCGTGATCGACGAAGCCGCGACGGTGCGCGAGGAAGCGCCGCCGCACGGGCAAATCGGCATGTCGACCGCGTGGCGGATCAGCGACGCCGTGCCCGCGCCGCGCAGCTTCGAGTTTCGCAAGCGCGCGCTGCACGTCGGTGCGGCGATCGGCATCCATCCCATCGACCATGACGAGATTTATTATGTCGTATCCGGAACCGGCATCGTCCATTCGGATGGAGAGGAACGGGCGCTCAGGACCGGCATGGCGGCGTGGCTCTACAAGGGCGCCAGGGTGGGGATTCGTCAGACCGGAAGCGAACCGCTGGTGCTCATCATCGCCTATCCCAATCAGGCGACCGGACAATGACGGTCGGTCGCCGCGCGCTGCTGACCGCCAGCCTCGTCCTGCCCTTCGCCAGCGCCGCCGCCCGCGCCGCATGGACGCGGCCCGCAACGGTGGTTCCCGACGCAAAAGTGCCGCTGTGGCCCCACGGCCATGTCGTCCCACCGCCCGGCCTGATCGAGCGCGTTGTCCAGCGCAGCGACGACCCGGACGCCAGCGACCGGATGATCGAGGGCATCACATGCCCGCGGCTCGACATCTTCCGCCCTGCCAGGCCCAATGGCGCCGCGGTCATACTCGCCCCTGGCGGCGGCTATCGTTATGTCGTGATCGACAAGGAAGGTTATGAGCTGGCGCGCTGGCTGAAGGAACGCGGCGTCACCGTTTACGTTCTTTTCTATCGCCTGCCCGGCGACGGCTGGACGAACGGAGCCGATGTCCCGCTCGCCGACGCACAGCGCGCGGTGCGGCTGGTGCGCAGCCGCGCGGGCGCCGACGACATCGACCCCGGGCGCGTCGCCTTCGGCGGCTTTTCGGCGGGCGGGCAGGTCGCGACGAGTCTGCTCACGCGCTTTGATGCCCGGGTCTATGCCCCGGTCGACGCCGCCGATGCGCTGCCCGCGCGGCCCGATGCGGTCGCCGCCATCTATCCGGTGGTGTCGATGGACCCCGCGATCGCCCATGCGGTGAGCCGCGAAAAGCTGATCGGCGCGAACCCCGGTGCGGCGCGCGAGGCGCTCTACTCGCCCGAACGCAATGTCCGCGCCGACCAGCCGCCGCTGTGGCTGGTCCATGCCGAGGACGATGATGTCGTCAGGATCGACAACAGCGTCCGCCTGCGCGACGCGGCGCGCGCCATCCATGCGCGATGCGAAGCGCATTTCTTCGAGCGCGGGGGCCATGGCTTCGGACTGATGAAAAGCGCGGGGCTGCCCGTCGCGATCTGGCCCGATCTGCTGTGGAGATGGCTCGGCTCGCACGGGATCGTCTGATCAAATCGTCATCCCGGCGAAGGCCGGGATGGTGGATGGACGATACGGCCTGCTCTCAACTTCCCGGCTGGATATAGGGCACGCGCGCGAACAGTTCGCGCTCCCACCGGCGCGGATCGCTTTCAACGCGGCTGTCGGCGTCGAAGATCATCGTCTGCCGCCGACGCAGATCATAGGCGGGCCAGCCCGGATCGCCCGTGCGCGCAAAGCGGACGAAGGCGTCCATCATCCGGTCGCTCATCGCCCGCTGCGCCGGACTGGCATCGGGAGTGGTGCCGAAGGCGAAACCGATGTCGTCGGTGTGCTTCGCCTCCTCGAAATCGAGCTGATAGACGAACGCCGGCGCCCCGGCGCGCGCGCGCGCCTCGGCCTCCTCGACCTGTCCGCGCCAGCTGCGGCCCGCGGTGACGATGCGGTGGAACAGTTCGAGCGGCGGGGCAGCGGGATAGCGCGCGCGAAACTGTGCCACCACCCATTCGGGATGCGCGTCCACCTTGATCTCGGGCGCGATGCGCTCTGCCAGATTGCCGAAACTCAGTCCCGCGAGCTGGTTGCCGTCGGGCGCATAAAAGGCGCGCGTTTCCAGCACCGTGTTGCCGAGCATCATCGGGATGTCGAGCGACTGCGGCGCTGCGTCGGGCCAGAAGGGGTGGCGCGTCAGATGTGTCATGTCGAGCACGGGACCCATATAGACCCCGCCGCCAAGGATGGGGTCGGCCGCATCCAGAGCAGCGATCAGTTGCTCGACCGGCACGGTCGCGGGATCCACCCCCTCGCCGAGCCTTGCAAGAAACGCCTTGGCGCGTTTGGTCGCGTTGAGCGGGCCCGATGCCGTGACCTGCTGGCCGCTCATCGTGATCGCCTTGTGGAACAGGCCCTTCGCCGCCGGCATCGCCATCAAGGTCGCAATCTTTGCGCCGCCGCCCGACTGGCCAAAGACCGTGACATTGCCGGGATCGCCGCCAAAGGCCGCGATATTGCGCTGAACCCATTGCAGCGCCGCGATCAGATCAAGCTGCCCCGCGTTACCGCTGTCGGGAAAGCGCGGATCGAGGCGCGCGAGATACAGATAGCCGAGCGCGTTCAGCCGGTGATTCACCGTCACCACCACGACATCGCCGCGCGCCGCCAGCGCCGTGCCGTCATGGATGGGATCGGTGACGCTGCCGGTCGAATAGGCTCCACCGTGGAAATAGACCATCACCGGACGTCTGGCATCGCCTGCCGTCGCGGGCGTCCAGACGTTGAGGAACAGGCAGTCTTCGGACTGCGGCGCATAGCGATCGCCGCGCTGCGGACAGGCGGGGCCGAAGTCGCCCAGCGCGGTGCGATTATCAGGCAATGACACCGGCGCCTCGAAGCGCTTGGCCGTCGCGTAGCGAATGGCTTTGAAGGTGCGGACGCCTCCCCCCGTTCGCGCGAAAAGCGGCGGCGCCAGCATGGCGGCGGCGCCTGCCGCGAGCAGCGCGCGGCGGGTCAGCTCAGCGCCGGACATCGAGTGTGCCGCCATGAAAAGCGTCGATGTCGACTTGCGCGAAACGGCTCGCATCGCCGGGAAGCGAATGTTTGAGGCAGGTGAGCGCGAGGCCGCTCGCCGCCATCGCTTCGACGGTGCCCCCGCCCAGATGCGCGTGAAGCACCCCCGCGGCAAAGGCATCGCCCGCGCCGATGCGGTCGACGATCCCCGTGACGTCGACCTCGTCGGTCTGGTGACAGCCACCGCGAAGATCGACGCGCGCCGCGATGCGGTGGTGGTCGGCAGTGACGGTGTGGCGCGCGGTCGAGGCGATCAGTTTCAGATCGGGAAAGGCGGCAAAACCCGCCTCTGCCGCCTCGCGCCGCCGGTCCGCACCCTCGCCGCTGAACGTCCGCCCCAGCACCAGCGACAGGTCGCGGTGGTTGCCGAACAATATGTCGGCGCTGCCGATCAGTTCGGTGAGCACGGCGCGCGGGTCGCTGTCCCACGCATCCCACAACATCGCGCGGTAATTGCCGTCGAAGCTGACAGGCACGCCCAGCCGCTTCGCCATACGCGCCGCCGCGAGCGCCGCTTCGGCCGAGCGCCGGCCGAGGGCAGGGGTGATGCCTGACAGATGGAGGAGCGCTGCGCCCTTCAGCAGCCCTTCCCAGTCATAATCGTCCGCGCCGCTCGCGGCAAAGCTCGATCCCGCCCGGTCATAGACGATTTCCGACGCGCGCAGCCCCGCCCCGACGCTGAGGAAATAAAGCCCCATGCGCCCCGGCGCGGTCGTGACGGCGGTGCAATCGACGCCCGCGCCGCGCACCGCCGCCACCGCGCCGCGACCCAGCGCATTATCCGGAACCCGCGACACCATCGCGCAGGCGTGGCCAAGATGCGCAAGTCCGATCGCCACATTGGCTTCGGCCCCGCCGACGTGGAGCGCGAGCTTGGGCGACTGCATCAGCAGTTCGTTGCCCGGCGCGTTGAGGCGGATCAGCAGTTCGCCGAAAAAGACCAGCTTGCCTTGCGCCATCCCTACTCCCTTCGCCCTGAGCCTGTCGAAGGGCTGTTCTTTTCTTTAGCGCCAAAGGAAGAACAGTGCTTCGACAAGCTCGGCACGAACGGTCCTTTGAAAATATTTCTACCGAGCCAGCCAGCCGCCGTCGACGGCGAGGATATGGCCCTGCACATAGTCCGACGCGCGCGACGCCAGGAACACCGCGGCCCCACCGATATCGGCGGGGTCGCCCCAGCGGCCCGCCGGAATGCGCTCCATGATCTGCCGGTTACGCGTCTCATCCGATTGCAGCGCGGCAGTGTTGTTCGTCGCTATATAGCCGGGGGCGATCGCGTTGACGTTGATCCCCTTTGCCGCCCATTCGTTGGCCAGCAGCTTGGTGAGTCCGCCGACCCCCGATTTCGACGCGGTGTAACTCGGCACGCGAATGCCGCCCTGAAAGGTCAGCATCGAGGCGATGTTGATGATCTTGCCCGACCCGCGCGCAATCATGTGCCGCCCGACGCTCTGGCAGAGAAAGAACAGCGTCTTCAAATTGGTATCCATCACCGCGTCCCAGTCTTCCTCGGTGAAATCCACCGCATCGGCGCGGCGGATGATCCCGGCATTGTTGACGAGGATGTCGATGCGCCCGAACTCGGCGAGCACGGCATCGACGAGCGGCTGCACCGCCGCGACGCGCGACAGGTCGGCGGCGAAATTCTCCCCCTTGCGGCCGAGCGCGCGCAGCTTTCCAACGGTTTCATCGGCAGGCGAGCGGCCCGCCGCGGCGACGTCGGCGCCCGCCTGGCCGAGCGCGAGCGCAATCCCCTGCCCGATGCCCGTATTGGCGCCGGTAACCAGCGCGACCTTGCCCGAAAGATCGAATAATTGCGTCATGTCAGGCGAGCGCCGGCTCCGCCGACAGGCTCTTCAGATAGGCGCTGATCGCCTCGTCCTGCGAATTGGCATAGAAATATTCGGCGAATTTCTCCCCCGCGATCGCCGCACGCAACAGATCCTGATCGACAGTCTGCAGCACTGTCAGCATGTCGTGGCACGACGCCGCCTTCAGTTTCTTCAAAATGCCGCGATTCGTCCGCATGATTTCGGCGCGCTCCTTGGGATAGCCAAGGCCGCGTTCGCCGTCGAACAGCTTGGCATAAACATCCCGGAGGTTGAGTTCGGCGGCCCAGCCGAACCCCTTGGCATAGGGCATCGAAATGGCGTTGCCGTCGTTGATCTGACCGAACAGAAAGGCATCGGTCGGATCGATCACCAGCCCGCAGAACACGCCGGGCATCGCGTTGCAGGCGAGCATCGAACCCATGCCCGTTCCGCAGCCGGTGACGACGAAATCGGCGGCCTTCGAATTGAGCAGGATACCCGCAAGCAGGCCGTTCATAACATAGGTCAGCGACGCCTTGTCGTCGGCCGAGTACATGCCATAGTTGAAAACCTGATGCCCCAGCGGCTCGGCGACCGCGGCCAGCGCTTCGTGGATGATGCCGTTCTTGGCGGCCTGGCTGTTCTCGGTGATCAGCGCGATCTTCATGTCCGGTTCCTTTGCTGCTTTCCAGACAGGCTACCCGTTTCGGTAACCGGTGTCAATATCCGGCACGGCCCGATAACGGCGTTGCGGACCGGACACCGGTATCAGTTATCAGCGCGCGCGCCCTGCGATGGTTGATTTTGGCGCGGCGAACGCCCATCACACGGCGGGAACGGCGGGCCAGAAGCCAGAACCACCCGCGGAGGAACAAGCGTATATGGCGGCACAGACCAGGGGACCGGGGGGCAGGCAGCCGACGATCAACGACGTCGCGGCGCTGGCGGGCGTATCAAAAAAAACGGTGAGCCGGGTGATCAACCGGTCACAGTTCCTGACCGACAAGACGCGCGCCGCGGTCGAAAAGGCGATCGAGCAACTGGGCTTCGTCCCCAATCCGCAGGCGCGCGCGCTTGCCTTTCGCCGCAACTTCCTCATCGCGCTGCTCCACGACAATCCGAACGCGCAGACGGTGCTCAATTTCCAGCGCGGGGTGCTCGACGCGATCAAGGACAGCGATCTTGCGCTGCTCGTCCGCCCGGTCGACCGCGGGTCGGACAAATTGCTCGACGATGTGCGCACCTTCCTGGAAAAACAGCGGCCGATCGGCGCGATGCTGTTGCCGCCCATTTCCGAGAATGACGAGCTGGCCGGGCTTTGCGAGGATCTGGGCGTGCGCTATGTGCGCATCGGTTCGGCGCCGCTCGACGACGCCAGACATTGCGTCTCGTCAAACGATCGCGAGGTGGTGGCAGAGGCGGTGCGCGGCTTGATCGCGCTTGGCCATCGCCGCATCGGTTTCGTCCGCGGCCCGGTGGGTTTCCGTTCGGCGGCCGAGCGCGAAAAAGGCTTTCTCGAAGCGCTCGCCGAGGCAGGACTCACGCTGCCCGGCGAACTCAACGCGCCGGGCAACTACCGCTACACGGCGGGGATCGAGGCGGGCGAGGCGCTGCTTGCGCGCGCCGATCCGCCGACCGCCATCTTCTGTTCGAACGACGAAATGGCGGCAGGAGTGCTGAGCGTCGCGCACGGCAAGGGGATCAAGGTGCCCGCCGAACTGTCGATCATCGGCTTCGACGACAGTCCGACCGCAACGCATATCTGGCCTGCGCTCAGCACGGTGCGCTGGCCGATCCGCGAAATGGGCGTGCGCGCCTCGCAGATCCTGGTTCCCGATTTCCTCGGCCCCGCGGCAAAGCTGGACGAGGACGATAATGTCCTGCCCTCGACCCTGATCGAGCGGCAGTCGGTCGCACCGCCGCCCGGCCGCTCAAAGCCGTAAATCCATGAACGAAGAAGCCCGGCGAATCGCTCCGCCGGGCTTCCCAAACATGCCTATGTCGGTCCGCTTATTCGCGGCTGCCCAGAAGGTTGAGCAGGAAGGTGAACATGTTGACGAAGTCGAGATAGAGCGACAGTGCGCCCATCACGACCGACTTGCCGACAAAATCGGTCCCGCGAACATAGAAATACATGCTCTTGATCTTCTGCGTGTCATAGGCGGTCAGGCCGGCGAAGATCAGCACGCCAATGACGCTGATCGCAAGGCTGAGCGCGCTCGACTGCACGAAGAAGTTGATCAGCATCGCAACCAGGATGCCGACGACGCCCATGATCAGGAAGGTGCCGAAACCCGACAGATCCTTCTTGGTCGTATAGCCGTAGAGGCTGAGACCGAGAAAGGCCGCCGCAGTCGCAAAGAAGGTCGTCGCGATCGACGTGGCGGTAAAGGCCAGAAAGATCGTCGACATCGACAGGCCCATCACCGCGGCATAGACCCAGAAGATCGCCTGCGCCGCCGGCGTCGACAGCTTGTTGATGCCAAAGCTCAGCACCAGCACGAAAGCCAGGGGCGCCAGCATCACCACCCACATCAGCGGGCTGCCGATCAGCGACGCGGTAAAGCCCGACTGAAAGGCCAGCAAAGCGACGATGCCCGTAAGCAGCACGCCCGATGCCATATAGTTGTAAACCGACAGCATGTACGACCGCAGACCGGCATCGACGGCCTGGTCCATTGCGTTCGCGCCGGCGCCAAAACCGGAAGCCGCCAACTTGGGGTCGTTCCAATTCGCCATTTTTCATCTCCATCACCGGCCAGCCCATACCGGCCGTGACCGCAATATCGGGACTTTCCCTGTCCGATTCAAGCGAAACCGGACAGAAAGGCAGCGACGCGGGACTCGCGGCAAGCGGCGACACGCCCTATGCTCATACCATGTCGACGCACCGCCTGTTCGTCGCGTTGCGACCGCCACCGCCGGTCCGCGCGCTTTTGCTGCGCGCGATGCACGGCATTGCGGGGGCGCGCTGGCAAAGCGACGAGCAGCTTCACCTGACGCTGCGCTTCATCGGCGAGGTCGACCGCCACATGGCCGAAGACATCGCCGCGGCGCTGGGTGCGCTCCACGCGCCGCCAGTCACCGCGCGAATCGCGGGCGTCAACCTGTTCGAACGGCAGGGGTGGCCGCACATGGTCTGGGCCCGCGTCACCCCTGAAGCCGCGCTGGCGGCGCTGCACCGCAAGGTCGAACAATGCCTGGCGCGCGTCGGCATCGCGGCCGAAACACGCGCCTTTGTGCCGCATATCACGCTGGCGCGCCTGAACCGCGCGTCAGGGCCGGTCGCGCCTTTCCTCGCGCTGCACGGCGACCTCGCGAGCGATGCTTTCCCGTTCGGCCATGTCACGCTTTACGAGAGCGAAATGGGGCACGGCGGCTCACGCTATCACCCCGTCGCGCGCTATCCGCTCGTCGACCAGCGCGCGGCGAGCGCCGACGCGACCGCCGCCACATCCTCCCACGTCGCGGCAAAACCCTCGTCCGCGCCATAATAGGGATCTATCACCCCCTGCCCCGCGCGTCCGGGAACAAGATCGAGCATCAGGCACAGCTCGGCGGTCGCATCGTCGGGGCGGATTGCCAGCGCGTCGCGCAGATTGCGTTCGTCGGCGGCAAGAATCAGGTCAAAGCGGTAAAAATCGTCGCGGACCAGCTGACGCGCGCGCAGCCCCGAAATGTCGATGCCGCGGCGCCGCGCTTCGGCCTGTGCCCGGCGATCGGGCGGTTGGCCGACATGCCAGTCGCCCGTTCCCGCCGAATCGATATGCGCGTCGATCCCCGCAGCGGCGAAGGCCGCACGCGCCGCGCCCTCGCCAAGCGGCGAGCGGCAGATATTGCCGAGGCACAGAAACAGGATTGCCGGCGGCGCGCTTCCGTCCTTGTTCATATCACTCCTGCTCCGCCAAAGTTGAACCGACTTTCAACTTGCACCGCCGCGCGCCTCTGCTAGCCATGATTCGCAACAGATAGATGGTCAGGGAGAGGGTTGCCATATGGCCGATGCCGCGAGCGAAAACAGCATGTCCGGTGCATCGGCACCCACCGAACCCAAGGCCACCGCATATAGCTGGTATGTGCTGTCGGTGCTGGTGATCGTCTATATCCTCAATTTCATCGACCGGCAGATCATCAGCATCCTCGCCGTCGACATCAAGGCCGACCTGCAGCTCAGCGATTCGGACATGGGTTTCCTCGGCGGCGCGGCTTTTGCCGTCTTTTACGCGCTGTTCGGCATCCCGCTCGGCCGCCTTGCGGACAATTGGAGCCGTGTGAAGCTGCTGTCGATCGGCCTGTCCCTGTGGTCGGCGATGACCGCGGCGTCGGGCTTCGCCTATGACCGGCTGACGCTGACGCTGGCGCGCATGGGGGTCGGCGTCGGCGAAGCGACCGCGAGCCCGACCGCCTATTCGCTGATCTCCGACTATTTCCCGAAAAGGCAGAAGGCGACGGCGCTCGCCATCTATTCGTCGGGCCTTTATCTCGGCGGCGGCGTGTCGCTGTTCATCGGCGCGGTGATCGTCGAAAGCTGGAACAATGCCTATCCCGCGGGCGGGCCACTGGGGCTCGTCGGCTGGCAGGCGGCCTTCCTGGCGGTCGGCATCCCCGGCCTGCTGCTCGCGCTGTGGGTCGCCAGCCTGCGCGAGCCGGTGCGCGGCGCGATGGACGGCGTGCCGACGCAAAGTTCGCCGACGCCGTTCCGCGCGTTCGGCAGGGATCTGTCAATGATCGTGCCGCCGCTCACCCTCTATGGCGCGTGGCAGCGCGGGCCCGCGGCGCTCGCGATCAACGTCGGCGTCGCGGCCGCGCTCGCCGCCTTTGCCTGGTGGATGATCGAACTGACGGGCAATCTGCCACAATGGTCGGCGGTCGCGCTCGGCTATTATGCGGTCTTTTCTTGGGCGAGCACGCTGCGCGCCAATGATCCCGCGACCTTTCGCCTGATCTGGGGCACGCCCGCGTTCATCTGCACGACGCTCGGCTATGGTCTCGTCGCGCTTGCCGCCTATGCGCTCGCTTTCTGGTCGGCGCCCTATGCCGAAGTCGTGCTGGGACTGCCCAAGCAGCAGCTTGCCTCGATCCTCGGCGCCAATGGCGCGCTCAGCGGCTTCATCGGCGTCATCATCGGCGGCCGCGTCGCCGACGCGCTGCGCGCGCGCCACCCCGCGGGGCGCATCTGGATGATCCTGTTCGGCGTCGTCGCGCCGATCGTCCCGATCTGGATCGGTTACACCACCGAAAATGCCGCGCTTTTCTATATGATGAACTTCCTCGCCGGGCTGTTTGGCGCCGCCGCGCTCGGCGCGGCAGCGGCGACGACGCAGGATCTGGTGCTGCCGCAGATGCGCGGCACCGCGACCGCGGCCTTCTTCCTTGGCACGACGCTGATCGGCCTGTCCTTCGGCCCCTATATGGTCGGACAGATATCGGACCTGACGGGCACCATCGTGAACGGCCAGCTGGTCGGCAATCTGCGCGTCGGCATATTGTCGCTGATCGGGGTTGCGCCGGTCGCCGTCGCGCTGCTGCTTTATGCCTATCGTGCGCTGCCCGAGGCGGAGGCGACGCTTGTTGAGCGGGCGGCCGCCGCGCGCGGCGACGGCTGACCGGTCAGCCGCCGACCGTCGGCGCGCCCGCAACGATCACGCCGCACGCGACGCGCCCGCCGCTGTTGCCGCTGGGGTCGGTCCGGTAATCATCGGGACCGGCGTGAATGACGAAGGCCGCGCCGTCGGCGTCGAGCAGGCCGCCGTCGCCTTCAAAGCGTGAACCGACCATGCGCAGCGTCGCACGCCCGATCTGGTCGGGCTCGACCACCAGGTTGGGCAGATCGCCATGATGTGCACCCATCGGATTATCGCGGCCGTGCTGAACCCCCGTCGGGTTCCAGTGTGCGCCCGCGCTCGTGAAATCGGGCGGCCTGCACTGGCCGACGGCATGGACATGCATGCCATAGGTGCCGGGCCCGAAACCGCGCGCAACCAGTTCGATGCGCAGACCGCTGGCGTCGCGATAAATGTCGGCGCGGCCGCGGTCGGCGCCGCTCGCGTCGTAAAGCTGGGCATGGGCATCGGGCGGCGGCAGCGTCGTCGTCGGCGTCTTGCCGCCCATCCCCGCGCAGCCCGCGAGGAGCAGCGCACACGCGACGGCGCCACCGTGGGCCAGAAACTGTTTGTGCTGCGAACCGATCGTCATGTGACTGCTCCCTGCTATCCTGTCGGGATCAGAACGCCGTAGCGGCGCGTTTCGATCCCCAGCCACGATGCCGCTTTTTGGAACAGCTTCCAAGGGCATAGTGGCGCGCAGCTTGCGGTCAGGGCATTTCATCGTCGCACGGGGCGGCCGCGATCCGGCGGGCGCCGGGCGACTTTCGACCTGCGGGGGGGCGATTGTCCAAACGGCCAGCGTCCGCTTGCGGTCGGTTTCCGACCTGGTCAGCCGCCATGGCAAAGGGGCCGCGAATCGCTTCGCGGCCCCCGTTTTGCCATGCGGCGCTGATGTCAGAAATCAGAAGACGCGGGCATATTGTTCGTTGCCGACAAAGCCGAGCTTGCCGACGCCGCTGCGCTTGATCACCGCCATGACATTGTCGACGACGATATAGCGGGCATAGGGGTCGGGCTGAACCTGCAGTTCGGGTTCGACCGGCAATGCCTTGGTCTGTTCCAGATATTGCGCAAGCTGCGCCAGATCGACCGGCGTGCCATTCCAGGTGATCGTCCCCGCACGGTCGATCATCACCTTGTTCTTTTCGGGGTCGACGTTGCTCTGACTGTCGGTCGGGACCGGCAGGTCGATCTTCACCGCGTGAGTCTGGACCGGGATGGTGATGATGAACATGATGAGAAGCACGAGCATGACGTCGATAAGCGGCGTCGTGTTCATGTCCATCATCGGTTCATTCTCGTCCCGTTCGCCAACTGACATGGACATTGGTTATTCCTTCATATCTGGGCGGAACGCCTTAGAGGCGGCCCACCGTGCCCGAGCCAGGAGCCGGTTCCGAAATGAACCCGATCTTCTGGAAGCCGGCATATTGCATCGTGTAGATCACGCCGCCGATGCACTGGTACGGCGTGTTGACGTCGCCGCGGATATGCACTTCGGGGAAGTTTTCTTCGGTGATGTTCTGCGGCCCGCCGATATCTTCGAGCAGCTTTTCCAGCTTCGCCTGTCCGCGTTCGAGCAACTGCCGCGAATCGACCGGGGTCTGACCCCAGTAAACTTCGCATGCCGTGCTTTCCGGGTTGGGCAGGCCATCGCCATCGGTGTCGGCCGAGCGGATCGACAGCAGCACATTTTCAGGCTTCGTCGTCGTCGGTTCAAAGACCACGTCGGGCAGCTCAAGCTCCACCGTCTCCAACACCACGGGGACCGTGATGAGGAAGATGATGAGAAGCACGAGCATGATGTCCACGAGCGGGGTCGTGTTGATTTCGGACATCGGGGCGTCTTCGCCGCCCTTGTCGCCTACACTCATCGCCATAGGATTAGCATCCTGTCACAAAATTATCTGTCATGGACGGCGAACAGGGCCGTCCAGCGGACCCCGCCCACCCCGGAAGGCGGGCGGGGATCCAGGAGCCGAATCAGGCTTTCTTCGGCGCGGCGGCCGGGGCAGCGGCCTTTGCCACCGTCGGCGACGCCGGCTTCACCTGGCCGTTCGACATGATCGAACCGAGAACGTCGTTCGAGAAGATCGACAGACGGCGGGCAATCATCTTGTTGCGGCTCTGGAGCCAGTTGAACGCGAGCACCGCGGGAACCGCGACGATCAGACCGATGGCCGTCATGATGAGCGCTTCGCCGACCGGACCGGCGACGGTGTCGATCGACGCCTGACCCGATGCGCCGATCTTCACCAGCGCGCGCAGAATGCCGATAACGGTACCGAACAGCCCGATGAACGGCGCGGTCGAACCGACAGTCGCAAGGAAGGCGAGGCCGCTGTTCAGTTTCGAATTGATGTGGTTCTGCGAACGTTCGAGCGTGCCGTGCATCCAGTCATGCGCTTCGACGGGGTCGGTCAGCTTGTTATGCTCCTCATTCGCGCGGAGGCCGTCTTCGACGACCTGGCGATAGGCGCTGTTCTTTTCCAGCTTGGAAACGCCATCGGCAAGCGTCGGCGCGCGCCAGAAGGTAGCGTCGACGGTCTTGCCCTGGTTGATCACCTTGTTCTGTTCGAACAGCTTGGTGAACAGGATGTAGAGCGTCCCGACAAACATGATGAGCAGGATGAGGAAGGTGAGCTGCGAAACGACGCCGCCCTCGCACAGCGCGGGAACCAGACCATAGGGGTTCTGGCCTTCTTCCTTCACGCACATGGAAGCGGGCATCAGGCTGAGGCCTGCGTCGTGAGCGGCGGCCGGCGCCGCAGCGGCGGCGTTTGCGATCAGATTAAACATACTGGAAATTCCCTCTCAAAGAATTTGTTCAAATCGAAAATGGTTAGGATCGCGTCAGATCAGCGGGGGATCTGCCAACGGATACGATTGCTGTATGAGCCCCCTGTCGGATTGCCCGCGCGGTCCTTGCCCGGATTGAACCGGGCGCGGCGCGTGATCAGCTTGCAGGTTTCGGCATCGAGGTCGGCGTGCCCGCTCGACGAGGTAATGTCGCACGAGGTAACGCGGCCATCGGCCCCATAGGTCACACGGAATCCGGTCGTGCCTTCGCGTTCTTCGCGCATGGCGCGCGCCGGATAATCGTCGTTCGTCGCCCAACGCGCCGGGTTGCCGCGCGGCGAGCCGGCCTCGCTGAGGTCGGGCGCCGGGGGCGCCGGGGGCGCGGGCGGCGTGAACACGGGCGGCGGCGGCGTCGGCGGCGCCTTCGGCACCGACTGAATCGTGTTCGTCGTGACCGGCGGCGGGATCGGCGACGGCGGCGTCACCACCGGCGGCGGCGGCGGCAAGACATTGTCCGGCGGCGGCGGCGGCGGCGGTTCCTCCGGCGGCGGCGGCTCTTCAACGTCCACCACGTCCAATTTTTCGGCGATCTTCTTGACGATGCTGATGTTCAGGCCGTTGACCAGGCCGTAGCCCAGAACAGCGGTGAACAGACCGACCAAGACGATTGCCACTACCCTGTTTTTAGGGTCGACACTATCACCATAAGCCATTCAGGGACGACGCTCCTTGCTAGATCATCCTGACACCAATTCCAACCATCGGGACGGTTGCCAAATGCCCGGATGATTTCCGATGCGCTTTCACAGACCCGACGGCACTGCATCCGGCATATTATGTTCTCGCCGGACACTTCGCGCCCGTCCTATCGCGGTGGCGGCACATTCGCAAACCCTTTATCAGCGGTTAATGTGCCCTGTCCCATGATGGGGTTTCCGACACCGATACCGGTGTCACCGACGATGCGAAAAAAATGGAAAGAGGATCGACCATGCGCCTCCCCCACGCCGTCTTCATCGCCGGCGCTCTGACGCTAACCCTTGGAATCCCCGGTGTTTCGGCGATGCAGACAAACGAACCGGCCACCGGAACCAGTCCCTATAGCTATGCCGACATCGCCGACCTTGCCACCGCAGCGCCGATCGTGCTGCACGCGCGCATCCACCGCGCCGCGGCGCTGAAAGCCGAGCGCGCGCCCGGCGTCGCGCCCGCCCACACGCGATTCTATGTGGAGGCCGACGTCGTGCGCCTGATTCGCGGGAACGATCCCCTGGCTGCCCGAATCTCCTATCTGGTCGACTTGCCGAACGACGCGCGCGGCAAGCCCGCGAAGCCGAAGCGCAAGCAGCCGGTCCTGCTCTTTGCCCGCCCCGTCGCGGGCGCCGCGGCGGGAACGAACGACACGGGCAGCGTCCAGCTGGTCGCGCCCGACGCGCAGCTTCCATGGGATGCAGCGACCGAGGCGCGACTGCGCGCGATCCTGACCGAGCTCGTCAAACCGGGCGCTCCGCCCGCGATCACCGGCATCGCCAACGGTTTTCACGTCCCCGGCACGCTGCCCGGCGAGGGCGAGACGCAGCTGTTCCTGAATACAGCCACGGGAGAACCCGTATCGCTGACGGTGCTGACCGCCGCCGACGGGTCGCGGCGCTGGGCCGCGGCTTTCGGCGAGATCGTCGACGGGTCGGCGGCGGTGCCCGCGCGCGAAACGCTCGCCTGGTATCGCCTCGCCTGCGGCCTGCCGCGCCGGTTGCCGCTGGGCAAGCTGGCGGGCACCGCGCCCGCGGATCGGCAAAAGGCGGCGTCGGATTATGCCGTGGTGCTCGGCGCGCTCGGCGAATGCACGCGAACGCGCAAGCCACCGGAGGGATAAAGCCAGGGGGTAAAGATCGGCTTCGGCGCGCGAAAGGCGCAGCAGGCTTGTCTCCAGCGGAAAAGCCGATAGGGCGGCGGCCATGACGGGGGCTGCCCCCGCAAGCCTTTGCCTGGAGTTTTCGATCATGTCGTCCCCTGTCGCCCCGCCCGCCGCCCGCCCGCCGCTGCGCGTCGCGCTTGCCGGGATCGGTGTCGTCGGCGGGGGCGTCGTGCGGCTGCTCGAGGCGAATCGCGCACTGATCGCGCGGCGCGCGGGTCGGCCGATCGAAATCGTCGCGGTGTCGGCGCGCGACCGGCACAAGGACCGCGGTATCGACCTGTCCCCCTATCGCTGGGAAGACGATATGGACGCGCTGGTCGCGGCGGGCGACGTCGATGTCGTCGTCGAGATGATCGGCGGCGCCGACGGATCGGCGCTGACGCTGGCGCGCCGCGCGCTCGGCGCGGGCAAGGCGCTGGTCACCGCGAACAAGGCGATGATCGCGCATCACGGGCTGGATCTGGCGCGAATCGCCGAGGAAAAGGACACGCCGCTGAAATATGAAGCCGCGGTCGCGGGCGGCATTCCCGTCATCAAGGCGATCCGCGAAGGCGCGTCGGCGAACGAGATCGCGCGCGTCTATGGCATCCTCAACGGCACCTGCAATTATATACTGACCCAGATGGAACGGAATGGCGCCAGCTTCGCCGACGCGCTCGCGGCCGCGCAGGCCGAGGGCTATGCCGAAGCCGACCCGACCTTTGACGTCGACGGCATCGACGCCGCGCATAAATTGTCGATCCTCGCCGCGCTCTGTTTCGGGACGCGGCTCGACATCGGCGCGGTGGCCGCCGAGGGCATCCGGGGCCTGATCGCCGCCGACATCCGCGAGGCCGAAGCGCTCGGCCACCGCGTCCGCCTGATCGGCATGGCCGAACGGGGGGCGACCGGCCTGTATCAGCATGTCCAGCCGTGCCTGGTGCCCGCCGACCATCCGCTCGCCTATGTCCCCGGCGCGCTCAACGCCGTGGTCGCCGAGGGCAATTTTGTCGGCCGCCTGTTTTTCGAGGGCGCGGGCGCGGGCGCCGGGCCGACCGCCTCCGCGATCGTCGCCGACATCATCGACATCGCGCGCGACGAATATGGCCCCGCCTTTGCGATGCCCGTCGATGCGCTCGACGCCGCGCCCGCCGCCGATGCCGGCGCGCGCGTCGGCAAACATTATGTCCGCCTGATCGTCGAGGACCGGATCGGCGTGCTCGCCGAAATTGCGGCGGCGATGCGCGATGCCGGGGTGTCGATCGAAAGCCTGATCCAGCGCGGCAGCGAGGATGGCGACGGCGTCGTCATCGTGCTGGTGACCCATGAAGGCCCGGCCAGCGCAATCCATGCGGCGCTCGCGGCGCTCGGCGCGTCGGAGCATGTGGTCGGCGCGCCGATGCACATGCCGATACTGGCGCTTTAGGGCGCTTCCCCTGCGGGCGCGGGCGGCGGATCGCCCGCATCGGGATCGGTGCGCTCCTTCGCCATTTCGTAAAGCGCATTATATTCGGGGCCGGGTTTTCCCCGACCGCCGATCGAGACCCAGTTATAGGGCAGCTTGTCGAGGCTCATTGCCCGCGCTTCGGCGCGCGGCAGCTTCGGCGACGCCTCGCCGCCGACGCCCGCTATCGCGCGCAGTTCGGGGGTCAGCCGGTGGCGTTCGGTGTCGGTGCCGCAGACGGTGATCGTGCCGTCGTCGGCAGGCTTGCAGCGCCGGACCGGGTCGACAAGCTCCCTGGCATTGGCGATCGCGCTTTCGGCATCGCGCGGCGGCGGCGGCGCGGGCGGCCCCTGCACCTGCGCCCCCGCCGTCACGGGGATGACGCACAAGAGCGCGAAAGCCGCCGCGAATCGGACGAAGCATTCTCGACAAGCGGGGCGGCGGGCCATATGGCGCCCACCATGCCGAAGGGGCGCAGCAAGTAAAGACGGAGAGTGGCGGAGATGACGAAAAGCGGCAGCAACCTCGACCGGGTGCTCGTGCTCGAAATGGTGCGCGTCACCGAAGCCGCGGCGATCGCCGCCGCCAGGCTGATCGGCCGCGGCGACGAGAAAGCCGCCGACGCGGCCGCCGTCGAGGCGATGCGGAGCGCCTTCAACACGCTCTATATGGACGGCACGATCGTCATCGGCGAGGGCGAGCGCGACGAGGCTCCGATGCTGTATATCGGCGAAAAGGTCGGCAACGCGCCCGGCAAGGGGCCGAAGATCGACATTGCGGTCGACCCGCTCGAAGGCACGACGATCACCGCCAAAGCCGGTCCCAACGCGCTCGCGGTGCTCGCGATCGCCGAGGAAGGCTGCCTTTTGAACGCGCCCGACGTCTATATGGACAAGCTGGCGGTCGGCCCCGGCTATTCGCCGGACATCATCGGGTTCGACAAGAGCGTGCAGGAGAATGTCGCCGCGGTCGCGCGCGAAAAAGGCGTCGCACCCGAAGAGATTATCGTGTGCGTGCTCGACCGCCCGCGCCACGAGGCGATCATCGCCGAACTGCGCGCGATCGGCTGCGGCGTGGCGCTGATCCCCGACGGCGACGTCGCCGGGGTGATCGCGACGACCAACCCCGACACCAATATCGACCTCTATATGGGGTCGGGCGGCGCGCCCGAAGGCGTGCTCGCCGCCGCGGCGCTGCGCTGCGTCGGCGGCCAGTTCAAGGGGCGCCTCCTGTTCCGCAACGACGACGAACGGCTGCGCGCGAAAAAATGGGGGATCGACGATCTCGACCGCGTCTATGATCTCGACGACCTGGCCAGGGGCGACGTGATCTTCGCCGCGACGGGGGTGACCGACGGGTCGCTGCTGCGCGGCGTGAAGCGCCGCCGCGGCGGCGTGCTGACCACCGAAAGCGTCGTCATGCGCGCGTCGTCGGGCACCGTGCGCTGGGTGCGCGGCGAGCATCGCGCGGGCTGACCCTTTGCGGGCGCTCTTGCGGCCCGTTCGGGCGCGCCGACGCAAGGCTTTGCCTTGGCGCGCCAGCCTTGCTATCGGCGGCCGACAATGGCCAGCACAATCGACGATCTTCCCCCTTCCGAACCCGGCACCAGCATCGATACCCCGTTCGACAGCGCGCTGTCCCAGCGCTATCTCGTCTATGCGCTATCGACGATCACGGCGCGCTCGCTCCCCGACCTGCGCGACGGGCTGAAGCCCGTCCACCGCCGCCTGTTGTGGGCGATGCGCGCGATGCGGCTCGACCCGGGCCAGGGTTACAAGAAGTCGGCGCGCGTCGTCGGCGACGTCATCGGCAAGTTCCACCCGCACGGCGACACCGCGGTTTACGACGCGATGGTCCGCCTCGCACAGGATTTTTCGCTCCGCTATCCGCTTGTCGACGGTCAGGGCAATTTCGGCAATATCGACGGCGATAATGCCGCTGCCTATCGCTATACCGAGGCGCGGCTGACGCGCGTTGCCATCGACCTGATGGCGGGGCTGGACGAAGGCACGGTCGATTTCAGGCCGACCTATAATGGCGAGGATGAAGAGCCCGAGATCATGCCCGGCCTCTTCCCCAACCTGCTCGCCAATGGCGCGAGCGGGATTGCGGTCGGCATGGCGACCAACATCCCGCCGCACAACGCGGCCGAAGTGATCGACGCCGCACTGCTGCTGCTCGACAATCCGAAGGCCGAGCTTTCGGACCTGCTCACCCATGTAAAGGGCCCCGATTTCCCCACCGGCGGCATCGTCGCCGACAGCGCCGAAACGATCGCGCAGGCCTATGAAAGCGGGCGCGGCAGCTTTCGCGTCCGCGCGCGCTTTTCGACCGGCAAGGATGCGGGCGGCCAATGGGAAGCCGGCGGGGTCGAGAAGCTGTCCGGCGGCACCTGGCAGCTCGTCATCAGCGAAATCCCCTATGGCGTCGCCAAGGGCAAGCTGATCGAACAGATCGCGCAGCTGATCGCCGACAGGAAACTGCCGATCCTGGAGGATGTCCGCGACGAAAGCGCCGAGGATATCCGCATCATTCTGGTGCCCAAGAGCCGCAACGTCGACCCCGAAGTGCTGAAGGACAGCCTCTATCGGCTGACCGACCTCGAAAGCCGCTTCGCGCTCAATCTGAACGTCCTCGACGCGACGCGCACGCCGAAGGTGATGGGGCTGAAACAGTTGCTCGCCGAATGGCTCACGCACCAGATCGTCGTGCTCGTCCGCCGCGCGCAGCACCGGATCGCGAAGATCGACGATCGGCTGGAGCTGGTTGCCGGATACATTATCGCCTTTCTGAACCTCGACCGGATCATCGAGATCATCCGCACCGAAGACGAACCCAAGCCGGTGATGATCGCCGAGTTCGAGCTGACCGACCGTCAGGCCGAGGCGATCCTCAACATGCGCCTGCGGTCTTTGCGCAAGCTGGAGGAAATGGAACTGAAGCGCGAGCAGGCCGATTTGACCGCCGAGCGCGAGGATCTGGCCCGGCTGGTCGAGAGTCCCGCGCTGCAACGAAAGCGGTTGCGCGCCGACCTCAAGAAGCTCAGCGACGTCTATGGGCTCGAAACGCGGCTTGGTGCGCGGCGCACGACGATCGCGGAAGCCGCTCCGACGCGCGAGATTCCGCTCGACGCGATGATCGAAAAGGAACCGGTGACGGTGATCCTGTCGAAGCGCGGCTGGATTCGCGCGCAGCGCGGCCATGTCGCGGAGAGTCAGTGGAGCGAGTTCAAGTTCAAGGAAGGCGACGAGCTGCTCTTTGCCGCACACGCGCAAACGACCGACAAGCTGTTGATCGCGGCAAGCGACGGGCGTTTTTTCACCGTCGGCGCCGACAAATTGCCCGGCGGGCGCGGATTCGGCGAGCCGCTGCGGCTGATGGTCGACATCGACCCCGACGCACGCATCGTCGCGATGCTCCCCGCGAGCGCCGAGGGCCGCCTGCTGCTCGCTTCGACGAGCGGACATGGTTTCATCGTCCAGACGGACGACGTCACCGCCGAGACGCGCAAGGGCCGCAACGTCGTCAACCTGAAGCCCAGGGCGACGCTTGCGGTCGTGCGCCCGGTCGCGCCCGGCGACGACAGCGTCGCGGTCGTCGGCGAGAATCGCAAGCTTGTCGTCTTTCCGCTGGCCGAAGTGCCGGTGATGGGGCGCGGCCAGGGGGTGATGCTGCAACGCTATCGCGACGGCGGCCTGTCCGACGCGGTGAGCTTTGTCCTGGCCGACGGGCTTAGCTGGACGATGGGCGGCGACAGCGGCCGCACGCGCACCGAAACCGATCTGGCGCCGTGGCGCGTCGCGCGCGGCGCGGCGGGACGGATGCCGCCGACCGGATTTCCGCGCAACAATCGCTTCGACTGAGCGCAAAAGCGCGCTGCCGTAAATCCCTTCTTTACTCCCCATAGCCTAGGCATGGGTAAATGGGGAAAGGTCGCACAAAACCCGCTGTCATGCCTATTGATCGAACCGGCGAAGACCGGCCTTTGCTGTTTGTCGGCTGGATCGACGCGCTGCCGGTGCCGGCCGCGCTGGTCAGACCGATGACGCGCGGCAATTTCCGCCTTCACGCAAGCAACGCCGCTTTCGACCGGCTGAACCTGTCACCGGTCGGCGCCGACGCGCCGATCGAGCTTGTGCGCGCGGTCGAACGCGCATCGCAACAGTCGGGCGAGGTGCAGGAGTTTTCGTGCCAGCTCGGCGAGGGACCGGCAGCGCGCGACCTGCGCGGACATATCGGCCCGTTGCCCAACGAAACGGACGACGACGGGCTTTATCTGCTGACGCTGATCGATCGCACCCAGGAAATGATGACCGAGCGCAACCTGCGCCGCGAACTGGTGTCGGACAGCCTGACCGGCCTGCCCAACCGCGCGGGGTTCGAGGAACTGGTCGAACAGCGCGCGTATGGCGAAGCGCCCGGCGCCGATCATGCCGTGCTGCTGCTCGACCTTGCACGTTTTTCGCGCATCAACGAACATATCGGCCCAATGGCGGGCGACGAGCTGATCATCACCGTCGCGCGACGGCTGAAATCGAGCCTGCGCAGCGGCGATATATTGGCGCGCACCGGGGGCGACGAGTTCGCAATTTCGACGCGAATCGTCGGCGGACGCGCCGATGTGCGCGAAATGGCGCGGCGCATCCGCGGCTGTTTCGATCATCCGTTCCGCATCGGCGAACTGAAGGTCAGCGTCGATTGCGCCCTTGGCTGTTCGATCCTGCCGACCGACGAAATCGACGTGGCGAATCAGATCCGTCACGCGCAGATCGCACTCAAGCGCGCGAAGCAGACCGATCGCATCGAAATCTATGAACCCGAAGCGGCGATGCTGTCCGACAACCGCTTCGGACTCGAAACCGAACTGCGCAACGCGATCGAGGAGGATCGGCTGCACCTCGCCTTTCAGCCGCTTGTCGAGATGGCGACGGGGCGCGTCGCGGGGTTTGAAGCGCTCGCGCGCTGGGACAATGGCGTCGGTGTCGCGGTGTCGCCGACCGAGTTCATCCCGATCGCCGAGGATTCGGGGTTGATCGTCCCGCTCGGCCAATGGGCGATCGGCAAGGCGGCGGCGGTGCTCGCCGACTGGGACCGGCAGAACGGCGGACAGGTCGTCAACGCCTATTTCTCGGTCAATGTCTCGGCGATCCAGCTGGTGCGCGACGATGTTGCCGGGGTTGTGCGGCAGGCGCTCAAAAAAAACGGTATCGGCGGCGAACGGCTGATGATCGAACTCACCGAAAGCGCGATCATCGGCGATCCCGACCTGGCGCTGTCGGTGCTGCGCGAACTGAAGGCGCTCGACGCGCGCGTCGCGATGGACGATTTCGGCACCGGCTATTCGAATCTGGCCTATCTGCAGCGGCTGCCGATCGACGTGCTCAAGATCGACCGCAGCTTCGTCGAACATATGGTCGACGACCGCGACAAGGTGGCAATCGTCCGCACGATCCAGAGCCTCGCCGAAGTGCTGGGGATGAAAACGACCGCCGAGGGGGTCGAGACGACCGATCAGGCGCGGCTGCTCTCGGCGCTCGGCTGCGATTTCGGGCAGGGATATTTGTTCGCGCGGCCGATGGATGGCGATGCCGCGCTCGACTATTGGCGTCAGTCGCTCACGCGACCGATCTTCTGATCGACCAGTTCGACGACGCGCGCGGGGCCGGGAAAATCCTCCGCCACCCACGCCGCCTCGACCGCCTTCAGGATGCGCGCCACTTCCGGCCCCGCGGCGATGCCGCGCGCGACGATGTCGCCGCCTTTGAGCGGCAGCGCCGGAACCTGCCAATCGGCCAGGGCAGCAAGCGCCGCGGGGTCGCCCGCGAGCAGATGCACGTCGCGCGCCGCATCGATGCCGATCGCGTGCGCGAGCTGGCGCGCCGGGCGCACGACATCATGGCGATGGCCGCCGAGCGCGGCGAGATGCTTGCGCTGGCGCGTCGACAGGCGCAACCGGCTCGCCACCTGTTCGGCGATCGCGGCATCGGCAGGAAGCAAAGCGGCGAGGCGGCGGAGCGGGGCGGGCGCGATGCCCGCCGCGGCTTCGTTCGCGAGCAGCCGGTCGAGCGTCGCGGCAAAGCCCGTGTCGAGTTCGGGCAGCAGCACCGCGAAGATGCCGTCGCCGTGCATCTGCGCGACGATCGCGCGCGGATCGGGGAGCGCCAACAGCTTGGTGAGCTCGTCGGCGATGCGCTCGCGCGACAGGCTTTTGAGCGACTGGCGCGCGGCGACGACCGCGGCATGGCTTTCGGGGTCAAGGTCGCCGCGTCCGAAGCGCGCGGCAAAACGATAGAAGCGCAGGATGCGCAGATGATCCTCGGCAATGCGTGTCGCGGGGTCGCCGATGAAGGCGACGCGGCCAACCGCAAGATCGGCGAGGCCGCCGAACCAGTCGTCGACCTCTCCCGTATCGGGGTCGGCATAGAGCGCGTTGATCGTGAAATCGCGCCGCGCGGCGTCGTCGCGCCACTCCTCGGCAAAGGCGACCGTCGCGCGGCGGCCATCGGTCGCGACGTCGCGGCGCAGCGTTGTAATCTCGTGATGGTCGCCGCTGGCGATCGCGGTGACGGTGCCGTGGGCGATGCCCGTCGGGATCACCTTGATCCCCGCCGCCTCTAGCCGCCGCGTCACTTCCTCCGGCACCAGCGGGGTCGCAAGATCGACGTCGGTGACGTCCAGACCCAGCAGCGTGTCGCGCACCGCGCCGCCGACGACCTTGACCGCGCCGCCATCGGCCGCAAGCGCGGCGACGACGCGGCGCAGCCCCGGCCGCTCGCGCCATGGGGCGCCGGGCAGACGCGTCACCGGTGCCACCCCGCGGGCAGGCGCCGCGCCAGATTGACGATGATGCCCGCGGTCACGCCCCAGATCCGCCGTCCCTGCCAGTCCATGTCATAATAATGCCGGTCCTGTCCCTGCCAATGCGCCTGCTGGCGCGCATAATTGTCGGGGTCGAACAGGATGTCGAGCGGCACCTCGAACCAGTCCTCGACCTCGTCGGGATTGGGATCGAGCGGTAGGTCGGGCGGGATGACGCCAAGCACGGGGGTGATGCGATAGCCGCTGCCCGACCGATAGGGTTCGGTAACCCCCGCGATCATCACGTCGCGGCGGCTGAGGCCGATCTCCTCCTCCGCCTCGCGCAGCGCCGCGTCGATCGCGTCGCGATCGCCGGGATCGATCTTGCCGCCCGGAAAGGCGACCTGCCCCGCGTGGCTGCGCAACCATTGCGGCCGCTGGGTCAGGATGACTCCGGGGTCGGGACGGTCGGTGAAGGCAATGAGCACCGCGGCATCGCGCAGCGTCGGCGTGCCCAGATAGGCTTCGTCCTCGCCCGGTCCGGGGAGCAGATTGGCAAGCGCATCGCGCAATTTGGCGGAAAGCATCAGCGGTCGACCAACGGAAATTGCGCGCCGTTCGACCAGATTGCGAGCGGATCGCCGCCCTCCGCCAGCGCGATGTCGGCAAGTTCGTAATAGAGCGTCCGGTTGATCCGCGCCTCGAGCCCGTTGCCGATCGCGCCGCGCACATGCAGTCGCGGGTCGGGATGGTCGGGGTCGCGGCCGAAGCAGAGCGGGTGATCGGCGCCCGCGAGTATCAGGTCGTCAGTGTCGAGGCGAAAGATGATCTTGCGCGTGGCGCCGGTGCCTTCGCTCTTCATCTCGACCGCGCGAAAGGGCGTGTCCTCGACCGCGATGACCAGCTTTTCGGCCGGGGTGACAAGAACATGGCTGCCGTCGGGCTCGCGGCGAAGGATCGTCGAGAAAAGTTTGACCATCGCGGGCCGGTTGATCCGCCCGCCTTCATGGTACCAGCTGCCGTCGGCGCGGATTTCCATCGCGCTGTCGCCGGTGCGGTCGGGGCGCCAGCTTTCGACCGGCGGCAGCTTCCGCGCGGCGAGCCGTTCGGCGGCCTCGGCCAACGAAAGCTGCGAAAAATCCCTGGGGAGCGTGGGCGCAATGCTGACCATCCCCCCGACATAGGAATGTGCGGGCACAAGTAAAGCCGCAGCTGGAGGAACGGGATGGAGACTATGGCCAAGGGCCATGCCGCGCGACCGATGGAGAACGCCGGTTTTACGGCGCGATCAGGCCGCCCGGACCGATGCCCGACCATGGAGACGGCCGGTGGTGGAGATTTCCTGTCCTTATATCTTCGTCATTCCCGCGAGGGCGGGAACGACCAGCCGACCTATTCAGCGCAGCACGCCATTCGCCGCCTGCGCGCGCGCATAAAGGAACAGCGCGATCAGTATCGCCCAGATCACCGCGGTAAAGATCATGGGGAACGTCCCGAACATCCGTTCCAGCTCGCCATAATGCATCCCGAACTGATAGATGCTGCTGATCGCCAAGCCGACGAGCGACAACAGAAAGGCGGCCACGGCATGGCGGCTGCGCGCGAGCAGCAGCGCCGATCCCAGCACCGACCCCCACACCCCCAGCGCCCAGCCGACATTGGCCCAGAGCGGAAAATTATAGAAATACGCCTGCTGTTCGGGCGTGAACGCCGCCATATAGTCCGGATTCTTGAGCTTGGTCATGACATAGTCGAACGCGCCAAAGGCGTTCCACAGCAACGACACGATCCCCACCACCCACAGGTGCCAGGGCGTCCTGACGGCATCGGTCATCATCCTCTCTCCCCCCTCCAGCAAGATCGGGCGAAACTATCACGCTTCGCCGTCGCCAGCAACATGGTGATATAGTCGCGCAACACAGCAAAGTTGCAGTCGAAATAGCCGATGTTGCAAAAGGTGCGCGCCCGCATCGCCGCGCCTTCCATCACCATCGGCACGAGTTCGCCGAGTGCCTTTGCGTCGGTGCCGGGCGGCGTGCGGCCGAGGGCCGCGTCGAAACAGCGCGCGATCGCCGCGGACCAGTTGGCGAAGTTCGCCGCCATCAACGCGCGCACCACCGGGTCGGGCTGGTGGATTTCGAGCGCGAGGCTGTCGATCGGGCGGCCATCGAAGACTTGGCAAGACTTCCGATCGACCCGATATGGGCACGCATGTGCGTCGTCGCCCTTGCCCACCGCGTCCATCCCGAATGGCCGCTCATCCTCATCGGCAACCGTGACGAGTTTCATGCACGCCCCGCCGCGCCGCTCCATGCGTGGAACGACGGCAGTGGCATTGTCGCGGGGCGCGATCTTCGGGCGGGCGGCACGTGGCTGGGTATCCACAGCCAGAGCGGCCGCGCCGTCGTCGTGACCAATGTTCGCGGCGCGATGCCCGACCCGGCGAAGGAGTCGCGCGGCGCGCTCGTGACCGATCTGCTGCGCGGGCAAGGCCGCTTCGCCAACCCGGCGGCGGCCGACCTCGACCGCTTCAACGCCTTCAACCTGTTTGCGATTGGCCCCGGCGGTCCGCACCGTTTCACCAACCGCCCGCGGCCGCAGATTTCAAGTCTTGCGCCGGGCGTCCACGCGCTCGCGAACGAACCGGTCGACCGCCCCTGCCCGCGCGCAGAGCGGCTGCGCGCTGCGCTCGCGGCGGTGGTGGCGACGGGCGGTGATCCCGAAGGGCTGCTCGACACGCTGACGGCGGACGGCAACCCGGCGCTGTTCCTGATGGGCGACGTTTATGGCACGCGCGCCTCGACCCTGATCGCTGTGGCGGCGAACGGCGCAGCCCGGATGGTCGAGCGCCGATATGAAGCGGGCGGCCGCCCCGGTGGAACGACCGCCCTCGATTTTCGGATCGGCGAATGACCTCGTCGTCCCTGCGAAGGCGGGGCCGCCATCGCGGGGTGACGGTCCCTGTTTCGCCTGACGCCTATTTCGGGGCCAGCACCATCAGCATCTGACGGCCTTCGGTGCGCGGGTGCGCCTCGATCTTCGCGACCTCGGCGGTCAGTTCGGCGACGCGCTGGAGCACATTCAGGCCAAGCTGGGTGTGGCTCATCTCGCGGCCGCGGAACCGCATGGTCATCTTGACCTTGTCGCCTTCCTCGAGGAAGTCGAAGACCTTCTTCATCTTCACATCGAAATCATGGTCGTCGATGTTCGGACGCATCTTGATCTCCTTGATCTCCTGCGTCTTCTGGCTCTTGCGGGCGAGGTTCGCCTTTTTCTGCGCCTCATATTTATACTTGCCGACGTCGAGGAACTTGCACACCGGCGGGTCGGCGTTGGGGGACACTTCGACAAGGTCGAGCCCGACCTCGGCCGCCTGTTCAATCGCTTCGGCAGTCAGCATTACGCCCAGATTTTCGCCTTCCTCGTCGATCACGCGGACTTTGGGGGCGGCGATGAATTCATTGTATCGCGGGCCGTTCTTCGGCGGCAGCGGCGCCATCGGGCGACGGGTCATGGGCGGGCGTATAGCTGTATCTCCTTGATCGTTTCACAGGCGCGCGCGACATCAAGTCGCGACACGGCCGCTGTTCATATAGTGATCGCGGCGCCGCCGTAAAGGTGGCGCTGGCAATCCGGCGCGGCTTTTCGGCCGACTGTGGCCGCGCAGCCACTACCTCCCTGCGCTCACCATTTGGTCGGCGCCGGGTCGATGACGCGAAAGCCCCCGGCACCGATCTCGCTCACCTCGAGCGCGCGCTCGGCAATGCCGCGATTGTTGAAACGAAAAATGCCGTCGATGCCGCCGAAGCCGTCGGCGGCAAGCAGCCGGTTCACCGGGAAACCGGTGCCCGGTTTCCAGTCGCGCGCGATCCGAACGGTCAGCAGCACCGAATCATAACCCAGGCTGGCAAGCCGGTACGGCGCGCGGCCGAAGCGCGTGCGATATTTGGTCGCGAGCTGGCCATAGAGGCCGTCGGAGACGCTCGCGAACCACGCCCCGCGCATCGCCGCATTGCCGCCGAGCGACGCGTCGGTGTTCCACAGTTCGGTGCCGAGAATCTGGCGCGCGCCCGCGCCCTTGATCACCGGAACGGCGCGAATGGCATTGCCGCCGCTGTCGGCGATCAGCACCGCGTCGATCGCGCCCGCATTGGCCAGCCGCCGCGCCGCGCCGGTCAGCGCGGCGGCGCTGCGGTCATAGCTTTCGAGCGCGACGAGCGTGCCCCCCGCCTTGGCCACCGCGGCGCGGAAGGCCGCCGCCGAGCGGTCGCCATAGACATTCCTGGGCACCAGCGCGCCGAAGCGCTGATGCCCCCTGGTGCGCGAAAAGGCGACGATGCGCTCGACCGACTGGCCGGGGACGAACCCCATGATGAACACGCCATTGCCCGCAACGCTCGTGTCGTTCGAAAAGCTGAGCACGGGGATTTTCGCGCCGCGCGCGATCGGCGCGACCGCGGCGACATCTTCGCTCAGCAGCGGCCCCAGGATCAGCTTGTTGCCGTCGGCAACCGCCTGACGCGCCGCCGCGGCCGCGCCGAGCGCCGTGTCATAGGTGGTGATGCGCACACGCTCGGTGCGCGAATCGAGCAGCGCCATCGTTGTCGCATTGGCGATCGCGGTGCCGACATCGGCGTTGGGGCCGGTCTGCGGGACGAGCAGCGCGACGCGGTGACGGTCGGTGTCGGTGGGCAGGCCGGGGCCGACGGTTTCGCCCGGATCACTCGGCGGCGGCGGAGTCGCCGGTCCGCCGGTCTTTGGCACGACCTGGCATGCGGCGAGCAGCCCCGCCAGCGCCACGGCGCCCAGCCCGCGCAGCATGTGCCGACGCGACGACGCATCGTTCCGGCGCGCGCCGTCATAGCAGTTTGGAGCAGTTTCTGCCATTTTCGGCGCCATGCCAGATTCGACCATCTCAGATTCTCCCTTGCCCGGTCTCTATATCGTCGCGACCCCCATCGGCAACCTCGGCGACATCGGCGCGCGCGCCGCGGCGACGCTGGCGTCGGCCGACCTGATCGCGGCGGAGGATACGCGCGTCACCGCCAAGCTGCTGACGCACCTTGGGCTGCGCGTGCCGATGACCCCCTATCACGACCATAGCGACGACCGCACCCGCGCCGCGCTGGTTGCGCGCATGGCGGAGGAGGTCGTCGTGCTGGTGTCGGACGCCGGAACCCCGCTGATTTCGGACCCCGGTTACAAGCTGGTGCGCGACGCGCGCGCGGCGGGGCGGCACATAACCACCCTGCCCGGCCCCTGCGCGGCGATCGCCGCGATCACCCTGTCGGGGCTGCCGAGCGACCGTTTCCTCTTCGCGGGCTTCCTGCCCAACAAGGCCAAGGCCCGCGCCGACACGATCGCCGAGTTCGCGGGGCTTCGCGCCACGCTGGTCTTTTACGAAAGCGGCCCGCGCCTTGCCGCGGCGCTGACGGCGCTCGCCGCCGGACTCGGCAATCGCGAGGCGGCGGTCGCACGGGAAATGACCAAACTTTACGAGGAATGCGTGACCGGCCCGCTCGCCGAGCTCGCCGCGCGCTATCAAAATGCCCCGCCCAAGGGCGAGATCGTCATCGTCGTCGGCCCGCCGGGCGACGCCGTCGCCGAGGACGCCGACGACGCGACGCTCGACGCCGCGCTGCACGACGCAATGGCCGACAGCCCCGTCGCGCAGGCGGCGAAGGCGGTGGCCAAACGCTTCGGCCGCGACCGCCACGAAATCTATGCCCGCGCGCTCGCGCTCAAGGATCAGGCTTGACCCGCGCCACCGCCGAAGCGCGCGGCCGCATGGCCGAGCGCCGCGCCGCTTGGTGGCTGCGCCTCCACGGCTGGCGCATCCTGGGCAAGCGGCTGCGGGTTCCCGTCGGCGAAGTCGACCTGATCGCGCGTCGCGGGCGCACGGTCGCCTTCATCGAGGTCAAATGGCGCGACCGCGCCGCCGACCTGGACCTGGCGATCGACCAATATCGCCTGCGCCGCGTCGCTGCGGCGGCGGAAATGCTGCACCCGCGCTTCGCCCGGCCGCACGACGCCATACGGATCGACGTGATGCTGCTTGCACCGCGGCGCCTGCCACGCCATCTGATCCACGTCTGGCAGCCGTGACGCTTGCCCGAATGGTTCAGCCATCTCCTGAAGGAGGAGGGCTTGAGAAGGATAGAATGATGACCCTGCGCGCCGCGGTGCAAATGGACCCGATGGACAAGATCAACATCGGGGGCGACAGCAGTTTCCACCTGATGCTGAAGGCGCTCGAACGCGGTTATGACCTTTATCATTACGATGTGCGCGGGCTGACGTGGGAGGCCGGGCGGCTGACGACAAGGGCGCATCGCGTGGTCGAGGCAAAGCGCGAGCCGGGCGATCATTATCGCTTTGGCGATTCCGTCACGCTCGACCTCGGCCGCGACGTCGATGTCGTGCTGATGCGGCAGGATCCGCCCTTCGACCTCGGCTATCTCACCGGAACCTGGCTGCTCGAACGCATCCGCGACGAAACTTTGGTGGTCAACGATCCCGTGTCGGTGCGCAACGCCCCCGAAAAGGTCTTCGTGCTCGATTTCCCCGAATATATGCCGCCGACGATGGTGACGCGCGATCTTGACGCGGTGAAGGATTTTCAGTCGCGTCACGGCGCCATCGTCATCAAGCCGCTGCACGGCAACGGCGGCAAGGCGGTGTTCCGCATCGACGCCGACGGCAGCAACCTCGGCGCGCTCGTCGAGCTGTTCGGACAGGTGTGGCCCGAACCCTTCATGGTCCAGCAGTTCCTGCCCAGCGTGCGTGAGGGCGACAAGCGCATCGTCCTCGTCGATGGCGAGGTCGCGGGCGCGATCAACCGCAGGCCCGGCGAGGGCGAGTTCCGATCGAACCTCGCGGTCGGCGGCTATGCCGAAGCGGCCGTGCTGACCCCGCGCGAGCAGGAAATCTGCGCCGCGCTTGGCCCCGCGCTCAAGGAACGCGGGCTGATCTTTGTCGGCATCGACGTCATCGGGGGCGAATGGCTGACCGAAATCAACGTCACTTCGCCCACCGGGATCGTCGCCATCGACCGCTTCAACAACAGCGACACCGCCGGCATGATCTGGGACGCGATCGCGCGGCGGATCGGCCGATAATGAACGCCGTCGCCCGCCCACCCGCCCCCTTTGAAGGGGAAGGCAGCGAGACTTGCCAGCTTGCTGGCCTGATCGCAGCGGAGAGGGCGCGCTTTCGACGGGACAAGACCGCGCAAGGACGCGGCCGCACGCTCATCCAACTTTGCCTGGCCGCTTCGCGGCAAGGCTCCATAGCCTTCTCCCGTCAAGGGACAAGGACCAGCGACGACAGGAAACCGCATCTCCCATGACCGAATTCATCCTCGATCTCATCCACTCGTGGGGCTATTTCGGCATCGCGATCCTGATGTTCCTCGAAAATGTGTTCCCGCCGATCCCGTCAGAGGTCATCATGAGCCTCGGCGGCGTGATGGTCGGGCAAGGACGCTTCGATTACTGGACACTGGTTGCTTTCGCGGTCGCGGGCACCACGCTCGGCAACTGGGTGTGGTACTGGATCGGCCGCTGGTACGGCTATGAGCGGCTGAAACCGCTCGTCGACCGCTACGGCCGCTGGCTGACGCTCGACTGGGACGAGGTCGAAAAACTGCACGACTGGTTCATCCGCTATGGCTCAGGCATTGTCTTCGTGATGCGCTTCATGCCGATCGCGCGAACGATGGTGTCGCTGCCCGCCGGAATGGTCGCGATGAACCAGGCCAAGTTCCTGGTCTGGACCGCCGCCGGTTCGACGATCTGGATCGCCGCGCTCGCCGGCGCGGGCAGCTGGTTCGGCCGCCAGTTCGCCGAGGTCGAACGCTTCATCGGCCCCGTCGCGCTGATCGCCATCGGCTCGATCATCCTGCTCTACATCTATCGCGTCGTGACGTGGAAGCCAAAGGTGCGCCAGGATTGATCGCCGCCGTCGCGACAGCGACGCTCTATCGGAACGCGGCATCGCAATCCCAAAGCCGGTCCTTGCGGGTCACTCCGCGCGCGGATGCGCGCTGCGGTATATGTCGAGCAGGTGCGCCGCATCGACGGCTGTATACACCTGTGTCGAGGCAAGGCTTGCGTGACCGAGCAGTTCCTGCAGGCTGCGCAGGTCGGCACCGCCCGCCAGCAGATGCGTCGCGAAGCTGTGGCGCAGCGCGTGCGGCGTCGTCCGATCGGACAGCCCCAGCGCGCGCCGCGCCGCGCGCACGCTGGCGCGCACCACCCCGGGCTGGAGCGGCCCGCCGCGCGCGCCGAGGAACAGCGGCGTCTGTTTCGCGATCGGATAAGGGCACGCCGCGACATAACGTGCCACCGCCGCCGCGACCGCGGGCAGGACCGGGACGATCCGCGTCTTGTTTCGCTTGCCGGTGACGCGCAGCGTATCGCCGAGCGGCAGCGCAGCGCCGGTCAGCGTCAACGCCTCACCGATGCGCAGGCCCGCGCCATAGAGCAGCAGCAGCAGCGCGAAATCGCGCGCGCCGACCCAGCCTTCGCGCGCGTTGTGCTCGACGTCCTGCGCCAATTGCATGGCTTGGGCGGGCGCAACCGGGCGCGGCAGGCCTTTTTTGACGCGTGGCCCGCGCATCTGCGGGACGCTGGCGCCCGATCCGCCGACAAAGCGCAGGAAGGTGCGCAGCGCGCTGAGTTCGCGCGCCGCCGACGCATTGCCCAGCCCTTCGGCCCGGCGGTCGGCCAGAAAGGCGCGCAGGTCGTTGGGGGTCAGCGCCTTCAGCATCGCCGCATCGACCGCGCCGCCGCGATGCCGCGACAGAAAGGCACAGAAGCGCCCCGCCGTCGCGATATAGGCGCGGCGCGTATGCTCCGACCGGCGCTGCTCATGCGCCAGATGGGCGTCCCAGTCGCGGATCAGATGTTGCGGCAACCCATGTCCCCATTCCCGCTCGCATCGAGCGAAGTCGAGAGGTCCATCAGCGCAGCGCAAGATCGAGGGGTGTCTCGACTTCGCTCGACACGAACGGACCAGGGGCAAGCTAGTGGGTTTTGACCACTTCGGAAAGGATCGAGTCGAGCAGCAGGATTCCCGCATCGGTGACGCGCAGCCGGTCGCCATCCGCGACCATCAGGCCCTGCCGCGCCAGCCGCGTCGCCGCGCCCGCATCGACAAACGCCTCGCGCCCCAGCCCGCACCGCGCCTCGATGCGCGCCAGATCGACGCCTTCGCTCAGCCGCAGCCCCATCAGCATCGCCTCCGTCGCGCGCTCGTGCGCGGGCAGGTCGCTTTCGACCTTCAGCCCGTGGCCGTTGCGCGTCACCGCGGCGATAAAGTTTTCGGGCTTCCGGTGCCGCTCGGTCGCCTGCGCGAGCCGCCGCCCGTGCGCCCCCGGCCCGACCCCCGCATATTCGCCATAGCGCCAATAGGAGAGGTTATGTCGGCTCTCTTCGCCCCGCCGCGCATGGTTCGACACTTCATAGCGCGGCAGGCCCGCGGCGCGCGTCATCGCCTGCGTGGCATCGAACAGGTCGGCCGCGGCGTCGCCGTCGGGAATCACCAGCTCGCCCCTTGCCGCGAGCGCCCAGAAACGCGTCCCCGGCTCGATGGTCAGCTGATAGAGCGACAGATGGCCGGTGCCAAAGCCGAGCGCGTCCGACAGTTCGCCTTCCCATGCCGCCAGCGTCTGCCCCGGCCGTGCATAGATGAGGTCGAAGCTGACGCGCGGAAAATGCTCCTGGGCCACCGCGATCGCCCGCCGCGCCTCATCCTCGCTGTGCGCGCGGCCCAGAAATGCAAGCACGTCCGCGTCAAAGCTCTGGACGCCAACCGACACGCGGTTGACCCCCGCCGCCGCCAGATCGGCAAAGGCCGCGACTTCGACCGAATTGGGGTTCGCTTCGAGCGTGATCTCGCAATCGTCCGCCAATCCCCAGCTTGCGGTGGCTTCGGCGATCACCGCCGCGACTGTCGCCGGCGGCATCAGGCTGGGCGTCCCGCCCCCGAAAAAGATCGACGTCACGGTCCGCCCCGGCAGCAACGCCGCCTCGTGCCGCAAATCGGCGATCAGGGCGGCGCGCCACGCATCCTGATCGACCGCGTCGCGAACATGGCTGTTGAAGTCGCAATAGGGGCATTTGCTGACGCAAAAGGGCCAGTGGATATAAAGGGCAAGCGTTTCGGACATGAAAATGATATAGGCTCAATTCGATGCGATGGCACGTCGCACCCGCGCAGGCGGCGGCCGCCAGCGGCCTTCCGCGTCAAGGCAGGTCAAACCGACAACCGCGCCCCTGCACGGGGGCGACACAAACGCTAGAACACCCCGGCCACCAGCTTCGCAAAAGCATCCGCCCGGTGGCTGATCGCATGTTTTTCTGCCGGCGCAATTTCCGCAAAGGTCAAGGACTGGCCGACCGGCACGAACACCGGATCATAGCCGAACCCCAGCGTGCCGCGCGGCGGCCAGGTCAGGCTGCCCTCGACGCGCCCTTCGAACGCCTCGGCATGGCCATCGGGCCAGGCGAGCGCCAGCGTGCAGACGAAGCGCGCGCTGCGGTCGACGTCCGGCCCCTGTTCGGCGAGCAGCCCCTCTACCTTGCCCATCGCCAGATACCAGTCGCGTGCCTTCCACTCTTTTCCGGGCTCGCCCTCGAACCACTGCCGTTCGGCCCAGTCGGCGGTGTAAACGCCCGGCCGCCCGCCGAGCGCGTCGACGCAAAGCCCGCTGTCGTCGGCGAGCGCCGGAAGCCCCGACGCGCCCGCGCTGGCGCGGGCCTTCAGCAGCGCATTTTCGGCAAAGCTCGTCCCCGTCTCCTCCGGTTCGGGCAGGCCCAGATCGCCCGCCGACACCGGATCAATCCCATAAGGTTCGAGCAGCGCCCGAATCTCGCGCACCTTGCCTGCATTATGGCTCGCGATCACGAGCTTTCCGGGGGCGAGCTTGCGATGAGGATGGGCCGGCTTCCCCGTCACAGCTCGCCCCGAATGGAATCGAGTTTCCCGATCAACTGGCGGAACATGCGATCCTTGCGTGCGGCATAGGCAATACGACGCGCCTGAACGAGAGCATAGACGATCGGCACCGCCGCCGCCCCCACGGCGCCGGCGGTTACCGGTTCGATCAGCGCCGCAATCTTCCACGCCTTGACCAATCCGGGGGCAAGATAGCCGGCAAATCCGGTTCCGATCGCCACCCCCACGGCCTCGCCGGAACTGATGGGCTGTGCCTTGGCTGCCGCCAGAATATGGGATCGCGCCACAATCAATATCTCGCGAATGCGCGCACGATCGTCGAGCCCGGAAGGGAGAGTTTCGGGACGGGACGACAGCCAGTCGGACAAGGCTGCGTGAACCCTGTCTCCACTCAGGTCCATTCGCAGATCTGGAAAACGCGTCAGCCAATTGCGCCAGTGCTCGTCTTTGACGCGTCGGACAGATGGGTCGATCAAGCCATATCGCCTTCGCCGCTTTCGAGCGAAGCCACCTGACCGGCGCCGGCGTCGCGGGCGGCGGTTTCCAGTCGGCTTCCTTCGTCCTGCTCGTCGAGCAACAGCATCCGGCTTTTCAGTATTTCCTCATCATAGCGCAGCTGGCGCCACCGGTCGAACAGCCAAAAAGCCAGAATCAGAAGCCCCGCAAAGACGGAAACAAGCTGGAGCAGTTCCAACGCGCCCGAAGGCAACAGCGCGGCGAGGCCCGCCGCGCCCGACAGGCGCAGCATCTGGTCGATCAGAACCGCCGCGAGGACCGTTGCGCCGGCCGCGACCGTCGCCACCACGGTCCTGTAGCCACGCTGACGCTGTTCGAGCCGTTCGCGCTCGCGTTCCAGCATATGACGCCGCCACAGGCGCAGCTCGGCCGCATTTGCGACATCCATGAACGAGAGATCATTCATGGGTCCAGCCTATCAACGACAGCGCGTTTTTCCAACGCTTTTGCTATCGCCCCACCGCCTTCATCTGTGCCGCGACAATCTCCCCGCAGCCGATGCGGGCAAGGCGGAGCAGGCGCAAGAGGCCCTCCTCGTCATAGGTCGCGCCCTCGGCGCTCGCCTGCACCTCGACGATGCGCCCCTTGCCCGTCAGCACGAAATTGCCGTCGGCCTCGGCCACCGAATCCTCGTCATAATCGAGGTCGAGCACCGGCGTGCCCTGATAGATGCCGCAGGAAATCGCCGCGACACTGTCGACGATCGGGTCTTCGGCGATCAGCTTTGCAGCGATCAGCTTGTCGACCGCCAGCCGCAACGCGACCCAGGCACCCGAAATGGAGGCGGTGCGCGTTCCGCCGTCGGCCTGGATCACGTCGCAGTCGACGACGATCTGGCGCTCACCCAGCTTTTGCATGTCGACGACCGCACGCAAGCTGCGGCCGATCAGTCGCTGGATTTCCTGAGTCCGCCCGGACTGCTTGCCCTTTGCCGCCTCGCGGCTGCCGCGCGTATGCGTCGCGCGGGGCAGCATCCCATATTCGGCGGTGACCCAGCCCTGCCCCTTGCCGCGCAGGAAGGGCGGCACCTTCTCCTCGACACTGGCCGTCACCAGCACCCTGGTGTTGCCGAAGCTGACCAGCACGCTTCCTTCGGCATGGATGGTGAAATTGGTTTCGATGGCGATGGAACGCATCTGGTCTGCCGCGCGGCCGGAGGGGCGCATGAATCTTTTCTCCTCGTGAAGCTGTGCCGCGGCGCTTAGCGGCGCACAGGGGGATTGGCCAGAGCATAGCTTGCTCTTGCCGCACCCGCTCCCTAAATCCTCCCCATGACAACGCCCCCGATCACCGAACTCACCACGCGCGCGCGCGACGTGTTCCGGCTGGTCGTCGACGCCTATCTGGAGACGGGCCAGCCGGTCGGGTCGCGCACCCTGTCGAAACTCGCGACGCTGAACCTGTCGCCCGCCTCGATCCGCAACGTCATGCAGGATCTGGAGGAGATCGGCCTGCTGGCCAGCCCGCATACCAGCGCGGGGCGCCTGCCGACCGAACAGGGACTGCGCCTGTTCGTCGACGGGATGATGCAGGTCGCCGAACCGAGCGCGGAGGACCGCGCGCAGATCGAGGCGAGCCTGTCCGAGGGCGGGCCGATCGAAAGCGCGCTGGCGCAGGCGACCGCCGCGCTGTCGGGCCTGTCGGCGTGCGCGGGGCTGGTGCTCGTGCCCAAGCATGAGCGCGTGCTGAAACATCTCGCCTTCGTGCCGATGTCGCAGGGGCAGGCGCTTGTGGTGCTCGTGGCGGGCGACGGCACGGTCGAGAATCGCGTCATCGACGTGCCCGCGGGGCTCCACCCCTCGGCGCTGGTCGAGGCGGGCAATTATATCTCGGCGACGCTGTCGGGGCTCACACTGACCGAAGCGATGGCGCGCGTGCGCCGCGAGATCGAGGCCGAGCGCATCGCGATCGACCGCGCCGCGCAGGATCTGGTCAACCGCGGCCTGGCCGTCTGGTCGTCCGACGGCGCCGACCGCCCGGTGCTGATCGTCCGCGGGCAGGCGAAGCTGCTCGACGACAGCGCCGTCGGCGACCTCGACCGGGTGCGGCAATTGCTCGATGAACTGGAAACCAAGCAGGACATCGTGCAACTGCTCGACAGCGCGCGTGAAGGCAGCGCGACGCGCATATTCATCGGGTCCGAAAACAAGCTCTTTTCGCTGTCGGGTTCGTCGGTTATCGCCGCGCCCTATCGCGGCGCCGACGGGCGCGTCGTCGGCGTCGTGGGGGTGATCGGCCCGACGCGCTTGAACTATGCCCGCATCGTTCCCATGGTGGATTTCACCGCCCAATCACTCTCCAGACTGATACGATAGGTTTATGACGAACAAGGAAAATGACACGCCCGTCGACGAAGGACAGGCCGACGACGCCGCAACCCAGACCGCGGCGACCGAAACTGCGGTCTCAGAGCCGCTGGATGAAACGGCAAAGCTCGCCGAACAGCTCGCCGCGGTGCAGCAGGACCTGCTCTATGCGCGCGCCGAGACGCAGAATGTCCGCCGCCGCGCCGAAAAGGAAGTCGCCGACGCGCATACTTATGCCGCGACCAGGTTCGCGCGCGACATTTTGTCGGTCGCCGACAATCTGGGCCGCGCGCTCGCCGCGCTCAGCGACGAACAGCGCGCCGACGAGGCGATCAAGCCGCTGGTGACGGGGCTGGAGGCGACCGAGCGCGAACTGATGGCGGTGTTCGAACGCCACGGCATCACGCGCATTGCCGCGATCGGGCTGCCGCTCGACCCCAACCAGCATCAGGCGATGCTCGAAGTCCCGAGCGACAAGGCGCCCGGCACGATCGTGCAGGAAATGCAGGCGGGTTATATGATGAAGGACCGGCTGCTGCGTCCCGCAATGGTGGCGGTGGCAAAGGCGGCGGAGTGATGCTGCGGCCCGAATAATTGCATGTATCCCCGCGCAGGCGGGGATTCATCACCGATCGTTTCGGGTTCACGCCGCTGGAAGATGCCCCCGCCTGCGCGGGGGCACACGCCTGTTTAACGCCTAAGCCGCCTTGCGCAGCTTCGCGAGCTTTTTCAGCACCATTTCGCGCTTCAGCCGCGACAGATGGTCGATGAACAAAATGCCCTCCAGATGGTCGTGCTCGTGCTGGATGCACGTCGCCATCAGCCCGGTCATGCGTTCCTGATGGGGCTTGCCGTCCTCGTCCTGCCAGTCGACGGTGACTTCGGCGGGGCGCGACACATCGGCATATTGTTCGGGCACCGACAGGCAGCCCTCCTGATAGACGCTATGTTCGTCCGAAAAGTCGGAAAAGACGGGGTTGATGAACACCCGCGGGTTGCGGATCACCTTCTTGCCCTCGGGATCGTCGGGATCGGCTTCCTGCAGGTCGATCACCAGGATGCGCTTCGGCACCCCGACCTGTATCGCGGCCAGCCCGATGCCGGGGGCATCGTACATCGTCTCGAACATGTCGGCGACAAGCTGCTTGAGCTCGGCGTCGAAGGTCTCGACGGGCTTGGAAATGACGCGCAGCCGGGGATCCGGGGTCTCGATGATGGGTAGGATGGCCATGGATGCCATTTAGGTATGCACGGCCAACCGGTCAATGATCGGCGCGATGCCGATTCACCCCACCGGTCGCCGCGCCCGAAGCGCCTGCGCCAGCGTCCCCTCATCGAGATAATCCAGCTCACCCCCGACCGGCAGGCCGTGCGCCAGCTGGGTCAGCCGCACCGGATAGCCTTCCAGCCGCTCGGCCAGATAATGTGCGGTCGTCTGTCCTTCCAGCGTCGCGTTCATCGCCAGCACGACCTCGTCGATGCCGCCCGCGGCGACGCGCGCGACGAGTGCGTCGATGCCAAGATCCTGCGGCCGCACGCCTTCCAGCGCCGACAGGCGCCCGCCGAGCACATGATATTTACCGGGGAACAGCCGCGACTTGTCGAGCGCCCACAGGTCGGACACCTCCTCGACGACGCACAGGCTGCGCGCATCGCGGCGCGGGTCGGCGCAGATCGCGCAGGGATCGTGCGTGTCGACATTGCCGCAAATGGTGCAGGTGACAAGGCGGTCGGACACGGTTTGCAGCGCGGCCAGCAGCGGCGCAAAGGCGCTTTCGCGCTTCTTCATCAGATGCAGCACCGCGCGCCGCGCCGAGCGCGGGCCGAGGCCGGGGAGCCGGGCAAGTTGCTGGACAAGGGCTTCGATTTCGGTGGAGGCCATGGCGGGGTGGTAGTGGCGCGCGACAGCGGGTGCAATAACCCTTCCCCGCACCTTCCCCGTCACCCGACCGCCGAACACCCGTCAGCCGAAACGACGACGAAACCAGCCCCGCTTTTTGGGAACGACCGGCGACTGGCCGGAAATGCGGACCAGATAATGGCCCAGGACCGCCGCTTGCTGCTTGGTCATCAGGAACCGGAACAGGTCGGGGTCGTGCGCCTTGGCCGCTTCCGAAGATTGCACGCTTTCCAGCCGGAGCATGATGCGGTCGCCCGCTTCATGATGGCCCCAGCCGACCAGTGCCCCGAAACTCTCCATCATCGCGCCCCTCTCCCTCCATCGTCGCGCCGCCGACGCCATCCGCGAGAAAGGCGCCTTTACCAGAGCTGCGGCGAAATGTCGTCCAATGGTCGAAAGACAGCCAGTTCGCGGCCCCGCTTGTTCCGAATGTCTTTCCGGCCGAACCCGCCACCACCGTGCCGCAACGGGCTGACCTTTGCCGACCTTTGGCGGGCAAGCGGTGCTCGGTGCGGGGTGCCGGGTCGACGTGCCTCCATGCCCGGATAGGGCAACAGCGGTTACCAGCGACGGGAGAAAGCGATGCGAGGCCTTGTGGCGCTGATGGCGGGTGCGATGCCTCGCACGACGCGCAACGAACATTGACGGCCGGAATCGGCCCCGCGATAGTGGACGACCAGGGTCATCGCCCGCCGCATTCGCGCTTCCGTCCTGTGCCGCAGGCATGGGGAGGACGCGCCAAACCACCCAGGAGAAACACCCCCATGCGCTCCCCCATCCGCATCCTCACCCTTGCCGCGCTGCTGATACTCGCGCCTGCGGCGGCGGCGGCGGAATCCTCGTCCGCCGCCCGACCCGCGCCGCTGCAACAGCTGCGCATCTACGAAATCCCGCGCGCCAACGAGGACGTGTTTCACGATCGGTTTCGGGATCATGCGCTGCGCATCATGGCGCGCCACGGCTTTGCGGTGCGCGCGATCTGGCGCAGCGAGCATGACGGCAAGGTCGAGTTCGTCTATCTGCTCGACTGGCCCGACGCGGCCGCGATGAAGGCGGCGTGGGCAGCCTTCATGGCCGACGAGGAATGGGCCGCGATCAAGCGCGAGACGGGCGCGCGGCACGGCCGCTTCGTCGATGCGATATCGGACCGCACGCTCGAACCCTTGCCCTGGTCGCCCGACCGCGCGGGCGCCGCGGCACCGCCTTGTTGCTGATTCCTCGGTCGGGGACGCCGCGGGGATCGAAAGTCGGCGATGCGCCCGCATCTCGCCCATCCGGTCGGCCTTGAGGTCGTGATAGGGGACAAGCAGCCGAGTCGGGTCGCGCCGCGCTTCCCGAACGCGTCTTCCATCGTGATAAAAGGAGGTGATCGCGGCTGCTATCCGGCGATTTCGGCGGTCGCGGCACGCTCGATCGCCGGGCGCCAGTGGCGCGCGACCGGCAGCAGGAAAATCTCCGCCAGCACGCGTTCGATCTGGTCGGCGGTCAGGTGACGGCGGTCGATCCGCCCGTCGGCCAGCCGCACCGTCAGCCGATTGTCGCGAAGGCCATAGCGCGCCTCGGCGCTCGTCCGGGCGGCGATCAGCTGGTGGCGAAAATGCGAATCGGGATGCGCGGACGTGTACCAGTTGCCGACCTCATAATCGATCGCCGGCGGCGGCGCGTCCTCGATCCGATAGAGCGTCCGCCATTCGCTTTCGATCAGCGCCGCGACCTGCCATTCGGCGCCGTGGCGGACGATGCGATAGCTTTCGTGGCGCGTCGGCTGCGGCGATTCATCGTCCATCGCCAGCGGCTGTGGCGGCACGGCGGCGCCAAAGCCGACGTCGGCGAGCCAGGCGCGGCCGTCGATCCTGACGCGCACCACCATATGCGAACGCGGCGTCGGCGGCGCATCGTCGGGCAGCATCCAGCGCACCCGGCCGATCAGCCCCTCGGCATCGAAGCCGATCGCATGCAGCGCGCGCAGGAACAGGCCGTTCTGCTCGAAACAATAACCGCCGCGCCGCCGACCGATCAGCTTGGCCTCGACCGCCGCCGCGCCGATGTCGACCCCGGCGCCGGTCAGCGCGTCGATCGCCTCGAACGGAATCGCCGCGATATGCGCCGCCTGCAACGCTGCAAGCACGTCGAGCGTCGGCGCAGGCGCGCCGCGATAGCCGATCCGCGCCAGATAACGCGCCAGAAAGGCATCGGACGCGGATTCGTCGCCGACATGGACGGAATCGGACGCGGGGGCGGTGGGTTGGTGCAGCATGATCGGGGCTCCATTGCGAATCAATGGAGCATCTTATGAAAGCTCAAGCGCGGTTTAGATCAAGCGCTTATCGCCGCCCGGCGCGCCTAATTCTCCAGACGATGTTCGAGCGTTATTTCGCAATCGAGCAGCTTCGACACCGGGCAATTTTTCTCCGCCTCGGCGGCGAGCGCCGCAAACTCTTCGGCACCAATCCCCGGCACTTTGGCGTTCAACGTCAACGCCGACTTGGTGATCGTAAAGCCGCCCTCCCGCTGCTCCAGCGTCACCGCCGCGCTCGTTTCCAGCGTGTCGCCCGAATAGCCCGCACGCGCGAGCCCGAAGGACAGCGCCATGGTGAAGCACGCGGCGTGCGCCGCAGCGATCAGTTCCTCGGGGTTGGTCCCCGGCTGCCCCTCGAAGCGCGTGCCAAAGCCATAGGGCTGTTCATCAAGCACACCCGATCGCGTCGTGATCGACCCCCTGCCCTCCTTGCCGAAGCCTTCGTAGCGGGCGGATGCGCGGTTGACGGTCATGGCAATGTCTCCTTGGCTGGGATCAGCGCGCCTTTTGGCTTGCGCTTATCAATTGTGCCGCGCCACGCCCGCGCGGTCGAGTTCGGGGCCGAGCCGCCCGGTCAGCCACAGCCCCCACATCCTGAAATCGGCGGCAAGGCTCCACAGCGGATAGGTGAAGGTGGCGGGCCGGTTCTTCTCGACCGCGAAATGCGCGACCCACGCAAAGGCATAGCCCGCAACCGGCAGCGCGATCAGCCAACCCCAGCGCCCGGACAGCACGACGCCGATGGCAATCGCAACGACCAGACTGGTCCCGACATAATGCAGGGCGCGCGTCGAGGCCTTGCTGTGCTCGCGCAGGTAAAAGGGCCAGAAATCGGCAAAGCTCGTATAGCGGTGAGCCATGGCGCGAAGCATGTCGCGCCCGCACCGCGCGGTCAAGCCGGACGACGCCGAAGCCGCACCAGCGCCGCGTCGAGCGCCTGCAAGAATTGCGAGCGGTCGGCCTTTGAAAAAGGCGGCGGCCCGCCCAATCCGTCGCCCATCCCGGCGCGCAGGTCGGCCATGATGGCGCGCATCGCGATTGCAGGGCCGATCGACGCCGGCGTGAACGGCTTGCCATTGGGGGCAAGCACGCTCGCCCCCGCCTTCAGCGCCCGATCGGCGAGCAATATGTCGGCGGTGACGACGATGCTCTGCGCGTCGGCCGCTTGGGCGATCCAGTCGTCAGCGGCGTCGAAACCGTCCGACACCACCACCCGCTCGATCAGCGGGTGGTCGGGCACGCGCAGCCGGCTGTTGCTCACGACCTTGACCTTGGCCCCGTGCCGCCACGCGACGCGATAGATTTCCTCCCTCACCGGGCAGGCGTCGGCATCGACGAGGATGACGGGCACGCTCATCCGCCAAGCCCGTCCCAGAGCAGCTTCGCGCCAAGCAGCACCATCAGCCCATAGATGAGCGCATAAAAGCGCTCGGGCTGCATCGCCTTCATCCAACGCACCGTGAGCAGCGTCGAAACGATCGCGAGCGGCATCAGCAGCATCGCCGCGACGACGACGTCGTGCGGAAAGGCGCCGAGCGCCCAATAGGCAGGCACCTTCATCCAGTTGACGATGGCAAAAAGGATCGCGCTCGTCCCGATGAAGCTCAGATGCGGCAGTTTGCGCGGCGCCACCCACATCTGAAACGGCGGCCCGCCCGCGTGCGCGATCTGGCTCGTCAGCCCCATGATCGCGCCAAAGATCGTCCCGACCCATCCCGGCGAGCGCGATGCGGCGACGATCCGCCCGCCGCGCTCGACCCACAGGCGATAGAGGCCGAAGGCGAGCGTGATCGCGCCCAGCGCCGCCATCAGCTGTGCCTCGTTCACCCGCTCGGCATAAGCATAGCCCGCCAGAATACCGAGCGCCGCGCCGGGCAGCATCCAGCCGATGATCCACCCGTCCCACGTCCTGCGGAACGACCAGACGCTGATCACATCCTGAACGATCAGGATCGGCAACAGCAGCGCCGCCGCGGTCGCGGGCGGCAGCACGAGTGCCGCCACGGGCGTCGCGAGCGCGCCGACGCCTGCGAGCCCGCCCTTCGCCATCCCAAGAAGGATCACCGCGGCGATCAGCGCCGCCAGCGTCACCGGATCCGCGAGCAGGTTCACCCCGCCAGGCTCATGCGCCGGGACTGTCGGGCAGGCGCCAGTCGATCGCGCCGCGACCGTGCGCATCGAGGAAGGCATTGGCCTGGCTGAACGGCCGCGACCCGAAAAAGCCGTTGTGCGCCGACAGCGGCGAAGGGTGGGGCGCGCGCAGGATCATGTGCGGGCTTCCCGCCCCCAGCCCCGGCACATTCGCCGCCTTCTTCTGCGCATGGCTGCCCCACAGGATGAACACCTTGGGCGCCGGATCGGCGGCGACCGCGGCGACCGCGGCGTCGGTGAACTTCTCCCACCCCTTGCCCTGATGCGACGCCGGCTGTCCCGCCTCGACCGTCAGGCAATTGTTGAGCAGCAGCACGCCCTGCCGCGCCCAATGCGCCAGATGGCCGTGCGGCGCGGGCGCGATGCCCAGATCGTCGCGCAATTCCTTATAGATGTTGACGAGGCTCGGCGGCACGCGCACGCCGGGCTGAACGGAGAAGCAAAGCCCATGCGCCTGCCCCGGCCCGTGATAGGGGTCTTGCCCCAGGATCACGACGCGTACCTGCCCCGGCGGCGTCGCGTCGAGCGCCGCGAACCAGTCGCGCGGTCGCGGATAGATGGTCTTGCCCTTGGCGCGCTCGTCGGCAAGGAATTGCTTGAGCGCCGCCATATAGGGCTGCGCAAACTCGCCGCCGATGCGGGCGATCCAGTCGGGATGCAGTTTGACCTCGGCCATGCGCGTGCTTCACCAGAGCGGCGTCGGCTTGTCCAGCCCTGCGCCCCGAACCATGGCGGCTATCCGAAATGCGTCGCGTTGCCGATCAATCGGTCAAATCGTCCCACATATCCTTGATGCGACCGAAAAAACCCTGGCTTGCCGGGCATTCCTCGCCGGTTTCGGTCTCCCGGAACGCTTGCAACAACTCCTTTTGCTTTGCGGTCAGCCGCGTCGGAGTCTCGACGTCGATCTGGATCACAAGATCGCCGTGGCCGCGGCCGTTGAGCACCGGCATCCCCGCGCCGCGCTGGCGAAGCTGCTTGCCCGATTGGATTCCCGCCGGGATCGCAATGTCGTGCTTGCGGCCGTCGAGCCCCGGAATGGTGATGCAGCCGCCGAGCGCCGCGGTCGTGAAACTGATCGGCGCGCGCGTGAACAAGGTCGTGCCTTCGCGCTCGAAAACCTTGTGCCGCGCCATGTGCAGAAAGATGTAAAGGTCGCCCGGCGCCGCGCCGCGTGCGCCGCTTTCGCCCTCACCCGACAGGCGGATGCGCGTCCCTTCGTCGACCCCCGGCGGGATGGTGACGGTGAGCCGCTTGCGCCGGTCGACGCGGCCCTCGCCATGGCACTGCGCGCACGGGTCGGCGATGACCTCGCCCGCGCCCTGGCACGCCGGGCAGGTGCGCTCGACCATGAAAAATCCCTGCTGCGCGCGCACCTTGCCATGTCCGCCGCAGGTCGAACAGCGATGCGTGCGTGTGCCGGGCTTCGCGCCCGATCCGTCGCAAGCGTCGCAGCGCGTGGCGACATCGACCTCGATCTCACGCGTTATGCCGGTGAAGGCGTCCTCAAGCCGGATCTCCATGTCGTAACGCAGATCGGCGCCGCGCGCCGGGCCACGCTGCTGTCGCGCGCCGCCGAACGCCGAACCGAAAATCGATTCGAAAATATCGCCAATGTCACCGAAATCGGCACCCTGTCCACCGCCGAACCCGCCGCCGCCATTGACGCCGGCCTTGCCGAAGCGGTCGTAGGCCGCGCGCTTCTTCGGATCGCGCAGGCAGTCATAGGCCTCGCTGATTGCCTTGAAACGCGCTTCGCTATCCTTGCACCCCGGATTTTTGTCGGGGTGATATTTCATCGCCAGCTTGCGATAGCTTGCCTTCAGCGTCGCTTCGTCGGCGCTGCGATCGCATTCGAGCAATTCGTAATAATCGATGTCGAGCGACATGCGTCAAAGCCCCTTCTTCAACCCGTCACCCCAGCGAAAGCCGGGGTCGCTGCCGGTCGGGCGGTGCCTTGCCGAAAGCGATGCCAGCCTTCGCTGGCATGACGGGTGAAGATCATCCTTATTTCTTGTCGTCTTCGACTTCAGAGAACTCGGCATCGACCACATCTTCGTCAGCCTTGCCCTTGTCGGCGCCGGCGTCGGGCGATGCTGCGGCCTGCTGTTCCTTTTCATAGATCGCCTGGCCCAGCTTCATGGCGACCTGCGCCAATGCGCCCGCTTTTTCGGTCATCGCAGCGGCGTCGCCACCCTCGATCGCGGTCTTGGTTTCGGCGATCGCAGCCTCGATCTCGGACTTCAGCGCGCCGTCGACCTTGTCGCCATGTTCGGCGAGCTGGCGCTCGGTCGTGTGCACGAGGCTCTCGGCGTTGTTCTTCGCCTCGGCCGCCTCGCGGCGCTTCTTGTCCTCTTCGGCGAACCGCTCGGCATCCTTGACCATCTGCTCGATGTCGGCGTCGCTAAGGCCGCCCGAAGCCTGGATCTTGATCTGCTGTTCCTTGCCGGTGCCCTTGTCCTTGGCATGGACCGACACGATGCCGTTGGCGTCGATATCGAAGGTCACCTCGATCTGCGGCACGCCGCGCGGCGCCGGCGGGATGCCGACGAGGTCGAACTGGCCGAGCAACTTGTTGTCCGCCGCCATTTCGCGCTCGCCCTGGAACACGCGGATCGTCACCGCCGACTGATTGTCGTCGGCGGTCGAATAGACCTGGCTCTTCTTGGTCGGGATCGTCGTGTTGCGGTCGATCATCTTGGTCATGATGCCGCCCAGCGTCTCGATGCCAAGCGAGAGGGGCGTCACGTCGAGCAGCAGCACGTCCTTGACGTCGCCCTGCAGCACGCCCGCCTGGATCGCCGCGCCGATCGCGACGACTTCGTCGGGGTTGACGCCGGTGTGCGGTTCCTTGCCAAAGAAATCCTTCACGACTTCGCGCACCCGCGGCATGCGGGTCATGCCGCCGACCAGCACGACTTCGTCGATGTCCTTGGCGCTGACCCCGGCGTCCTTGATCGCCTTCTTGCACGGTTCAAGCGTGCGCTTGACGAGATCCTCGACAAGGCGTTCAAGGTCGGCGCGCGTGATCGTCTTGACGAGGTGCTTCGGCCCGTTGGCATCGGCGGTGATGAAGGGCAGGTTAACCTCGGTCGTCGCCGCCGACGACAATTCGATCTTTGCCTTTTCGGCGGCTTCCTTCAGCCGCTGGAGCGCGAGCTTGTCGCTGCGCAGGTCGATGCCTTCGTCCTTCTTGAAGGTGTCAGCGAGGAACTCGACAAGCTTGCTGTCGAAATCCTCACCGCCCAGAAAGGTGTCGCCGTTGGTCGATTTCACCTCGAACACGCCATCGCCAACTTCGAGGATCGAAATGTCGAAGGTGCCGCCGCCAAGGTCATAGACCGCGATCGTCTTGTTCTCCGACTTGTCAAGGCCATAGGCGAGCGCCGCCGCGGTCGGCTCGTTGATGATGCGCAGCACTTCAAGGCCCGCGATCTTGCCCGCGTCCTTGGTCGCCTGGCGCTGCGCGTCGTTGAAGTAAGCGGGAACGGTGATCACCGCCTGCTCGACCTTTTCACCCAGATAGGCTTCGGCGGTTTCCTTCATCTTCTGAAGGATGAAGGCACTGATCTGTGAAGGCGAATAATCCTCGCCGCCCGCCTTGACCCACGCATCGCCGTTCGCCCCCTTGACGATCGAATAGGGGACCAGCTCCATGTCCTTCTTGGTCATGGGATCGTCGAAGCGGCGGCCGATCAGGCGCTTCACCGCAAAGATGGTGTTTTCGGGGTTGGTCACCGCCTGGCGCTTCGCCGGCTGGCCGATCAGCCGCTCGCCATCCTTGGCAAAGGCGACAATCGACGGCGTCGTGCGCGTGCCTTCGACATTTTCGATAACCTTGGGCTTGCCGCCTTCCATCACCGCGACGCAGCTGTTCGTGGTGCCGAGGTCGATCCCGATCACTTTGGCCATTTATACTCGTCCTTGTTGCTTCTTCGGCGCCCTGAAAAGGCACGCCGTCAGTTGAATCCCGTGGGGGTTTATGGGCGCGATATAGGTGCGCTAATCCTTGGCACAAGGGCTTTGAAGGCTTATCGGGGATATGAAAATGTCGCGCTTTTACGGAGTCCTCCCGAAATGAAACCCCTCGCTCTTGCCGCCCTTGCCGCCGCCTCGCTCAGCCTGACGGGCTGTGGCGAAAATCTGGGCGCGGGACAGCAGCTCAATGTCGTCAGCGGCCATATCGTGATGGGGGCGACGCCCGATCGGCCTGCGGTCGGCTATTTCCGCGTCGAGGGCGGACCGCGCGACGTCGAACTGGTGGCGGTGACCGCGGACCTTGCACAGCGGGTCGAAATGCACGAAAGCGTGCGCGAAAACGGAATGATGGTGATGAAGCCGCTCGACCGCGCGCTGGTGCCCGCCAAGGGCGAACTCGTCTTCAAACAGGGCGGAAAGCATCTGATGATCTGGGGCATCAATGGCGCCGCTGTGCGCGCGGGCAAGCTGCCGATGGCGTTTGTGTTCACCAACAACAATAATGAACGCATCCTCTTCGACATGATGATCAAGCCCGCCGAGGGCGGGGCGGAAGCGGCCGATCATGGCGCGATGGACCATGGCGCGGCGAAGGCTTCGGACGCAAAGAAATAAGGGTGGCTTTCGACACGCCGTCATTGCGAGGCGCGAAGCGGCGCGGCGATCCAGCGTGGCGTAAACCGCTGTGGATCGCAGCGCTTCGCTCGCAATGACGAGGCGGTGATGCCGCGCTCTTCCCGACCTCTGACGACCGGCGAAATCGCGCTCGCACGCAGCGTGTTCGGCGACGCGATCGCCTATGACCGCGTGCGCGTGAACCATCATAAATGGGCTTTTTTCCAGCCGCGCCACGTCGTCATGGCGCCGATGGGCCACCTGCATTTCAATCCGCACGGCGACCTTTACTGTGACGATTTCAGCGCCGCATCGCGGCGACTAAAAGGGCTGTTCATCCACGAAATGACCCATGTGTGGCAGGCGCAGACACGCGGCCGCTGGTATCTGGTGCTGATGCGCCACCCGTTCGCAACCTACAGCTACACGCTGAAACCCGGCTGGCCGCTCACCCGCTATGGCCTGGAACAGCAGGCGGAAATTGTGCGCCATTACTGGCTGCTGACCGAGGGCGCGGTCGTCGGCGGCGCACCGGGGGTCGAGGCTTATCGGGCCATTCTGCCATTTGCGGGATGCGGAGCGGGGTAGGCTCTGGCCGGTTCGCGACCGACCATCATCGCCGGCACGCAGAACGACCGGCCGCGGCCGGAGGCGGAGCTTTATCCCGTCCGCTTCCCCGAAGCCCCCCCTCTACAACCGTCCCCGCACGTTCAGGAACATCCGCCGCCCCAGATAATCATATTGCGTCCCGAACGCTGGCGCCTGACCGATCACCGGCGGCGTTGCGGTCACCACGGTTGACACCCGCGGCGGCGGCGTGTCGAACAGGTTGGCGATCCCCAGCGTGATGCGGAACCGCTCGGCGACATCGCGGCTCAGCGAAAGCGAATGATAGAAGGTCGCGGGCACGCTGACATCGGGACAGAAACGCCCACCGGGACGAAAGCTTGATGTGCGGCACGGATCGCCGCCCTGCGCGCGCAGCAATTCCTCGCTGTTCGACGCCGCGCCGGTGACGTCGAGACCATAGAAGAGCGTCCATTTGTCCTTCGTCCAGCCAAGCGTGAAATCGCCGACCCATTTCGGATTGCCGATCGTGCCATTGTCGTCGATCACCGTGCCGGGGAACAGCGCGACCTTGTCCTCGACCTGCCACGTCATCTGCGCACGGAACGCCAGCGAGCCGAGCCTGCCCAGATCCTGGTCGAGGGCGAGCGACAGGTCGACGCCGCGATTGCGCTGGCGGCTGATATTGACATAGCGGTCGGTGACGCTCGCGACGCTCCCCCTATCGGGACCGGCAGTCGCGCGCGTGAACAGGCCGCACAGCGGCTCGTCCGGGAAGAAGTCGGAATCATAGCAGCCGGTCAGGATATTGCCCGCGCCCAGCAGGGTGATCTCTTGCCTGACTTCGATGTCAAAATAATCCACCGCCAGGCGCGTGCGCAGCCCGCCCCACAGCGCCCCCGACACATCGGGGGTCAGGACGAGCGAGACCGTCTTTGCGGTCGATTTTTCAGGCGCCAGCCGCCCGATGCCGCCGCCCGACACGATCGTCGCCGGGCCGATCCCCCCGGCATAGTCGGGCGCGATGCCGTCGGCGGCGCAATTGTCGAAGACGCGCTGGCTGATCGCCCCCGCCGCCAGCCGCGCCGCGGTCTGGATGCACGGGTCGATCGCAGCCTGGCCCAGGAAACCCGTCTGATCCTCAAGGAACAGTTCGAACAGCGCGGGCGCGCGGAACGATGTGCCCCAGGTGCCGCGCAGGCGCAGCCAGCCGGTCACCGCCCAGTCGGCGCCGACCTTCCACGTCGTATCGCTGAAACGGTCGGACACGCCGTCGCGGCGCGTCGCCTCGACATGCGTGTAGCGCGCCGCCCCCGACAACGTCAGCCGCTCGATCATCGGCACGCCTTCGAGCAGCGGCAATTCGACCTCGCCGAAAACCTCTTTCGAGACGGTGCGCCCCGCGGTGATTCCCGACGTGGTGAAATTGGCGACATTGCCCGCGAGCGTCGCGGCGCCGGGCGTATCGTCGATTTCGTCGCGGCGGACCGTCGCGCCGAACGCCGCGCCCGCCGCCCCGGCAGGCAGGTCGAAGAGCTTGCCCGTCAGCAGCGCCTCGGCCGAGCTTTGCTCGAACAAGGTCCGCCCCGTCTCGCGCCCCATCAGGAAGGCGCGTTCCTCTGCCGTGAAGTCGCCGCTGAGCACGCGCGGATCGGTAAAGTCGATGTCGATGCAGTCCGCGCCGCGGATCGCGGTCACCGTGCCGATGCATGAGCGCGTGCGCAAACTCTGCGACGCCAGCGCGTCCCGATAGATGACATCCTGCGTATAGCTGGCGTCCGAGCGGCTGTGCTGGCCGTGAACGTCCCACTTCCACCCGGCCCCAAGGTCGCCGCGCAATCCCAGCACGCCGCGATAATAATCGACGTCGGCCGCGCTCGTCGACGTCACGATCACCCGCGGGCGCAGGATGATGCTGCCGCCGAACTCGGCGTTGAGCGGATCGCCGGGGTCGCCGGGATCGCAATTGAACTGCGTCGGATCGCACAGGAACATCGGCAGGAAGGACGCGCCGGTGAACTGGTCGAGCTCGATCCGTTGAAAACCATTATTGCGTGACTTGCGGTTGCTGAACAGAAACTCGCCATAGGCGGTGACGCCATCCTTCACCTCATACGCGCCATCGGCAAAGACGCTCAGCCGGCTGACGGACGAAAATACGTCCATATCCTGTTCGGCCGGCTCGAACTGGTTGAGCGCTCCCGTCGAAGGCCCGTCGAAATTGACCCCGAAGAAATCGGCGGGGCCGAATACGCCGATCGGATTATAGGCATTGATCGGGATGCCGACGCCCGCGAACTCGGCGCCATATTGGCCGGCAAAAATCGCCCGCCCGTTCGGAGCGATCAGCCCCGGTCCGAAGGTCGGAAAGCCATTCTGGTCGACGCCCGAAAAATCGCCGAACAGGATGGCATTGCCCAGCGTGCTGCTGCACGCGGGCTGCCCGGTGCGGAAATCGACGATGTCGGCGCGGCTGCCGTCGGCTTCGCGCTTCAGATATTCCTCCGAACAGAAAAGGAAATCGCGGTCGCGGCGCGTCAGATTGCGCTGGCGAAACACATCGACCGTCGCAAAAAAATGGCCACGGCCGAACGTCTTGCCAAAGCTTGCGTCGGCGCCATGGCTTTCACCGCCGCCATGCTCGGTGACCGACGAAAACCCCCCGCCTTCAAAGCCGTCGAGTTCGTCGCGGGTCAATATATTGACCACCCCGGCCACCGCGTCAGACCCATAGATCGACGAGGCACCGGTTTTGAGCAGCTCGACCTGCCGGACCACCGACAGCGGCAGCACATTGAGGTCGAAGGGCGCGACCGCGCCGCGAATCCCCGCGGGCCCGGCGCGGCGGCCGTTGATGAGCACCAGCGTGCGTTCGGCGCCAAGCCCGCGCAGCGACAGCGACTGCACATCATTGCCGCCATTGGCGACAAAGCGGTTCGAGATTGCGGAACTGATCTGGATCGACCCCTGCGCGGCGGGCGCGGATCGCAGCACGCCGACCAGCTCGACCTGCCCCTGCTGCCTTGCGGTTTCGGGATCGATGATCTGGATCGGATCGGCGCTGGTAAACTCGCTCTTCGCGATGCGCGACCCGGTGACGACGATTTCATCGCCGTCGGCCTGCGCCAGCGCGGGGCTGGCCGACATCGCGATCGCCGAGGCCGTGGCGGCCAGAAACAGCTGGGAGGGGGAGCCCATATTCATCATCCTTGTCCGAATTGATCCGCCCCCCGGCGCGGCAATTCCTAAGCCCAAGGCGTTTCAATAGGGTTGACGACGCAGTAATTTTGGCGGCGCTTGCCCGCGCCGACGGGGCGCGGTAGGCACCCCGCGAAAGGATGATCGCGATGAGCAAGGCAATGGGCGAAACGCTGGGACGGCTCGAAGCGGTCATCCACGACCGGCTCTCGGCGGGCGAGGCAGAGCTTTCCTATGTCGCGAGCCTCGCCGCCAAGGGTCGCGGCAAGATCGCGCAGAAACTGGGCGAAGAAGCCGTCGAGGCGGTGATCGCCGCGGTGAGCGAGGACGACCCCGCGCTGGTCGGCGAGGCGAGCGACCTTGTCTTTCACCTCTCGATTCTGCTCGCCGAACGCGGCCTGACCTGGGACGCCATCGCCGCCGAACTCGACCGCCGCCACGGCACCTCGGGCCACGCCGAAAAAGCCGCGCGCCCGTGAAAATCCGACCCACCCGTTTCTTCACGCCATCCGTCATCCCGGCGAAGGCCGGGATGACATAGAGGACAAGGGAAGCCCCCAATGCCGATCGACGCCACTCTGCCTTATGACGACAGCAATATCTTCGCGCGCATCCTGCGCGGCGAGTTGCCGTGCAAGACCGTCTATGAAGACGAATTCGCGCTCGCCTTTCACGACATCAATCCGCAGGCGCCGCTGCACATCCTCGTGATCCCCAAGGGCGCCTATGTCAGCTGGGACGATTTTTCGGCGCGCGGCAGCGACGCCGAGATCGCGGGCTTCGTCCGCGCGGTGGGCCGGGTCGCGCGCGACCAGGGCCTTGTCGCCGCCGGTTACCGCCTGCTCGCCAATGTCGGCCCCGACAGTCACCAGGAGGTGCCGCACCTCCATGTTCATATCTTTGCGGGGCAGAAACTCGGCCCGATGCTCGCGCGATGATGAACCGCCTTGCCCCTCGATGGGGCAAGGATAGGCAGCCTTGCCGCGATGGCGGCTAGGCGGCGCCGGATGAGGGCAAGGGCGCGTCCTTGCACCGGGGCTTCAGCACGCAACCTTACCCCTGGCGCTGCGACTGGCGAACAAGTTCGCACGTCTCGCTGCCTCCCCCCGTCAAGGGGAAGGGCAGCAAACCGCAGCGGCTCTCCTGATTGTCTGTGACCGGCGTCACAGCCTTTTTCCGCCGCGCGATCAATGGTGCACCATGCGCCGCGACGGGTGGACTCATCCCCGTCTTTCCAGCAGGATAGGTGCGGGCCAGCGAGGGGAGACAGGCGATGACGACGGGGTGGCAAAGGCTCGGCAAATGGCTGGCAAGCCGCGTCAAACTGGCGCTGATCATCCCGCTGACGCTCGCGATGGCCGCGACCGCCGCCGATACCGTCCCGCAGGTCACGCTCGCGACGCCGGGCAGCAGCGGCACCGGCGACGGCACGATCACCCGCTTCACCTTGCGCTTTTCCGAAGACATGGTCGCGCTCGGCGACCCGCGCGCCGCGGCCCCCGCGACCGACGATTGCAAACGCCCGTCGACCGCCCGCTGGGTCGACACGCGCACCTGGGTGCTTGAGTTCGACAAGCCGCTGCCCGGCGGGCTTCGCTGCCATGTCGAGCTTCGCCAAGGCCTCGTCACCGCGCGCGGCGTCGCGGTCGCGGGTAACGATCGCTTTGAGATCGACACCGGCGGCCCCTCGGCGCGCGCGGTGCTCGTCGGCGGGATCGGCGGCGGGATCGAGGAGGAGCAGGTCTTCCTTGTCGCCACCAATGTCGCCGCCGACCGCGCTTCGGTCGGCCGCTATGGCTATTGCGCCGTCGACGGCATCGGCGAGAAGATCCCGCTCGACGTGCTGCCGCGCGCGACCGCGGCCGACATCCTCACCGGACTCGGCGAAAATGACTGGTCGCGCCAGTCCTTTACCTATGACGCCGGACTGCCGCAGCGCCTGCCCGCCGCCGGGGCAGAGCGCGACGCGGCACTGGACCGGATCGTCGCGGTCCAGTGCCGCCGCCCGCTGCCGCCGGGGCGCAGCATGGCGCTCGTATGGGACGCGCGCATCAGCCAGGCCGGTGTTCCCGGCCGCACGGCGGGCCGCGACCAGCGCTTCGATTATGACGTGCGCCCCGCCTTCTCCGCGAAAATGACGTGCAGCCGCGTCAATCCGCAGGCGGGGTGCAACCCGATCAAGGATGTCGTGCTTCGCTTTACCGCGCCTGTCGCACGCGACACGGCGCTCGCGGCCAGGCTCGCCACCGCCGACGGAAAGACGATCATCGCCAGCGTCGACGACGACGATCGCAACGACCCGTATCTGACGCAGGTGCGCTTTGCCGGGCCGTTGCCGCAAAATGTCGACGCAAGGCTGATCCTGCCTGCCGACCTCACCGACCAGAGCGGCCGCCGGCTGCTCAACGCGTCGAACTTTCCGCTTGCATTCCACATCGACCGCACACCGCCGCTGGTCAAATTCGCCGCCGAGTTCGGCATATTGGAAGCGAGCGAGGGCGGTGTGCTGCCCGTCACCGTGCGCGGGGTCGAATCGGCGCTGGTGCAGAAGAATCTCAAAATGCCCGCCGCAACGCTGCGCATCGGTGACGATGATGCCGCCGTCGCGCGCTGGCTCCGCCGTGTCGAGGATGCCGACGACAGCGATTATCGCGAAGAAAAGGACGCGCGCGGCAAGGCGATCACCGTCAACTACACCGGCACCAGATCGGTGTTCGACGGCGCGCCGTCGGGCGGCGAGCGCCGCGATATGCAGCTCACCCCGCCCGCGGGTGGCAAGGCGTTCGAGGTTATCGGCATCCCGCTCGCCGAAAAGGGATTCCATGTCGTCGAGGTCGCGAGCCCCGAACTCGGCGCCGCGCTGCTCGGTCGCAAGGCGACGCGCTATGTCGCGACCGCCGCGCTCGTCACCGACATGGCGGTGCATTTCAAATGGGGCCGCGACGGCTCGCTCGCCTGGGTCACCTCGCTCGCCACCGGCAAGCCCGTCGCGGGCGCCGAAATCCGCGTTTCCGACAGCTGCACCGGTCGCCTGCTGGCGCGCGGCACCGCCGACAAGGCGGGGCGCCTCGCCTTTCCATCGGGCCTGCCGCAGCCCGAAACCTATTCAAGCTGCAAAGCCGACGCCGACCCCACGAACAGCGAGGGACATGCGCTGATGGTCAGCGCGCGATCGGGCGACGATTTCAGCTTCACGCTGACCGACTGGGGCGACGGCATCCGCCCCTATGATTTCGACCTCCCCTATGGCTGGTCCGAACGCGAGGACATCCTGCACACCATCTTCGACCGCACGCTCGTGAAAGCGGGCGAGACGGTGCATATGAAGCATGTGCTGCGCCGCCCCGTCGGGCTTGGCTTTCGCACCCCCGAACCGATGGCGGGCAAGCTGCGCCTGGTCCACCGCGGATCGGACACCGAGTTCGAAATGCCCTTCGCCATTGTTGCAGGCGGCAGCGGCGAAAGCGTGTGGAACATCCCGCAATCCGCGCCGATGGGCGATTATGAACTGGTCTTTGTCACCCGGGACAAGGATGGCGAGGACAAAAGCATCTGGACCGGCCAGAGCGTCCGCGTCGACGAATATCGCCTGCCGACGATGAAGGCCGCGATCACCGGCCCAAAAGGCGCGCTCGTGCGCCCCGCCGCCGTGCCGCTCAGCCTGTTCGTCGGCTATTTGTCGGGTGGCCCCGCGCCGGGCATCCCCGTTGAACTGCGCACCAGTTTCCGCGCCGCCTGGTCACCGCCCGAAGATTATCGCGACTGGGATTTCGACGGCCGACCGGTCAAGGAAGGCGTCGTCCAGCTCGACGACAGCGGCGAGGAACCGGGCGGCGAGCTGCCGCTCGCGCGCTCGGTGCCGCTGACGCTCGGCGCCGACGGAACCGCGTCGACCAGCGTCGTCGTCGATCAGCCGATCAGCGAGCCGACGATCATGGCCGCCGAAATGGATTATGAGGATGCCAATGGCGAAACGCTGACGGCGAGCCGCCGCATCACCCTCTATCCGTCGGCGGTGCGGCTGGGGGTCAAGACCGACGGCTGGATGATGCGCGACGACGACCTCCGCCTCAATTTCGTCGCGCTCGACTTGGATGGCAAGCCGATCCGCGGCCAGCGCGTCGATGTCGCGCTCTACAGCCGCCAGATCATCACCGCGCGCCGCCGCCTGATCGGCGGCTTCTATGCCTATGACAATCAGATGCGCACGGCGAAGCTTTCGGCGAGCTGCGCCGCGACGACCGACCGGCTCGGCCGCGCCGGCTGCGCGATGGCGCCCGGCGTGTCGGGCGAAGTCACCGTCGTGGCGACGACGCGCGACGCCGACGGCAACGAAGCGCGCGCGGTGCGCTCGGTCTGGCTCGCGGGCGGCGACGAATGGTGGTTCGGCGGCGACAATGGCGACCGCATGGACGTGATCGCCGAACAGCCGCGCTATGCCGCGGGCGACACCGCGCGTTTCCAGGTGCGGATGCCGTTCCGCGAAGCGACTGCACTCGTCACCGTCGAACGCGAAGGCGTGCTGTCGAGCTTCGTCGTGCCGCTGAAGGGCACCAACCCCGTCGTCAACGTCAAGCTGCCCGCGACCTACGCCCCCGACGTCTATGTGTCGGTGATGGCGGTGCGCGGACGCGTCACCGGCGGGGAAAGCTGGTTCCGCAAGATGAAACGCGCAGTCGGTTTCAGAATCGAGACGAGCGAGGGCGCGCCGCCCACGGCCCTGGTCGACCTCGCCAAGCCCGCCTATCGCATGGGCATCGCGCGCATCAAGGTCGGCTGGGAAGGCCATCAGCTCGACGTCAAGGTCAAGGCCGACAAGGAAAAATATGCGGTGCGCGAAACCGCGAAGGTCGACATCGAGGTCAAGGCGCCGGGCGGCAAGGCGCCGAAAAATGCCGACGTCGCCTTTGCCGCGGTCGACGAAGCGCTGCTCCAGCTCGCGCCCAACGAAAGCTGGGACATACTCGCCGCGATGATGGGCGACCGCACGCTCGACGTGCTCACCTCGACCGCGCAGATGCAGGTGGTGGGCAAGCGTCACTATGGCCGCAAGGCGCTCGAACCCGGCGGCGGGGGCGGCGGCGACCTGTCGGGGCTGACGCGCGAGGATTTCCGGCCGGTGCTGCTGTGGAAAGGCACTGTCCCGCTCGACGCCAGGGGCCGCGCGCGCGTCGACGTGCCGCTCAGCGACAATCTCTCGGGTTTCCGCCTCGTCGCGATCGCGACCGACGGGTCGCAGCTTTTCGGGACCGGCGAAATGACCGTGCGCACCGTGCAGGATCTTGGCGTTTTCGCCGGGCTGCCCGAACTGGTCCGCACCGGCGACGCCTATGACGCGCGCTTCACGCTGCGCAACGGCACCGACAAGGCGATGGAAGTCACCGCGACCGCGACGATCTCGCCCGCGATCGCGACCGCGCCGCCGCTGACGGTGACCATCCCCGCGGGCGGCGCGGTGCCGGTGAGCTGGGCGATTACCGCGCCCGATCAGGCAGGGACGCTGAAATGGACCGTCGAAGCGGCGACAAGGGATGGCAAGGCGCGCGACCGGCTGGTTTTCGAGCAGGCCGTCGAACCCGCGGTGCCCGTGGAAAGCTGGGCCGCCAGCCTCTTGCGCGTCGGGCCGAACACAAGTCTGCCCATCGCAATCCCCGCGGGCGCGCTCCCCGGCGGGACTGTCGACGTCGCGCTCGCGGGTACGCTCGCGCCGCCGCTCGCCGGGGTGCGCGACTATATGGCCGCCTATCCCTATACCTGTTTCGAGCAGCAGACGTCGCGCGCGGTGGCCCTGGGCGACCTTGGTCAATGGCAGGCGCTGGCAGGCGCGATGCCGACCTATCTCGATGACGACGGGCTGCTCCGTTATTGGCCGAACGAGCGAATGGAAGGGTCGATCGAGCTCACCGCCTATGTCCTCGGCGTGACCGCGGCGAACGGCTTTGCGATCCCCGATACGTCGCGCGCCAGGATGATCGCGGCGTTGCAAGCGGTGGTCGAGGGACGGCTGACGCGCCGCGGCTATGGCCCATGGGACATTCGCCCCGTGCGCATCGCCGCGCTCGCCGCGCTCGCACGCGCCGATGCGTCGAACGCGCGCCTCGTCGCCGCAGTCGACATGGTCCCCGGCGAAATGGCGACGGGCACGCTCGCCGACTGGCTCGTCGCGATCGAACGGACGCCGGGGGTGCGGAACGCCGCTGCGCTGCGCACCGCGGCCGAGGCCGAGCTGCGCAAGCGCCTTGTCTATGAAGGCACGCGGCTCGACCTTGTCGACGATGCGCGCGCGCCCTGGTGGATGATGGTCAGCGGCGACGAAATGGCGATCAAGGCGCTCGAAGCCGTCCTCGGCCGCAAGGGCTGGGAGGAGGACGCGGGCAAGCTGATGGTCGGCGTCGCGCAGCGCCAGCGCAAGGGCCATTGGGACACCACCCCGGCGAATGCGTGGGGCGCGGTCGCCGTCCGCCGCTTCGCCGAGCTGTATCCGGCGAGCGCGATCACCGGCGTCACCACCATCGGCCTTGCGGGCCATAGCGCGTCGCAAAGCTGGCCCCTTCCTGCCGAACCGCCCTCGCCGCTTCGCGTCGCGCTGAACGCCGCGACGATGAGCCTCAGTCACCGGGGCACGGGGTCGCCATGGGCCACCGTCAGCGTCAAGGCGGCGGTGCCTTTGAAGGAACCGCTCAATGCCGGCTACCGGATCAAGCGATCGGTGAGCATCGTCAAGGCGGCGAACAAGGACCGGCTGACGCGCGGCGACGTCATCAAGGTGCGAATCGAGGTCATCGCGGCTGCGGGCCGGACCTGGGTGGTGATCAGCGATCCCGTCGCGCCCGGCGCCACCATCGTCGGCAATCTCGGCGGCCAGTCCGAAATGCTGGGCAGCCAGGCGGGCGGATCGGGCGCGCAGCCGAGCTATGTCGAGCGCGGCAAGGACAGCTGGCGCGGCTATTTCGGCTGGATGCCCGCGGGCACGCACGCGGTCGAATATGTCGTGCGGCTCAATGGATCGGGCCGCTTCACCCTGCCGCCAACGCGCGTCGAGGCGATGTATTCCCCTGCGATTCGCGGCCAATGGCCGAACGCGCCGCTGACCGTTGGGAATGTGGGGTCGTGATGGAAAGCAGTCGGCCCTGTTCCCGTTCGCATCGAACGAAGTCGAAACACCCCGAAGCCGTGCACAACCGATGGACATGTCGACTTCGCTCGATGCGAACGGGCAAGGTCGGCTCCACTTCTTTATCGCGGTGCCCCCGCGACGACAGGGGTCCATCTCCGGTCGGCGCACGGTTGAACCCACAGGATATGGGCTTCCGCCTTCGCGGAAGCACGCGCTGAAGCAGACGATGAAACACCATCGCAAACGCCGCTGGCCCCACGCGCTCGCATGGGTCGCCCTCGCCGCACTCATCCTCACCACCGCCGCGCACCTCGCCACCAAACCGCCCCCCATGCCTTCCTTCGCCGCCGTCCGCGCCGACTGGCGACCCAGCGAAGCCTGGCTCTACGACCGCGACGGCCGCCTGCTCGACAGCGAGCGTGTCGATTTTCAGCGCCGCCGCCTCGCCTGGGTGGCGCTGAAGGACATCAGCCCCGCCGTCCGCACCGCCGTTATCCAGAGCGAAGACCGCCGTTTCTGGTCGCACGGCGGGGTCGACTGGCTCGCGGTCGCCAGCGCCGTCCGCGCGCGGCTGACGCGGGACGCGCGCGCCAATCGCTCGCGCGGCGCCTCGACGCTCGCGATGCAGCTCGCCGCCTTCCTCGACCCCGGCCTCGCGCAGCCGGGGCAGCGCGACTGGCGCGCCAAGCTGCGCCAGATGCGCGCCGCACAGTATCTTGCCGACGCGTGGACGCACGAGCAGATGCTCGAAGCCTATCTGAACCTCGTCCCCCTGCGCGGCGAGGCGCAGGGTATCGGCGCGGGCGCGGCGGGCCTGTTCGGCAAGCCGCCCGCCGACCTGAACCGCATCGACGCCGCGCTCTTTGCCGGGCTCCTCCCCAGCCCCGGCGCGGGGGCCGACGCGATCGCCCGCCGTGCGTGCCGGATCGCGGCGACAAGCGATTGCGCGGCGATCCGCGCCGCCGCCGCGACTTTGGTGTCGGGCGAGCATGCCGCGCGCACCGACCCCGGCCTTGCCCCGCACCTTGCCGTCCGCCTGCTCGACAAACCCGGCAAACGCGTCGCCACCACCATCGACCGCCGTATCCAGACGGCGGCGATCGTCGCGCTGCGCCGCCAGCTCGCCGCGCTCGGTTCGGACCGCGTCCGCGACGGCGCGGTCGTCGTGCTCAACAATGCCACCGGCGATGTGCTCGCCTATGTCGGCGGCGTCGGGCTCCAATCGACCGCGGCACAGGTCGACGGCGCCAACGCGCGGCGGCAGGCGGGATCGACCTTGAAACCGCATCTTTATGCGCAGGTGATCGAGCATGGCTGGCTCACCGCCGCGTCGATTCTCGACGACAGCCCGGTCCAGCTCGACACCGCCTCCGGCCTCTACGTCCCCAAAAATTACGACCGCAGCTTCAAGGGTCCGGTCAGCGTCCGCCACGCGCTTGCCGCCTCGCTCAACGTCCCCGCCGTTCGCGCGCTCGTCATCGACGACGTCCAGCAGTTTCGCGACCGCCTCTGGGCGCTCGGTTATCACGGCCTTGTCGAGGACGGCGAATATTACGGCTTCAGCCTTGCGCTTGGATCGGCCGAAGTGTCGCTGGTCGAACAAGCCAATGCTTTCCGCACCCTGGCCAATCACGGCCGCCACGCGCCCATCCGTTTCACGCCGGGCGAAAAGCCGGAGCGCGCGCGCCAGATCGTCAGCCCCGCCGCCGCCTTCATCGTCGGCGATATCCTGGCCGACGCCGCCGCGCGCACCGATGCGTTTGGCGCCGACAGCGCGCTCCGCCTGCCTTTCTGGGCCGCCGCGAAAACGGGCACGTCAAAGGGGATGCGCGACAATTGGTGCATCGGCTGGTCCGACCGCTTCACCGTCGCGGTGTGGGTCGGCAATCTGGAAGGCGATTCGATGCGCGCCGTGTCGGGCACTTCCGGCGCCGCGCCGGTGTGGCGCGACGTCATGCTCGCGCTCCACGCGGGTCGCCCCGGCAAGCCCCCCGCCATGCCCGCGGGGGTCGAAGCGCGTCCGATCACCCTCCCCGGCACGCGCGAGCCGCCGCGCCGCGAGTTTTTCCTGGTCGGCACCGCGCAGACTGAAATGACCGCCGCGCCCGCCACAGCGCGCCGACCGCGCATCACCAGCCCGGTCAGCGGCAGCGTCTATGCGCTCGACCCCGACATTCCGCCGGATCGGCAGCGCATCGCCGTGACCGTCAGCGGATCGCTCGCCGGATACCGGTTGATTCTCGACAAAAAACCATTGGGCGACGCCGATGCGGGGCCGCAGATCATGCCGCGCCCAGGCAGCCATATGCTTGCGCTCGTCGACCCCGGCGGGCGAACGATCGACCGCATCCGCTTCACGGTGCGATAAACCGGGTGTCATATGTCTGAAATTAAGTTGCGCTGACGTGCGGAGCGGCTAGTCTGCCCCGCCAGGAGAGGCCCGCGCCGGGCCCCAAAGGGGACTATTACATGATATTTGGTCGCGTCAAACCGCTCGACGCCATCTTGGCCACCGCCGAGAAAAAGTCGCTGCACCGCTCGCTCGGTGCCTTTCAGCTCACCATGCTCGGCATCGGCGCCATCATCGGCACCGGCATTTTCGTGCTGACCGCCGAAGCCGCGCAAAAGGCGGGGCCGGGCATGATGTGGAGCTTCGTCATCGCCGGGCTGGTCTGCGTCGTCGCGGCGCTCTGCTATTCAGAGCTTGCCTCGATGGTGCCCGTTTCGGGCAGCGCTTACACCTATACCTATGCGGTGATGGGCGAGCTGCTCGCCTGGACCGTGGGCTGGGCGCTGATCCTCGAATATGCCGTCGCCGCCTCGGCGGTGTCGGTCGGCTGGTCGGGCTATTTTGTCGGATTATTGGCGAACGCGGGAATAAACCTGCCGATGGAGCTGACGGTCGGGCCCTATGCGGGCGGTATCGTCAACCTGCCCGCACTGGTGATCGCGCTGCTTGTGACATGGCTTTTGATGATCGGCACGACCGAAAGCGCGCGCGTCAACGCGGTGCTGGTGGTCATCAAGGTCACCGCGCTGTCGCTGTTCATCGTGCTTACGCTGCCGATGCTGAAGGGCCAGAACTTCGACCCCTTCATGCCGAATGGCTGGTTCGGCCAGATGGCGGGGCTTGGCGCGGTCGGCGCCGCAGCGTCGATTTTCTTCGCCTATGTCGGCTTCGACGCCGTTTCCACCGCCGCCGAAGAAACCAAGAATCCACAGCGCAACGTGCCGATCGGGCTGATCGCGTCGCTCGGCATCTGCACCATCTTCTATCTGCTGGTCGCCGCGGGGGCGATTGGCACGATGGGCGCGCAGCCGGTCACCGGACCCGCGGGCGAAGTCCTTTCGCCCGGTTCGACGGCGCTCGCCGAACGCTGCGCCTCGCTCGCCGCGCTGGGCCAGGAACCGCTTGTCTGCTCGCGCGAAGCGCTCGCCCATGTGCTGCGCGAAATCGGCTATCCGGCAATCGGTAACGCCATCGGCATCGCCGCCTTTCTCGCGCTGCCGTCGGTGATCCTGATCATGCTGTTCGGTCAGACGCGCATCTTCTTCGTGATGGCGCGTGACGGGCTGCTTCCCGAAAAGCTGGCGTCGATCCACCCCCGGTGGAAGACGCCGCACATCGTCACGGCCATTACCGGCGTCGCCGTCGCCTGCTTCGCCGCCTTCCTGCCGGTGGGCAAGCTTGCCGACATTTCGAACTCGGGCACGCTCTTCGCCTTCTTCATGGTGGCGATCGCGGTGCTTGCGCTCCGCATCAAGGATCCGGGCCGCCACCGGCCGTTCCGCACCCCGCTGGTGTGGATCGTCGCGCCGCTCGCGATCCTCGGCACGCTCGGCCTTTACCTCAACCTGCCTTTCGACGCGAAGATGGTGCTGCCCATATGGGGCGCGATCGGGCTCGTGCTCTATTTCCTCTATGGTTACCGCAAGAGCCACGTCGGCCGCGGCATCGTCGAGGTCCACGAGGACGACGCCGACGCCCCGCCGCCTCCGGTTCCGCCCGTTCCGTCTTTCGACTGACGGCGTCGCGAACAGGAAAGGGAAAGGGGGCTTTGGCCCCCTTTCTTATGCGCACAAGCGCGGCGGCATGGTCGGGCGCCGCGCGCGGCCGCCCATCATGCCGGTATGGTCGCTGGACTTCGCGGCAGCGATCCCCGATTCAGAAGGGGCTTTTGGGCGCGGTTCCCGGCCGGGTGAACAGCTTGCCGCGCTCGGCCCACAGCACCAGCACCAGCCCGACGATCGCGCAGCCGAGGAAGGCATGGGCGAGCGGGAGCGTCGTACCATCATATTGCTGGCCGATGACCGCACCGACGGTCGCCGCGAGCAACGTCTTGGCAAAGCTCTGATAGGAGGATGCGACGCCCGCCATATGGCCGAAATCCTCCATCGCGATCGACCCGAAATTGCTGCCGATAAAGCCGATGAGGCCGACGTTGACCATCATCAACAGGGTGAACATCCACAATGTCTCGACCCCGCTCAGCGCTGCGACGATCTGGAGGATCGAGGTCGCCATGAAGGCGAAAACCGCCGACTGCGAAACGCGCCGCGCGCCGAAGCGCTCGACGATTGCGGCGTTCGAAAAATTGGCGATCGCAATGCCGATGGCGACGCACGCAAAGACCAGCGGGAACAGGCTGCGTGCGTCGAACACCTCGCCGATGATCTGTTCGCTGCTGTTGAGATAGCCATAGAGCGCGCCCTGCATCGTGCCCGACGCGATCATATAGCCCGCCGCGCGCCGATGCCGCGTCACCGTCGCCCAGCCCGCCGCCATCGTCTTGATGTCGAGCGGTCGGACGTCGGCGGGGTCGAGCGTTTCGGGCAGGCGGCGAAGCCAGACCAGCATCGCCACCGACATCACGGCCAGCAGGATGAAGATGGCGCGCCAGCCCGCAAGCGCCGCGACCCCGGCGCCGAGCGTCGGGGCGATGATCGGCACGATCATGAAGACAAGGAAAATCAGCGACAGCCGCCTCGCCATGGCGTCGCCCGCGAACAGGTCGCGGATCACCGCGACGACGATCACGCCAAGCGCGGCGCTGACCAGCCCGTGCACGAAACGCAGCACGATCAGCATTGTAAAACTTGTCGCCAGCCCGCAGCCGATCGAGAGCGCGAGATAGGCGAAGAGGGCGGGGACGAGCACGCCCTTGCGCCCAAAGCGATCCGATAAAGGGCCGTAAAGAAGCGAGCCGAAGCCGATGCCGAGCAGATAGACCGAAATGATATATTGGCGGTCGTTGGCGACGGCGACTCCCAGCGCTTCGCCGATTGCCGGGAGCGCGGGCAGCATGGAATCGATCGCGAGCGCGTTGAGCGCCATGACCATCGCCATCATTACAACCATTTCACGGTCGCCGGGCAGGCGCCGCAGAGGGGATTCGGCCGCTTTGTGCATGGCAGCAAGCCTATGCGCCCATGCCGCCGCTTTGGATAGCCCTTCGCAAAGGAAAAGCTATGCAATCGAAGGTTTGCGCCATGCCGCACATCATCGTCGATGACCCGGATCGACCGATCGCACCCCTAGTTTTTCGGCGCCTGGCGGCGATAGCTCAGCGCTTCGGCGACGTGGATGCGGCCCACCTTTTCGGCTCCGCCAAGATCGGCGATCGTCCGCGCGACGCGCAGGATCCGCGTATAGCCGCGCGCCGACAGCCGCATCGCCTCGGCCGCCTGCGCAAGCAGCCTCCGCCCCGGCTCGTCGGGTGTTGCGACCGCTTCGAGCAATTCGCCGTCGATCTCCGCATTGGTGCGCGCCCTGTGCCCGGCATAACGTGCGGTCTGCACATCGCGCGCCGCGGCGACGCGCGCCGCGACCTCGGCGCTACCCTCGGCGGGGGGCGGCAGGACAAGGTCGGCGGCGCTCACCGCCTGCACCTCGACGTGCAGGTCGATGCGGTCGAGCAGCGGTCCTGACAGTTTCGCCTGATAATCGGCGGCACAGCGCGGCGCCCGGCTGCACGCGAGCGCCGGATCGCCAAGATGGCCGCAGCGGCACGGGTTCATCGCCGCGACAAGCTGGACGCGCGCGGGAAAGGTGACATGTGCATTGGCGCGCGCGACGCTGACCTCGCCCGTTTCGAGCGGCTGGCGGAGCGAATCGAGCACGCCGCGCTGAAACTCGGGCAGTTCGTCAAGAAACAGCACACCGAGATGCGCGAGGCTGACCTCGCCCGGCCGGACGCGCAGGCCGCCGCCGACGAGCGCGGGCATCGACGCCGAATGGTGCGGTGCGCGAAATGGCCGCGCACGGACAAGCCGCCCGCCTTCGAGCTGTCCCGCGACCGAGGCGATCATCGACACCTCCAGCGCTTCGGCGGGGGTGAGTTCGGGCAGGATGCCGGGCATGCACGCCGCCATCAGCGACTTTCCCGCGCCCGGCGGCCCCGACATCAGCAGATTGTGCCCGCCCGCTGCGGCGATTTCCAATGCACGCCTGGCGATTTCCTGTCCCTTCACTTGCGACAGGTCGGCGCCGCGCCGCGCCGCCTCGACCTCGCCCGGCACCGGCGGCGGCAGCGGCGAATGACCTTTGAAGTGATTGAGCAGCGCGAGAAGGTCGGGTGCGCCGATGACCTCGACATTGCCTGCCCACGCCGCCTCCGGCCCCTGCGCGGCGGGGCAGATGAGGCCGCGCTCGACGCTGCCCGCGTGGAGCGCGGCGAGCAGCACGCCGGGCGAGGCGGCGATGCGCCCGTCGAGGCCGAGTTCACCGACGACAACGTATGACGCCAGCGTCTCGGCATCGATCACCCCCATCGCGCCGAGCAGCGCGAGTGCGATCGGCAGGTCGTAATGCGAGCCTTCCTTGGGCAAGTCGGCGGGCGACAGGTTGACCGTGATGACCCTGGGCGGAAGCGACAGGCCGATCGCGGCGATCGCGGCGCGGACGCGCTCGCGGCTTTCGCCGACCGCCTTGTCGGGCAGCCCGACGACCACAAAGCGCGGCACGCCGGGCGTGATCTGGCACTGCACCTCGACCCCGCGGGCCTCGATGCCGAGATAGGCGGCGGTTGAGACGATTGCGACCATTGGTTCCCCGGAACTGCGCGATGTGCCCCCTTTGTTCCAATGCCTTCTTAGGCGAAGCGACGGGAAGGTCGAGTCTTTTTCGGTGGTTGGCGAAAAGCCTTCCCCCGCCAGGACGGGGCGCCGCCGACCGCGGGGCGATCGTGCAATTGACAACATACCAACCAGTCGGTATGTCTGTTCACATGACGACGAATCGGATGCCCCCGACCTCCCCCGCGCGCCGCGACGCCGCCGCCCGCACCGCCCCCCCGGCGGGCGGCGGCACCGCCGGTGGCCGGGCGCCCCGCGGCAGCGCGCGCGCGGCGCTGATCGCAGCGGCGCACCAGCTCGTGCGCCGACAGGGCTATGCCGCAACGACGGTCGACCAGATCTGCGCCGCCGCCGGCGTCACAAAGGGCGCCTTTTTCCATCATTTCGCGTCGAAGGAGGCACTCGCGGTCGCCGCCGCCGAGGGCTGGACCGACCGTGCGCGACCGTTGTTTGAACTGCCGCCCCACACCCGGCTCGACGATCCGCTGGACCGGCTGCTCGGCCATATCGATTTCCGCCTGTCGATGCTGGGCGGGCCGACCGAGGACTATACCTGCTTCGTCGGCACGATGGTGCAGGAAGCCTATGCGACAAGCGAAGCGATCCGCGAAGCGTGCGAAGCCAGCCTCAACGCCTATTGCGAAGCGCTTGTCCCCGACATCGAAGCGGCGTTCGGACGCCACGGCAAGCCCGAAGGCGTCACCGCCATCGGCCTTGCGCGCCACATCCAGGCCGTTCTGCAGGGATCGTTCATCCTCGCCAAATCGGCGAACGATCCGGCGATCGCGCGCGAAAGCGTCACCCATCTGAAGCGCTATGTCGCCATGCTTTTTGCACGGAACGGCGCCGCATGATGCGACAGGTAATTGCCGCGGCGCGCGGAGCGCGCTGACCTCGACACCCCCACGAAGGAGAATGACGATGCCCCGAATGATTTTCGTGAACCTGCCCGTTGCCGACCTCGAAAGATCGAAGGCCTTTTATGCCGCGATCGGTGCCGTCAACAACCCCGCCTTCACCGACGACACCGCCGCTTGCATGGTGGTCGAGGAAGGGGCGATCCATGTCATGCTGCTGACGCATGAAAAATGGGCGAGCTTTACGCCAAAGACGATCCCCGATGCGCGCACCCACGCGCAGGTGCTGCTGGCCCTTTCCGCCGACAGCCGCGCCGACGTCGACACGCTGGTCGCCAGCGCGACCGCCGCGGGCGGCGCCGCCGACCCCACGCCGACGCAGGAATATGGCGACTTCATGTACGGGCGCAGCTTCGAGGATCCCGACGGCCATATCTGGGAAGTGATGTGGATGGACCCCGCCGCAATTTCCGCCGGCGAACCCGCCGAAACGGCCGCCTGATCGACGCATGAGGGAGGAAGAAAAATGTCCGGTACAGCCCCCGCCAAACATCGGCTGATCCTTGGCCGCGCGCTCAGCGGCCTGGTGGTCGCCTTCCTCCTCTTTGACGCCGGGCTCAAGCTGGTGTCGCCCGAGACCGCAATCAAATATAGTCCGCCGAACCTCGGCTGGCCGGCAGAGGTCGGCACCATGTATCTGCTGGCGATCCTGCTGCTGATCCCGACGCTGCTCCATGTCTGGCCGCGCACGAGCATCCTCGGCGCGATCCTGATCACAGCCTATCTGGGCGGCGCGATCGCCACGCAGGTCCGCGTCGGCAACCCGCTGTTCAGCCACATATTGTTCGGCGTCTATCTGGGCGTGATGCTGTGGGGCGGCCTGTGGCTGCGCGACCCGCGAGTCCGCGCGATGATTCCGTTCCGAAAGGGAGCGGTGGCATGAGCTTCCAAGCCTATCTCGACAATGTTCGAACCAAAACGGGGCAATCGCCCGATGCCTTGGCTGCACAGGCGATCCAGAAGGGATTGGCCGATGAAAAGGGCCTCGCTCCCGGCGTCAAGGCCGGCGCGGTGATCGACTGGCTCAGGGCCGATTACGGCCTGGGTCACGGCCACGCCATGTCAATCGTCGCGTGGATCAAAGGCAAACGAAGCTAGTCGCCGTTTTCAAGAATGAGGATCGTCCAATGATAAGCCTTTCTCCCCTCCCCCCACTGGCCGCGGGCGCGGTGTTCGCGAAAATCATTGCCGCGCTGGCGTTCGTCGCGATGCCGCAGAGCGCCGCGGCGGAAGCGCCCGCCGCCGCGGTGGCGCCGGTCAACGCCTCCGCGCATGGTCATGTGGACGTTGCCGGTGCGGCCGTCCATTACCAGATCTATGGCGATTCAAGGGCGGGTGGCACCCCGCTGCTCGTCCTGCATGGCGCCTTTATGTCGGCCGATGCGATGCGGCCGCTGATTGCGCCGCTCGCCGCGACGCGGCCGGTGATCGCGATCGATGCGCGCGGCCATGGCCGGTCAGGCGGCGTCGATACGCCGCTGAATTACGACCGCATGGCCGACGACGCCGCCGCGGTGCTGGGCAAGCTGGGCGTCGAAAAGGTCGATGTGCTCGGTTATTCGATGGGTGGGTCGACCGCGATCGCATTGGCGATCCGGCACCCCGACAGGGTCGGCAAGCAGATCATCCTTTCGGCAACCTCGCGCCTCGACGGTTGGTATCCCGAAGTGCTGGCGGGCATTGCGGCGATCAAGCCCGAGTTTTTCGCGAACACGATCATCGAGACCGAATATGAACGACTGTCGCCTGCGCCGGAAAAGTTCCCCATACTCGTCGAGAATATCAAGAAACTCGACGCCACGCCCTTTGGCTGGTCCGACGCCGCGGTCCGCGCGATCCCCGGCAAGACGATGGTGATCATCGGCGATGCCGACGGCGTGACGCTCGACCATGCGATCGCGCTCTTCAAGCTGCGCGGCGGCGGCGACGTCGCGGCGGCGACGCAGGGTTTCCTGACCGAAGCGCCCAAGGCGCGGCTGGCGATCCTGCCTGCGGCATCGCACATCGGGATCATGGCCGAAGCGCCCGCTATCGCTGCGATGGTCGTGCCTTTTCTGGACGACAAGGCGCCGCCGCCGCCGGTCTTCTGATCCCAGGGACGAAGCGAGAGGAATCCCCCCATGCCGATCAATCCTCATGCCGCCATCGAGGTTACCGCCTTCGACTGGGTGCCGGGTTTCGCGCGCGGCTTTGTCCGCGACCTGCGCCCGCGCTGGGCGTGCGAGGAAATCGACCTCGATTATGCCGAACATCTGATCAGCGCGGTCAACCGCCCCGCCGACCATTTCCTGTTCCAGCCGTGGGGGCAGGTGCCGGTGCTCAACGATAATGGCATCCGCCTGTTCGAAAGTGGCGCGATCCTGCTCCACCTCGCCGAAAAGGACGAACGGTTGATGCCGCGCGATCCACAGGGCCGCGCGAACACGCTCGCCTGGCTGTTCGCCGCCTATAACAGTGTCGAGCCAATGCTGTTCGAGCTCGGCAATGTCGATATTTTCGCGAAGGACGAAGAGTGGGCCAAGCTGCGTCGCCCTGGCCTGATCGCCTTCATCCGCGGCCGACTCGGCCGCCTGAACGACGCAATGGGCGACAAGCCCTATCTGGCGGGGGACTTCACCGTCGCCGACATCGCGATGGCGACGGTGCTGCGCGAAGCCGTCGAGGCGGGGCTGGTTGCCGAGCAGCCGCGGCTCCAGACCTATCTCGACCGATGCCTTGCACGGCCCGCCTTTCAGCGTGCGCTCGACGCACAGCTTGCCGCGTTCAGCGAAGAGGCGGGTCCGCCCGCCCGATAACGACTGCCTGCCCCCGAAGGAGAGAGACGATGACCTATGTGGAAGGATTTGTAGTCGCGGTGCCGACCGCCAACAAGGACGCCTATCGCAAACATGCCGCCGACGCAGCGCCGCTGTTCAAAGAGTTCGGCGTCAGGCGGATGGTCGAGGCGTGGGGCGATGATGTGCCCGACGGCAAGATCAACGACTTCAAGGGCGCGGTGCAGGCCAGAGCAGACGAAACCGTCGTGTTTAGCTGGTTCGAATATCCCGACCGGGCGACGCGCGATGCCGCGAATGAAAAGATCATGTCCGACCCCCGGATGAAGGAAATGGGCGCCACCATGCCATTCGACGGCAAGCGGATGATCATCGGCGGTTTCGAGTCGATCCTCGATGATCGCGGCAGCGGCGCAACCGGATATGTCGACGGTTTCGTCGCCCCCGTCCCGGACGCCAACAAGGAGCGCTATCGCGCGCTGGCGAAAATGGCGTCGGATGTTTTCATCGAACATGGGGCGACGCGCGTCGTCGAAAACTGGGGTGACGATGTGCCCGGCGGCGAGGTCACCGACTATGCCCGCGCCGCGCACAAAAAAGATGGCGAGACGGTCGTGTTCAGCTGGGTTGAATGGCCGAGCAGGGAAGCGCGCGACAGCGGCTGGGAAAAGGTGATGGCCGACGAACGGATGAACCCCGGCCCCGAAGAGGAACGGCCGTTCGATGCCAGGCGCATGATCTATGGCGGCTTCGTGCCGATCGTCGAAGCGTGACGCCCGCTGCCCCGCGTGGCCAAACCATGGGGAGGCGGCAGCCCCGACGGCTGACGAAGGCGGCACTGGCACGGCTCGCGGCCCTTCCACCCTTCCGCCGATGATCCCCCTCTCCATGCCGTCGGCGCCGGGAGGGTTGAAGGAGCGAAGATGATCAGGCTTTACGGCACTCCCCCGACGCGCGCCTTGCGCGCGATCTGGCTGCTTAACGAACTCGACCTGCCGCACGAAATCGCCCCGGTCGATCTTGCCGCCGGCGAGCAGCTGACACCCGCGTTTCTTGCGCTCAATCCCGCCGCCAAGCTGCCCGTGCTGGTCGACGGCGACACGGTGATCAGCGAATCGGCGGCGATCCAGCTCTATCTCGCCGACAAATATGGGGGGCGCTTCCCCGGCGGCGGGCTGATCCCCGCGACGCCCGAAGATCGTGGCCGCATGTACCAATGGCTGTTCTTCCTGATGACCGAGATCGAGGCACCGCTGTGGCGCATCGCGCTCCACAATTTCATCTATGCGCCGGAGGAACGGTCGGAATCCGAAATTGCGCTGGCAAAGCGCGACGCGCGGCGCATGATCGCGGTGCTCGAACAGCATATGCAGGGGCGCGACGTCCTGGTCGGCGACGCGCTGACCGTCGCCGATTTCAACGCAGCCTTCACGCTCGACTGGGCGCGCGAGGAAATGCTGCTGGACGATGCCCCGGCGCTCCGCGCCTTTCTCGACACCATGTATGCGCGGCCCAGGGCGCCGGTAACGATTGCCAAGGGGTTTGCCGCGCTGGAGGCGTGAGCGCGGCAAGCAAAGAAGGATTTGCACGATGACGAAGAATGACGACCGCGTCGAGATGCGGAACGTGAACAGCCCGGACCATGTGGTGCGCGTCGAACGCGCGAAATATGACGCGATGCGCGCGGCCATGCTGGCGGTGGTGCCGACCGAGGCGCCGGGACTGACCGCGGCGGAGATCAAGGAACGGCTGCTGCCGCTGCTGCCCGACACGCTGTTTCCCGGCGGGGCAAAGGCGGGCTGGTGGCAAAAGGGCGTGCAGCTCGACCTCGAGGCGCGCGGGCAGATGGCGCGCGCCGACACCAAACCGCTGCGCTTTTACCGGCGCTGACGCCGCGTTGCGGCCACGGATTCCAACAAGGAGAGTGACGATGAGCAAGACCCCCCTGACCCTGTGCCTCTGGTACGAAGGCGATGCCGAGGAAGCGGCCAATTTCTATGCCGCAACCTTTGCCGACAGCCATGTCGGCGCGGTTCACCGCGCCCCCGTCGACACGCCGGGCGGCAAGGAAGGCGATGTGCTGACGGTCGAGTTCACGCTGCTCGGAACGCCGTGCATCGGCCTCAACGGCCCGCCGATATTCAAGCATAGCGAGGCTTTTTCCTTCATCGTCCACACCGACACGCAGGAGGAAACCGACCGGCTGTGGGACGCGATTGTCGGCAATGACGGGCAGGAAAGCGTCTGCGGCTGGTGCAAGGACAAATGGGGCGTGAGCTGGCAGATCACCCCGCGCGTCCTGCTCGAAGCAACGACGGGCAGCGACAAGGCGGCCGCCAAGCGCGCGTTCGAGGCAATGATGACGATGAAGAAGATCGACATTGCGGCGATCGAGGCCGCAGTGAAGGGTTGACGCGATGCTGATATTCTATGGCCATCCCTTCTCGTCCTACGCGTGGAAGGCGTTGATCGCACTGTATGAAAAGGGCGTCGCGTTCGAATATCGCGCGCTTGAGACCGAGGAACCGTTCACCCATTATGACGAACTGCGATCCCATTGGCCGGTCGGTCAGTTTCCGCTGATCGTCGACGATGGCGTTCCGATTTTCGAATCGTCGATCATCATCGAATATCTCGACCAGAGAGTCCCGGACCCGCGACTGATCCCTGCCGACCCGCGGGTGGCGCTCGAACTCCGCTTCCTCGACCGGATCTTCGACAATCATTTCCAGGCGCGTTTTCAGGCCGTGGTTGCCGAATATCTGCCCTTTATCACCGAAAAACCCGACCTTGCCCGCGTCGAACGCGCACGCGACCTGCTCGAAAAAGCCTATGGCTGGCTCGAGACCAAGCTGCCCGACGACGGCTGGGCAACGCCGCACGGCTTCTCGCTGGCGGACTGCGCCGCCGCGCCGGCGCTCTTCTATGCCGACTGGGTTCATCCGATCGATCCACGCCATGCACGAGTGCGCGCGTATCGCGCCCGCCTGCTCGCGCGGCCGAGCGTGTCGCGGTGCATCGAGGATGCCCGCCCCTATCGCAGCCATTTCCCGTTCGACGTGTCGGGCCGCGATTGACCTGCGCCGTCCCATATCGCGGTTAATGCGGCGCTGACATTGCCGCTTTGCCAATTGGTCATCGCGGGCGCGCGAGAATGGGGGCATGGTTTCGCCCTTTGCCCTGTTGCGCACGCTTGTCGTCGCCGCGTTCGCCGCGGTGCTGGCGCTCGCGCCGGCGCAGGCGCAGTGGGTCACGATCGTCACCACGACCGTGACGTGGACCCATATCGACGCGAGCGACGATGACCTGGGCTTTATCGAGGAGGATGCGGCGCTCCTCGACGATGAAGCGCTGGCCGAGGAAGAGGCGTTCGGGGCGACGCGGCGTTATGCGCCTGCCGCCACGCTTGCCACGCTGGGGCATCCAAAGGCGCGTTTCGGTCCTTTTTCGGTGGTCGACGCGGCAACAGTCCGCATGGTCGGCGACGTCACTTCGGCGACCCCACGCCAGTTCGCGGCGATGCTCGTCGCCTTTCCCGGCCTCAAGCGCATAGAGATGGTCGATTGCCCCGGCAGCCTTGACGAGGATGCCAATCTGGCGCTCGCCCGCGCGATCCGCCGCGCCGGGCTGGAAACCGTGGTGCCGAGCGGCGGGTCGGTCCGATCGGGCGCGGTCGAGCTGTGGCTCGCGGGCGCGACGCGGCGCGCGGCGCCCGACGCCGAGTTCGGCGTCCATAGCTGGGCCGACGAACATGGGCGCGAGGCGAACGACTATCCGGCCGACGACCCGGTCCACGCCGACTATATCGCCCTTTATCGCGAACTGGGCATGGACGCGGCGAAGGCGCGCGAATTTTATGCGCTGACCAATGCGACGCCTTTCAACGAGGTGCGCTACCTGACCCGCGCCGACATGGCGCGGTTCGTCACGATCAACTGAGCATCGCCGCCGTCGAGACACGAACGGGACGATGGATCAGATTAAACGCACGCCGCGCTAACAGTTGCCTTTGACGCCATCGGCGCAGTCGCCAACGGATTCGACGTCCTTTACGGCACCGTCGACGGTATTGCAGGCCGACAGGAACAGCAGCGAGCCGCTGATTGCGAAAATCGTCAAAAGCCTTTTCATTCTCTTTCTCCGACACGAGGGCCAACCAGCCTGCCATTTCAACATTTTGGCAACGGTGGCCTGAACGCATCGTTCCGTTGCACCGGCGACCTGCTGGCCGAAGCGTTCACAAAGACCGCCGAGCCGGGGAAGGCGATGGATGAGCGGCGTCCAGTGCGGGCGCATCCGCCCAGCACCCTGCCGCCGCTTGCGCTCGGCCGTTCGCACCCACGCTGCTTTATCCTTGCAACACGCCGCTGGCTTTCCCACATCGCCCCCATGGCGAAGCGGAGCCTTTATCAGCGATTAAGGTCGAATGCCCAAATGCGCACGGCCTTGTTCGCGCTCGGCCTGCTGCTGATGCTCGTCGGCATCGCGATCGGGCCATTGCCGGGACCGGGTTTTCTGATCGTCTTTCCGGTCGGGCTGATGCTGTGCCTTCAGAACAGCGCGTGGGCGAAGCGCGTCTATGTCCGCTTCAAATGGCGGCATCCCCGCTATGGCGCGTGGACCGACCGGGTGATGCGCCGCGTCAGCGCCGCGCGGCGGCGCGCACGCGAGGCGCTGGACCGGGCAGATGGCGATTGACTTTCCACCGACTCTTGCTTATCCGCGCCCCAACGGTGGCCGCCCACGCTTGGCGGCCCTTTTCTGTTGCAGCATTTGACGAAATCTAGGGAAAACCGCGATGAAGCGCACCTATCAACCCAGCCGCCTCGTGCGCAAGCGCCGTCACGGCTTTCGCGCCCGCAAGGCGACCGTCGGCGGCCGCAAGGTTCTGGCCGCCCGCCGTGCCCGCGGCCGCAAGAAGCTGTCGGCCTGATCGCCGACGCTTCGCCGCCAGCGCGTCTGGTGCGAACGCTTAACAAGCGCAGCGACTTTCTGGCCGCGAATCGCGGCCTTCGCTTTCCCATGCCCGGCTTCGTCCTGCTCGTCCGCCCGCGCGGCGACGGCGACAGCGCCATGGGAATCGGTTACACTGTCAGCAAAAAAATCGGCAACGCGGTGACGCGCAACCGGATGAAGCGCCGGCTGCGCGAACTTTGCCGCGTCGCGCTGCCCAAAGCGGGAATCGCAGGCGCCGACCATGTGTTGATCGGCCGCCCCGGCGGCAACGAAATCCTCTTTGCCGATCTCGGCGAACAGCTCGGCACGGCGCTTGCGCGCGCGGCAAAGAAGCTGGCGGCGAAAGTCTCGTGACCGCTCCCCCTTCTCATCATCACGCCGATCGCGTCCGGGGTGACGAAACGGGACAACACGCATGATCGCCCGGCTGCTCATCCTGATCGCGCGCGGCTGGCAACTGGGCCCGTCGCGCATTCTGCCGCCGACGTGCCGCTATGCGCCGTCGTGCAGCGAATATGCGATCGTCGCGCTTCGGCGTTATGGCGCGATCAAGGGTGGCTGGATCGCGACAAAGCGGCTATTGCGCTGCCATCCTTGGGGCGGTCACGGCTACGACCCGGTGCCTTAGTGCCCGCATCCCCCGACATTTTGAGACGAAGAGAGATCGAAGAGCGTGGACGACAAGCGTAACCTGATCGCGGCAATCCTGTTGTCGGTGGCGATTTTGATCGGCTGGAACTTCGTCGCCGAGCGGTTTTTTCCGACCCCCGCACAGCCCGACGTGACCAGGACGGTCGCCGGCGCCAATGGCGCGCCCGCCAGCGCCCCCGCAGCGCAGGGCCAGCCGAGCGCGCTGCCCTCTCCGACGGCCGCTGCGCCCGCGGCGCCCGCGCCGCAGACGATTCGCCCAATCGACGTCGTGCTCGCCGAAGGGCGCCGCATCCCGATCGAAACCCCGGCGATCCGCGGCTCGATCAACCTTACCGGCGCGCGCATCGACGACATCACGCTCACCAAATATCGCCAGACGATAAAGAAGGACTCGCCCGCCGTCCGCCTGTTCGCGCCGGGCGGCACGCCGGCGGCCTATTTCGCCAGCCTCGGCTGGGCAGCGCAGGGCGTCCAGGTTCCGGGCGCCAACACCGTCTGGACCGCGAAGGGGACAAAGCTGACCCCGACCAGCCCGGTCACGTTGAGCTGGGCAAACGGCACGGGCCAGACCTTCCGCATCGAATATCGCATCGACAGCAATTATCTGATCACCGCAAAGCAGACGGTCGTGAATGCGGGCACCGCGCCGGTATCGCTGAACAGCTTTGCGCTGATTGACCGTCTCGGCAAGCCGACCGACCCGCACGAGGTCGACAGCTGGACGATCCATGTCGGCCCGACGGGCTATCTGGACGGCAAATCGGTGTTCGATGTCGATTATGACGACGTCGAGGAAGCCCCGAACCGCAGCGTGCGCTACGCTTCGGCCGCCTGGCTGGGCTTCACGGACAAATATTGGCTCGCCGCGATCATTCCGGCCAAGGGCGAGCGCGTGACCGCGGCGATCAGTTCGCCCGCCCCGAACAATTACCAGACGCTTTTCGCGCGCGACTTTACGGCAGTAGCGCCGGGGCAACAGCTGACGACCACCAGCCGCATCTTTGCCGGCGCGAAGGAAGTCGAGATCCTCGAAACCTATCAGAACGGCCAGGGCATTACGCGCCTGTCGAACGCGATCGACTGGGGCTGGTTCGAATTTTTCGAAGTGCCGATCTTCAAACTGCTCCACTGGCTGTTCCTGCAGCTCGGCAATTTCGGCCTCGCGATCATGGCGCTGACGCTGATCATCCGCCTGCTGATGTTCCCGATCGCCAACCGGCAGTTCGCATCGATGGCGCAGATGCGCGTCGTCCAGCCGAAGATGAAGGCGCTGCAGGACCGTTACAAGGACGACAAGCCGAAGATGCAGCAGGAGCTGATGAAGCTCTATAAGGACGAGAAGATCAATCCGCTCGCCGGCTGCCTGCCGATCCTGATCCAGATCCCCATTTTTTATGCGCTCTACAAGGTGCTGATGCTGGCGATCGAAATGCGGCACCAGCCGTTCATCCTTTGGATCAAGGATCTGTCGGCGCCCGACCCGCTGCACATCCTCAATCTTTTCGGCCTGCTCCCCTTTACCCCGCCGTCGATCCTCGCGATCGGACTCCTTGCGGTGATCCTGGGCGTGACGATGTGGCTTCAGTTCCGTCTGAACCCCGCCCCCGCCGATCCGGTGCAGGCGCAGGTGTTCAAGATCATGCCCTGGCTGTTCATGTTCATCATGGCGCCGTTCGCGGCGGGCCTGCTCCTCTACTGGATCACCAACAATATCCTTTCGATCGGGCAGCAGCAGTGGATGTATCGCAAATTTCCGGCGTTGAAGGCGGCGCCGACGAAGTGAGCGAGGTCGAACCCGAACCCGGTGCGGATCCCGAACGGGCGGAGCGCGCGCGCAAACTGTTTTCAGGCCCGGTTGCCTTTCTGAAATCGGCGCCCGCGCTCCAGCACCTGCCCTTGCCGTCGGTGCCGGAGATTGCCTTTGCGGGCCGGTCGAACGTCGGCAAATCGTCGCTGCTCAACGCGCTGACGAACCGGAACGGTCTCGCACGCACCTCGGTCACGCCGGGGCGGACGCAGGAGCTTAACTATTTCGACGTGGGCGCGCCGCTGGTATTCCGGCTCGTCGACATGCCCGGTTATGGTTTTGCCAAGGCGCCGCGGGACGTCGTCAAGAAATGGCGCTTCCTCGTCAACGACTATCTTCGCGGGCGACAGGTCTTGAAACGGACGCTGGTGTTGATCGACAGCCGCCACGGCATCAAGGACGTCGACCGCGAGCTGCTCGAAATGCTCGACACGGCGGCGGTGAGCTATCGCCTCGTGCTGACCAAGGCCGACAAGGTGAAGGCGAGCGCGCTCGCCGACGTGCATGCGGCGACCGCGGCGGAGGCGCGGCAACATCCTGCCGCGCATCCCGAGGTCATCGCGACAAGCAGCGAAAAGGGCATGGGGATCGCCGAGCTGCGCACCGCGGTGCTGGAGGCGGTGGAGTCATAATATCCTCTGCCCCAGCGGGAGAGGATGGTGAAGGTTGCGGACTTGTCCGCTACCGTCAGCAGGATGGCCGCTCTACACAACCCGCTCCCGTCAAGGAGGAGGGAGGAGATATCGCATGAAACTCTTCATCGGCAACAAGGCCTATTCGAGCTGGAGCCTGCGCGGCTGGCTCGCCGCCAAGCACAGCGGCCTGCCGTTCGAGGAAGTCACCGTCCCGCTCTATAATGAGGAATGGAGCCGGCGCCGCGAGGGCGACGAGTTCGCACCGTCGGGGGGCAAGGTGCCGATCCTGTGGGACGGCGCCGACATCGTCGTGTGGGACAGCCTGGCGATCATCGATTACCTTAACGAAAAGACCGGTGGCACCCGCGGATACTGGCCCGACGACATGGCGGCGCGCGCCATGGCGCGGTCGATGGCGGCCGAGATGCATTCGAGCTTTGCGGCGCTGCGCCGCGAGCACAGCATGAACATCCGCCGCATCTATCCCGCCGCCGAACTGACCCCCGAGGTGCAGGCCGATGTGATCCGTATCCTGCAGATCTGGGCCGAGGCGCGCGCGCGCTTTGGCGGCAAAGGCGATTATCTGTTCGGCGACTGGTCGGCGGCGGACATGATGTTCGCGCCGGTGGTAACGCGCTTCATCACTTATTCGATCCCGCTGCCGCGCTTTGCCCTGCCCTATGCACAAGCGGTGATCAGCCACCCGCACATGCAGGAATGGATCGGCGGCGCGCAGGCCGAGGATTGGGTGATCGAAAAGTTCGAGGGGCGGGCCGAGGAGTAGCGCGCGCGGGATTTCGAGCGCAACCAGAGCGGCATCCTGTCGTCATCCCGGCGACCGCGGAACGCTTTGCAATCCACCCCAAAGCCGACATCGACCGCATAACCGGCCGCGCCCGGTGGACAACTCCGCGGACAACTCCGGGACAGCGCTGTGGATCAGCTGTTGAGGCTGCGCCGGATCGCGGCGATCTCGGCATCGAGTTCGCTGTCGGCGACGCGCAGCGCCTCGACCGTGCGCACCGCGTGGATCACCGTCGAATGATCGCGACCGCCGAAACGGCGCCCGATTTCGGGGTAGGAGCGCGGCGTCAGTTCCTTGGCCAGATACATGGCGACCTGGCGCGGGCGGGCGACCGCGCGGACGCGGCGCTTCGAGCTCATCTCCGACTTGTCGAGCCGGTAGTGCGCACACACGGCGCGCTGGATCTCGTCGATCGTGATGCGCGGGCGCGCCGATCGGACATTTTCGGCGAGCCGGTCCTCGGCGAGGGCGAGGTCGATGCGCGCACCGGTGAGCGCAGCATAAGCAAGGAGTTTGTTAAGCGCGCCTTCAAGCTCGCGGATATTGCGCGTGAAATGCCGGACCAGCCAGGTGACGACGTCGCCCGGCACCTCGACCATCGGCATCGCGGCGAGTCGCTGGCGGATGATGCGTTCGCGCAGATCATCCTCGGGCGCCTCGATGTCGGCGACAAGGCCCCCCGACAGTCGCGACAGCAGCCGCGCCTCGACCCCGTCGAGCATCGCCGGCGGGCGATCGGCCGTAACGACGAGGCGGCGCTGCGCGGTCATCAGATCGTCGATCGTGTGGAGCAGTTCCTCCTGCGTCGAATTCTTGCCCATCACGAATTGCAGATCGTCGAGCAGCAACAGGTCGGCGGCGCGCAGCCGCGCCTTGAACGCCATCATGTCGCCGCTGCGCATCGCGCCGACGAATTCGAGCATGAACTTTTCGGCCGACATCAGGATGATCGTCGCGGTCGGGTGCGATGCGGCATATTCCTGCGCGATCGCTTGCAAAAGATGTGTCTTGCCCTGCCCCGTGCCCGAGCAGAGATAGAGGGGGTTGAACTGCGGCCGCTCGACCATCGCCATGCGGCGCGCGGCGTTGGCGGCGAGAATGTTCGAGCGCGCGACGACGAAGCGGTCGAACGACAGGCGCGGGTCGAAACCGAGCAGCGCGGGATTGGTCGCGGCGGGCGCCGCATCGAAAGCGGGGAGCGGCGCCGAAGCGAGCGTCGCGGCGCGCTCGGCCGCTGCCGCACCGCCGCGCACACTGACGCTGCGCACCGCGGGCAGTTGCTGCCGCCACGCAAGTTCGAGCCGGTCGCCGAAGCGCTCGTTGATCCAGTTCGCCGAAAAGCGGCTCGCGGTCTCGAGCGTCACGACGCCCGACAGCGCGCAATAGTCGGCGAAGCGCACAGGCTTCAGCCAATGATCGAAAGTGCGGGCGCCAAGATCGCGGCGCAGGCCCTCGGCGACGCGCGGCCAGAGCGCCGCGGCATCGCCGTTCACTGCTCCACCCTTTGCATCTTGCTCATGCCGAATGCCGCTCTCTGTCACGCCCTGCCGCCCCCTGGTCCCCTCGCGCCGGTATCGGGCAGCCGCCACGCGCCGATCCGTTGCCTGCGCCGGGCACAGGTCAACTGTCCGGGACAAACGGCCCGAAAGAATACGAACATGTCGATGTGGCGGCCGCCGGCGAAGGCCGACGACGCACCTGTCTAGGCAAGGCGCGCCGAGTCGATCAAGGGGCGCTCATGTAAAAATAGTGAAATAAAAATCTTGACTCGCCCCCGCTCGCAGAATCGCGTGAATGAGCGTTTTTTTTTCATCAATTTCATATGTTTATGGGAAACGCGCGGAGACGATCCCAACGAATCGCCGAAAATCCGCCACTTACCGCGATGCAACACTATTGCCATCGCGATGTCACAATAGAGCACGCAAAAAAGGACCCGCAGGCCAAAAAGCCGGCGAGTCCTTTTTGTTCCCTTTCGGGACAAGCGAGATCAGGCGATCGCGTTCACGCTCTTGGTCAGGCGCGCATATTTGCGCGCGACCGTGTTCTTGTGGAGGACACCCTTGGCAACGCCGCGCGCCATTTCCGGCTGCGCAGCCTTCAGCGCGGTCGCGGCGGCGTCCTTGTCGCCCGCCGCGACGGCGGCTTCGACTTTCTTGACGAGCGTGCGGATGCGCGAAACGCGATTCTTGTTCACAACGGCGCGCGCCTGGTTGCGGCGGATGCGCTTCTTTGCCTGCGGCGTATTGGCCATAAAATCCTCTAATCTCAAACGGTCAACATGGTCGGAGCGCAGCCGCATCGGAGCAGCCGAATCGCGCGCGGAGCAGCGAATCAATGTCCGGATGTGGCCGGTTCCGGACGACCGGACCCTGCTCGAAGGGTGCGCGCATAGCGATGACAGGCGATTTGGTCAATGCCTTGCGGCAATATCCGGGCTCAACGCTGGCATTTGCGGCAGTAAAAGGTCGAGCGCCCCGATTGCACGACGCGCACGATCGAGCCGCCGCATTCGCAACGATCGCCCGCGCGACCATAGACGCGCCAATCCTTTGCGAAATAGCCAAGGTCGCCATCGGGACTCAAAAAATCCCGCAGCGTCGAACCGCCCGCGGCGATCGCGGCGGCGAGCACCGCCTTGATGGCGGGCACGAGCGCGCCGATTTTGGCTTTGGGCACGTCGGCTGCGGGCTTCAGCGGCGATATGCGCGCCATGTTGAGCGCCTCGCAGACATAGATGTTGCCGAGCCCCGCGACGACATTCTGGTCAAGCAGCATCGCCTTCACGGGCGCGCGTCGCCCGGCGAAGGCGCGCACCAGATGGGCGGCGTCGAACGCGTCCGACAGCGGTTCGGGGCCGAGCGTCACGAACGCCGCGAATGCCGCCAGCGGATCGCCCGCGACCAGATCGACCGAGCCGAAACGCCGCGGGTCGTGCAGGAACAGCCGGTGCCCCGCCGCAGTTTCGAGAAGCAGATGGTCGTGCTTGCCCGGCTCGCCCCCCTCGGTCCGCCAGCGCCCCGACATGCCGAGGTGAAAGATCATATGATCGTCGCGGTCGGTTGACACGATGCCATATTTGGCGCGGCGCGACAGAGCAGTGACGGTCGCGCCGGTGAGGCGCTGCGCAAGGTCGGCGGGAAAGGGGCGGCGCAGGTCGGGGCGAAAGGTGGTCACGGCCGCCAGCCTTTGCCCCTCGAGGAAGGGCGCGAGGCCGCGCACGGTGGTTTCGACTTCTGGAAGTTCGGGCATATCGCGCATCGGGCTACGCGCCATTTGCGCGCGCGGCAAGGCCCGGCTAAAGGCCGACGCAACAGATGATCTCCCCCGCAAAAGGCGCGCAAACGATGGCCACTCCCGATACCGTCAGCTTTGGCTATGAGCAGGTTCCCGCGGGTGCAAAGACCGCAATGGTCGGCGAGGTGTTCAGCCGCGTCGCACGCAAATATGACATCATGAACGACGCGATGTCGGGCGGGATGCACCGGTTGTGGAAGGACCGCTTTGTGCGCCGCGTCAAGCCGCGCGCGGGCGAGGCGATCCTCGACATGGCGGGCGGCACCGGCGACATCGCGTTCCGCATGGAACCATCGGGGGCAAGCATCACCGTCGCCGACATCAACCCCGACATGCTGGCCGTCGGCATGGAGCGCGCGGCGGCGCGCGGCATCGACAGCCTGGTGTGGTCCGAACAAAATGCCGAAAAGCTGACCTTCCCCGACCGCTTTTTCGACGCCTATACGATCGCTTTCGGCATCCGTAACGTCACCGACATCCCCGCGGCGCTCAGCGAAGCGCACCGCGTGCTGCGCTTTGGCGGGCGCTTTTTCTGCCTGGAGTTTTCAACGAACGAATGGCCGGGGTTCGCCCAAGCCTATGACGCCTATTCGCACCATCTGGTGCCGAAGCTCGGCAAGCTGATCGCGGGCGACGAGGACAGCTATCGTTACCTGATCGAATCGATCCGCCGCTTTCCGCCGATGCCCGAATTTGCCGGGATGATCCGCGATGCGGGCTTTACCGCGGTCAAGGTCGAACCGATCCTGGGCGGACTGGTCGCGATTCACAGCGGGTGGAAGGCGTGAGCGGGCGACTGGCGTTCATCCCTCCCTTCAGCGAAGGGCAGCGAGCCCCGGCCCTGATCCGGGTCGCTGCGGGTGGGGGCCAGAGGCCTTGCGCCACGCCGCGAGGCCCCACCCCGACCCATCCCCTGAAGGGAGCGGGCTTTCGGATATGACCCGTCCCGTCACCCATATTGCCCGTCTGCTGAAATGGGGCCGCATCCTCGCGCGTCACGGCGCGCTGCGGGGCATCGAGACCGCACCGGCGACCCCGCCTGGCGTCAAGCGGCTGTGCCGGATCGCGCGGTTCGGCACGATCCAACCGAAAACGCCCGACTATGCCGCCGCCTTTCAGGCGATCGGCCCCGCCGCGGTCAAGCTGGGACAGACGCTGGCCACGCGGCCCGACCTGGTCGGCGAGGACGCCGCGCGCAACCTGCTCACGCTTCAGGATGCGTTGCCCCCCGTCAGCTTTGCGCGCATCCGGCAAGAGATCGAGGCGACCTTCGAGGCGCCGCTCGAAAGCCTCTTTAGCGAATTCGACCCCGATCCCGTCGGATCGGCGTCGATCGCGCAGGTCCACCGCGCGGTCACCACCGACGGGCGCCGCGTCGCGGTCAAGATCCGCCGCCCCGGCATCGACAAACAGTTCGCACGCGACATCGAAACCTATGAATGGGCGGCTGCGCATCTCGAAGCCTTCGGCGGCGAGGCATCGCGGCTGCGCCCGCGCCAGGTGATCGCCAATTTCCGCCGCTGGACCTTGCGCGAGCTCGACCTGCGGCGCGAGGCGGCCTCGGCTTCGGAATTGTCCGACGCGATGGCGGCGGTGCCCGAATATGAGGTGCCCGCGATCGACTGGGACCGCACCAACAGCCGCGTGATGACGATGAGCTGGATCGACGGCATCAAGATATCGCATCGCGACGCGCTGGTCGCCGCCGGGCACGACATGGAGAAGCTGGCGGCGAATCTGGTCCACGCTTTCTTGCGGCAGGCGATTGCCGAAGGCTTTTTCCACGCCGACATGCACCAGGGCAATTTGTTCGTGAAGGCCGACGGGACGATCGCCGCGGTGGATTTCGGCATCATGGGGCGGATCAACCGGCAGGCGCGCTATTGGCTGGCCGAAATCCTCTATGGACTGACGACGGGCAATTATCGCCGCGTCGCCGAGATTCATTTCGAGGCGCAATATGTGCCCGATTACCACAATGTCGAGGAGTTCGCGACGGCGCTGCGCGCGGTCGGCGAACCGATGCGCGGCAAGCCGGTGAGCGAGCTCAGCGTCGGGCAGATGCTCGACGGGCTGTTCGCGATCACGCGCGATTTCGACATGCAGACGCAGCCGCACCTTCTCCTGCTCCAGAAAACGATGGTGATGGTCGAAGGCGTCGCAACGATGCTGAACCCCCAGATCAACATGTGGGACGTGTCGGGACCGTTCGTCAAAGAATGGATCCGCGACGAGCTGGGCCCCGAAGCCGCGCTCGCCGACGGGCTGCGCGAACAGGGCCGGACGCTGGCGCTGATCCCCGACATCATCCGCCGCCTCGACGAACAATTGCCGCGCAAGGGCGCCGCGCCGCCCGCGCCGCCGCTGCCCGACATTCCCTTGATGTGGGAACGCGGCGAGCGGCGCGTCTGGTGGCGTTACGCGCTGACCGCGCTGGTCGGCGCGGCGGCGGGTGCCGCGGCGCTGAACTGGCTGGGTTGAATCGGAAATCCAATGCGCATATGTTATGCGCAAGGAGAATGGGGATGAACCGTCCGGCGCGATTTGAAGGCCCCAAAAAGCCGACCAATGTGTCGCTGAACGCCGAGCTGGTCGAGGAAGCGCGAAAGCTGGGCATCAACGTCAGCGAGGCCTGCCAGTCGGGGTTGGCAGCCGAGGTGAAGAAGGCTCGCGAGTTGGTCTGGAAAAAAGAAAACCGTGCCGCGATCGAAAGCTGGAACGACTATATTCGGGAAAACGGAATGCCCTATGACGAGTATCGGCAGCTCTGAATGGCGCGATACGACGTCTACCCCGGTGCTCCCGGTCGCGGGCTGCTTCTCGATTGCCAGGCCGACGTGCTCGATCATCTGGCGTCACGCGTCGTCGTGCCGCTGATGCCGACCGCGAAAGTCGAACCAATCCCGCGGCTAAACCCGCTCTTGACGGTCAACGGCCAAACATTGGTAATGGCGACGCATCTGATCTTTGCGATTCCGTTCGAGCGTCTGCAACGCCCGGTCGCCAATCTTGAAGCGGAGCATTATGCGATCATGGGCGCGCTCGACATGTTGACCACGGGGTTCTGACCTGATGACCCAGCCCCGCATCCTGCTCATCGTCGGCGGCGGGATCGCCGCGTACAAGAGCATCGAGCTTGTCCGCCTGCTGCGCAAGGCGGGTTATGTCGTGCGCTGCGTCCTCACGCGAGCGGGCGCACAGTTCGTCACGCCGTTGACTCTCGCCGCGCTGTCCGAAAACAAGGTTTACACTGACCTGTTTGACCTGAAGGACGAGGTCGAGATGGGGCATATCCAGCTGAGCCGCGAGGCCGACCTGGTCGTCGTCGCACCCGCAACCGCCGATCTGCTCGCCAAAATGGCGGGCGGTATCGCCGACGATCTGGCAACGACGTTGCTGCTCGCGACCGACAAGCCGGTGCTCGCGGCGCCCGCGATGAATGTGCGCATGTGGCTGCACGCCGCGACGCAGCGCAATGTCGCCGTGCTGCGCGGCGACGGCGTGACGGTGATGGAGCCGGACGAAGGCGAGATGGCGTGCGGCGAATATGGGCCGGGACGGCTGCCCGAACCCGACGCGATTTTTGCGGCGATCGAAGCGATGCTGGCGAACGCGCCCGCATCCGTGATCCTTTCTGGGCAACCCGATTTCGCGCCCGCGAACCACCGCCCGCTCCACGGCCGCCGGATCCTCGTGACCGCCGGGCCGACGCACGAGCCGATCGACCCCGTGCGCTACATCGCCAACCGGTCGAGCGGCAAGCAGGGCTTTGCCATCGCCGCCGCCGCCGCCGAGGCAGGGGCCGAGGTGTTGCTGATCGCCGGCCCGGTGCCGCTGCCAACCCCCGCCGGGGTAATCCGCGTCGATGTCGAAACCGCGGTCGAAATGGCCGAAGCGGTGCGGCAGGGACTGCCCGTCGATGCCGCGATCATGGTTGCTGCCGTCGCCGACTGGCGGGCCGCCGACCCCGCGGAACAAAAGATCAAGAAGGACGGCAGCGGCGCCGTGCCGCCGCTCGCGCTCGCTGAAAATCCCGACATATTGGCAAGCGTCGCGAAGTCGTCCGAACGTCCGCCGCTGCTGATCGGTTTTGCCGCCGAGACCAGCGATGTCATCGCGCATGCCGAGGCAAAGCTGGCGCGCAAGGGGTGCGACTGGATCGTCGCCAATGATGTGGCGGCCGACCCGATGGGCGGCGAAAGCAACCGGGTGCATATCGTTAGCAAAGACGGGGTAAACAGCTGGGACCGGCTGCCCAAAGCGGCCGTCGCCCGCAAATTGATGGAAAAGATCGCCGATGAGCTCGAACAACGCGCCCCACTCGACCGCGATTGAAATCGCGATCCAGCGCCTGCCGAACGGCGGCGGCCTGCCCCTGCCCGCCTATGCGTCGGGCGGCGCGGCGGGGATGGACGTCGTCGCGGCCGAAACGCTGACGATCCGCCCCGGCACGCGCCACGCGGTCGCGACGGGATTCGCGATGGCGATCCCGCCGGGATATGAGGTGCAGGTGCGGCCGCGGTCCGGGCTCGCGCTCAAACATGGCATCACCTGCCTCAACACGCCGGGGACGATCGACAGCGACTATCGCGGCGAAGTGAAGGTGATCCTCGCCAATCTGGGCGACGAGCCTTTCGAAATCCGGCGCGGCGACCGCATTGCGCAGATCGTCCCCGCGCCCGTCCAGCGCGCGGCCTTTGCCGAAGTCGACCGGCTGGACGATACCGCGCGCGGCGCGGGCGGGTTCGGATCGACGGGCCTTGCGAGCGGCGGGACCGGGGAAGAGGAAGAAGATACCGGCACGCGCGCAAAACTCGCCTCGCTCTCCGCGATCAAGATGCGGCGGCCGGGCGAATAGGCTTGTTGTCCGACGCCGAACTCGACCGTTATGCCCGCCAGATCATCCTGTCCGCGTTCGGCGGCGCGGGACAGGCGAAACTGAAGGAGGGCCATGTCGCGATCGTCGGCGCGGGCGGAATCGGTTGTCCCGCGATCACCTATCTGGCCGCGGCAGGGGTCGGGCGGCTGACGATCATCGACCATGATGTCGTCGAACTGTCGAACCTCCAGCGCCAGCCCTTGTTCACCGACGCCGACATTGGCGCATCGAAGGCCGCGGTCGCGGCCGATGCGGCGCGGCGGATCAATCCCCATGTCGAGGCCATTCCGGTCGCCCGGCGGCTGGACGCGGCCAACGCCGCGACGCTGCTGGCGGGCGCAAGCCTGATCCTCGACGGCTGCGACAATTTCGCTACGCGACTGGCGGTCAACCGCGCGTCGGTGGCGCTGCAAATCCCCCTGCTCTCGGCGGCGATCGGTGCGTTCGAGGGGCAGGTCGCGCTTTACGAGGGGTGGCGCGCCGCGAATCCCTGCTATGCCTGCCTGGTCGGCGACGATCCCGACCGGCCGGAGATCAACTGCGCCGAGCAGGGTGTGATGGGTGCGCTCGCGGGGATGGTCGGGACGATGGCAGCGCTGGAAGCGGTGCGCGCGCTGGCGGGCTGGGGGACGCCGCTGGCCGGGCGGCTCGCGATCATCGACATGATCGACCGGCGCTGGCGCGAGGTGACGGTCGCGAAGGAGCCGGAGTGCCCGATATGCCGGGGCTGAACATCATCGTCGCGGCGGCCGAAGGGCGGCGCTTTTGCGCGGCGCTGGAGACCGCGATCGCCGCCGCCGCGCTGGGACAGCGCGCGCGCCTGTTCCTGCAGGGCGATGCCGCCGCGATGCTGCGCGCGCCCGCGGGGTTCGCGGGCGACAGCACGCGCCGCACCGCGGGACTACCGGGGCTGGACGAACTGATCGGCGAAGCGCTGGCGAGCGGGGTGGAAATGGTCGTGTGCCAATCGGGTCTCGCGCTCGTCGGCCTGACCGCGGACCGGATCGTCGACGGCGTCAAGGCGGGCGGCGTCGTCAGTTTCCTGGCGGCGGTCGCGGCGGAGGACCGGCTGCTCGTTTATTGAACGCGATCGCGGACCGAAATCCCTCGTCATTGCGAGCGAAGCGAAGGAAACGGAGACGGTCTAGGGATTATCGCAGACCTGGATCGCATCGGGCGCGGGGCGCTCGCCTTCGGGGACGAAGCGCGCGAGATAGCCGCCCGCGTGCTGCTTGTCGTCATAGGAGACGAGCTTGTAGCCCACCGCCTCGAACTCGCAGACGAGCAGGCGGAAGGGCGTGCCATGCTGGGGGATCGGACGGTCGCCGTCGACGACGATCACCTGTCCGCCCGCGCGCAGCGCGGGGCGCAGCCGCCAGAGGAAGGCATAAGGTTCGCCGATCTCGTGATACATATGGACCATGAACACGCGGTCAAAGCTGGCCGCCGGCAGGCGCGGGTCGTCGACCGCGCCGAGTTTGAGCGAGACATTGTCGAGCCGTTCGCGTGCGACGCGATCGGCGAGCCGCTCGATCACCTCCGGGATGATGTCCTGCGCCAGCACGCGCCCCGCGGCGCCGACACGCTGCGCAAGGCGCACGGTATAATAGCCGTCGCCCGCGCCGATGTCGGCGACGGTCATGCCGGGGCGGACGTCGGCCGAATCCATCACGTCCTCGGCCTCGTTGACGCGGTCGCGCGCTTCCTCGGTCGACCATTTGGTCGAAACGGTCGGCGCGACGGGACGGTCGGCGGGCGGAAAGTCGCGCGCGGTTTCGATCCGGCTGCTGTCCTCGTTCCAGGGGCCGTCGCAGCCGCCGAGCAGCGGCAGCAGCGTCAGCGCCGCGAGGGCAGCGCGCCGCATCAGTCGATGTCCTCCACCTCGACCTTTTCGCCCGTCACCTTCTGCGACAGCGCCGCGGCCATGAAGGGGTCGAGCGCGCCGTCGAGCACGTCCTGCGGCGCCGTCGAGGTGACACCGGTGCGCAGATCCTTCACCAGCTGATAGGGCTGAAGCACATAGGAACGTATCTGGTGACCCCAGCCGATCTCGGTCTTTGCCTGATATTCGCCCGACGCCGCGGCCTCGCGCTTTTGCAGCTCGGCCTCGTAAAGCCGCGCCTTCAGCATCCCCATCGCGGTCGCGCGATTCTTGTGCTGCGAACGGTCGTTCTGGCTTGCCACGACGATACCCGTCGGGATGTGCGTGATGCGCACCGCCGAATCGGTGGTATTGACGTGCTGCCCGCCCGCGCCCGATGCGCGATAGGTGTCGATCTTGAGGTCGCTCTCGTTGATCTCGATCTCGATATTGTCGTCGATCACCGGATAGACCCAGACGCTCGAAAAGCTGGTGTGGCGCCGCGCCGAGCTGTCGTAGGGCGAGATGCGGACAAGGCGGTGGACGCCGCTTTCGGTCTTGGCATAGCCATAGGCATTCTCGCCTTTCACGAGCATCGTCGCCGATTTGATGCCCGCCTGTTCGCCCGCCTGATATTCGATCAGTTCAACCTTCAGCCCGCGCTTTTCGGCCCAGCGCATATACATGCGCTGAAGCATTTCGGCCCAGTCCTGACTTTCGGTGCCCCCCGCGCCGGCGTGCACTTCGATATAGCAGTCGTTGCCGTCGGCCTCGCCCGCGAGCAGCGCCTTTACCTTGTCCTCCTCGGCGCGTTCGGCGAGCGCGGCGAGGCTGGCGATGGCCTCATCCACCATCGCCTCGTCGCCCTCCATCTCGGCCAGTTCGATCAGTTCAGCGGTGTCGGCGCATTCGCGTTCGATCGCGCGCGTCGCGGTAATCGCCTCATCAAGGCGGCGGCGTTCCCGCATGACCTCCTGCGCCGCCTTGGGATTATCCCACAGCGTCGGGTCTTCGACCTTGGCATTCAGTTCGTCGAGGCGGCGCACCGCTCGATCCCAGTCGAGAAAGCGGCGCAGCAGCGCGAGGGCAGCCCTGATCCTGTCGATATGATCCTGCGCTTCGGCGCGCATGTCGTTGCTCCTGAACAATGTTGACCCCGCCCTTAGGGCTTCGCGGCGATGAAGAAAAGGCGAGTCGAAAAATGGCGCGCGCCGTCAGATGATGCCGCCGCGATCCTCCAGAAACTCGCTGTCGCTGCGGCGCGCGGGCCGCTGCTCGACGGGCGCGTCCTGTCGCTGCGGGGTTCTGGGCGGCTTGATTTCGTCTTCGCGGATCGTGCGCCGGGGTTCGCTTTCGGGCTTGAACGCTTCCCAGATGATCGCCGCGAGCGGATCGGTCCCCGGCCAGCTGCCATAGACGCGGCGTCCCGACCGACGGTCGATGCGGACCATCCGTATCCCCTTGGGCGCGGCGAAGGGAATCGGCTGGCGATCGGCGAGCGCTTCGAGCGCGAAGTCCTTGAAAATCGGCGCCGCATAGCTGCTGCCCTGGGCATAGCCGCCCATGCTGCGTGGCTGGTCAAAACCAATATACACGCCCGCGACGACGTCGGGCGTGCCGCCGACGAACCAGACGTCGTTCGGGCCAGACGTCGTGCCCGTCTTGCCGAACAGCGGCACATTGAGGTCGCGCAGCCGCACGGCCGTGCCGCGCTGGACGACGCCTTCGAGCATGTGGACGACCTGATAGGCGGTCATCGGATCCATCAGTTGCCGCCCCGAACGCTCGAAACGCGGCATCGGGCGGCCGTCCCAATCCTTCATGTTGCAACCGTCGCACGGTTTCCAGTTCCGGGGGAAAATCACCTTTCCGCGGCGGTCCTGCGCATAGTCGATGACGCGCGGTTTGAGCTCGCGGCCGTGATTCGCCAGCATGGCATAGGCATTGGTCATCTTTTCCACCGTCGTCGATCCGGCGCCAAGCGCGGTCGAGAGATAGGGTTCGTGCTGGCCGATGCCCATCCGGGCGATCATTTCGACCACCGGTTCCATGCCGATCTGGCTCGCCGCCCGCACCGTCATCAGGTTGCGCGACTGTTCAAGCCCCCAGCGCATCGTATGTTCGCCCGACCCCCCGGCGCCCCCGAAATTGCGGAAACATTTGTTGCCGAAACGCGCGCCCTGATAGACGCAGAAGGGCCCGTCGACGATCATCGTCGCGGGGGTCATGCCATTGTCGAGCGCCGCGGCGTAAACGAAGGGCTTGATCGTCGAGCCCGGCTGGCGCTCCGCCTGCGTTGCGCGGTTGAAGGGTGACAGGCGGACGTCGAAACCGCCCTGCATCGCATAGATGCGCCCCGAATGCGGGCTTTCAACGACCATCCCGCCCGACACTTCGGGGATGTTGCGCAAGGCATAGCTGTTGCCGCCGGTCGATTTGACGACGATCAGGTCGCCCGGACGCAGCGCCGAAAAGGCGCTGCCGCCCGTGCGGCGATAACCCATCGTCGCGGCGCTCGCGGGGAGCGTGCCGGTATCGCCATCGGCAAAGCCGATGCGCGCCGCGCCCGCACTTTTCGAAAGCACCGCCGCGACGCGCCAATTGTCATAGTCGATGCCGATAAAGCTCGACGCGAGGCGGCTTTGCCACTGTTCGTCGGGCTCGATCCTCGCGATCGGCCCCGACCAGCCCTTGCCCGCGTCATAGCGTTGCAGCCCCTTGCGCAGCGCCCGCGTCGCCGCGACCTGCATCTTGCCGTCATAGGGCGTGCGCACCCACAGGCCGCCGGCATAGACGCTGTGCGGCCCGTCTTCGGCGGTTTCGCCGAACTCGGCGATCAGCTGGCGTCGCACCTCTTCCATATAATAGCCGCCGACCTGCGCCACGGCGCGGTTCCCGCTGGTCGTCAGGCCGAGCGGCATGGCGCGCGCGGCGTCGCGCTGCGCCGCTGTGATCCAGCCATTATCCTCCATCGCGCCGAGCACGAAATTGCGCCGGGCAATCGCGTCGCGCTCGAACCGCGCGCGGCCATAGCGTTCGGGTGCCTTGGGCAGGATGGCGAGGAAAGCCATTTCGTGCAGCGCCAGTTCGTCGACATCCTTGTCGAAATAGGCGCGGCTCGCCGCCTGAACGCCAAAGCTGCGCCGACCGAGCGGGATTTCGTTGAGATAAAGTTCGAGAATCTGCTCCTTGGTCAACGCATCCTCGATCCGCATCGCAAGGATCGCCTCGCGAATCTTGCGGCGGTAGCTGAGCTCGTTGGTCAGCAGCAGATTCTTCGCGACCTGCTGGGTGATCGTGGAAGCGCCGACCGGGCGCCCGCTGTTCGACAGGTTGGTGATGATCGCCGATACAATGCCCGGATAGTCGATCCCGCCATGGCTGAAGAAGGTCTTGTCCTCCGCCGCAAGGAAGGCGCGCACCAGCAACGGCGGATATTCGCTGTAGTCGAGCTGGACGCGGCGTTCGCGCGCATAGCTGTGGACCGGCTTGCCCTCGGCATCGCGGACCATGGTCGGCAGCGGCGGTTCGTAGGTGCGCAACTGGTCGACCGACGGAAGGTCGCGCGCGAAGATCGCCCAGACGAGCGCGATCGCAAGCAGGCCCGCGCCGGCGAGATAGCCGAGCCAGCGAAACCAGCGCCGCGTCCACATTTCGCGGAGCCAGGCGATGACGGCGTTGCTGTCGCGGCGCAGGCGCAGGCGGAAATCGGTCGAACGGTCGGCGGCCATAGGCCCCCGCCTCTAAAGCGTGGATCGCCGAAAGGGAAGCATCGTTGCGGCGGGGAGCGGCGCATCGACATCGAGAAGCGCGGCGCGCAGCAGCGCCGCGACATCGGCAAACAACCGCTCGGCGGCAATGCGATCCTCCTCATGGAGCATTTCGTCGGCGGCAAAGCCGATCTCGACCGCAAGGCGCAGCCGCGCCCAGAGGATCGCCGGATCGAGGTGCGGCAGATACGGCGCGCAGGCGGCGGCGAGGCGGTCGGTCACCGCACGGTGCGATTCGATCCGGACATGGACGAGCTGCGGCGAAGCATGGAGCGCGCGCAATATCCACACTGCCCCCGGTTCGGCGCGCGTTATCGCGGCGTTGGCAGCGAGCAGGTCGCCGATATGGTCCGCCATCGCCGCGATCCCGCCGGGCGCGTGACGGCCAATCCAGCGATCGAGCACAGCATTCTGCCGGTCCATCAGCCGGTGCCCCAGCGCCTCCAGCACCGCATATTTGTCGGCGAAATAGCGATAGAGCGCAGGCGGGCTGACCCCTGCGCGCGCGGCAATCAAATTGGTCGAAATCCGCTCCAGCCCGACCTCGGCAAGCAAGCCTCCCGCAACGTCGAGCAGGCGGTCGCGCGTCTGCTGCGCGCGCGCCTGTTTGGGCGCGGGCCGCGTCGTCATCGGGCGCAGCCGCGCGCGCTGACCGGCCAGATGTCGATCAGCGTGTCGCCCGCGACGACATGATAATGGTCGTAGAGATTGACGGTCGGGTCGCAGTGCGGAACCGTCAGGCTGACCGGATCGCCGGGGCGCAGTGTGTCGCCGATGCCGGGGGCGATCAGCGCCGCATGTTCGTCGCCCATGAAGGCGAAAAAGGCGGTTTCGGGCGCACCGCGCCGCACAACCGCGACGCCGCCGTCGGTCGACAGCGACTTGAACCCCGCGTCGATCGTGACGAGGCCGCCGTGGTTGGCGCTGACCACGCGCGCATCGACCGCAAGCGCCACCTCGAACGGCGCGGCCTCGCCCTCGGCCAGTTCGCAATCGAGATATTGCTTGTCCATGAAGACATAGCTGCCCGCCTGAAGCTCGGTGAAGACGCCGAGGTCGAGGTCGATGCGGTGCGTGCCCGTGCCCGACCCGGTGACGATGGATGGCGCAAAACCGGCGGCAGCGAGCGCAGCAATGACGTCCCGCAAATAGTCCGTCCGCTCGATGATCGCCGCGCGGCGTTCGGCATAGCTTTCGATATGCTGCTGCGACCCGCAATAGAATTGCACGCCGCAATAGGTCAGCGTCGGCAGCGCCTCGATCGTCCGCGCCAGCGCGACCGCCGATTCGGCCGACGCCACACCGGTGCGCGCGATGCCGGGGTCGATGTCGATGATGACGTCGAGCCGCGCGCCTTCGGCCGCGAGCGCCGCGTCCAGCCGCGCGGCGACCGCCGGATGATCGACGACCGCCATCAGACCCTCGGCACGCCCCGCAAGCGTCGCGAGACGCGCGATCGCAGCGGGCGCGGCGACGGGCGAGGTGATGAGGATGCCGGTGATGCCGCCGCCCGCCAGCACCTCTGCCTCGCCGATCTTGGCGCAGCAGACGCCGACCGCGCCCGCATCGAGCTGACGGCGCGCGATGGCGATGCTCTTGTGCGTCTTGGCGTGGGGGCGGAGCGCGACGCCCGCCGCCTTGGTGAGTGCCGCCATGCGCGCGATGTTGCGGTCGAGCGCGCCCTGGTCGAGGATCAGCACCGGGGTGTTGAGGTCGGCGCGGCTTCCCTGCCGACCGATCAGCGCGTCGTGGAGGATGCGGTCGCTGGTCATGCGAAAAGGCTTTCGAGATGGGGGTTCAGGAACTTGCCTGCCGGGTCGGCGGCGCGGCGGACTGCAATGTAGCGCGGCGCCATCGGATAAAGGGCGGCGACGTCGGCGCGGGTCAGGCCGTGGCGTTTCGCCCAGTGCGGACGGCCGCCATGGCTGCGGAAAATCGCCTCGGCCTCCGCAAACAGATTTTGCCACGGCATCTTCGCATATTGGTGCATCGAAATGGCGGCCACCGGCCCCGCATTCATCGGGCTCATCCAGATGTCGTCGGCGGCGACGACACGATATTCAAAGGGAAAGGCGACGGGCAGGCCTTTCCTGCGAATCCAGCCGACAAGCTCGGCAAGCGTCTCCAGCCCCGCGGCGCGCGGCATTTCATATTCCATCTCCTCGAAACGGATCGTGCGGTCGGACGGGAAAATGGCGTGCGCCGGTCCGCGACGGCGACCCGAAATGGGGCTTTTCATCATCAGCCGCTGAAGCATGGGCGTGAGGAAAGGCAGGCGCGCGGATGCATTGAGGATGCGGCGGAAGGTTGCTTCCTCCATGTCGGTCGTCGTCGGCGGCGGATCGCATGGGTCGCACGGGTCGAGCGTTTTTACGATCAGCTGGTCGCTGTGCGGAAAGAACCAGAATTCGACGTGGCGGTGCTGGCGCGCCAGCTCGTCATAGCTTTCGCGCACCTCTGCCCAGGGTCGTTTTTCGATGCGTTCGGCAAGGTGAAAGGCAGGGACGACCGCAACGTCGATTTCGGTCACAACGCCGAACAGGCCGAGCGACAGGCGCTGCGCCTGATAGAGATCGGCGTTGGTTTGGGCGTCGCACCAATGCACCTCGCCCGCCGCATCGACGAAGCGGAAGCCGCGTGCAAAGGTCGACAGCGAGCCAAGGTCGACGCCGGTGCCGTGGGTGCCCGTCGCCATCGCACCCGCGAGCGACTGCGGATTGACGTCGCCCTGATTGGCGAGCGCGAGCCCATGATCCCAAAGCGCCGCGGTCAGCCGCCGGATGCTCCAGCCCGCCGGGATTCGGGCGGTCTGGCGATCGGGCGCCACGCTGAGTTCGCCCGCCATGGCATCAAGGCTGACGATCAGCTCGTCCGATTCGCACAGCGGCATGAAACTGTGCCCTGCCCCCGCGACGCGCAGGCGGTGCGCATCGCGGACGAGCGCCGCAAGTTCATCCTCGCTTTGCGGCCGCGCGATCGCGGCGCGCGCGCTGACACTGCCCGACCAGTTGCTCCACGCCATGCCCGCCCTCCTTCGCTCGCGGCAAGGCTGCCGCCGCGTCGAAAGTTAGTCAAGACTAACTTATTTGCTGCCTGCGGCGATCATTCGGCGGCGATGCGCCGCGCGAAGTGGATCTGCACCGCCTGGCGCACGCCGCGCGCAACCTTCTTGCGCCCCGATGCCGAGGCGAGAAATGCGGCGTCGTCCTTGTTCGAAAGGAAACCCGTTTCGAACAGCACCGACGGCGTGTCGGGCGCTTTCAGCACGACGAAGGAGGCAAAGCGGTGCGCGGTGGTGCGGAACGGCACCTCGTCCGATGCCTCGCGCTGGAGCAGACGGGCGAACTCGGCCGCGGCATTCATCGTTTCGCGCTGGGTCAGGTCGATGAGGATCGACGACACATCGTCGCCGTGCGCGCCGAGGTCGACGCCGTTGATGATATTCGCCTTGTTCTCGCGCGCCGCGAGCCGCGCCGCCTCGCGGTCGGACGCGACTTCGGACAGGGTATAGACCGACGCGCCGTGCGCTTCGCGATTTTCCGCGGCGTCGGCGTGGACCGAAATGAACAGGTCGGCCTTCAGCCGCCGGGCGATGCCATAGCGTTCCTCGAGCACCAGAAAGCGGTCGTCGTCGCGGGTCAACGCAACGCGGACGCGGCGCGAGGCGACGAGCTCGTCGCGGATCGCGCGCGCGATCGCCAGGGTGACGTCCTTTTCGCGGCGGCCGTTGTGCGGCGAAATCGCGCCCGGATCGTGCCCCCCATGCCCCGCGTCGATCACGACAAGCGGCAGGCGTTTGTCAGCCGGCCCTTCGATCCGCGGCAGCGGCACCGCAGGCTTCGGCTTGCCGATCGGCACGGTGACGCTGTAGCGCCGGGCCGGCCGCTGCGCGCGAAATGCAACCGCAGCGCCGAACTCGGTTCGCGGACGATCGATACCCCCACCCGTCATCGGCGGCGTCATGATCAAGCCGACAAGGGCGAACATGCTCATGGCGCGTCTATGCCGTCCGGCGTGGCGGTTGGTCCAGTGCTTAATCGAAAAGGTGGGGATTTCGGCGGCTCACAAGCCTGAACGCTGCGTTAAAGACGATCCGGTGATCGCATTTTCAGCATAAGGCGGCATCGGGCGCGCATGACATTGTTGCAACAGTGGGCGGCGATCCTATCTTTGGGGGCGGTTGTGGTTGCCGTCGGCGCGCGCCGATGCTAGCACCCCATCACTGACGGCGTTCTTTCCGGTGCCGTCCGGCCTTTTGAGGGGAAGGCCTGGTCCGCGAAACTCGCGGAACATGGTCGCCTTGGCGCCGGACATGCGGGAACGGACACGCCTGCCGCCAGTCCACCCGGTTGACCGGACAGTCGGGGCGTTCGCTTCATCGCCCGCCCTGCCCGCCCGCTCACCCCGTAACAGGTTGATGCCGCATGAGGCTTGCCATGCCCTCTTTCCATCCCGACGCGGGCGCTTTTGCCCCGCTCGCCGGACGGGAGGACCGCATGCGCGTCCAGGACCGGACGCAAGCCGCCTTCGGCAATAACGATATTTTTCATTTCACCCTTATCCGCCGCGGCCCTCCACCAGGGGGATCTGCGGGATTTTTTGATGGCGCGCCGCGGCGCGCTTGGAGTGTTACCAATGACCACGCGCATGTTGATCGACGCGCGGCACCGGGAAGAAACCCGGGTCGCCGTCACCAAGGGAAACCGCATCGAGGAGTTTGATTTCGAGTCCGCCGAGCACAAGCAGCTCAAGGGCAATATCTATCTGGCCAAGGTCACCCGCGTCGAACCGTCGCTGCAGGCGGCGTTCGTCGAATATGGCGGCAATCGCCACGGTTTCCTGGCGTTCAGCGAAATCCACCCCGATTATTACCAGATTCCGAAAGAAGACCGCGACGCGCTGTTGCGCGAAGAGGCCGAACATGCCGCCGCCGCGGCGCAGCGTGCCGAGGACGATCTCGACGAGCTGGAGGGCGATGTCGCCGACGTCGAGGAGCATGACGACGAAAATGGCGATGCCCCGGCGCCCGAAACGATCGGCGAAAGCGAGGACGACGGCGAAAACGGCGATGCCGACGGTGACGAGAGCGCCGAAGAGGACAAGGATAGCCGCGGCGACCGCAAGCGCCGGGGGCAGAACGGACGCAAGGGCGGCCGGGGCCGCGGGCGCGGGCGCCGCAACGACGACGAGGACGGCGAAAGCCGCATGTCGCTCCGCCGCCGTTACAAGATCCAGGACGTCATCCGCCGCCGCCAGGTGATGCTGGTGCAGGTCGTCAAGGAAGAACGCGGCAACAAGGGCGCGGCGCTCACCACCTATCTGTCGCTCGCCGGCCGTTATTGCGTGCTGATGCCCAACACGATGCACGGCGGCGGGATCAGCCGCAAGATTTCGAACGGCGCCGATCGCCGCAAGCTGAAGGCGATGATCGACGAGATGAACCTGCCGCCGACGATGGGTTGCATCGTCCGCACCGCGGGGATGAGCCGCACCAAGACCGAAATCAGGCGCGACTTCGACTATCTCGCCCGCCTGTGGGACGAGATTCGCGAAAAAACGCTGGCGTCGAGCGCGCCCGCGCTGATCCATTCGGACAGCGACCTCATCAAGCGCGCGATCCGCGACATCTATCACAAGGACATCGAGGAAGTGCTCGTCGAGGGCGACGACGGGTACAAGGCGGCCAAACAGTTCATGAAACTGTTGATGCCAAGCCACGCGCGGCGCGTGAAACAATATGCCGATCCTGTCTCGCTCTATCAGCGCTATGGCGTCGAGGACCAGCTTGCCGGGATGCTCAACCCGGTCGTGCAGCTGAAGTCGGGCGGCTATCTGGTGATCAACCCGACCGAGGCCCTGGTGTCGATCGACATCAACTCGGGCCGCTCGACGCGCGAACATAATATCGAACAGACCGCGCTCAACACCAACCTGGAAGCGGCAGCCGAGATCGCGCGCCAGCTGCGTTTGCGCGATATGGCGGGGCTGATCGTCATCGACTTCATCGACATGGATCATGGATCGAACGTCCGCAAGGTCGAGCGCGCGATGAAAGAGGCGCTGAAGAACGACCGCGCGCGTATTCAGGTCGGCCGCATTTCGGGCTTTGGCCTGATGGAAATGAGCCGCCAGCGACTGCGCACCGGCGTGCTCGAAGCCTCGACGCGGCCGTGCCCGCATTGCGAAGGCACCGGGCTCGTGCGCACCGCATCGTCGGCGGGGCTCAGCGCGCTGCGCCTGATCGAGGAAGAAGCCGCGCGCGGCAAAGGCAGCAAGATCACGCTGCGTGCAAGCCAGGAGGCGACCTTCTATCTCCTCAACGAAAAGCGCCGCGAGCTGCACGAAATCGAAGAGCTTTACGGCGTCCGCGTCGAAATCCTGCCCGATGGCGAGACCGAGGGCGCGCGCATGGCGATCGAGGTCGGCGGTCCGCCGCCGACCCAGCGCCGCAGCTTTGCGCCGATCGAACCGATCGAGGATGAGGAGGACGACATCCCCGAAGCGGAGGATGAAGACGAAGAGGAAGCGGCCGAAGAGCGTCCGCGTTCGCGCGATCGCGACGAAGCCCCCGGCGATGGAGAGGGCCGCAAGCGTCGCCGCCGCCGCCGCCGTGGCCGTCGCGGCCGCCGCGACGAGGAAGGCAATGAGGTCGGCGGTGAAAGCGGCGAGGATGGCGACACCGCCCAAGCTGTCGATTCGGAGGCGGGCGAAGCCGCACCGGCCGGAACCGCCGAAGCCGCCGAAACCGCCAAAGCCGCTCCCGCAATGGAGGCCGGCGAGGCCGAATCCAAACCGCGCCGCCGCCGCGGGGGACGCGCTCGCAAGAAGGCCGATACGGCCGACGCCAGCGAAGAGGCGGTCGTCGCGGCGGAGGCTGCGCCGGTAGAGGCGGTCGAGGCCGCCGCACCCGTTGCCGAAGAAGCACCGCCGCCCGCCGAGGAAAAGCCAAAGCGCAAGCGCGCGCCGCGCAAGACCAAGGCCGCGGTCGATGCCGCCGAAGCGGGGACGGTCGTTGCCGACGCCGCGCCGGAACCCGCCGAAACCGTCGCCGCCGCGCCCGCACCCGAACCGGCCAAGCCCGCGGCCAAAAAGCGCGCGAGCCGGGCGAAAAAGGCCGTTGCCGCCGAAGCGAGCAGCGAACCGGCGACCGCAACCGAGGCGGAACCGGTTGCCGCCGACGCGGGCGAGGCCAGCGAAACAACGGACGGCGAGCCGCGCCGCGGCTGGTGGCAGCGCACCTTTGGCAATTGAGTCATCGTGTAATTGCGGCTACTTCCCTCGGACCTCGGTTGAGGCGCA
>NZ_JABWGQ010000041.1 GCF_014595975.1 Sphingopyxis sp. LK2115 | reverse complement strand
CACCGCTTCCGGGCAGATCCCGTCCAGCAGGCGAAATTTGCGGTGTACCGAACCGACCTCCAGCCCCAAGGCCTCGGCGATAACGGCCGGAGCCACCCCTCGCTCAACGGCCCGCGCAATCATGCGGTGCTCCTGCACAGGCGGCAGGCGGTTCACGCGCTTATTGTAGGTGTAGGTTTCGTCATCGGTTGCGACCAGGCAATCGACGGTCTCGAATCCGAGCTGTTTCAGCGCTTCGATGCGCAGATGTCCGTCGAGCAGAAAATACATCCCTGGATGCTGAGGATCGGCGATGACAACCGGCGCCTCGACTAGTCCGATCGCCTTTATGGAACTAACGATCTGGACGTATTTCTTGCTTTCACGCACCCCCTCCCGAAGGGATTTCAGTGCGACAACAGCCGATATCGCAATCGTGACGGTTTGGCGCTCGAAGGCCAGATGAACATCTGGATCGCCCCCGGATTCAATCGCATGATCTGGCTGCCAGTCAGCCATCGAGGCCTCCGGAAATCCTCATCGCCAAAGCGCGAGGCATGGTCTCTAGTCCCTCGGCCCGCAGCAGGGTCACAAACCCTTCGTCGCTTAGAAGGTCTTTGATCGCCTCGACGACGAACAGGAGGCGTGTCTGGGTGAAATCGGACTTTTTGACAAGCAGCCGCTGTTTTTCGGCCTCACGCTGATAGACCTGCATCAAGTCGTTTGCCGTAATGCGCCGATTTCCCGCTCGCGGTCCCATCCTGCTTGCAGGGATACCCTTGTTGCGACTTCGGAGGCGCAGATCCAGCAATCGGCGAACAGACGCCAACTTCTTGCCCTTGAGCTTGCCGGCTTCATAAGCCTCAAGCAAAAGGTTCTGGGCCTCCTCGGTTTCGGCCTTTGCAACCTCGATGGCCATGGTGATCGGGATCAGACCGGTTTCGACGGCCGCCAGGAGGCGATCTTCTCCACGCTCGAGAAGCGAGGCCACCATGTTGACCCATGTGTTGTGGACGCCGATCTTTCGGGCGATGTCGGCCTCGGTATAACCCCGCTTCCTGAGTTCCCCGATTTCGCGCATGACATCGATCGGTCGATGGACCCGCCGTGCGATATTTTCGACCAGGCTCATGACCAGGCATTCGTCTTCTGCGGCCTCAATTACGACTGCGGGAATTTCTGTCTGACCGAGCATCTGAAAGGCCTCAAGCCGTCCTTGCCCGCAAACCAGATCGTATCGCGGCCCGCCCTGCCCCTCCCTCCTACTGACCGTGATCGGCCGCTTAAGGCCAATCGCTTCGATATTGTTGACGATCTCGCGGTGCTGGCGTTTGTTGCGGGACCGTGGATTGAGAATATTGATCCGCGATATGGGGATCATCTCGATCTGCTGTGGGCGGTCGGCCGTCATCAGGCGGCCTCCGTGATGGCGACTGGGGCGGCGATATCGTAAAGGTAGTCGAGCGTCTCGAAGCGGTAAGCGTCAAGGCTGAGACCGTTTTCCTCGGCCAACCGCACGCGATCCGACGCCACATCAAGCCGGGGGAACAGATAGAAATCGAGCGGTGCGCGGTTGTCCGCGTCCATGCGCACCACGATCGTGATGTCGGGCATGAGCGAGGTATCAAAGCGCAGCTTCCAGCGCAGCAGGCCCGTCGGTGTCGGCGTGCAGCGGGCAATGACGATCGACAGGCTGAACTCGTCGTTCACAACGACGCGGTCCGTGGCAAGGTCCTGCCAGGCGTCGCTGCCCTGTTCGCGCAGGCCATCAAGCACCTGCCGCAGGATATCGGGGTGCAGCCTGCGCAGGGCCCGGTTGATCTCGACGTAGCGGTAATCCCGGTCCGGGGTGAACCCGACCAGGCTATAGGCGCGCAGCAGGCTGCCAAACCGGGAGCTGTAGGCGCTGCTCGAGGGCATGCCGTCGCTCTCGTCGATGATGATACCCGATAGCAGCCCCTTGCGGTCATAGAGGGCCTGCAGCGCCTCGAGCATTTCGGTATCGGACAGACGAAATGACCGGGCGTGGATAATCGAATGAGCAGCATCGAACAGATCGCGCTCGACAATACCCTCGAAGACCCCGGAAGCCCGAATCCACATATCCGGGGCATTGCGCACCCGCTTCTTCTTCAACTTGAACGAGCGGCGGTTCCAGACATTGTCGCCGACATATTTCTCGTTGATCAGCAGCTGGTGCACGGTGCCGCGGGTCCAGGGGCGGCCGAGATCGGTCAGGATCCCGCGGGAATTGAGCTCGTCGGCGATCTCCCGTTCGGTCCGGCCGTCGTGAACGAAGGCCCTGTAGACCTCCTGCACGACGGCAACCTCCTCGTCAGGGCCTGGTGTGAGGATGACGCGATCGGTCTGGATGCTCTTGTGTTCGCCGCGCCCAAGAACCCCCTTGATGATGCCGGTTTCGTCGATCAGCGTCCTGCGCAGCCCGAAACCTGCAGGGCCGCCTTGGCGGTAGCCTTTCTCGATAAGCCGGCCCTGACCGGCAAACACCTTGGTGGAGAGCTCCCGGCTGTATTCGCCGGCCATGGCGCGTTTAACGCCTTTGACGATGGTCGAGACCGGGCTCCCGTCATTCTCGAACTGCTCGGCACAATACTGGACCGCGATGCCAGCCCGTTTGCAGATATATTCGTAATAGGCACTTTCGTCGGCGTCCTGGAAACGGCCCCAGCGGCTGACGTCGTAGACAAGGACCATCGTGAAATCGGTCGCACCTGACTGAACGTCGTCGATGAGCTGCTTGAGGGCGTCGCGGCCTTCGATCTTGAGGCCACTTTTGCCCGCATCGGCATAGGTGCGGACGATCTCGATGCCTCGCGCGGCGGCGTAATGCCGGATCGCGTCGGCTTGGTTCTCGGTCGAGTACTTCTGGTGGTCGGTCGACATGCGGACGTATTCGGCGGCCCGCACGGAGGGTGCAGATCCCGGGGAATCGTGCCGATCGTCCTCGTCTTGCCATCCCTTCAAGCGTCGCCCTTTCCGTTTCAGCCGCTGCAGCAGTTCAGGGCATCCACCAACTGCAGCCCGACCAGCACCTCTGCTTACCGTTCCGCTCGCACGACAACTTAGCGGAGAAGGGAGCGGAGGATGTTGCCGAAAAAGGGCAGGATGTTGCACCCGTGGAATGGGCTTGCGAGGTCAGCGAAGGACTATGCGGAATTGATCGCCGACGCCTTGCGGCAAGAGAACGGCGACACCCATCGGGCGGTGAAAACGATTATGGGCTGGACCGGTGCCAGCGAGCGCAGCGTGAAGAACTGGCTCAGCGGGGAATTCGGACCAAGCGGTTATTTTCTCATGCGATTGTGCGGAAAATCAGGTGCCATTCGGGAACTGATCGTCGATCATTTGGTAGAAACGGACATTAGCCCATCTCAGAATATCCGACGACTTGCCGGTACAAACAAAGGCAAGCCAATGGGCAGGAAAAATGCGAGGAATTCGTACGAAGGCCGAAGTCCAGTCGAAGTCGATGGTGTCACCCAAAGGGACAAGGATGTCACCAATGGTGACATCAGTGGTCATAGGCTAAACCGCCGGCAAGAGTGGCTGTTGACCCGAGTCGAGAGCGGAGCCTCTGGCACCGTAGACGACATCTCAACGCACTGGCGTGTAAGCAAACGGACCGCAAAACGTGACATTGCGGCTCTGAGGACGTTGGGCCTGATCGCGTACAGTCCGGGGCATTACGGCCGCACCGATAAAGCCTGATCCAGGGCCGGCGTCTCCCTACCGCCCTGCACAGGTACTGCTCGCCATGGACGAGACGGAGCCGTCATTGGTGAAGGAACTCTCAGCGCTAAGGCAGAGGGCGGATTCGACCGTTTTGCACCCTATTTGGTGGAGACGATTCGGTATCGACCAACGATACACGACCAATTTCATTGCATATCGCAGATTTTGCACCGTCGCTTCTTGTAAGTCGGCGAACATGTCCCTAGATTTCTTTCACGCCGCCATGGTTTTCCCCCTTTCCATCGCGGCGAGTGCCCCGTCGGGTTCGACGCGGGCGCGTCCTCCCTGGACCCTGGCCACCTCGTACTTCGGTACGAGGTGGTTTTTTATTCGGCGGCCTGCGGAAGCAGGTCGGCATCAGGGCGCCACTGCCCCGCCTCGCTGACCAGGGCGGCGAACCAGCGCGCCAGCCGCGCGACGCGCTCCGCATCGGGCATGCGCTCGGCGGTCAGATAGAGGCTGCGGTCTATTTCGATCTGGATCGCATGAACGCCGTCGCCGGGCCGCCCATGCGTCCGCACGACATGCCCGCCGGCATAGGGCTGGTTGCGCTGCACCGGCTCGCCCAGCGCCGATGCCGAAGCCATGGCAAGATCGACGAGCGATTCGGCCGCCGTTGCGCCAAAGCGGTCGCCAATAACGATTCGCGTGCCATGTCCCGGTTGCCCCGGCGGGATCGCCGGCATCGAATGAAGATCGACCAGAATCGCGAATCCGAATCGCTGGCGTGCCGCGGCGATTTCGCCCGCCAGGGCATCGTGATAGGGTCGATGCAAGCGATCGAGCCGCCATTCCAGCGCCGCGCGGTCGATCGGCTGCTTCCACAAGGGACCATGATCGGCGAGCCTGGTCGGCACGACGCCCAGCCCCGCGCGCTCCTTGCGCCCCGGCGCCGCAAATTGTGGGCGCAGCGTCGGAGCGACCTCCGCGGGTGCCATCTGGCCTTCGCCGCGATTGCAGTCGGCGACCGCACGCGCCCAAAGCGCCGCGACGACGCTGGCCCCCGCATCATGCGCGTCCGCCGCGATCCGGTCGCACCAGCGATCCTCAAGCCGCTCCAGCACGCAGCGATCGACACGCGCTGCGGCCAGGATTTCGGGCGGATAGATGCGCCCGGCATGTGGCACCGACACCACGACCGGACCCGGCACAGCCGGACGGTTGACCGAGACGGAAATTGGGGGGACGATACGCGATGTCATGGGGGATGGGTGGCAAAAAAAGCCGGTGGAATCCAGCTTGCCGCCCCAATTTGTTAAATCTCTGCCGCTATGGCTATGGTAAAGCACGCGTCGACACGGGCAGCCGGCGGCGTTCAAGGGCCAGGGAACCGATTTCACGATGATTCGCATCTTGCTTGCCGAAGACGACGACGTGATGCGCGAATATCTTGCGCGCGCCCTTACGGCCGCGGGCTATCACGTCACCGCGGTCGATCGCGGCACGGCGGCGGTCCCCTATATCGATTCGGGCACCTTCGACCTGCTGTTGTCCGACATTGTGATGCCCGAAATGGACGGCATCGAGCTGGCCCAGCATACGGCGAAGGCGGCGCCGCACACGCAGGTGATGTTCATTACCGGATTCGCGGCGGTCTCGCTGCGCGCCGAGGAAAATGTGCCGCAAGCCAAGCTGCTCTCCAAACCCTTCCACCTCAAGGATCTGGTGCGCGAGGTCGACATGCTGTTCGGGCGCGCCGACCAGTCCAGCCAACAATAAACGCGTCAACGCACCGAAGGACTTGCCAAGCCGCGCCAAGGCCTTTAGGGGGCGCGTCACCCCAAAGGGATGGGCGTGTAGCTCAGTGGTAGAGCACTGTGTTGACATCGCAGGGGTCGCAAGTTCAATCCTTGCCACGCCCACCATTCAAAACGCCGCCAGCCGAACAGGTTGGCGGCGTTTTTGCGTTCTGACGTCGAATAGCGGCTTCCCCACCAGCATCCGTTCGCCCTGAGCGTGTCGACTGGCCGTCCTTTTCTTCACCGCCGTTGGAAGTAAAGAGCGGCGCTTCGACAAGCTCAGCCGAGCGGAAAAGATGGCTTTGGTCGGAAAGCTAAGCCATCCCTTTCGCAAGATCGCCGCGCGACGCATCGCCGATCTGGCTGCCGCCGTCGCAGTCAAGGATCGTCCCGGTGATATAGCTCGCGGCGGGGCTGCACAGGAACACCGCCGATTCGGCGACCTCCTCGATCCGGCCCCAACGCTTCATCGCGATGCGATCGTAATGCGACTGCCGCGTCGCCGCGTCGGGCGCGAGGCGTTTCATGCCTTCGGTATCGGCGATCGGTCCCGGCGAGATGCCGTTCACGCGCACATCCGGCCCCCATTCGAGCGCAAGCACGCGAACCAGCTGGTTGATGCCCGCCTTTGCTGCGCAGGCATGCGCCTGCAAGGCCGAAGCATTGACCGCCTGCCCCGCGGTGATCGCGATCAGCGATGCGCCGGGCCGCACCAGCAGGTCGTGACAGCCGCGAAAGACGTTGAAGGTGCCGTTGAGGTCGATATCGACGACCGTGCGAAAGGCGTTTGCCGACATTCCGAGCACGGGGGCCAGAAAATTGCCAGCCGCGCCCGAAACGACGATGTCCATCGGCCCGAGTTCCCCCGCGACGCGCTCCATCACGCCGCGGATCGCCGCATAGTCGCGCACATCGCCCGACAGGCCCAGTGCACCCTTGCCAATGTCCGCCGCCGCGCGCACCGCCTTGTCGGGATCGCGTCCTGCCACCGCGACCTTCGCGCCGAGTTCGGCGAAGCGCTTGGCAATGCCGAGGTTGATGCCGCTCGTCCCGCCCGCAACGAACGCCGTCTTTCCGGCCAGCAGATTGTCCCGAAATGTCGACATGGATCTTCCTCTCTTTCGCTGTGCATGGCGACACGGTCGATACGGGGGTTGACGGATCGAAACCAGTCGCCTTTTGAAACTGGATCAGACAATAAGGATGATCCCATGGCAAGTGCCGGTCCCACCTCGAACAGCTTTATCTCGCAGCGGCTGAAGCTGCATTATGTTGACTGGGGCAACCGCGAGGCGCCGCCTCTGTTGCTTGTCCATGGCGGGCGCGACCATTGCCGCAACTGGGACTGGGTCGCCGAGCGGCTGCGCGACCGTTTCCACGTCATCGCCCCCGACCTGCGCGGCCATGGCGACAGCGCCTGGTCGCCCGACGGCAATTATCCTATCGACGGCTTCGTCTATGACCTTGCGCAGCTGGTTCACCAGCTTGACCGTGGTCCGGTTTCGATCGTCGCGCATTCGTTGGGGGGCAATATCGCGCTTCGTTATACCGGCCTTTATCCCGCCCATGTGCAAAAGCTCGTCGCCATCGAAGGGCTAGGCCCTTCGCCCAAGCTGCTCGCCGAGCGCGCCAGGACGCCCTATGCTGATCGTTTCCGCAAATGGATCGACGACAAGCGCCAGGCTGCGGGACGCACGCCGCGCCGCTATGCGACGATCGAGGATGCGCTGGCGCGGATGATGGCCGAAAACGCGTATCTCACCGAAGCGCAGGCGCGCCACCTCACGATCCACGGCGTCAGCCGCAACGAAGATGGAACGTGGAGCTGGAAGTTCGACAATTACCTCAACGTCTGGCCGGCCTTCGACGTGGCACAGGACGATATCGCCTCGTTGTGGGGCGCGATCACCTGCCCCACCCTCCTTCTCTATGGCGCCGACAGCTGGGCCTCGAACCCCGAAAAGGACGGGCGCCTTCGGCATTTCAAGACGGCAAAGGTGATCGAGTTTGAAAACGCGGGTCACTGGCTGCACCACGACCAGTTCGACCGGTTCATGTCCACGTTAGACGATTTCCTCTAAACCGGGCGCTGGCAGCGCGCGCCCGGCGCGCGACACGAGACGGCGCGATGGCATATTCGGGGCAGGTTTCAGGACCGCAAAAGCTGCTGTCGGGCGGCGCGGCGCTGGTCGCGGCGCTCGCCATCGGTTTGGGCCTCGCACGCGGGCTCGACCTCGATGTCGTGCGCCGCGCGAGCGAGGCGATCACCGCCATCGCGCTCCCCGCCCCGCCCGTCACGGACCAGAAGGTCGATCCGGTGCCCGCGCCGAGCGAGCGCGCCACGGGCAAGGCGTCGGCCGCGAACAGGCAGGCGAAGGCCGCCGCGGTCGTCGCGCCGTCCCCGAAACTGCCGCCGCTATCTTCACCCGTCGTCGCCGCGCCGCAGCCCGGTGTCGGCAATGCTCCCTCCGCCGGGGCGACGCCCGACCCCGGCCCCGGATCGGGCGCGGGGGGCCTTGGCGACGGCACCGGCGCCGGCGGTTCGGGCAGCGGCACGGGCGGCGGCACCAGAGCCGTCTGGCGAAGCGGCACGATCCGCGACCGCGACTATCCGCGCGAAGCAAGCCGCGCGCGTGCGGGCGGCGAAGTCGAGGTGCGCTTCACGATCGAGGCCAATGGCCACGTGACGGGGTGCCGTGTTACGAAGTCGAGCGGCAACGCCGCGCTGGATCGGACGACATGTGACCTCATCGAAGCGCGCTTCCGCTTCAAACCCGCAACCAACGCCGCGGGCGATCCCATCGCCAGCCCCTATGGCTGGCGCCAGCGCTGGTGGCTGGAACCGCGGCGCTAGGGCGCCATTTACACCGGAGAGAGGGTGGCGGAGACGGAGGGATTCGAACCCTCGGTACCGGATTTACCAGTACGACGGTTTAGCAAACCGTTGGTTTCAGCCACTCACCCACGTCTCCGCATGGTCCGCCGCGCTAACGACGGGCTTGGCCTAGGCGGGTCGCTATAGCCATGCGCTTCGCCCCCCGCAACGCCAAAGATGGAGCATTTTCACGCTTCCAACGGCATTTCACCCGTCAATCGATTCGGTCCGGCGCAAAATCGAGTCGGGTCATCGCCCGTTCATTGCCCACCCGGCAAAGCGAGTCATGATTAACGCGGGGTTCGCCGCAATGGCACTGTTTTACTTGGGGGTTCGCTATGCGTAAGAGTTTCTCCGGCCTGGTCCTGGCGACGATGGCGTCGATCGGCCTCGCACTGGCGCCCGTTCCGACAGCCGCACAGATGCGCGAGATCGATCCCAGCAACATGCAGATCGACTCCGATCTGGACAATCCCGCGCCGCCACCTGCGACGAGCGAACCACAGCCGAGCGAATCCTATGACAGCGATCTGGCCACCGGCGACCAGCAGACCAGCGAAACACCGTCCGCTGCCCCAACCGCCGACGACGAGGATGCCGGTGTCGCGTCGGCAACGGCAGCGCCGGGGTCGACCTACAAGAAGGACGATCTGATCGGCGCCGCCGAGGGTGTGTTCGGAAAGGGCGCACAGGGCCTTGCCGCGATGATCGAGGACATATTGAAGGAACAGGGCGAACCCAACGCCTATATCGTCGGGCGCGAGGCCGGGGGCGCGCTGGTGCTCGGCGTGCGTTACGGTTCGGGGACGCTATACCACAAGGTCGAAGGCGAACTTCCCGTTTACTGGACCGGCCCGTCGATCGGTTTCGATGCGGGGGCCAACGCGGGCAACACCTTCGTCCTCGTCTATAATCTTTTCGACAGCGAAGACCTCTATAAACGCTATCCGGCAGGCGAAGGCGCCGCCTATCTGGTGGGCGGCTTCAACGCCAGCTATCTGCGCCGCGGCGACGTGGTGCTGATCCCGATCCGCGTCGGCGTCGGCGCGCGGCTGGGCGCCAATGTCGGCTATATGAAGTTCCGCAAGAAGCAGAACTGGTTGCCCTTTTAAGCGCGATTCGTTTGCCACAGGCGCGATAGCCCGCGCTTTGGCGCGGGCGTTTTCGTAACGCAGCCTGTCGGGTTGATCGCCTGCAAACGACCGATTGCCGTCATAACCCAAAAGAATGCCCCTTCCGTCAAAGGGAAGGGAAACGAAAACTTGGCAGCTTGCTGCCTGGTCGTAGTGGGTGCAGGCCATCGGCCTTGTGCAAGGCGACAAGCCCCGACCCAAGGCAGTCGCAACCCGGCTAGGGAATGCGAGCGAACCTCGGCGCAGCCCATCGGTCGGCGGCCGCCAAACAGCGTCTGCACAAGGCTGATCTTTTGCGGACTTTGGACGAATTACGCCGGGGACTGCGCAGACCGCTTCCCCGCCCGTGCGGACACTTGTCGCTAATCGCCGTCAAACGCGATCAGCGTTTCACAGACAAGTCCCGCCGCGCCCAATCGCGCCGATCCGCCCAGGTCGGGCAGGTCGATCACGAACAGCGCAGCGGCCACCTCCGCCCTGACATTGCGCATCAAATCGGCCGTCGCGAGGATCGTCCCGCCGGTCGCGAGCAGGTCGTCGACCAGCACGACGCGGTGCCCCGGCAGCACCGCACCCTCGTGCAGTTCGAGCCGGTCGGTGCCATATTCGAGTTCATAATCGACGCCGATCGTGACGCCGGGCAGCTTGCCCGCCTTGCGCACGGGCACGATGCCCAGTCCCATCGCGGTCGCCATCGCCGCCCCAAACAGGAAGCCGCGCGCCTCGACCGCAACGATCAGGTCAGGGTGATAGGTCGCGGCGCGCGCACTCAGACGGCGCACGCTTTCGGCGAAACCGGCGGCGTCACCGATCAGCGTGGTGATGTCGCGGAACTGGATGCCCGGCTTTGGAAAGTCCGGGATCGTACGAACGAGCGACGCGAGGTCGAGGTCGGGCTGCGGCGGGAGGGCGATCATCGAACGGTCGCCCTCCCTATCGCTCAATGCTTCTTGTCGGCCCAGATATTGCGATACGACAAATAGGTCAGCACGGTGAAGATCAGCAGGAAACCGATCACAGCCCAGCCCACCTGCACGCGCTTCACCAGCTTTGGCTCGGCGGTCCAGACAAGGAAAGCGGTCACGTCCTTCGCCATCTGGTCGACCGTCGCCTTGGTGCCGTCGGCATAGGTCACCTGCCCGTCGGACAGCGGCTTCGCCATCGCAAGGTTCAGGTTCGGGAAATAGGGGTTGTAATGCAGCCCCGTGCCCGGACGCAGTTCCTTCGGCAGATTGGCCGGCGGATTCTGATAGCCGGTCAGCAGCGAATAAACATAATCCTTGCCGCCTTCGCGCGCCTTGGTGATCAGCGACAGATCGGGCGGCAGCGCGTTGTTGTTCGCGGCACGTGCGGCGACATCATTGGCATAAGGTGCCGGGAAATAGTCCGAAGGCAGTCCATCCCGCGTTGCAGGCTCACCCGTGTCCGGGTTGATCGACGGCACCTGGAAACCCTTGGCGAATGTTTTCACCTGGCCTTCGGTGTAGCCCAGATCCTGAATGTTGCGGAAGGCGACGAGGTTCAGGCTGTGGCAGGCCGAGCAGACCTCCTTGTACACCTGCATCCCGCGCTGGAGCTGCGCCAGATCCCAGTGCGGCATCAAACCGTCGCTGGCAAGCTCCAGATGCCTTGGATGCTTGACGAAACTATAGGCGGCGTTGGGTTCATTCTTCAGCGGCGTGGTGAAGATCGCAAAGATCAGCGCCGTGATGAAACCCAGACCGACAAGAAAACCGAGCGGACGAACCATGGCTGTATCAGCTCCTATAAATGTCCGGCGCTCAGGCCGTGGCCGCCGACTTGTCGTCGGCATGCTTTGCAAGGACTGCTTCCGTGATCGAGTTGGGCATCGGCAGAGGTCGCTCGATGCGTGACACGATCGGCAGAATGATCAGGAAGTGCGCGAAATAATAGATGGAACCAATCTGGCTGAGGATGACCCAAGGCTGTTCCGCGGGCATCTTGCCGCAGATGGCGAGCAGCACCACGTCGGCCACCAGCACCCAGAAGAAGATGCGATAAAGCGGACGATAGGTCGACGACTTCACCGGCGAACTGTCCAGCCACGGCAGGAAAAAGAGCAGCGCGATCGCCGCGAACATCGCGATAACGCCCCACAGCTTCGCGTCGATCCACAGGAAGTTGAAAGTGAAGGCGCGCAGGATCGCGTAGAAGGGCCAGAAATACCATTCGGGCACGATGTGCGCGGGCGTCGAAAGCGGGTTGGCCGGGATATAATTGTCGGCGTGGCCGAGCAGATTCGGCGTGAAGAAGGTCAGCGCCGCAAAGACGAGCAGGAAAACGCCGACGCCGAAACCGTCCTTTGCGGTGTAATAGGGATGGAAGGGAACGGTGTCCTGTTCGTCCTTCACCTCTATGCCCGTGGGGTTGTTCGACCCCGGAATGTGCAGCGCCCAGATGTGCAGGATGATGACCCCCGCGATCACAAAGGGCAGCAGATAATGCAACGAGAAGAAGCGGTTGAGCGCCGCATTGTCCGGCGCAAAGCCACCGAGCAGCCACTGGCGGATCGGCTCGCCCACGATCGGGATTGCCGAGAAGAAACCGGTGATCACCTGCGCGCCCCAGAAGCTCATCTGGCCCCAGGGAAGCACATAACCCATGAAGGCGGTCGCCATCATCAGCAGGAAGATCACGACGCCGAGCAGCCACACCATTTCGCGCGGCGCCTTGTACGACCCGTAATAAAGGCCGCGGAAGATGTGCAGATAGACGACGATGAAGAACATGCTCGCGCCGTTCATATGCGCATAGCGGATGAACCAGCCGGCGTTGACGTCGCGCATGATATGCTCGACCGAATTAAAGGCGACGCCGGCATTGGCGGCATAATGCATCGCGAGCACGATGCCGGTGACGATCTGGATCACCAGCGCGGCGCCCGCGAGAACGCCGAAGTTCCAGAAATAGTTCAGGTTGCGCGGCACGGGGTAGCCGGCGCCGATCGCATTATAGACGAGGCGCGGCAGCGGCAGCTTCTCGTCCAGCCACTTCATCAGCGGCTGCTGGGGTTCATATTGCTTGGCCCAGGGAAAGCTCATCTTATCTTGCTCCTCAGCCGATCGTCACGACGGTGTCGCTGGTGAACTCATAGGGCGGCACGACCAGGTTGGTAGGCGCCGGGCCTTTGCGGATGCGCGCCGCGGTGTCGTAGTGCGAACCGTGGCACGGACAGAAATAACCACCAAAATCGCCGCGATTCTCACCCTCGGCGGCGCCCAGCGGAACGCAGCCCAGATGGGTGCAGACGCCCAGCGTGATCAGCCAGTTTTCCTTGCCGGGTTTGGTGCGCTCGGCGAGCGTCTGCGGCTCGCGCAGGTCGCTCATCGGCACGCTGTTCGCCTCGGCGATCTCGGCGGCGGTCAGATTGCGCACGAACACCGGCTGTTTGCGCCAGCTCGTCTTGATCGCCTGCCCTTCGCCGATCGCCGAAATGTCGATTTCGGTCGACGACAGTGCGAGCACATCGGCCGACGGATTCATCTGGTTGACGAGAGGCAGCACGACCGCAACCGCCCCGACGCCCGCGAAACTCACCGCCGCTATATTGATGAAATCCCGGCGACGGACGCCATCCTCGATACCGGCGCTGCTTTCAGTTTCACTGGCCATTCGACTGCCCTTGCATGGGTGAACCAAAAAATCGTTCGCGAAGGAATGGCCCGCCCCGTTGCACGCGCACGAAAGCGCACAGCCCGGCGGCCCCTCCGGGAATTGCGGGCCTGATAGCCGCACAGTCCGGGCTTGCCAACAGGCAATTTCCGCTTCGCTCGCCGCGCTGCAAATGGCGGCGCAAGCCCCTCGATTCGCGGCGCCTTCATCATTATGGCGACAGCATGGAGATTGCGCTGTTCCAGCCCGACATCGCCGGCAATGTCGGCACGATCCTGCGAACCGCCGCCTGTTTTGGCGTGCCCGTGCATGTCATCGAACCTTGCGGCTTTCCGTTCGGCGATGCGGCGCTCAAGCGCGCGGGCATGGATTATGCGCCGCGCGCCGATGTCCGGCGCCACGCCGATTGGGACGGCTTTTATAGCTGGTCGCACAGCAACGACAGGCGGCTGGTGCTTTTGACCACCGCCGGCGGCGCCCCCCTTCCCGACTTTGCCTTCGCGCAGCATGATCTGCTGCTGTTCGGCTCCGAAACTTCGGGGGTCCCGCCGCATGTTTACGCCGCCGCTGCCGCGCGGGTCGCGATTCCCATGCAGCCCGGCTTTCGATCCTTGAATGTTGCGGTCGCGGCTGGCATCGCGCTCGCCGAGGCGCTCAGGCAAACGAAAGGCTTTCCGGCATGATCCCGCTCGACCCGCAGCAACAGACGGCGCGCGACTGGTTCGAATCGCTTCGAGACCGCATCTGCGCCGAGTTCGAGGCGATCGAGGCCGAAGCGGGCAGCGACGCGCGCTTCACCTATACGCCATGGGATCGCGAAGCCGAGGGGCTGGCGCCCGGCGAAGGCGGCGGCGGCGTTCGCGGGGCGATGACGGGCAAGGTGTTCGAGAAGGTTGGTGTCAATGTCTCGACCGTCGGCGGCGAGTTCGCCCCTGACTTCGCGGCGTCGATCCATGGCGCGGGCGAGGATCCGCGCTTTTTTGCAACCGGGATCAGCCTGGTTGCGCATATGGCGAACCCGCACGTCCCGGCGGTGCATATGAACACGCGCTTTCTGGCGACGACGAAGCGCTGGTTCGGTGGCGGCGCCGACCTCAATCCACCCATCCCTTACCAGGAGGACACCGACGCGTTCCACGCGCGGCTTCGCGCCGCCTGCGCACCCTTTGGTCCCGACGTCTATGAACGCTATGCCAAATGGGCCGAGGATTATTTCTATATCCCGCACCGCGGCGTCCATCGTGGCGTCGGCGGCATCTTCTACGACCATCTTGAATGCAACGACGATGCCGAGTTCGACCGCAATTTCCAGCTGACGAAGGCGGTCGGCGAGGCGTTTCTCGACATTTTTCCGCGTATTGTGCGGCGTCGGATGAACCAGCCCTTCACCGACGCCGATCGCGATGCACAGCTCGTGTGGCGCGGCCGCTATGCCGAGTTCAACCTCGTCTACGACCGCGGCACGCTCTTCGGCCTCAAGACCGGCGGCAATATCGACGCCATCCTGATGAGCCTGCCGCCGCTCGCCAAGTGGAGCTGAAAAGGGCGCCCCGGCGGCGGAGCGCCCTTTCCCGTTTGTCGGTGACGATCAGGCGAAGATGTCGCCCGATGCGCGCGGGGCGATGGCACGATAGACGCCGACCGGCACCGAGAATGACAGCATCATGATCGGCAGATAGACGAGCGCTGCCATGACCATCATCGTCAGCATCGCGCCGACGACCGACCCCCCGGCGATCGCCCCCAATATGCCGCCGAAAATCATGCCGGCGACGAACGCATAGGCGACGACGCCGATGGTGAAGATCAGATAGAAACCGACGATCACCCACTGCGAGGGGCCGGTCAGCCGCCACGATTCGCCAAGTCCCGTTATCGGGTTGCGCGTCAGCCGGTCGGCCATCACCGGCCCCGCAACCATGAAGCGGCCCTGGAGCCACAGCATGAAGACGATGATGGCGATATAGACGAGGATCATCACAAAGATCGCGCCGCCGCCGATCGCTCCCGCGCCGCCCGATTCCAGCGCTGCGGGTGAAAGCGCCCCCATGCCCCCGAGCGCCGCGCCGAAAACCAGCGTCAGGACGAGCATGACGATGAAAATAACGATATAGGCGGCAATCATGATCACGATCATGCCAAAGGCCAGCGCCGGACCGGCCTGGAACGCCCATGCGAAATTGGGCGCGTCGCCGGGATGCATCCCGCCGCGCCAGATGAGCATCGAAACGCCGTAGAATATGACCGCGGCGATGAGAGCGAAAAGACCGATCCGGCCAAAGGCGCCCATGACGAGCGACGGATCGTTCGGCGCCATCGCCATCGCCGAAAAGGTCGATCCCAAAAGCAGATAGCCAAGCAGGCCGACAAGGATCAGCGCCCCGCCGACCCACAGCAGCATCTGCATCCAGTTGGCCTTCAGAAACGCGAACGTTTCTGAAAAGGCGCCGCCGATCGTCATTTTGTTCATGTCACTTCCCCCTGTTGTCGAACCATCTTCCTTCAATTCGATGCGGGTGAGAGCCGTTTGACGTCGTGCGATCCACGCCTTTTCTATCGGTTTCGATCGGCGCGCCTCACTGAAACACGTCGGACGCGCTGCGCAGCGCCAGCTGGCGATAGGCGGCGGCCGCGACGGCGATCGAAAAAAGGCTGCCGATCGCGCCGAACGCCGCTTCGACGAATCCGCCGACCATCCGGCCGAATCCGGGTTCGCTGCCGACGATGACCGACAGTACGCCACCGACGATCAGCGCGGCGATGAAGATGACCAGCCCGACGAGGAGCAGGAAGAAAAAAACCGCCCAGCCATTGTTCCGGGTCAGTTCCCAGCTCGTGCGGATCGCGTCGATCGGGTTGTAGATCGTCCGGTCGGCGATTGCCGGCGCGACGAGCGCAAGGCGGCCGACGAGATAGAGACCCGGAAGGATCAGCAGGATAACGCCGATGCCGATCGCGATGCCGGTCAGAATCTGCACCGCCAGCATCGTCGGGAAAAGCATAAGGCCAAAGGTGAGCGCCTCGCCGACGCTGATCCCGGTGCGCGCCAGCCACAACCGCAGAATCGCCGCCGTGCCGACCATCGTGCAGAGTGCGACGACAATCTGGCCGGGGATCATCTGGCGGAAGCTTTCCCGAAAGGCCGCCATCAGCTGATCGAAATTGGCGCCCGCGGGCGGCTCGACGGGCACGGGTCCGAACCAGGCAAAGGCGAGCGCGGGCAGGAAGAAAAAGACGCCCGCAATCGCGACGATCAGCGCCGTATGCGATTTCAGCAACAGCAGGGTGTCGTCCCACGCCGCGCCCATGTCGAATTTTGTCATTGATACCCCGTCATTTCTCGATTTCCCCGTTGCGGGGAAGGTGACGATGTTCGCCGCATCTGTCCAGCCCTGTCCCGCATTGTTCCGCCGGGCCTTGCGCGGCGGGCCGCGACGCGCCAGATAGCCCGCGCCATGCCGTTGCCTTCCCAGCCCCAATGGACCGTCAGCCCCGGCCTCACCGGCTATGCCGCGGCGCTTGCCGACATGGACATGCGCGCCGCGCAAATCCATGCGGGCGAAAGCGGCGAACGCATCTGGCTGATCGAACATCCGCCGCTCTATACCGCGGGGACGAGCGCCGATCCCGCCGAACTGCTTGACCCGCGCTTTCCCGTCTATGACGCGGGACGCGGCGGACGTTACACCTATCACGGCCCCGGCCAGCGCGTCGTCTATGTCCAGCTCGACCTGACGCGGCGCGGACGCGATGTGCGCGCTTATGTTCATGCCCTCGAAGGCTGGGTGATCGATGCGCTCGCGCTGCTCGGCGTCGCGGCGCGGCGGGCCGAAGGACGCATCGGCATCTGGACCGACGACGCACAGGGGCGCGAAGCCAAGATCGGCGCGATCGGCGTGCGCGTCAAACGATGGGTCACGATGCACGGCTTTTCGCTGAATGTCGCGCCCGACCTTGCCCATTTCACCGGCATCGTGCCGTGCGGCATCGCCGAATATCCCGTGACCAGCCTCGCCGCGCTGGGCAAGGCGGCGGGTTTTGCCGAGGTCGATGCCGCGCTGGCTGCAACGCTTCCCGCCTTTCTCGACAAGCTGCGGCCGAACGATTAGGACCGGCGCATGACCCGCAGTTTCTTCCCCTCGCTCCTTCTTCTTGGCCTTGCCGCGTGCGGCGGCGGCGACACCGGCGACACGTCGACGACGAAGCTCGACGCGGTCGAAGTCCAGCCTGGATCGGTCAGCGATTCGATGATCATCCTCGACGATGCGGCCGGCGACGGCACCGCCGTCGACAACAGCGTCCCCGATGACGGAAACGTCGGCAAGGCAGCCGACGAACGCGAAGGCGAGGAAGACGCCGCGCCACCCGCCGAAGCCGACGATGATCCCGATGCGGTCGATATGCCGACGGCGAAAAAGGCCGTCACCCCGGACGCGACCGCAAATAAGGGCGAATAGGCGCTAACGCAGCCCCAGGCTCTTGTGGGTCTGGAGCGACAGGCGCCAGCGCGGATCGGCCATCACCAGGTCGATGCACGCCTGCACATTGGCGGCCGCGTTCGGATCGTCGAGCGGCTGGACGAGCCGATGCCGGAAGTCGAGCGTCGCAAGCCGCGCGACGTCGCTGCCGGGTTGCGGCCAGACAAGCTTCAGTTCGTCGCCGCTCGTCTGCACCAGTTCGCTCCCCGCTTTCGGGCTGACGCAGATCCAGTCGATGCTGCGCGGAATCGGCAATGTGCCGTTGCTTTCAATCGCGATCGCAAAGCCGCGTGCGTGCAGCGCGTCGATCAGCGCCTCGTCGACCTGCAACATCGGTTCGCCGCCGGTGAGCACGACATAACGGTCTTCGCGGCCCTCGCCCCAGCTTTCGGCGATGATATCGGCCAGCGCCGTCGCGCTCCTGTATTTGCCGCCCAGCGTCCCGTCCGTGCCGACGAAATCGGTGTCGCAGAAACGGCAGATCGCTTTCGCGCGGTCCTGCTCGCGCCCGGTCCACAAATTGCATCCGGCAAAGCGGCAGAAAACCGCGCGGCGGCCCGCCTGCGCCCCCTCCCCTTGCAGGGTCAGGAAAATCTCTTTGACCGCGTATGCCATCGGGCTCACGCGTAGCGCGTCGGGTCGGCGAGCCCGGCGTCGGCAAAACCCTTGCGGCGCAGGCGGCAGCTGTCGCACGCCCCGCAGTGCAGCCCGTCGGGCGTCGGGTCGTAACAGGACCAGCTCATCGCCGCATCCATGCCGAGCCGCGCCGCTTCAGCGGCGATGTCTGCCTTGGTCATATGCTGGAGCGGGGCGTGTATCCGAAAGGATACGCCCCGATCGCCGTCGCGCGTCGCCAGCGCGGCAAGCCGCTCGAATCCCTGAATGAATGCGGGGCGGCAGTCGGGATAGCCCGAATAGTCGAGCGCGTTGACCCCGATCACAATGTCCGCGGCCTGCCGCGCCTCGGCCAGTCCCAGCGTCAGCGACAGGAAGATCAGGTTGCGCGCGGGGACATAGGTAACCGGAATGTCGGCGCCGCCCCCCTCTTTCGGCACGTCGATGTCGTCGGTCAGCGCCGACCCGCCGAACCGGCGAAGGTCGAGCGGCAGGACGATATGCTCAGCCGCGCCGACATGATCGGCAATGCGCGCCGCCGATTCCAGTTCGACCCGGTGCCGCTGGTTATAGTCGATCGTCAGCGCGACGATCCGCGCCCCCGCCTCGCGAGCGAGGCCCGCACAGACCATCGAGTCAAGCCCGCCCGACAAAAGGACGATCGCCGATTTTCCGGACATATTCTGCATCGGCGCCAGATAGGCGCCGTCCGCGGGGCGCGCAAGGTCCGCGACGGACCAAAGAAACGGGCCGCGAAGCGATCGCCGCGCGGCCCAGGTCGGCCAAATGCGGTCGCGTCCGTCAAGGTGGTGTAATTTCGGCTGTGGCCGTGGGCCATC
>NZ_JABWGQ010000060.1 GCF_014595975.1 Sphingopyxis sp. LK2115 | reverse complement strand
CCGCGCCGGTCACCCGGCGCGGGGCTTTCCTCATGCCTTGAGGGCTTGGCGTGGGCCTTTTCCTGCACCGGAACGCGCTTGCGGGCCTGCAGAGAGGAAGAAATCCGCTCAGCAAGCACCGAGTATCCGGCGGCGAACGGACCGCCTCAACCATCGACGGTTCCCCCAATTTTCACGCCACCTGCGTTCCGCTTCGCTCCACTCCGGCGACGAGAAAATCGGCTCCCCCGTCGCCCGCTTCGCGGCCGCTGCGCGGTGGTTGACCCCGCCCGCTCCCCGCCGGGCGATGGCTCATCTTTCGCTTGTATCAGGAGGATGAGATGTCGGTTGAACAACAGATCGAGGAGCTTCGCGCGGAGCTTTCATGGTGCGATGACGCGGGAGAACGGCGGCAGATCGAAGCCGAATTAAGGGCCGCTGAGAAGAGGCTGAAGCGGTGCAATCGGGCGCTGCGTCAGGCCGAACAGGCAGGCTGGCAATAAGGCGATGCGCTGTTGAAGGGGCAGGTTCGCGGGAGTGGTGCCGCATGGCGCCGCTCCCCTTTTTTGATCGGGAAGGCGGGAAGGCAAAGCGGGCGTCTGGGGCGGCAGGTGGCAGTCGGGCTCGATGGCAAGATAGAGGCAAAATCTCGGGATTTTGTAAGTGTTTGTCTGCACATCGTTTTTTGAAGGCTTTTGCGAGACTCGCCCTTTGAGTGCGAGACAGGGTTACCAGGAATGGCGGTTTTCTGGGCTTTTCCGATCCCAATCGCGAGACTCCTTGCGCTCTGGCGAGGACGCGCCATTCTTATCGGCGGGGAGCGTCATTCCGGCATGGAAGGACGCCGCTATGCGCGATGATGAGTTCGAACCGCAGCTGGGCCGGATGCGCGGCCGGGGCAAGGAGCAGCGCTACCTGAGCCGCGTCGTGAAAGCGGCAAAGCGGGCCGGCATGAAAACGGGCAGGCGCGGCCGTTTCGACGGCAGCCGGATCGGGCGCGGCGCGAGTGTTGCGCGGGTGCTCAGATCGCGCGACCGATTGGGCGCGTTCCGGTCGCGCCGCGTGATCGTCAAGATACGGCCTGTCGGCCTTGGCGGGAAAGGCATGGGCGGTGCGAAGGCGCACCTTCGCTATATTCAGCGCGACGGCGTGACCCGTGAGGGCGAGGCTGGTGCGCTCTACTCGCCCGACAGCGACGTCGCCGATGGCAAGGCGTTCCTCGAACGGTGTGACGGCGACCGCCGCCAGTTCCGGTTCATCGTGTCGGCCGAGGACGCCGACCAGTATCCCGACTTGAAGCCGTTCGTGCGCCGGCTGATGACGCAGATGGAGCAGGATCTTGGGACAAAGCTCGATTGGGTGGCGGTCGACCATTTCAATACCGGCCATCCGCACACGCATATCGTGGTGCGCGGCGTAAACGATCGGGGTGAGAATCTGCTGATCGCGCGCGAGTATATCTCGCACGGGAGCCGGCAGCGGGCGATCGAGATCGTCAACCTCGACCTGGGGCCGCGCACCGACCTTGAAATCGAAGAGCGGCTTCGCAGCGATACGGGTGCCGAGCGGCTGACCGCGATCGACAGACGGCTGATCCGCGACATGGATACCGCGCGGCTGGTCAGCGCGAGCGATGGCGATCCCTTCCAGCAATCGCTTCGCGTCGGTCGCTTGCAGAAACTCGGGCGCATGGGACTCGCCTCGCATGTCGGCAACGGCACCTGGCGGCTTGAGCCCGACCTTGCGAACACACTGCGCCAGATCGGCGAGCGCGGCGACATCATCCGCATCATGCAGCGCGAGCTGACCGCGCGGAAGCTCGATCGTGCTGCGGTCGATCGCGTCATCTACGACCCGGTCGCGAAGGAGGCGACGCCGATCATCGGCCGCGTCGTGATGCGCGGGCTCGCCGACGAACATGAAGACCGTCATTATCTGCTGGTCGACGGCATCGACGGGCGCACCCATTATGCCGAGATCGGCAAGGGCGAGCTGGTCGACACGATCCCCGAAAATGCCATCGTCCGGATCGCGCCACGCGAGGGCGGCATTCGCGCCGTCGATCGGACGATCGACGAGATCGCGGCGGCGAACGGCGGGCGCTATTCGATCGACGCCCATCTGAAGCACGATCCGACCGCCAGCGAACGCTTCGCCGAAACGCATGTCCGGCGGCTTGAAGCGATGCGAAAAATCTCGGGCGTCGTCGAGCGCGAGCCCGACGGAAGCTGGATCATCGCGCCGGACCATCTCGCCAGGGTCGAGAGGTTCGAAGCCACGCAGTTCCGCGACCACCCCGTTGCCATTGAAACCCTGTCGGCGATCCCGCTCGACAAATTACCGGGAACCGATGCCGCGACCTGGCTCGATCGCGAGCTGGTCGCCGAAGCGCCGGTGCCAGTGCGCGATGCTGGGTTCGGGCACGAGGTTCGTTCAGCGCAGGCGATGCGACGGCAATGGCTGATCACCGAACAGCTTGCAGACGAACAGGATGGGCAGACGGTCTATCGGCGAGGGATGCTCGCCGCGCTCCAGCGGCGAGAATTGCTGCGTGTCGCCCGCCAGCTCTCCGACAAGTTAGGCGTTCCGTTCGCCGAGGCCAGAGAGGGGGAGGCTGTTCAAGGCAGGCTCGTGCGCGCAGTCGAGATGACGAGTGGTCGCCATGCGCTCATCGAACGGTCGCGCGATTTCACGCTGGTGCCGTGGCGCTCTGTTCTCGATCGCCATGTCGGTAAATCGGTCTCGGGCATCATGCGCGACGGCGGGATCAACTGGACACTCGGGCGGCAGCGCAGCGGGCCGAGCGTCTCCTGATCCGGAGGATTCGGGCTTTCTATTTTCATGAAATTATGTTTTCATGGATTCATGAAAAATATCGCAGCGCAAACCGATGTCGGCGACGAGCATCTTCAGGTCCAGATTCCTGCCGTTACGAAACGCGATCTCGGTCAACGGTCGCTCGATTCCCGCGAGCCGATCCGGATGATCGTACTGCGGGCACTTGAAGCCTATGGCGTGAGCGTCCCCGCAGACGCGATATCGGATCGCCGGAAGGGCAGGCGATGAGCGAGGATTTCGAAGCTCTCACTGTTGCGGATTATGCGAAGCAGGCCGCGCGGACTGATCAACGCAGCGGTGGCCGCGCACTGGGCTTCTCGATGCTTGGCCTTTTCGGCGAAGTCGGCAGCCTACTCAGTGAGGCCAAGAAAAAGCAGCGCGACGATGCCTCCTACCTGGGTTACGCTCACGCCGTCGCGGAAGAGCTTGGTGACGTCCTTTGGTATCTGGCGGCGATCGCACGGCGCAGCCGCATGGCGCTCAGCGACATCGCCGCCGCCGCGGCGACAAACGGCGGACAATGGCAGACGGGCGGCAACGAAACGCTCAGTTTCCATGCGCTGCAGCCGCAGCACATTCCGCTTGCCAAGGCACCGATGCCGCAGTTCGAGCATAGCCTGCTCGCGCTGGCAGGCGACGTTGGGCTGCTCATCAACGATTTCCAGGCGGGCGGTCTTGCGAAGGACCGCGAAGCACTCGCGGGCCGGCTGGTCGCGGTCATGCGCCGGTTGATCCAGGCGGCAAACGAATCCGGTGTTACCATCGAGGCTGCCGCCGTGAAGAATCTTCACAAGATCTTCGATCGCTGGCCGCGCGAGCGCATCTATCCGGCGCCGACCGATGCGGCGCTCGACCCAGAAGAGCAATTGCCGCGGCGGATGGCGATCGACGTCTATGAACGCACCGTTCGCGGGCAGACATTCGTGTATCAACGCTCAAGCGGTGTGTATGTCGGCGACCGGCTCACCGACAACGCGCTCGAACCCGACGACTATCGTTTCCACGATGTCTTTCACTACGCTTATGTCGCGGTGCTTGGCTGGTCGCCAGTGCTGCGTGCGCTGCTCCGTCTCAAGCGCAAGAGCGATCCGAAACTCGACGACGCCGAAGACGGTGCTCGGGCGATTCTCATCGAAGAGGGCATAACTTCCTGGATTTTCGGACAAGCGCAGCAACTCCGGTACTTTGAAAACGTGAAGCGCGGTGGCCTTCCGCTGGACATGCTGAAGCATGTCCGCCAGTTCGTCGCCGGCTACGAATCAGAACGCTGTCCGCTGTGGCTTTGGGAGGAAGCGATCCTCCAGGGCTATACGGCTTTCCGCTTCCTTCAGGAGCATCGGCGCGGCCGCGTCCTGATCGACTTCGCCAATCGCCGCCTGCGTATCAAGGAATTGCCGTCATGACCCCGAAATCCTTTGTGTCCACCCTGGCGGCGACCGAACTTCCCTCAGTGTTCAATCCCTGGCGCGATCGCTGCACGGTCCATGACCGCAGCGACGCCGCCGCCCGGCGCCGCGACAATCTCGAAATGCTGCTCACCGCGGCGCTTGATCATCGCGTCGAAACGATCTGGATCGCGCGTGATCTCGGCTATCGCGGGGGGCGGCGTACGGGCGTACCGCTGACCGACGAAATTCACCTCGGACATGCTGGTACGCTGATGGGCGGCATCGCATTCGAACGTGCGACGCAGGGACCCGCCGTGGCGGAGCGCACCGCGGCGATCGTCTGGCGTGTGCTAGAGCGGATCGGTCAGCCTGTCATGCTCTGGAACGTTTTCCCGTTCCATCCCCATGAAGCGGATGATCCGATGTCGAACCGATGCCACACGCGAAGCGAGCGCGAGGCGACCTGGCCGATATTGCAAGCCCTCGTGTCAATGATCCGGCCCCGCCAGATCGTCGCGATCGGGCGCGACGCTCACCTGGCGCTGGACGGTCTCGACATTCCGACCACCGCGGTCCGCCATCCGAGCTACGGCGGGCAGCGCGAGTTCATCGAGGGCATGTTCAGCCTGTACGGTGTCGCGGATGACAACGATGAGCCGCTAGAACTGCCGTTGGGCGCGCCTCACGCCGCAGCACGGAGATGTGCGCTCGCCTGATCGCAGCGCTCAAAGAGTTGCTTAAGATCGCCGCGGTTCCAGTTGGCGGTGTCGACCGTGGCGTTGGTCGAGACGATCGTGAGCGGACCCAGCGCGACCCCGCCTTCCTTGGCGATGAATTCGAGCAGACGGCCGAGGCCGATCAGATTGCCGAGCAGTTTTTCGATATAGTAGTGATTGCGGTAGAGCGCGGTCATGCCGAGGCGACGATCGTCGCCCTTGCCGATCAGCTTGAGACTGGCAAAGCTCAGGCACTGACCGCCGTAGGGCGAGTCATTCACGTCGCGGGCGGGGTCGAAGATCAGCAGTTCGAATTTGTTGAGCGCTCGGACGTTCGGGTTGCGCAGGCGCTCGACGATGCCCCAGATTTGATTGATTGGCTGGCCGTCGGCGCGGGGCAATTCCATCATCCGTTCGAAATAATAGCCCGACCAAGCGCCCGACCTCCGGACCTTCGGCAGCACGTTGTCGCGAAACCGGTCGAAGAATTGCGGCGCGCCGTAGCGCCTGTACAGCGCTGCCGGAAAAATCGTGTTGGCGACCGTCTCGATGGGCTTCTTGCCATGGCCCGAAAGGAAGGCATCGACTTCCGCCACGACGGGATCGGCGAGTGTTGCGCGCGCAGTCGGCTCGGCCACGGAGATGACGACATTCTGCGCCTGGTGTCCGGTGGCGAGGTCGACGAGCCGGACCGCCTCGCGCCAGCCAGCAACGCAGTCAGGCTGCGGCGGTATGGGAAGATACATCGACTTCCTCCGTCAAATTTGCCGTGGCGAAAAGGCGCGGCGCTAGAAAGCGCTCAGTAAGCCAGGCGTGGCCTTCCAAGCCCCAACCTGGTCCCCAGCTGTTGCGGATGAGAATGGCCGGGGTGCCGTCCACGGTTCCATGCCCGACCGCGACGACCGCGTGCCGTTGCGCTGGCTCGGGGAGTTCGTCGTTCGCCGGATCGACGACGCCATCACCGCGCGGCTGGAAGAAAGACCGTGACAGCATCGTCAGCATGAGCACCGGCGTGTCACGATCCAGCGCGGCAAGGATGGATGACAGGTCGGTTCCATCCCTCTGTCCGTTGCGGCCATAGAGCGGGCCAACGGTCGCTGGCGGCGTCCACAGTCGATGATCGGCTGGAACCGCTGCCAGATACGGCCAGCCTTTCTCGTCGGGTTGGCCATCGAGCCGTAGCGCGTCCAGCATTGTGGATAGCAGTGCGCCGCTCGTCGGCGGTCTGCCCGCCCGTTTCTGCGCGGCATGAAAGGCGAATTCACACGACAGCGGTGCCCAGCCGTCGCGAAGCCCGGCGTGGGTGTCGCTCGCGGCGAATGCGAGGCATGTCGGCCGCGCGCCTTGATCGCGCGCAGGCCCGAACAGCGGCCGAAGGTCACGGACGATATCGATCATGGGGCGTCAGGCGGCCTCGAGCAGGTGCCGCCGTTCGGCGCGCGACAGGCCCGTCTGTTCCGGGCCGGTGAGGTCGAAATCGAGCGTCAGGCTGGTGAGGGCCGGCGCAGGCTGCCACGGCCGCCGCTCGTCGAGCGACATGCGGCCGCGCCGCGGCGCATCGGGCGCCGCGGTGACACGGCGGACAACGGGACCACCGATGCCATCGCCGTCGATTGCCTCACGCTCGTCGCGAACGACGGCGAAGCCGCTGGCGATCAGTTGGTCGAGATCCCAGAGATACCCACCGCCGCTATGTTCTTCGAGCTGCAGCACGAAAAGATCATTGCGACTGCCATCGATCCGCGAGCCGGCATCGCGCTCGGTCAGCAGCCAGACGTCGCCGCGATAGTTGTCGGGCCGATAGTCCTTGAGGAGATCGACCTTCAGGCTGCGCGGCTGCGTCCGGAGCAGGTCGGTCATCACCGATGGCGAAATCAGATTGTAGCGAACCAGGGTGCGGCACGTCGCCTCATAGCTGGCGCCGATCCGCAGCGAGAGCTGATAGACGACATTGGGGCGCCGGAAATGATCGATCTGCCATCCTTGTCGCGCGCTGTGCGCGAGCACCAGCCATTTCGGCATCATGAAGGCGATCGCAAAGGCGTCGGCTTCGGTTTCCTCGAAGTTGTTTCCCGGTTCGGGCGACATCGGCATCCGGCGCAGGATGCTCTCATCGTCGAGGCTCGGCTCGTGTCGCATCGAAAAATGCCCGAGTTCGTGCGCGGCCGTGAAGCGCTGGATGCTCATCGGTCGTTCCGTCGTGACGAGAACGCCAGGAGCAGGTGCGCTGAGATAGGCGCCGAGCAGGCCTTTCAGAGGACGAAGCAGCAAGGGTAGACCCACGGCATGGATCGCGCCGAAGACATCGACGCTGCCGCCTTGGGTCTCGATCAGTGCGCGCGTATCGAGTTCGCGATGCAGGCGGCCCGCTGCCATCGTACCAGCGCGAACCGCGCTCGCATAATCCGACGCCATCGATCAGCTCCGTTCGCCGCCAGACCGCGAGCGGAGATATTCGGCAAACCGGCTCAGCTCGGCCCGGTCCTCAGTCGACAAGGCCGCAACGCGTCGCGCCAGATGGGCGACATCGGCGGGAAGGCTCGCGGAGGCCTCGTCTTCGCCGGTAAAATAGGCCACCGACTGGCGGTAAAGACGGGCAAGCCGCGTCAGTTCGATCGCTTCAACGCGGCGCTGGCCATTCTCGATATCGGTAAGCGCGGTCCGGGGAATCTTGAGATAGGCAGCAACTTCTTCCTGCTTGAGGCCGAGATATTTCCGTGCTTCGCGCAGACGGTCGCCCAAGCGCCGCCGCTCCTGCTCGTCGCCTTCCTGGCGGAGTGCGAGATTGGTCATGGCTTCGACCCTTTCTTCTTAACCCAGACGCGTTCGATCTTAGGGAGGAGGTCGTCAATCGCCTTCTCGATCGAATTGTAGCCGCCGGTGCGGACGATGCTGTCGCGAAGCTCGATGTCGAGGACCTGCTCCACCGCGCAAAGCGTGTCGACCACGGACAAGGAGTCGAGTGGCACGGGCGCCTGGATGATCTTCGGGTTTTCCGGAGGCAGGGCAATTCCGCGCACCTGTGCCTCAGCCCTGGCCACTTGCAGCAGTTCGTCGACCAACGCCCTAATGGCGTCGGCTTTGGGAAACGCGGTTGCCGCGGGCTGCGGAGGAGCGATTGTCGCCATGCATGCCTCGCACGATTTCACTACATTAAATGCGATATAATGTCTGATAATCCGACACGCAAGCCCGAATTTGCAGCTCGGATTTTTGCAGGGTGTAGCGGGTCATCGGCGGTGCGGTGTGGTGGTCAGTGCCACCTCGAGGGACAACGACAGGGCAGAATCATCAACTCGGGTCATAGCTCGATCAAAAGAACAGAGCTGGAATATTGAGTCAGTCGCCGACGAGTGATCTCCTTCGGTCACCCACCAGCCCCCAGCGGCTCCGTTCATTTCGGGCGGCCCATAGCCGAGTCTTGAAGCCGCGCCCCGACCGCATCCGGCGGTATGGGCGGGAGCTTCAACGTGACCCCGACCAAATTGCTCATCGGCCAGATCCTTGTCGTGTTCGCAATCGTGATCGCGGGCCTCTGGGCGGCGACCCAATGGGCGGCGGCGATGCTCGCCTACCAGCCCGAACTTGGTCCGGCCTGGTTCATGGCTGGAAGCACGCCGGTCTATCGTCCCTGGGCGCTCTTCCCCTGGTGGTATCACTACGATGCCTATGCGCCGCATGTTTTCGACAAGGCCGGCGCGCTCGCCGGCGCGAGCGGTTTCATCGGCTGCGGCGCGGCGATCGCAGGCTCGCTCTGGCGCGCGCGGCAGTCGCGTCACGTCACCACCTATGGTTCGGCGCGCTGGGCCAGGCCGAACGAGATCGAGCGGGCCGGCCTTTACGGTGATGCCGGCGTATTCCTGGGCCGCTCGCGCGGCCGCTATCTCCGGCATGACGGCCCCGAACATATCATGGCGTTCGCGCCAACCCGTTCGGGCAAGGGCGTCGGGCTGGTCATACCGACACTGCTTGGCTGGACCGGCAGCGCCGTGGTTCACGACATCAAGGGCGAGAACTGGCAGCTCACCGCCGGCTGGCGCGCGCGCTTCTCCCACGTCCTGCTGTTCAATCCGACCGATCCCGCTTCCGCCAAATACAACCCGCTGCTGGAGGTCCGGCGCGGCGAGCATGAGGTCCGCGACGTCCAGAACATCGCCGACATCCTGGTCGATCCCGAAGGCGCGCTCGAACGGCGCAACCACTGGGAGAAAACCTCCCATTCGCTCCTGGTCGGCGCGATCCTCCACGTCCTTTATGCGGAGGAAGAAAAGACGCTCGCACGGGTAGCCACATTCCTGTCGGACCCGCAGCGGCCGTTCACCGCCACGCTCCGGCGGATGATGACCACCAATCATCTCGGCACGAAGGATGCGCCGCAGATCCATCCCGTCGTCGCCTCGGCGGCGCGCGAGGTGCTCAACAAGAGCGAGAACGAGCGCAGCGGCGTCCTCTCCACCGCAATGTCGTTTCTCGGGCTCTATCGCGACCCGACCGTCGCCGCGGTGACATCGCGCTGCGACTGGCGGATCGCCGATCTCGTCGAGGCCGGCCATCCGGTCTCGCTCTACCTTGTCATCCCGCCATCGGACATCAGCCGCACCAAGCCGCTGGTGCGGTTGGTGCTCAACCAGATCGGCCGCCGCCTCACCGAAAAGCTCGATGCCGATCCCGCCAGGGCGGGCAAGCACAAGCTCCTGATGATGCTCGACGAGTTCCCGGCATTGGGGCGGCTCGACTTCTTCGAGACCAGTCTTGCCTTTCTCGCGGGCTATGGAGTGCGCGCCTTCCTGATCGCGCAGTCCTTGAACCAGATCGAGAAGGCTTATGGCGAGCACAACTCGATCCTCGACAACTGCCATGTCCGCGTCGCGTTTGCGACCAACGACGAGCGCACGGCGCGGCGGATTTCGGACGCGCTCGGCATCGCCACCGAACAGCGCGCGATGCGCAACTATGCCGGCCACCGGCTCGCGCCCTGGCTGGCGCACGTCATGGTCAGCCGGCAGGAGACCGCCCGGCCACTCCTGACCACCGGCGAGGTGATGCAGCTCCCGCCCAAGGATGAGCTTGTCCTTGTCTCCGGCATGGCCCCGATCCGCGCGAGGAAGCTGCGCTATTACGAGGACCGCAATTTCCGCGAGCGGATCGCGCCGCCGCCGCAGCCCGCGCCCGGAGACTATCCCGACCGGCCGCAGGCACGCCCCAACGACTGGAGCGGACTGGTCCGCGCGCCCGATACCCGGCTCGGCAAGCCCGATGACGATGCGAAGGCGGATGAGGACGGCGGCTTGCAACAGCAGCGCCACCCCGGCCTCGGCGAAGAACCCGCCAAAAAACCCGAGCCGCCAAAGCAGCTCGACCTGCTCGGCCTGGACAGCGACGACACCGACACGATCGCCGACAAGCACGCGATGGACCGGGCCGGCGCCACCGGCACGCTGATCCGCGCTCACGCGATCAATCAGGGTCGCAGCGCCGACATGCTGCCGGACTTCTGACAATGGCCGCGATCAAACCCAACCGCGTCCGCTACCAGCTCTTCCTGCCCGAAGATCTGAGCCACCGCTTCGAGGCGCTGGCGAGCCAGCCCGGCGCGTCCAAATCGGCGATCCTCACCGACGCGCTCACCGCCTGGCTCAACCGGCAGGCGGCGAGCGAGCTGGAGAACAAGTTCAGCCAGCGGCTCGATCGCATGTCGCTCGCGCTGGGGCGTGTCGAGCGTGACGGGCATGTGCTGCTCGAGAGCCTGGCGCTGTTCATCCGCTATGAACTGATGGTGCAGGCCCCTTTGGCCGAAGCCGACGAAGCGGCGCGTGCGATCGGCCGAGACCGCTTCGAGGCGTTCATTGCCCGCGTCGGCGAAGCGCTCGCCAGCGGCCAGCGCACGCTTGCTGCCTCCGCGAAAGACAATGGAGGTGGGCGATGAGCGACACGCTTTTCGGCTCCGATAATTCCGCAGGGCGTCGGCGCGCGATGCTGCGCACCGCGATGGGGCCGACCATCGCCGCAGCGCTGGCCGATCCGGTGGTCATCGAGATCATGGTGAACCCGGACGGCGTGTTGCGCCTTGATCGACTCGGCGAAGGCCGGATCGATACCGGCACCAAATATGAGCCCGCGCAGGTCGAGCGGATCATCCGCCTGGTTGCCAGCCACGCACGGACAGAGGTTCATGGCAATGCGCCGATCGTGTCAGCCGAGCTGCCACCGCACGGCGAAGGCGCGGGCGAGCGGTTCGAGGGTATCCTGCCGCCGGTCAGCCTCGCGCCGTGCTTCTCGATCCGCAAGCCCGCGGCGCGCATCTACACTTTGCTCGACTATGTGCGGGACGGCATCATGCCCGCCGACACGGCGCGACTGCTGTCGATGGCCGTGGTCGAGCGCAAGAACATCCTGGTCGCGGGTGGCACCAGTTCGGGCAAGACGACGCTTGCCAACGCGCTGCTCGCCGAGATGGCGCACCTCGACGAACGCGTCATCATCATTGAAGACACGCGTGAGTTGCAATGCGCCGCGCCCGACGTGGTGGGGCTGCGCACGCGTACGATTGGCACTGCCGGAGCCGGCGGCGTCACGATGGCTGATCTTGTCCGCTCGACATTGCGGCTCCGCCCCGATCGCATCGTCGTTGGCGAGGTGCGCGGGCGCGAAGCGCTCGACATGCTCAAAGCCTGGAACACCGGGCATCCGGGCGGCATCGCAACCGTCCACGCCAATTCGGCAGTGTCGGCGCTCTACCGGCTCGAGCAGCTCGTGCAGGAAAGCGTCGTCACCGTTCCGCGCCGGCTGATCGCCGACGCCATCGACATGATCGTGTTCATCGCCGGGCGCGGCCTCGCGCGCCGCGTCGACACGATCGCGCGCGTCGCCGGCCTCGATCCCGACGGCGGCTACGCCGTCCTCGACCTTACTCCCGACCACGCCCTCGAACCCCAAGGAGAATGACCATGCGCTTGTCCCGTATTCCTGCCCGTATTCCCGATCGTCGGAGCATCTTCCTCACCGGCGCCGCCATCGGCCTCGGGCTTGCGCTCGCCGCCACCGCGCAGGCCGCCGGCTCGGGCATGCCGTGGGAGGAACCGCTTCAGCAGGTCCTCGAATCGGTCCAGGGTCCTGTCGCCAAGATCGTCGCGGTGATCATCATCATCGTCACCGGTTTGACGCTCGCGTTCGGCGAGACGGCAGGCGGGTTCCGGCGCCTCATCCAGATCATCTTCGGCCTGTCGATCGCGTTTGCGGCGTCGAGCTTCTTCCTCAGCTTCTTCAGCTTCGGCGGCGGGGCGCTCATCTCGTGAACGCGCCAAATTCCTATGGCGCCAGCCATATCGAGGGGTTCGAGGCGCCGATGCACCGCGCGCTTGCCGAGCCGATCCTGCTTGGCGGGGCGCCGCGAGCGATCGCGATCGTCAATGGTACGATCGCGGCCGCGCTCGGACTCGGTCTCCAGCAGTGGATCGCCGGGCTGGCCATGTGGGCGTTCGGGCACACTCTCGCGGTGTTCGCCGCCAAGCGCGATCCCGACTTCGCCCCGGTCCTTGTCCGCCACCTTCGCCAGAAGGGGCATCTGTCATGCTGAATCTGCGCGAATACCGTCAGAAGGCCGACCGGCTCGCCGATCATCTTCCATGGGCGGCGCTTGTCGCGCCCGGCGTGGTGCTCAACAAGGACGGCAGCTTTTTGCGCGTCCTCAGGTTCCGCGGCCCCGATCTAGAATCCGCCACCGAAGCCGAGCTTGTCGCCGCCTGCGCGCGGGCGAACAATGTCCTGAAGCGCTTCGGCTCGGGCTGGGCACTCCATTTCGAGGCCGAGCGGCGCGAAGCGCTGGGTTATCCCGACAGCAGCTTTCCCGATGCGGCGTCGTGGCTGGTCGATGAGGAACGGCGCGCGGCGTTCGAAAGCGCGGGCGCGCATTTCGAGAGCCGCTATTATCTGACGCTCACCCTCCTGCCTCCGCCCGATCAGGCGGACACGGCGGGCCGAGCGCTGATCGAGCGCAGCGACGACGCGAAGGGCCGCGACTGGCGACAAGCGCTTGCCGGCTTCATCGCCGAGACGGATCGTGCGCTTGACCTGTTCAGAGGCTTCATGCCCGAGGTGCGCGCGCTCGGCGACAGCGAAATGCTGACCTTTCTCCACGGTGCGATCTCCGCGCGCCGCCATGTCGTCGCCGTGCCCGAAACGCCCATCTATCTGGACGGGCTGCTCGCCGACACGCCGCTGACCGGCGGGCTCGAACCGATGCTCGGCGACGAGCATCTGCGGACGCTCACCATCCTCGGATTTCCGAACGCGAGCCGTCCCGGCATCCTCGACGGACTCAACCATGAGGATTTTGGCTATCGCTGGGTGACGCGCTTCATTGCGCTCGACAAGACCGACGCAACCAAAGCGCTCACTCGCCTGCGGCGGCAGTGGTTCAACAAGCGAAAGTCGATCACCGCGCTGCTGCGCGAAGTCATCTACAACCAGCCGGTCCAGCTTCTCGACAGCGATGCCGACAACAAGGTGGTCGATGCCGACCTCGCCTTGCAGGCGCTCGGCGGCGATCATGTCGCGTTCGGCTATCTGACGACGACGATCACCGTTGCCGATATCGACCGCGCCCGCGTCGAGGAAAAGGTCCGCGCGGTCGAGCGCATCGTCAACGGGTTCGGCTTCACCTGCATCCGCGAGGGCATGAATGTGGTCGAGGCGTGGCTGTCGAGCCTGCCGGGCCATGTCTATGCGAACGTCCGGCAACCGATCGTCCACACCCTGAATCTCGCGCATCTCATGCCGCTGTCCTCGGTATGGGCAGGACCGGCGCGTAATCCGCACCTCGACGGTCCGCCGCTGCTTTATGCGGAAACCAGCGGCTCGACGCCGTTCCGTCTCAGCACGCATGTCGGCGACGTCGGTCATATGCTGATCGTCGGACCCACCGGGGCCGGAAAGTCGGTGCTGCTCGCAATGCTCGCGCTTCAGTTCCGGCGATATCCAGACTCCCAGGTCTATGTCTTCGACAAGGGATTTTCGGCGCGCGCGGCCGTGCTGGCGATGGGCGGCGCGCATCACGCGCTCGGGCTTGGCGGCGAGAGCGGTCATGCCGATGACGTGGGCGGGCGAACGATCGCCTTCCAGCCGCTGCGCCACATCGATCGCTCCAACGCACGCGCCTGGGCGACCGAATGGATCGGCGCGCTGCTCGCCCATGAGAAAGTACTGCTCACACCCGAGATCAAGGAGGCCGTCTGGTCGGCGCTCACCAATCTCGCGACCGCCCCGATCGAGGAACGCACGCTCACCGGCCTGTCGCTGCTGCTGCAATCGGCACCGCTGCGATCGGCGCTCGCGCCCTATACGCTCGAAGGATCGTTCGGCCGCCTGCTCGACGCCGCCGAAGACGATCTAGCGATCGCCGACGTGCAGTGCTTCGAGACTGAAGCGCTGATGGGGCAGGCGGGCGTCGTTGCGCCCGTGCTGACCTACCTGTTCCATCGTCTCGAGGAGCGCTTCACCGGGCGGCCGACGCTTCTCGTACTGGATGAAGCCTGGGTGTTCCTCGACCACCCGCTGTTCGCCGCGCGCATCCGTGAGTGGCTGAAGGTGCTGCGCAAGAAGAACGTCAGCGTCGTGTTCGCGACACAGAGCCTAGCCGATATCGCCGACAGCACGATCGCGCCGGCCATCATCGAAAGCTGTCCGCAGCGCATCTTGCTGCCCAATGATCGGGCGATCGAGCCGCAGGGCCAGACGGTCTACGCCCGCTTCGGTCTCAACGCGCGCCAGATCGAACTGGTCAGCCGCGCGACGCCCAAGCGGCAATATTATCTGCAATCAGCGCGCGGCAACCGGCTGTTCGAGCTTGGGCTAGGCCCGATCGCGCTGGCGTTGTGCGGCGCGTCCGATCCCGACAGCCAGAAGCGCATAGACGCGGTGCTGGCCGAAAAGGGCCAGGCCGACTTCGCCGCGACCTTTCTCTCCCAAGCCGGCCTCGATTGGGCGGCCGACCTGCTTGGGCGTCACCCTGCCGCCCGCCCCCCAGAAGACAAGGAGTAATTTCCCGTGCCCCGTATCCCTATCCGCAAATATGCATGCCTCTCCGCTCTCGCGCTCGGCGCCGTCGGCTCGCTCGGTATCGGCATCGCGTTGACCTCGACGCCCGTCGCGGCCCAGCTCAGTGTGTTCGATCCATCGAACTATTCGCAAAACCTGCTCACCGCCGCGCGCACGCTTGCCCAGATCAACAACCAGATCCAGAGTCTCCAGAACGAAGCGCAGATGCTGATCAACCAGGGCAAGAACCTGTCCCGGATCGATTTCCCGCAACTTCAGGAGCTTCGCCAGCGCCTCCAGCAGATCGACCAGCTCATGGGCCAGGCGCAGGGCGTCGACTTCCGCATCGATCAGCTCGACGAGCGCTTCCGCCAGCTCTACCCGCAGGAGTTCGATCAGGTGTTCCGCCGCGATCAGCGTGTGGCTCGCGCACGCGATCAACTCGATACCGCGATGTCCGCGTTTCGCCAGACGATGGGGGTCCAGAACCGCATCGTCGACAACGTACGGAGCGACACGCAGGCGCTCGCCGACATCGTCGCGCGCAGCCAGGGCGCGGAAGGCTCGCTTCAGGCGCAGCAGGCCACGAACCAGCTTCTCGCGCTCACCGCCAAGCAGCAGCTCCAGCTTCAGCAAATGATGGCGGCGCAGTTCCGGGCGGAATCGGTCGAGCAGGCGCAGCGGGGCCAGATCGCGCGCGAGGCACGCGAGTCGACGCGCCGCTTCCTCGGCGACGGCAAGGCTTACACGCCACGCCAATGAGCTGAGGCAGGCGAGGACCGCGCCCCCAGCTCCCCCCGGGTCCGAACCTGTCTCGTCGCGGGGGCCGTAGGGCTTGCCCCTCTCATGGCCGCCGGTCCCCGCGACACCTTTCAACTTCAAGCAGGAACCCGCCCATATGGATGACCTGAATGTCATCGATCAGTTCATGGAGGCCTTCGCCTCCTACATCGACAGCGGGTTCGGCCTGTTGGGCGGTGACGTCGGTTTCCTGACCACGATCCTGATCGGCATCGACATCACGCTCGCCGGGCTGTTCTGGGCGCTCGGCGGCGAAGACGACGTCATCGCCAAGTTCCTCAAGAAGATCCTCTATGTCGGCGTCTTCGCCCTGATCCTCAACAGCTTCTCGACACTGTCCGATATCATCTTTCGCAGCTTCGCCGGCCTCGGCCTCACCGCAGGGGGCAGCGCGATTACGGCTGACGATTTATTGCGACCCGGCAAGCTGGCCGGGACCGGCTTCGAGGCAGCATGGCCGCTCCTCGAGCAGGCGAAGGAGTTGGTTGGCCCGATCGCCTTCTTCGACAATTTCATCGAGATCGCCGTGCTGGTGATCGCCTGGGTCGTCGTCATCGCCGCCTTTTTCATCCTCGCGATCCAGCTTTTCATCACAATCCTCGAATTCAAGCTTACTTCGCTCGCCGGCTTCGTGCTCGTGCCCTTTGCGCTGTGGAACCGCACGTCGTTCCTCGCCGAACGGGTGCTCGGGAACGTCGTCAGTTCGGGCATCAAGGTCATGGTGCTCGCGGTCATCGTCGGCATCGGCTCTAACTATTTCGCCGACTTCACCAGTGCGATCACCGGCGACGAGGTGTCGATCGAACAGGCCGTGTCGCTGATGCTCGCGAGCCTCGCGATCTTTGGCCTCTCCATCTTCGGCCCGGGAATCGCATCCGGCCTCGTCGCCGGCGCGCCGCAGCTCGGCGCCGGATCGGTGATCGCCACTACCGTGCTTGCCGGCGGAGGTCTTGCGATGGCAGGCGCTGGCGCCGTCGGCGCGGCACGCGGTCTCGCGGGGGCCGGTCTCGGCGCGATCCGCGCCGGTACATCGATGGGGTCTGCCGCATCCACTGCCTACAAGCTCGGGCAGGAAACCTCGGGCTCGACCAGCGTCGGCGCGGGCCTCGGCGGCGTTGCGACCGCCATGCGCGGCGCGGCTGCCAACCGGATGAGCGGCGGTCTCGGCGTTAGCGCTGCCGCCGATCGTGGGCAGCGCGCCGCATGGGAAGCAGGAAGCACCCGTGCCGGCGGCGCCGCCCCCGCAGCCGCGCCGACAGGCGCAGCTGAAGGAACACCCGCCTGGGCGCAGAAGCTTCATGCCAGCCAGAATGCTCGCCACCGCCGCCAGATGGCGATCCACGCAATCCAGGGCGGCGACCGCGGCGGCGCTGGCGCCACTCCAGACATCAAGGAAAGGGACTGAGCGATGAAATTTCGACGCGCATTGCAGCGCTATGGGCGAACGCCCGAACCCGAGACACCCTACCAACGAGCGGGCCAGCTTTGGGATGAGCGTATCGGCTCGGCTCGCGCACAGGCGAAGAACTGGCGGCTGATGGCCTTCGGCGGCCTGTTCCTGACCACTGGTCTGTCGGGCGCGCTGGTCTGGCAATCGATGCAAAGCCGCGTCGTGCCCTATGTGGTCGAGGTCGATGCGCTCGGGCAAGCACAGGCCGTCGCGCCTGCCGCCAAGGACTATCGGCCGACCGATCCGCAGATCGCATGGTTCCTCGGCCGGTTCATCACCGGCGTTCGAGCGCGCTCGCTCGATCCGGTATTGATGCGTGAAAACTGGCTATCAGCCTATGATTTCGCGACCGAACGTGCGTCACTGTTCCTCGGCGAATATGCCCGCACCTCCAATCCGTTCGCCGATGTCGGGCGCAAGACGGTTTCGGTGCAGGTGACGAGCGTCGTCCGCGCGTCGGATACGAGCTTCCAGGTCAAATGGACCGAGCAGCAATATGAGCGGGGAAGCCTCGCCAGCACGTCACGCTGGACGGCGATGCTCACGGTGAAGATCAAGCCGCCGCGCTTGGCCGATGTGCTCCGAAAAAACCCGCTCGGTCTCTATGTTGACGCGATCGACTGGAGCCGCGAACTGGAAACGCCCCAGGACCGGCCGCCTTCGCCGCAACCATCGGCCGTGCCCGATCCCGCACAATCACTCCCGGTCGCGCCGCCCGCCGACATTCCGCTGGGCTCGCCGCTCGATCCGACCCTTGCTCAACCCGCAGCCGCACCATCCCCCGAAAGGACCGACCAATGATCCGTGCCCTCATCCTGGCGGCGAGCGCGATGGCGCTTGCCATGGGCGTCGCTGCGCAGAGCCGCGAACCCGCGTCACCCACCGCGCGCGTCACTGCCGCCAACCGGGCGGCACTGCGCGAGCCGTCGAGCGCGGGATATATATATGCCGTCCAGGTCTATCCCTGGGCGGAAGGCGTGCTCTACCGGCTCTATGCCGCGCCCGAGCGCATCACCGACATTGCCTTGCAGCCGGGCGAAACGATTGTGTCCGTCGCCGCCGGCGACACCGTGCGCTGGACTGTCGGCGATACCACCAGCGGCATCGGCGAAAGCAAGCGCGTGCACATCCTCGTCAAGCCGTTTTCGGCGGGCCTACGCACAAACCTTGTCATTGCTACCGATCGCCGGACCTACCATCTCCAGCTCGAAAGCACGCCCGCGACCGCGATGGCGGCGATCTCCTGGACCTATCCACATGACGAGCTGATCGCGCTCCGGCGTCAGCGCGATGCAGCCGTGGCGGCGACGCCGATCGCGTCGGGCCTCTCGGTCGAAAGCCTCAACTTCAACTATGCGATCTCGGGCGACAAGCCGGCCTGGCGGCCGCTGCGCGCGTTCGACGATGGGCGGCAGACCTACATCGAGTTCTCGCCTGCGATCGCCGTGGGTGAGGCGCCCCCGCTGTTCGTGATTGGCGAGGATGGCGAGGCCCAGCTCGTCAACTATCGCGTCGCCGGCCGCTATTATGTGGTCGACCGCCTGTTCGGTGTCGCCGAGCTGCGCCTTGGCGGCAAGAAACAGCAGATTGTCCGTATCACCGCCGCCCAGCCGAAGAGCCGGCAGCGCAAGGCCGGGAGGGGCGCGTGACCGATCCAACCGCTTCTTCCGCGCCGATCGCGGCGCCCAAAGCCGACCCCGAAACGCTCGTTCTGCGCGCGGCGCCGGGCCGCGTCACCCGTTTTCGCCGCGGTGCGATCGTCGCCATCGCTGCCGCCGGCTCGACCGCGATCATCGGCGTCGCCTGGCTGGCGCTCAAGCCCGCGACCCTGAGCCTGATCGCACGAAGCGATGAAAAGCTGGTTGGCGCGAAGGCGCCGCCTGATGCGCTCGCGGGCGCGCCGACGAGCTATGGCGACGTGCCGAAGCTCGGGCTACCGCTTCCCGGTGATCTCGGGCGGCCGATCCTCGAGCGCCAGCGGCAGCTTGGCGGGATGGTTCCCCCTGACCCCGCTGCCGATGCGGTGAGCCGGGCCGCGCAGGAAGCCGAAGCCGAGCGCCAGCGCATCGCCGCTGAGCAGAAGGCCGCACGCGAGTCTGGCGTCATGCTGCAATTGGCGGGCGGCGGTCGCGCCGCCGCCCCTGCACCGGTGACTACCGATGCAAGTGTTCCGCCAGCATCGGCCGAGACTGCCAAGCCGCTCCTCGACCCTGACCGAGATCCTAACGCCCAGGGGCGCAAGAACGAATTGGTCGGCCACGCCAATCGCGACGACGACATCAATCCGCACGCGCTGGCGCAGTCCGTATCGCCTTGGACCTTGCAGGCCGGCAGCATCATTGCCGCGAGCCTCATAACCGGGCTCAACTCGGATCTTCCCGGGCTCGTCACCGCGCAGATCACGGAGAACGTCTATGACAGTGTGACCGGGCGCGGTCTGCTCATTCCGCAAGGATCGCGGCTGATCGGCAGCTACGACAGCGTTGTAGCGTTTGGGCAGAGCCGTGCGCTGGTCGTCTGGCAGCGGATTATCCTGCCCGACGGCTCGTCGATTCGTATCGACAATGTGCCGGCGACCGATACGCAGGGCTATGCGGGTCTGTCCGACCGGATCGACCGGCATACTTGGCAACTTCTGAAGGGCGTCGCCCTGTCGACACTGCTGGGCGTCGGCACTGAATTGAGCTTTGGCAGCACCGAAAGCGACCTTGTCCGGGCGATCCGCGAGTCAGCGCAGCAGAGCGGCGCGCGCGCCGGCGATCAGCTCGTCACGCGCAATCTCAATATCCAGCCGACCTTGCGCGTGCGTCCCGGCTGGCCGCTACGGGTGGTCGTGCACAAAGACATCATATTGCCCGGACCCTGGGGAGGCCGTCATGGCTGATTTGAAGCTGCCAAGGCTGCCCGATCGGACGCCGGCTAAGATCACGATCAACGTCATGCCGGATCTCATCGAAGCGCTGAACGACTACGCCGAGGCCTATGAGGCGGCCTACGGCCGACGCGAGTCCGTACCGGACCTCATTCCATTCATGCTTAGCGGCTTCCTGGCGAGCGACCGCTCGTTCAGCCGGGCACGTAAGAAATAGTCCGATGTCGGCCCGGCAGCCTGCAACGAATGGCGACGACGCGCCCCCGATTGGGCCGATAAGCGTTCGCATTCCCGACGCAGTACGGATGACGGGGCTCAGCAAATCCAAGATCTACCAGCTCATCGCTTCCGGCGACATCGAGGCAGCCAAGGTCGGCCGTGCAACCGTGGTGTTTGTCGATAGTCTGCGGTCCTTTCTGCGATCACACTGTAAACAGCCGCGTTCTCGGGCGTAGCAGGGATCGCGCATGTCGGCCTGTCGATATTTCGGCACGGCCTGTCGCGAAGGGGTAAAATTGGGGGTGGATTGAGCGGAATTATCGGCACGACGATCAAGAACGTTGTTATAAATCAGTATCTTATGTTTTTCGTGTGAATCCCTCCTCCGCTACCAACCGTGGACCCTTTGCCCAAATTGCGGTTGAACCTTGTCCCCGAACGTCCGGCCACAGGCATCGTCCGTCAGGGCATCGTGACATGGCAGTGTTCCGCCGCGCCAAGGCGCTGGCGCTCATCGTCCCACCGGCTGGGAAGCATCGGGCAGATTGGCCTTGGTCCAGTTGGACCGTTCGATGACATAGGCACGGATCGACTCGGCATCGGCGGGAGCGAGCACCTTGGCGAAACTGACCATGCCGCGGTCCTTGAGCGCGCCGTCGATGATCACGGCCTTCCACGCGTCGGCGTTGGCCAGCGTGCCCGAGATGCGCAGGTCAGGGGTGAAGCCGTTGCCGATCGCGCTGTCGCCGTGGCAGACGATGCAATAGCGCCCAAACAGCGCCTTGCCCGTGGCCACCTGCGCCGCGGTGCCGAACGGCGGCGGCGGGTTCCACGCGAGCGTCGTCGTTTTCGGCAGCGCGGGCAGCTGCGCCGTGCCGCCAAGCTTCAGCACGACGAGGCGCGGGATGTTGGGCAGTTTGCGCGTCACGCCGCCCGCCACCCCGGCGACGAGCGGAAAGGCGCCGCCCTTGCTCGTCTGGAAGGCGACATATTGCACGCCGCCGACGCGGAAGGTCGAGGGCGCGCTGACGATCCCCGACTGCATGTCGAGGTCGAGCAATTGCTTGCCCGTATCGGCGGCATAGGCGCGGAAGCGGCCGGTGCTCGTGCCCTGGAACACGAGGTTGCCTGCGGTCGTCATCGTGCCGCCGTTCCACGCCGCGGGATGGTCGACCCCCCACGCGACCTTGCCGGTGCGCGGATCGAAGGCGACGAGGCGGCCCGTGGTCGCCGCCACCGCGGCGCGATACGCCGCCTTGTCGTCGGGCATCATGGTGCCGGTGAGCGAGGTGCCGACATTGAACCCCAACAGCTTGCGCCGGTCGAGCGCGTTCATGTCGGCGAGATAGGCCTGCGGAATCTGCTGCGCCGGGATATAGACGAGCCCCGTCGCGGGATTATAGCTCATCGGGTGCCAGTTGTGCGCGCCCAATGCGCCGGGGATCGCGATAAAGGGCTTGCCGGTCTTGTAGAAGCGCGCCTGGGGATTTTCGATCGGGCGCCCGGTGGCCAGGTCATAGCCGCTCGCCCAGTTGATCCCGTCGACGAAGGGCTTGGCGTCGATCAGCTTGCCGGTCGCGCGATCGATCGTGAAGAAAAAGCCGTTCTTGGGCGCATGATACAGCACCTTGGTCGGCCGGCCGTCCACCGCCTGCTCGGCGAGGATGATCGGCTGCGTCGCGGTATAGTCCCACGTTTCCGCCGGGGTTTCCTGATAATGCCATTTATAGGCGCCCGTCGTCGCATCGAGCGCGACGATGGACGACAGGAACCAGTTATCGCCCACGCCGTTCGAGCGCGTGCCATGATTCCACGGATTGCCGTTGCCGACGCCGAGATAGATCTGGTCGAGATCCTTGTCATAGACGATCGCGTCCCACACGGTGCCGCCGCCGCCCGACGTCTGCCACTCGCCCGTGTCGGACCAGGTGGCGTTGCCCTTCGACGCGAAGATGTCGTCCGACGCCGCGCCGTCCCTTTCCTTGTTCGGGTTCGGCGCGGTGTAGAAGCGCCAGCGCAGCTTGCCCGTGTCGGCATCGTAAGCGGTGACATAACCGCGCACCCCGAATTCGGCGCCGCCGTTGCCGATCAGCACCATGTCCTTCACGACGCGCGGGGCGCCGGTGATCGTATAGGGCTTTGACGCGTCGAAGGTCTGGGTCGACCACAGCTCCTTGCCCGTTTTTTTATCGAGCGCGATCAGCCGCCCGTCGAGCGCGCCGACAAAGAGCTTGTCGCCCCACACGGCGACGCCGCGGTTGACGACATCGCAGCAGGCGTGGACGGCGCGCTCGCCCGGAACCTGGGGATCGAACTTCCACAGGGGCCTGCCGGTCGCGGCGTCCCACGCGCTGACCTTCGACCAGGCGTGCGTCACATACATCACGCCGTCGACGACCACCGGCGTCGCCTCCTGCCCGCGCGCATCCTCCAGGTCGGCGAACCAGGCGATGCCGAGCTCGCCGACATTCCGGTCGTTGATATCGGTAAGCGGGCTGAAGCGCTGCTCGTCGTAACTGTAGCCGATCGCGCCCCAATCGTCGCCATTGCCGCCGGTCTTGAGCAAGGTCTCGCTCGCCTTCTCGGCATCGTCGAGCGATCCGGCCGCGACGGCTTCATCCTTCGATGCGTTGCATGCCGCCAGTGCCAGAACCGCACAGCCCAGCAGCGCGGCCGAAAAGACCCGTTTCGCCATATCGCTCTCCCGTTCGACGCCTATGCTTGACGTTAACGTCAAGACTGCGCGCGATGCGGCGCGGGTGCAAGAAGATTTCGCGCAGAGACCGCAGAGGAAAAAAGCGATTCACGCTGAGGCGCCGAGGATGTTTTTCCAGGCCGGAAGGCCCCATTTTCCCGCCGCCTTCTGAATGATGCAATCAAAGGGGCCATAAGGCCGCGTCGCGTCCGACGCTGTTCCTGCGCGTTTCCGCGCGAACAAAGCGCTGCCTGATCTGCGATCGCTGCGCGAAACCGCCTTCGCTTAGCCCCAGGGGGGCGCGTTCAGCCCCTTGGGGCTCGCGGTAAAAATCTCGCACCCCGTTTCGGTGATCCCGATGCTGTGTTCGAACTGCGCCGAGAGCGAACGGTCGCGCGTTACCGCGGTCCAGCCGTCATTGAGCATCTTCACCGCATATTTGCCGGTGTTGATCATCGGTTCGATCGTGAAGAACATGCCGGGACGAAGCTCCGGCCCGGTGCCGGGACGCCCGGCGTGGACGACTTCGGGCGCATCGTGGAACATCTGGCCCAGCCCATGCCCGCAAAAGTCGCGCACCACCGAATAGCGGTGGCGCTCGGCATGCGTCTGGATCGCGTGCGCGACGTCGCCCATGCGGTTGCCGGGCTTCGCCTGCTCGATGCCGAGCATCAGACATTCATAGGTGACTTCGACCAGTCGCCGCGCCTTGATCGGCACCTCGCCGACCAGATACATGCGGCTGGTGTCGCCGTGCCAGCCGTCGACGATGCTGGTGACGTCGATGTTGACGATGTCGCCCTCGCGCAGCGGCTTGTCGTCGGGGATGCCGTGGCACACGACATGATTGATGCTGGTGCAGCAGCTGTGCGTAAAGCCGCGATAGCCCAATGTCGCGGGGATGCCCCCGCCCTCGATCATCATCGTGCGGACAAGGTCGTCGATCGCCGCGGTGGTCACGCCCGGCTGGACGAAGGGGACGAGCGCGTCGAGGATTTCAGCCGACAAGCGCCCCGCCTTGCGCATCCCCGCAAAGCCCGCTTCATCGTGGAGCTTGATCGTGCCGTCGCGCACACGCGCCGGGGCGGCCGCGTCGTCCGCGGTTATCGAGACATAGTCATACATGACCGCCGATATAGGCGATGTCGCGCCGAATTGCGAGCGCCCCAATCATCCGGCAAGCGTCATCCGGTCAGCGGCTGCCCGCGTGCAACCGCCCGCCAGCTTCCCGCCAGGGCGAGCGCAAGCAGCAACAGCCAGCCCCCCGCCGCCGAGGGGATCAGCATCCACGCAAAAGCCGCCGGGGTGATGATCGCCATCGCGGTCGGGATCGCGGCAAGGATCGCGAGCGTCCCGAACAGCGCCCACCAGCGCCCGAACTGCGTCGCCGCGACGCCGATCACGACATTGGTGAGCGCGAGCAGGCCGAACTTCGCCGCGACCGGATAGGGCAGGGTCGCCATCGCGGGCGAATAATCGCCCGCGGTAAAGGCCGCCTGAATGTCGAAAAGCAACCAGTTTTCATAGGCGTCGCACAGCGCCGCGGCGAGCGGGAGCAAGGTCGCGGCGAGCAATGCGCGCAACCGAAGCTCGCGCCACAGGGCAAAGCAGCCGCTGCCGAGGAAAGCCGCATACAGCAGCATGTAAAGATAGTCGCGTTCATTGCCCGTCCGCATCGCGGCGAGCCGCGCGACCTGCTGCGGATCGGTCTCGGTGCCGAAAATCGCCTCGAGGTCGGCCTGCCCCGCCGCAAATTCAAAGGCGAGCACCGGCGCGCCATAGCCCGGCGCGATGTCGTGCCCGGTCTGCGGAAAAATCTGCGTCAGCCATGCCCCGAACGCCAGCACCGCAAGGCCGAACCCCAGCGTCCAGTGCCAGGCGCGCGTCGGCGCGGGCGGCCGCGCCCGTTCGGCCTCGATCCATTGCTGAAGCCCCCCGAACGGCATTCAACCGTCCGCTGATGCAGCGCGGTTCACCCTATTGGCACTCGGCGCATTTGCCACGCACCTCGATCACCGGACGCTCGGCGGCAAAGCCGGTTTTTTCGGCCGCGGCGCGCACCCCGGTGGAAAGCTTGTCGTCGTCGACATGCACCGCCGTCCCGCACGAATCACAGATCAGGAAGATGCAGTCGTGCAGGCATCCAGGGTGGCTGTTCGCGACAAAGGCGTTGGCGCTTTCGACCCGGCGAACGAGGTTGTTCGCCACGAACAGGTCGAGAATGCGATAGACGCTGTTCGGCGCGACGCGCTTTCCGCGTTTCTGCGAAACGATGTCGGCGATCTCATAGGCGCTCGCGGGCTTGCCGATGGCCGCGACCGCGCCGAAAATCTCGGCGCGCATATCGGTCCACGCCTCGCCCGCACCTTCGAGCGCGGCCCGCGCCGCCTTGGCGAGCGAGGCGCCGCTGGCTTCGACGTGCGGATGGTCATGCTGGCCCATGGCGGCTCCTCTCGCGCGGCAAATCCCGCGCCGACCAGGACAATCTATGCTCTTTAAGGGGTGCCCGCAAGCGTCGGACCGCTCCGCTTTGGCGCCGGGTCAGCCCCGCGCGCGGCGGTTGAGGTCGTGGCCGAGCGCGACCACCGCGACGCCGATCATCGTCGCGATCACTTCGCTGCCGTCGTGCGGCCGCGCCAGCGCGCCCGCCATCATGCCCAGCCCGAAGCTGCCGACCGCGAAGGGCATCATATAACCGTGGCTGAGCACCCCCGCGACGAGCGTGATGAGCGCAAAGCCGATCGCGACGATCAGCCCGATTTCGTGGAACAGATGATTGTCGAGGAACACGCCGCCGACCGATGCGATCGACGCGAAGAAGATCGTCGTCGCAAGGCAGTGGACCAGGCACAGCCCCGACAATCCGATCGCCAGCTGATCGCCCGACAGCGACGTCAACGGCCGCGACCCGCGCGCAGCCCGAACCAGCGCGCCGACGCGCGTCAGGACAGGGGCTGGGCTGGCGACTTGGGTCACCCGATTCTCCGTTACGGCAATGATCGAAGGGGATATGGCATAACATGACCAAGGTTACAACATCACATTACGCCGGATTTCGCCTTTTGCGCACACGCCAAACCCCTTTGCGTCGCGGCCCGCCGGGTCTAGGGAGACGCCGAATCCCGTCAAAAGGGCGAAAGGCTGCACATGAACACCGTCATCATCCGCGAAGACGATCTGATCGAAACGATCGCCGACGCGCTCCAGTACATCAGCTATTTTCATCCGATGGACTATATTCGCGCGCTCGCCGCTGCCTATGAACGCGAAGTGTCGCCCGCCGCGAAGGACGCGATGGCACAGATATTGTCGAACAGCCGCATGTGCGCCGAAGGGCATCGCCCGATCTGCCAGGATACCGGCATCGTCACCGTCTTCATCAAATGGGGCATGGACTGCCGCCTCGACAGCCAGCGCAGCCTTCAGCAAGTTGTCGATGAAGGCGTGCGCCGCGCCTATCTTCACCCTGACAACAAACTGCGTGCCTCGATCCTGGCCGACCCCGCGTTCAGCCGCGTCAACACCAGGGATAACACGCCCTCGGTGCTCAACGTCGAAATGGTCCCCGGCGCCAAGGTCGTGATCGACGTCGCGGCGAAAGGCGGCGGCAGCGAGAATAAGTCGAAGTTCAAGATGATGAACCCCAGCGACAGCATCGTCGACTGGGTGCTCGAAATGGTGCCGCAAATGGGCGCCGGCTGGTGCCCGCCGGGGATGCTCGGCATCGGCATCGGCGGCACGGCGGAAAAGGCGATGCTGCTTGCCAAACAGTCGCTGATGGACCCGATCGACATGACCGAGCTGCTCGCGCGCGGGCCGAGCAATCCGACCGAGGAACTGCGCATCGAGCTTTATGAAAAGGTCAATGCACTTGGCATCGGCGCGCAGGGGCTGGGCGGTCTTTCCACCGTGCTCGACGTCAAGATCGCCGACTGGCCGACGCACGCCGCGTCGAAACCCGTCGCGATGATCCCCAATTGCGCCGCAACAAGACATGCGCATGTGACGCTCGACGGCAGCGGCCCCGCCTATCTCGAACCCCCGGTGCTCGCCGACTATCCCCAAATCGACTGGAAACCCGACACGGCGGCGATCCGGGTCGACCTCGACAATCTCACCCCCGAAGTTGTTGCGAGCTGGAAACAGGGCGACCGTTTGCTCCTCAACGGCAAGATGCTCACCGGCCGCGACGCCGCGCACAAGCGCATCGCCGACATGCTGGCGAAGGGCGAGGAACTGCCCGTCGAGTTCAAGGGCCGCGTCATATATTACGTCGGCCCGGTCGATCCGGTGGGCGAAGAAATCGTCGGCCCCGCGGGTCCCACGACCGCGACGCGCATGGACAAGTTCATGGACATGATGCTGGGGCAAGGCCTGCTCGCCTGCGTCGGCAAGGCCGAACGCGGCCCCGCCGCGACGCAATCGATCGCGAAGCACAAAAGCGCCTATCTGATGGCGGTCGGCGGCGCCGCCTATCTGGTGGCGCGCGCGATCAAGGGCAGCAAGGTCGTCGGCTTCGCCGACCTCGGCATGGAAGCGATCTACGAGTTCGAGGTCCGCGATTTCCCGGTGACGGTCGCGGTCGACAGCGAAGGCCAGAATGTCCACGTCAACGCGCCGAAGCTGTGGCAACAGCGGATCAGGGACGAAGGATTGCTGGCGGGGGTGTGATGAGAAGTCGCTCTGCGACTTAATCTGACTATTTGGAGCAGGGTCCGGTTATCTGACTAAAGGGGTGTTCTCTTTGATTCGGGAGAACACCAATGCCTCACGACGATCGCCTGTCCCGCCCGCATTTCCGCGTTCAACGACGCGGCCTGACATTCCCTTCCCCATCGCCCCGGCGAAGGCCGGGATATTGCCGGTGCCGCCTTGCCAAGTCGTTCGATATAAAGAACACTCCCCGCAACGCAGCCATAGCAGGGGACGCATGATGGATATTCGTGAGCTGGACCGACTGAACCGCCGCGAGCTGATCCGCGGCGCCGCCATGCTCAGCGCCGGCGCCGCGTTGATGCGGCCCTTACCCACAATCGCTGCCGATGGGCCCATGGCCGCGATCCGCAAGGCCGCTGAAGCGGGCAAGGCCGCCTCGATCCAGCGCATCCGCGACTGGATCGCGCTGCCGTCGATTGCCGCCGAAAATCTGAACATGGCCGAAGGTGCGGCTTTCATGGCGGAGCTCGCGCGCGACGCGGGCTTCACCAATGTCGAGATCGTCCCCACCGACGGCCATCCCGGCGTGTTCGGCACGATCGACGTCGGCGCCCCGCGCACGCTCGGCATTTATTTCATGTATGACGTGAAGCAGTTCGATGCGTCCGAATGGTCGTCGCCGCCGCTCGAAGGCAAGATGGTCGACCGCCCCGGTTTCGGCCGGGCGATCATGGGCCGCGGCGCGGTGAACCAGAAGGGACCGGAGGCCGCCTTCCTCGCCGCGCTCCACGCCATCCGCGCTGCAAAGGCCAAGCTGCCGGTCAATATCGTGCTCGTCTGCGAAGGCGAGGAGGAGATCGGGTCGCCGCACTTTCGCCAGATCGCGACCAAGCCCAATGTTCTGGCCGCGCTCCGGAAATGCGAGGGCATCTTCATCCCCTTCGCCTCGCAGGGTCAGAACGGCCATGTCACGGTCAATCTTGGTTCCAAAGGCATCATCGAACTCGAACTGGTCGCGAGCGGCGAAAAATGGGGCCGTGGACCGAAAAAGGATGTGCATTCGAGCCTGAAGGCGATGGTCGATTCCCCCGCATGGCGGCTGGTGCAGGCGCTGCAAACGCTGGTGACCAGGGACGGCAATACGCCCGCGATCGATGGCTGGTTCGAAAATGTCCGCCCGCTCACGACACGCGAAAAAACGCTGATCCGCGAGGCCGCCAAAGCCGGCGACGAAGCCGCGCAGAAACAGGCGCTCGGCGTCACCCACTGGATCGACAACCTCACCTATGACGACGCGCTGATCCGGCTGGCGCAGCAACCGACGGTCAATATCGAGGGGCTGGTCGCGGGCTATACCGGCCCCGGCGGCAAGACGATCCTGCCCGGCCGCGCCGTCGCCAAGCTCGACCTCCGCCTCGTCCCCAACCAGACGCGTGCGGAGGCCGAACAGAAGCTGCGAGCGCATCTCGACAAACATGGCTTCACCGATGTCGAGATGAATGTTTCGGGCGGCTATGACCCCACCGAAGTCGCCGAGGACAGCCGCCTCGTCCGCTCTGAACTCGCAACCTACAAGCGACTCGGCGTTGCGACGAGCCTCAACCCGCGCATGGCGGGCAGCTGGCCGGGCGTGACCTTTACCGCGCCGCCGGTGTCGATCGCCGCCGCCCATTTCGGCATCGGACACGGGTCGGGCGCGCACGCCCCCGACGAATATTTCCTGATCGATTCGACCAATCCCAAGGTCGCCGGGCTGGTCGATGCGACGATGGGTTTCGCCGAATTCCTCTATGTGCTGGCCGCGATAAAATGAACGATCTCAACGGCGTCGCGCATGTCATCCTGACCGCAGGCGACTTTGCGCGCTCGACCGCCTTCTGGCGCGACCTCATTCGTTATCTCGACCTCAAGATCGTGCTCGACAGCGACGCGATGCTTTACGGCGTCGGCGGGCGCACCGCGATCGGCATCCGCACGCCCAGCGCGGAGAATGTCGGCAAACGCTTCGACCAGGGTGCGCCGGGGCTGCACCACGCCTGCTTCCGTATGCGCGATCGCGATGCGGTCGACCGCCTCTACAGCTTTTTGAAGGATCGGACCGACATCGGGATCGTCCACGGCCCGCAGGAGGAACCATGGGCGCCCGGCTATTATTCGATCCTCTTCGAGGATCCCGACGGCATCCGTATCGAGTTCAACCACGTTCCCGGCGCCGGGCTGCTGGCCGAGGGCGAAACGATCGGCGGCGCCGAGGTCTTCGATTGAGCAGGATGCGATAACAGCCCCCGCCAAAACCTTGTTCCGGCGAACGCCGGTTTCTCGCCGTGCGCCAGATCGGCAACGCTTCAATTCCATTCGTGTCGGGCGAAGTCGGGAAACGAACGGGCAAATGGCTCTGATCAAACGCGCGCCGCGCTAAAACCCGTAAACCAGGGTGAAGCGCGTCATCGTGTCGACCGTTTCGACCCCCGGCGGCGGGTCGCTGTCGATTTCGGCCGAATAGGAAAAGCGTGCCGACAAGGCGCCGGTCAGCTTGGCGTTGAGCGCGGTCAGCGCGCTCGTCGAGGTATTGCGCCCTCCGACGATCGTCGAGGCAAGCTGCGTCAGGCGCAAGGTCGGCGACACTTGCCAGCCGAAATCGAGCCCCGCAAGCCCGGTGAGTTCGCTGTCGTCGATACCGCGGCCGGGAATATAATCAGTGTCGCGCCACGCCGGCCCCGCCTTGACGCTCAGCGCCATTTTCTTGTCGGCGATCAATTTGTAGCCCAGCCCGGCCGAGGCGTTCCAGCGCGCGCCGAACCCCAGGATGCGGTCGCGTTCCCAGCGGCCGAGGCCATAAGCGAAGGCGCTCTCGCTGACCTCGATCTGCGGTTCATATTCGACCAGATAGCGTTCGACCGACGTGCGACCGTTCGTCCGCTGATAATCGGCCTGCGCGCGAAACCGCTGGTCCCAGTGCAGCCCCTTGCGCGTCAGGGCAATGCCCAGGCTGAGCCCCGATGATTTGGTGTTGCCCGTGCTGTAGGAGGCGCCGATTTGCCCCTCGCCCTTCCAGTTCTGCCAGAATTTCGCCTGCGCGAGCTTCGCCCGCGCCGCCGCGGCTTCGGCTGCCTTCTCCGCCGCGCGATCGGCGCGATATTGGGCAAGCAGCGCGTCAATCGCCGCGGCCTGATCGGGCAGCGTCGTCCTGGCGAGCTTGCCCACCGCCTCGACATCGGCATCCTTCTTGCTCGCCATCGCCGCGGCGAGCATCTGGCCGACCGGGTCGGCTTGTTCGCCGCCCTCGCGCACGGCCTTCGCCGCCGCGATCATCGCGTCGATGTCGCCGATCGAGCGCGGATTGGTTGCCTTCGCCAGCGACACGACGGTGTCGATGTCGCGTTTTTGCCCGCTGTCGATCGCGGCCGCGATCATCGCGCGCACCGGGTCGGGCAGCGGCAGCGGGGTGGTTTCGGACAGCAACGAAGGAACCATCGCCGGAACGATCAGCGGCGAGACAGTCGGCGCGGCGGGGGCGGCAAGGGCTGGCGTGGCAGCGCCCGCGACGAGCAGGACGATGGCGGCGTGGCGCGAAAATAAGGTCATCCAACAGGCCCTTCGCCGGGGAGAGAGGTGGCGTTTCGAGCGACAGGCGGATCGGCACGCCTGCACCACGCCGTTCATAGGCCGAAATCCGCTGGCATTTCCACCCCCGACACCCCATCTGCAATCCTATGCTGATTGCCATCATCGCCATTTTCTGCGCCGGGGTCGGCAATTTCGCTATGCACCGCGCCTTCATGGAATGCGACGATCCGCTGGTGCAGCAGATGGTCCGTCCGCTCGCCGACAAGGTCGGACCGCACGCAACCTATGTGTTTGAGTTTCTGCTGCTCGTCGGTGCGCTGGCGATCGCGACGCGCAGCGCCGTCACCGCCGCGATCCTCTATGGCCTATACACGCTGTTCAACGCCATGGCGTTCAGCTGGATCATGCGGCGCGGCGATTGATCCGGCGGCGGTTTTGACCGCAAGAAACGGGGCGCATCGTCGCCGCGCACAAGCCACGGCACGCGAATGACGAGTGCAATCGAAACCGACATCGCCGCCCGCGTCGCGGCGATCGACTGGGACGCCGCGGCAACCGCGCTCGACGGCGCCGGATGGGCGATGCTGCCGGGACTGCTCGGCGACGCCGAGTGCGACGCACTCGCCGCCAGCTATGACACGCCGCCCCTCTTCCGCAGCCACATCCAGATGGTGCGCCACGGGTTTGGCCGCGGCGAATATCGTTATTTCGCCTATCCGCTGCCACCGCTCGTCGCCGCGCTGCGCCGCCGCCTCTATGCACAGCTCGCGCCGCTCGCGAACCGCTGGCACGAACGGATGGGGCTGCCCGCGCGCTTTCCCGCCGACCACGCCGATTTCCGCGCGCGCTGCCACGCGGCGGGGCAGCGACGGCCGACGCCGCTGCTGCTGCGCTATGGCGCCGGCGACTATAATTGCCTGCACCAGGATTTATATGGCGAGCATGTGTTTCCCGTGCAGGTGGCGGTGCTGCTGTCGGCTCCGGGCGGGGAGTTCACCGGCGGCGAGTTCATTCTCGCCGAAACGCGGCCGCGGATGCAGTCGCGCGCCGTCGTCGTCCCGCTGGCGAAGGGCGACGCCGTGATCTTTGCGGTCCATGTCCGTCCGGTGCGCGGGTCGCGCGGCGATTACCGCGTCGCGATGCGCCACGGGGTCAGCGAAATCCGTTCCGGACGGCGGCACGCGCTGGGCGTGATTTTCCACGACGCCGCCTGAGCGGTTTCACGCCACGCCGTGATACCACCACACGCCGCCGCGATCCTCGCGCTTCACCCGCCCCTCGACCTCGAGCCGCTTGAGATGCGCGAGCGCCTCGCCGGTCGCCAGGCCGCGATTATGCTCGCCGATCGGGCGATTGAATAGCAGCGGAAAGGTGTCGACCGCGCGCATCGGCGCCTTCGCCGCCGCTTCGGCTAGATTATAGAGCCGCATCCGATGTTCGTCGCGCAGCGCCATCAGCCGGACGTGCAACCCCTTGAAAGGCTCGCCATGCGCGGGACAGACAGTGACGTCGGCGGGAATGATGCGCAGCAGCTTGTCGATCGACGCCAGCCATTCGCCCAAGGGATCGGCGTCGGGTTCGGTGATATTGACCGACACGTTCGAACTGATCCGCGGCAACACCTGGTCGCCCGAGATCAGCACGCCTTCGGTCTCGTTCCACAGGCACGCATGTTCGGGGCTGTGCCCCGACCCCGTGACGACCCGCCAGCGATGCGCCCCCATGTCCAGAAGGTCGCCGTCCGCGATCCGCACATAGGATCGCGGCAGGGTGAAGATCATCCGCTGGAACATGTTCCAGCCGCGCCCGCGCTGCGCCTCGATCGCCGCTGCGTCCCAGCCCGCGGCGCGCGACTGTGCCAGCGCCTCTTCGGGCGCACTGTCGGCCGAATCGGCAACGATCGCCCGCGCGGTGAGCATTTCGCCACGCGTCATCCACAGCTTCACGCCCTGCTTCTTGGCGATCCAGCCGGCCAGGCCGATATGGTCGGGGTGCAGATGCGTGCCGATGACGCGCGTGATGCGCCGATCCTTGAGCGCGCCCGCATAGAGCGCCTTCCACGCGTCCGAGCACATAGTCAGGCAGATGCCGGTATCGACCACCGCCACGCCGTCATGGTCGTCGAGCAGCCAGCTGTTGATATGGCCGAGCGATCCCGGCATCGGGATGCGCGCCCAGCTGATCCCGTTGGCGATGCGGATCGTCTCGCCCGTGCCCGGCGCGGCCTTGCCCCACGGATAGGTCAGGCCCGCATGGCTCGTTGCGGTAAAGCTGTCGTCCTGGGTCAGCGAGGCGTCCGGCGAGCCGGTGGCCGCCGGGATATTGTCCTCGTCCGCCCCCGCCATGCCTCAGCCTTCGTCGTCGGCGTCGGTTTGCGCCACTTCGGCAGCGCGCGCTTCATTCGCCGCGGTGCGTTCGGCGCGCAATTCTTCTAGCAGCGCTTCGCGGTCACCTTCGAGGCGGCTGTCCTCGGGCGCCTTGATACCCGCCTTCTTCGCGGCCTTGGCGACGACGGCGTCGAGTTCGCGCTGCGAGCAAAGGCCCAGCGTCACCGGATCTTTCGGCACGATGTTCGCGCTGTTCCAGTGGCTGCGGTCGCGGATCGCGCCGATCGTGTTGCGCGTCGTGCCAATGAGCTTGCTGATCGCGCCGTCGGACACTTCGGGATGGTTCTTCAGGATCCAGGCGATGCCGTCGGGCTTGTCCTGCCGCTTGCTGACCGGCGTGTAGCGCGGCCCGCGCGTGCGGCGAATCACGTCCTGCGCCTGCGCGCTCATCTTGAGCTTGTAACTGGGGTCTTTCTGCCCTTTTTCGATTTCTTCCATCGACAGCTCGTGCGCGCGCACGGGATCGCGGCCGGTATATTTGGTCGCCGCGGTCTCGTCGGCGATCGCCTGCACTTCCAGGATGTGAATGCCGCAAAATTCGGCAATCTGGCCGAAAGTCAGCCCGGTGTTGTCGACCAGCCAGGCGGCGGTCGCATGCGGCATCAGCGGGGTCGGATTGGCATTGGCCATGACGGAAACTCTCCAAGCGGAAATAATAAGGGCCGCCCCTCGCGGGGCGGCCGTCGGGCGGAGGTTTAGACCTTATTCGCGTTGCGCGCAAGCTCAGGCCGATGGCGCGCCAAACGACGTCCTCGCGCAGCCAGTCGCAAACGGCCCGCCGCGGGCGGCAGGGGCTGCCCTGCGCTTGCACAGGCGGGCGTGCCCGATTGGGCCCCTGATCCTAAACCGTAAGCACGATCTTGCCGACATGCGCGCCCGCCTGCATCCGCGCGTGCGCGGCGGCTGCGTCGGTCAGCGGGAAGCTCTGGTCCATTGCCGGCTTCCACGCGCCTTCGGCAAGGCGCGGCCACAGTGTGCGGCCGATCTCGTCGGCGAGCAGCGCCTTGAACTCCGCGCTGCGCGCGCGCAGCGTCGATCCGGTCAGCGTCAGGCGGCGGCGCATCACCTGCGAAATGTCGATCTCGACCCTGGCGCCGCGCTGAAAGGCGATGGATATATGGCGCCCGTCGTCGGCAAGGCAGTCGAGGTTGCGCGGCACATAATCGCCGCCGACCATGTCGAGCACGGCGTGAACCCCCGCCCCGCCGGTAACGGTCTTGACGGCCTCGACATAATCCTCGCTGGAATAATCGACCGCATGGGTTGCGCCCAGGGCCCGCGCCGCCGCACATTTTTCCGCGCTGCCGCAGGTGACGATCACCTCGACGCCGAACAGGTTGCAAAGGCCGATAGCGGTCGTGCCGATACCGCTGGTGCCGCCATGGACCAGTACCGTTTCACCCTCCCGCACATAGCCGCGCTCGAACAGATTGTGCCACACCGTAAAGACGGTTTCGGGCAGCGCCGCGGCCTCGGCCATCGAAAAGCCCCGTGGCACCGGCAGACAGCTTCCGGTCGGCGCGACGCAGAACTCGGCATAGCCCCCGCCCGCCACGAGCGCGCACACCGCCTGACCCAGCATTTCGGGATCGCTCCCCGGTCCGACGGCAACCACCGTGCCCGCAACCTCCAGCCCCGGCAGGTCCGACGCGCCCGGCGGCGGCGGGTAAAAGCCCATGCGCTGCAGCACATCGGGGCGGTTGACCCCCGCAGCGGCGACGCGGATCAGCACCTCTCCCGCGCCGGGCTGCGGCACCGGCCGCGTCGCGGGCTGCAACATTTCCGGCCCCCCCGGCGCACTGATGGCAACGGCGGTCATTTCTGCTGGCAGGATGGTCACGCTTTATTCCCCCACTGGCCCGGTTCCCTACCCCCTGACGCGCCTTATTGACAGTGCGGCGACACGGGTCAACAGTCGCGCATCATTTCAGGAGGATGGCCATGGACGACGACGAGCTTCCGCGCCGCCGCGACGATATATTGGCCGCGCTCATTCGCCAGCCGCTCGATCCGCTGTCGCTGGACGAGCTGGACGCGCGCATCGCTACGCTGGAAACCGAAATCGAACGCGTCCGCGCTCACCGTCGCGCCGCGACGAGCCAGAAAGCTGCGGCCGAGGCGTTGTTCCGCAAAAGCTAGGGTCAGGACCCGTTAGTTCCTACTCGAAACGCGCCGTCACCGTGGCGTCGATACCCGCGGCCTTCAATGGCATGGCAAAGCTTTGCTCGATCGCGGCGCGCGCCGCGCCTTCGGCAAGGCGCATCGGCGTTGCGCCGCGTGCCTGCCGGATCAGTTCCTCCTGCGCCGCCTTGCGATTCGCGGCGTCGAGCGAGGCCTCGGCATCGGTCAGGGTCAGCAGGATTTCGCCGTCGCGATATTCGCTGATCGCGTCGATGTCGATTTCAGGCCCGGCAAGCCGCAGCGCCGGCAGCGTCACGGTCAGCGCATTGGTCGCACCGTCCCATTCAAGGTCGGACTGTTCCAGGCGGCCGAGATCGAGTTCGTAGCGCACCGTCCCCGGCATGATGAGCGTCTTTTTCGCGCTCAGCCCCAGCCGGCTCTGCGTCGACGTCACCACCGCGACATAGCGCGCGGTAAAGGGAACAAGGACATTCTGCTCCTTCAGCCCCTCCAGGCTGGCGGCAACGACCGTCTGCGGATCGTAACCGCGCCGCCACTCGGTCCACGCGCGCCAGCCGAAGAAGAGCGCGAGCGCCAGCACCACGACGATCGCGGCGCGGAACAATCCCCGGCTCATGCGACCAGCCTCCAGCACTCGTCCTCGCGCACGACGCGGCCGCGTGCCTCGAGGTCGATGAGGTGCGCGAGCACCGAACGGCCGGCGGCGCCGGTCAGCCGCGGGTCCAGCCCCTTGTACATATGTTTCACCATGTCGGGGATCACGCGCGTGCCCCTTTCGAGTTCCCGCAATATCTGCCGTTCGCGCTGCTTGCGGTGGCCAAGCATCCCGCGGACAAGCTGTTTGGGTTTGGTCACCGCGGGGCCGTGCGCGGGATAATAGACGCGGTCGTCTCGCTCATAAAGCTTTGACAGGCTCGCCATATAGGCCGCCATGTCGCCGTCGGGCGGGCTCACCACGCTGGTCGACCAGGCCATGACATGATCGCCGGTGAACAGCGCGCCGGTTTCGACCAGCGCGAAACAGAGATGATTCGACGTGTGCCCCGGCGTCGCGACCGCCTCGATAGTCCAGCCGTCGCCCGCGATCCGTTCGCCGTCCATCAGCACGCGATCGGGCGCATAATCGGGGTCGAACGCCGAATCGGCGCGCGGCCCGTCGTCGGTCAGCGCGAGCGGCGCGCAGCCGACGATCGGCGCGCCGGTCGCGGCCTTCAGCGGCGCCGCGGCGGGCGAATGATCGCGGTGGGTGTGGGTGCACAGGATCGCCACGACGCGCTGGCCCTCGACGGCACGCAGGATCGCATCGACATGCCCCTGGCCATTGGCGTCGGGCGGATCGCCGACGCTCATCCCGCTGCCCGTCGGGCCGGGGTCGATCACGGCGACGTCGCGCCCCGCCCCGACGATCCACGTCTGCGTTCCGGTGAAGGTATAGGGCGACGGGTTGGGCGCGAGCACGCGGCGCACCAGCGGCTCGTGCTGCTCGCACTCGCCGGCGCGGATGCTGTCGGGCCAGGGTTTCTCTCGGCTCATGCCTTCAATGTGGCATCGCAGCGGAAGGAACGAAAGGGGCAGCGGCGATGATTTCACATCATGGCAGCATTCGACCCAAAGCGGCCATGACCAAATGAAAGCCCCTGCCCTTCAGGGGGACTGGAACGGCCGCCACGACTGCTCCCCGCCCCGAAACCGCCGTCCCGCCCGTGCTGTCGGCATGAAAAAGGGAGCGGCACCGGCCGCCCCCTTTCCCCGCCCCCGTCGCCGACCCCACCGGGGAGCAAGGATCGGCGTCGAAGCAGGTCCGGCGCTATTCGCCGGATTTCTCGATTTCGGCGATCGCCTTGTCGATGTCGGCGGCCACCTTGGCGCGCAGCTCGTCCGACAGTCCGCGCGCCTGCTCGCCCTGGGCGAACGCCTCGCGAGCCTTTTTCAGCGCCGACACGCGCAACGCCCGGACTTCGGCAGATTCGCCGCATCCCAGCACGACGACATGGTTGCGCGTGCCGCCCTCGCTGCTCTTGCGGTCGACGACCGGCGCGGCCTTGCTGCCATCACGGCACCTGCCAAGCATCATCGCCTTGCCGTCACCCGACCAGGAAATCGGCGGGACCGGAGGCATCGGAGGCATCGGAGGCATCGGCGCCAGCGCGGCGTGGAGCCGTTCCTTGCGCTTCGCTTCCAGCTTGTCGGCGATCGCTTCGGCGCGCGCACCGGTGATGCCCTGCTCCTTCAGCGTCGCCAGAACATCTTCGCGCGACAGGCTGCCCGGCATGCGGATCTCGAACCGCTGCGCCCTGGTCTTGCGATCGGCGGGCGCATCGGCCGCCTTGCCGTCCCGGTCATCGTCATGGCGGATCACGATGCGGCGCACCTCGCGTCGCTTGCCGTCGTCGGATGTCGACACCGTTTCGTGCACATCCTCATCGATACCGGTAAAGACCATCACGTCAGGCACGGCCGGCGCTTCGGGCGCCGACGGCGCATCGGACGCAGCCGGGGGAGCGGGCGGCGCCGGAATATCGCCTGGCGGTGTCGTCGCCGCGGCGATGCCTGACGGAACCAGCGTCGCCGTCGCGCCAAGCACCGCCAGCGCCGCGCCGCCGATCAGCAACCGGCCGGCGACGCCGCGCCGCTTTGAAATATCCCGCTTCGTCAACATCGTCAGCCTCTCCTGCAAATTGTCGTGAACCGCCATGGGCGCCGCCAGCGCCAGCCGCGGGCCGACCGCGGCCTTGACGATCGCGGTCGCATAATTGGCCGCGCGGTCGTGCCGCCCCGCATCGTCCGTCATCGTCAGCACGCGCGCATCGCACGCCGCCTCCTGGTCGAACTGAAAGGCGCGGATCGCACGCCAGGCAAAAGGATTGAACCATTGCGACGCAAGCAGCACCAGCGCGGCGGCATTGGCCCACAGATCGCCATGGCGGTGATGCGACAGCTCGTGATCGACCGCGAGCGCCCGCTCTTCGGCGGCATAGCGGGCAAAGAAATCCTGCGGCACCGCGACGACGCGCTGCAACAGCCCGAACGCCACCGGCCCATCGACCGCATCGGTCATCACCAGCCGGATCGACCCGACGGGTTCGAGCTCGACCGCATCCTTCAGCACCGCGGCGCGAAAGCGCAGATGCGCCAGCACTGCCGCGCCAATCACCGCGATCATGCCCGCTGCCCACGGCACGACAAGCCACGGCAGGACATCGGCCAATGTCCAGACAGGCGCCACAGCGTCGGTCGTCGCGGCGACATCGAGGGGCAGCGCCAGCGTCGTCCCCGCCTCGACCGGCACCGCGACGGGCGCGGCCACCGGGTCGGCAAAGGGGAGCGGCGGCAGCACGAGCCGCAGCGCGGGAATCGCCCACAGGCCATAGGTCAACCGCGCGCCGAAATGGCGGGCGAAGGGCTTGCGGACCAGCAGCACCGCGACGACGAGCAGCGCGGTGGCGAGCAGCGTGTCGCTCCACGCTTCGATCAGCAGCGCGCCGCTCACGACTTGAGCCTTTTCAAAAGCGCCTCGATCTCGGCGATGTCGGCATCACTCAACGCCTCGCGGGCGGCAAGATGCGCGATCAGCGGGCTGACGCGGCCGCCGAACAGCCGGTCGACGAAGCGCTGCGATTCCTCGCCGACCGCCTCGGCGCGCCCGATCGCGGGGCGATAGCGATAGCGACGGCCATCGGCCTCGGCGGTCACCGCGCCCTTGTGGACCAGCCGCGCGAGCAGCGTCTTGACCGTCGCCTGCGTCCAGCCATTTGCGGCCCCGACGCGTGCCGCAAGATCGGCCGCGGTCTGCGGGGCTTCGTCCCACAGCGCCGACAGCACCTGCATCTCTGACTCGCTTGCTCGTTCTGCCATGCGGACCCCTCCCATTGGCTTCGTCGACCGTGACACGACTACAAATGTAGTCAATGGGCTGAACGCTGGCTGAACAAGACGAACCGCGCTTGCCGCCTGTCTGTCGGGATTTTTGACACCGGCGGGCCGCGGTAAGGAATCGCTAACCAGCAATGCCCGCCCGAATCCGCGTTCGCGTCGATCTGGCACGGCAATTGTATGGTTTGGGTTGTTCCCGAGTGTTCCGCTCAAATGGAGCGGTGGGGGGCATCGGTCTGGTCCCTGATGCCCCCTGCCCCCACTCCGGAAATCCCCACTTACCCCCATGCAAACGGGGGGCGGAGCGGCCGAACGGCCCCGCCCCCCGGACGCTTTTGCCCGCCCCTTGCATCACATCGGCGGAACATAGTCCGTTCATCGCGCGTTCCGGCTGGCGGATTAGGATGTCGGTCGCCGACAAATAAAGGGAGCAACGACGTGAAACGCATTTTTGCCGCAGCACTTCTCGCCGCCTTGGCGTTGCCGACCGGCACCGCCTATGCCGATCCGCCGCCCTGGGCGCCCGCGCATGGCAAGCGGGCAAAGGATCGCGCCATCTACGACAGCTATGGCCGTTATTACGAGCCGCGCCGCCTGTCGCACAGCGACCGCATCTGGCGCGGCCGCGACGGCCGCTATTATTGTCGCCGCGACAATGGCACCACCGGCCTGATCATCGGCGGCGCGGTGGGCGCGCTCGTCGGGCGCGAACTCGACGGTGGCCGCGACCGCACCGTGGGCACGATCATCGGCGCCGCCGGCGGCGCGCTGCTCGGCCGCGCCATCGATCGTGGCGAACTGCGCTGCCGCTGAGCCGTTTGCGGTCGACGCAAATCAGCCGCCAAGCACGATGTCGGGCGTCAGCCGGGACAGGAAGCTTTGCGCATCGAACACTTCGCCCGGTGCCCGCACGCCGGATGGCGGCGCCTCGCGCATCAGCAGGTCAAGGCACGCCCTGACGATCAGCGGCGCCGACGCGGCATAGACGTCCGTGCCGCTGGCGCGCGCGCGCCGCACCTGCCCGGCAATCGTCGCGCGCACATCCATGATGAAATGCTGCGCCGAACGGCCGCGCGCATCGACCGGACGGGGCGGCGGCGTCGTCACTTCGTGCAGATCATCCAGCGGCTTCAGATTCATGAAACTGGTCACCGATCCAGCGCTGATGTGACGTGAAATCAGGATGATTTCGCTCAACGCAACGCACGTCACCGGCTGAACGCCGAGCGGCGGGGGAAAGTCCCATTCGCCGCCCGGTGCGGGATCGGGAACCGGCACCAGCGCGCCGTCGCGGACGATCATCCGCGGATAGATGTTTTTGTCCCCCGTCAATCGGGTGCCCGCGGTCGGATGCCAGCTGTCGAGCCCGACCGCGATGTCGATCGTTTCGGCATGCTCGCCCTCATCAACAAGCGTCGAGGCGAGCAGATCTGCGAGAGCACCGAAAAATGCCATCGCGGGCAGCATCGTCACCCCGGCAGCGCGGCCCGGCTCATCAAGCATATCGAACAGGCGGCGCGTCGTCGCCTGTTCGGCCGAAACATCCAGATAGGGAATGGCGGCGCGCAGCGCAGCTTCGGCCGCCGGCATCGCAGTGTCGAAGAAAGGACCGGCGCAATTGATGACCGCGTCGGCGCCTCGCAGCACCTCGTCGAGCGTCTCCGGCAAGGTAAAATCGAGGATATGACACGGCTCCTCTTCGCCCGCTATTGGTGCGAACCGCCCCGAACGGGTGGCGGCGATCGCGACTGCGCCTTCGCGCCGCAGCGTATCGACGACGAACCGGCCCGTATGGCCGCTCGCCCCCAGCACGGCGATGTTCGGTTTCCGCCGCATATTCATTCCCGTCCTCCAAACACGCTACCGATCGGTATCGTTTTTTCCAATGACACCGCGCGGTATCGCTGTCAAGATGTATCGATGCCCGACACCCAGCCCGTCTTGGAAAAACCGTCGCGCCACTCGCGGCGCGCGCGAATGCAGGCGCTCCGCACCGCCGCGGCGCTCTTTTATGCAAAAGGCGTGCGTGCGGTCGGAATGGAAGAGATTGTCGAGACGTCGGGGATCGCAAAAACCACGATTTACCGCCATTTTCCGACCAAGGACGCGCTGGTCGAGGCGTTTCTGAAACAGGAAGACGCCGAATTCTGGCAGCAATGGGATGCGGCGGTGGCATCGGCCTCGTCGGCCGATGCGGTGCTCGATGCGCTGGGCGACTGGATCGGCGCGCGCGTCGAGCGGCCGGGCTATCGCGGCTGTCCGCAGATCAACGTCGCTGCCGAATTTGCCGATCCCGGCCATCCCGCCCGCATCGTCGCGCGTCGGCACAAGGCCGAAATGCTCCGTCGGCTGGAGGCGATCTGTCAGAGCGTGGGCGCCAAACCGACGGCGCAGGTGGCAATGCAGCTTGCACTGCTGATTGACGGAGCCTTTATGAGCGACGGGCGGTTGAGCATGGGCGATGCCGCGGCCACGCTGAAAGCCGCGTTCCGACGCCTCACCTCACCGGACCGGTTATAGACGCGCGGAGCGGTTGACCCGTCCGCCCCGATCATTCGGCGCGGGTCGGAATGCCGTCCATCAGCGCGTGAAGCTCGCCCGCTTCCCACATTTCCATCATGATGTCGCTGCCGCCGACAAACTCGCCCTTCACATACAGCTGGGGGATCGTCGGCCAGTCCGAAAACTCCTTGATCCCCTGCCGGATTTCCATGTCCTGCAGCACATCGACCGTTTCATATTCGATACCCAGCCGATCAAGCATCGCGATCGCACGCGACGAAAAGCCGCACTGCGGAAACAGCGGCGTGCCCTTCATGAAAAGCAGCACGGGATGCTGGGCAACCAGCTTGGCAATGCGGTCGTGGACGGCGGGATCGCTCATGGTCAGTCTCCGGGGCGCACGGGCGCCGATTGGGTTTCGCGGTTTGCCCCTATGAAGGGACGGCAGTGGTCAATTGCAAGGCATGAAGTTCCCCGCCCATGCGTCCGCCGAGCGCGGCGTAGACCGCCTTGTGCTGCGCGATGCGACTCATCCCGCGAAAGGATTCGCTGACGACATGGGCGGCATAATGGTCGTTGTCGCCCGCAAGGTCGGTGATCGTGACGGCAGCGCCCGGAAACGCCGCCTCGATCATCGCCTTCAATTCGTCCTCGCGCATACCCATCGCAAAAGCCTCAATTCTCGCTGTCGATGAACTGGCGGCGCGCCTCGGCGGTCTTGTCGTTCAACATCGCGCGGATCTCCGCATCGCTGATCTCGACGCCCGCGGCGGTCAGGTCGCCCACGAGCTTGCGGATGACATCCTCGTCGCCCGCTTCCTCGAAATCGGCCTGCACCACGGCCTTGGCATAGGCGTCGGTCTCTTCGGGGGTCAGTCCCATGCGTTCGGCGGCCCATTCGCCGAGCAGCCGGTTGCGGCGCGCGATGATGCGGAACTGCACCTCCTGGTCGCGTGCAAATTGCGTTTCGAATGCCCGTTCACGATCGTCGAATGTGGTCATCTTGTCCTCGCCGGTTGAGCCTTGACCTTGCAGATAGGTGGCTCGCCTTCCCGGCGCAAGCGAGCTGTGCGGCAGATCACTTCCCTTTCCGATGCGAAGGGTTTAGGGTTTTCGGCAGGGAATGGGTCGCACCACAGCAATGATGCCTGCGCCGCGCCGGAATGGCACCGGAACGGCGCCCCGGGGCCAGCGCGCCGGAAGGCCTGTGTTTGGGGGATTGTGATGACCGTTCGAGTTCCGCATTGGATGGCCGCCCTGGCAGCGGTTGCCCTGACGGTGCCGACCGGCGCGCTGGCGCAGGGCGGCGACCCGACGCTGCGCGACAGTTTTTCGATCGGGTCCGAGGGTGGTGCGCTTTGCGAGGTGCAGGCGACGGTGCGCGACCCGGTCATCGCAGGCATGTTCGACCGTGCGTGGACGGTCGTCTGCCGCGACGCAAGCCAGCCTGTCGGCACGATCCGGGTTCTGCGCACGGGGGCCGACGACGCCCGCGCCCGCATCGAGCGCGCACGCGCGGGTCGCGTGACCTGCACCACCGGCGCACGCTGCACGCTGCGCGACAGTGATGCGACGTGGACGACGCGGATCGCGACCGACGGTGCAAATGCCTACACCGCCGAAGGGTTCGAAGCCTATGCCGACGCACTCGCGATCGCGCTTGAATCGGTGCGACAGCGCCGTGTCGTCCCCGGCGTGATTCGCGTCGCCACCACCTCGGTCGGTGGCAACGACGGCTTTGCCCGCACGCTTGCGGGCGCCATCGACATCGACAAGGCGCTCGCCGAAGGATACCGCCGCAACCATAGCGGCGATTATGCCGAGGCGGCCGAGTTTTTCGAAGCGCTGTCGCGGCGCGCGCTCGAAGACCGCGCGACGGTTGGCGTCGACCCGACCGAATTCACGCTCAACCGCGCGCTGCAACGCTCGAACCTTGGCGAGTTTGCCGAGGCCGAGCGCCTGTTTGCCGAGGTCGAGGCGATCCCGACGAGCGACCTCGTCCAGTTGCGCCTCCGCCGCAATTTCCGGGCGATCCACGCGCTCAACCAGCGCGATTTCGATGGCGCGGCGGCCCGGCTGCAAATGCCGATCCCGCCGCTCGCCACGGGCGTGACGGTCGCCGACGGAGCGGTGACGCTGGCGCCTGCGATCGTTGCCGGCGTCAACAGCGGCGGTGACGCCAGGCTGGTGCAGGCGGGCGAACGCGAACGGCTGTCGCCGATCGAACGCGCGCAGATCATCGACGCACAGGCGGTCCACCTGCTCGGCACCGTCGAGCGGCTGCGCGGCAACCCCGACGCGGCCAGGTCCGCGCAGATCCGGGGACTGGCGGACGCTCTGGCGGTGCGCGAAGGCCGCGTCACCTCGATCATCCGGCTGCGTTCGCAGATGCTTGGCGAACTCGCCCTTGCAGAAGAAGCGCTGGGCAACATCGACGGCGCCGACGCGCGCTTTGGCGAGGCGATCACGCTGCTCGCCGTGGAATATCCCGAAACCACCGCCCTTGCCTCGGCGCGCGCGCGCTATGCCGCCTTCCTTACCCGACATGGGCAGGACGACAAAGCGATGGGCATTTATCGCGAGATCGTGACCGCGCTGGCCCAATCGCAACGCTCGACCACGGGCATGGCGAATATGATGGCGCCCTATTACCGGCTGCTCGCCGCGCGCGCCGCGAGCGACCCCACCGCGGCGCAGGATTTCTTCGTCGCCAGCCAGCTCCAGATTCGTCCCGGCGTCGCCGACACACAGGCGGTGCTCGCGCGTGAATTGTCGAGCGGCAGCGACGAGGGCGCGCGCCTGTTTCGTCAGGCAACGACGCTGAACCGCGACATCGAACGCGCGCGGATCGAGGATGCGCGGCTCGCGCAGCTCCCGCAATCGGCCGACATCGCCGCGCTGCGCGCCGACATCCGCACCCAGCTCGACAATCTGGCGTTCCAGCAGGCCGAAACGATCACCCGCCTGTCGACATTTCCGCAATATCGCGTCGTCGCGCCGGGGAAGCTTGACCTCGCCGAATTGCAGGCGGTGCTGCGCGGCGACGAAGCCTATCTGAAGATGCTCGTCGTCGGCGACAGCGTTTATGCGATGCTCATCGAGCCGGGCGGGGCAAAGCTCTGGAAATCGGACATCGGCGCCGCCGAGCTCGAACGCGCGGTCGACGCGATCCGCGCGACGATTTCGATCGTCGAAAATGGTCGCCGCGTCACCTATCCCTTCGACGCCGCAACCGCCCATCGCCTCTATGGCCAGCTGTTCGGACCGGTCGCCGCACGACTGCCCGCGGTGCCGCACCTGATCTTCGAGCCCGACGGCGCGATGCTGCGCCTGCCGATCAACCTGCTCATCACCGCCGATACGGGGCTGGCCGCCTATGAACAGCGCGTGCTCGACCCCGATGCCGATCCGTTCGACATGCGCCAGATCGCCTGGCTCGGTCGCACCAGCCGCCCCAGCACCGCCGTGTCCGCGCTCGCGTTCCGCAACACGCGGCAGGCGCCGCCGTCGCGAGCGGCCAAGCCATATTTCGGACTTGGCGAAAATCTGCCACTGGGCGACCGGCTGCCCTCGCTCGGCACGCGCGGCGCGGCGGGCGGCATGGACAGCGATTGCCTGTGGGACGCCGCGCAATGGGCGCGGCCGATTTCCGCCGACGAGCTGGTCACCGCGCGCAACGCCATGGGCGCCGCGGCGGGCGCGTTGCTCACCGGCGGCGCCTTTACCGATACGGCGGTCAAGACGCGCGCCGACCTTGCGGACTATCGCATCATCCATTTCGCGACGCACGGGCTGGTCAACGCGCCGCGCCCCGCCTGCCCCGCGCGCCCCGCCCTCGTGACCTCGTTCGGCGGGCAGGATTCGGACGGTCTGCTGACCTTTCAGGAAATCTTCGACCTCAAGATCGACGCCGACCTCGTCATCCTTTCGGCGTGCGATACGGCGGGCGCGGCGAGCGTGGCCGCGACGCGCGAAGCAGGGCTTTCGGGCGGCGGCAACGCCCTCGACGGGTTGGTGCGCAGCTTCATCGGCGCGGGCGGCCGTTCGGTGATCGCGAGCCACTGGCCGGCCCCCGACGATTTCGACGCGACGACGCGCCTCATCGGCGGATTGTTCGGCGGCGGCGAAGGCGCCAGCATTGCCGACGCGCTGTGGAACACGCAGCTTCGGCTGATGGATGACCAACGAACGTCGCATCCCTATTATTGGGCGGGCTTTGCGATCATCGGCGACGGCGCGCAGCCACTGCTGCGCGGCGCGCAAACAGCGCAGCAGGGACAGGCGGTCGGCCGCGCCGCGCGCTGATCCGATGAACGCGCCCGAACCCCCCGCCCGTGCGGCAGCAACGGTCGCGCCGTCCGACGAAGCGACCGGGCGGCCGCCCGTGGTGCCGCTCGGCAAGCGCATCCGCCGCCTCGTCATGCAGCTTGGCCCGTCGCGCATGGCGGCGACGATCCTCTTCCTGTTCGTCGCCGTCCTGATCGCGCGTTTCAGCTGGCAGCTGCCGCTGATCGACGCCGCCGAACGCGCCCTTTACGACGCACGCGCGACCTTGATGGCGCCCAAGGTCCGGCAGGATCCGCGCATTGTGCTCGTCACCTATAATGACGAAACGCTGTTCAACACCGGCATCCGCTCGCCGCTCGACCGCTCGCTGCTCACCGCCGCGCTGGCCAATATCGACCAGATGGGGGCGAGGGCGATCGGCATCGATATCGCCTTTGATTCGCCGCGCCCCGACGACGACGCGCTGAAAGCGCAATTGCGCGCGATGCAGACGCCGACCTGGCTTGCCTATGCCGAACAGGCGAGCAACCCGAACACCATCTTTTACGAACAGCAGAAGTTTCTCGAAGCCTTCATCGCCGACGTCGCGACCGCAAAGACCCGGCCGACCAGCGTATTGTTCCACACCGACGACGACAGCGTGATCCGCCGCTGGCCCGACCGGCCGCCGGGACTGCCGCCGCTGATGGCCAATGCGCTGGCCCCGGTCGATCCGGCGCACGCCGATTACAGGGGCGCGATCCGTTTCCTCGTCCCGGCGCGTGCCGGCGACGGCCAGGTCGAACCGGTGTTCGCGAACATCCCGATCGACAGCTTCGCGCTGCCGATGGACGCCGACATGCGCGCGGGCTTTTCCGATCTGGTGAAGGATCGCTATGTGCTGATCGGCGGCGACATCATCGACAATGACCAGTTCAACACGCCGCTCAGCCGCTTTCCCGACGCGATCACCGGCCAGCATGAAACGATGATCGGCCTGGAAGTCCACGCGCATATGCTCGCGCAACAGCTCGACAAGGCATGGGCGCGGCCGCTCGCCGGGCCGACATTATGGGTGCTCGCGCTGCTCATCGTGCTCGCCGGCGGGCTCACCAGCCTGATCGACCTGCGGGCGCGCTGGGTGGCGCTCGCCTTCCTTGGCCAGATGGCCTTTTTCATCGCCTTTCCTTTCTGGTTGCAAGGACGCGGCGTGGACACAACGACGCTGCCGACCTTCGGCTGGGCCGTCGGCTGGCTCTTCGGCTATGCGGCGGTCGGCACCGCCGCGCGCACGATCGGGTCGCGCCAGCGCGCCTTTGCGCAATCGGCGCTCGGCAAATATCTGCCCGCCGACGTTGCGGCGCAGATCATGCGCGACCCCGATCAGCTTTCGCTCCATGGCGAACGGCGCAACATCTTCTGCGTCTTTACCGACCTCGAAGGCTTCACCAAATTGAGCCATGCGGTGACGCCGGAAACCGTCGCGCGGCTGCTCAACGAATATCTCGATCGCCTGTCGGACATCGTGCTGGATCATGGCGGAACGATCGACAAGTTCGTCGGCGATGCGGTGGTCGCTTTCTGGGGGGCGCCGATCAGCCGCCCCGACGATGGCGAAAGGGCGGCGGCGGCGGCGCTCGCCATGTATCAGGCGGGCGAGGCATTCCGCGTCGACCTTGCCGCCGAGGATATTCCGCCGATCGGGATGACGCGCGTGGGTCTGCACGTCGGCGACGCGATCGTCGGCAATTTCGGCGGCGAGGGACGCATTCAATATACCGCGCTCGGCGACAGCATGAACACCGCGTCACGCCTGGAGGCCGCGAACAAGAGCCTGAAGACCGGCGTGCTCGTATCGGCCGAGGCGGCGGCGCGGTCGGGCCGCGACGATCTGGTGCCGATGGGCCGCGTGACGCTGCGCGGCCGCGCGCAGCCCGTCGACGTCTTCACCCCGCGTCCCGACCTTGCGGCCGACCAGCGCGCGCGCGTCGCGGCGCTTGTCGCCGCGCACGGTGCGGGCGACAAACAGGCCTTTGTGACGCTGGCCACAGAATTGCGGCACGAATTCGGTCAGGATGCCGCCATCCAGTTCCTGATCGAACGCCTGAACCAGACGAAAAGAGGAGAAAGCTATGTCCTTTCCTGACTTACGGATGCGCCGTATCGGACTCGCGGCCGCTGCCGCGCTCGCGCTGGCCGTCACCGGCGCCGCCGCCGCGCAATCGATGGTCGTCCGTTCGACCGGCCCATCGGCGAGCAAATATCCGACCGGCGCCAAGCTCAAGGCGTCGGACCGCGTGACGCTCGTTGCCGGCGATCGCGTCGTGCTGATGCAATCGGGCAGGACGCGCACCCTGTCGGGGCCCGGCACCTTCAGCGCGACGGGCAATGTGCAGGCCAGCCAGTCGCTCGGCAGCAATGTCGCGCGGATGCTTGCCAAGGGGCCGACGGTCCGCTCGCGCGGCGGATTTTCGCGCGGTCCGGGCGACCCGATTCCCGCCGAAACGCGCGCGCCGAACCTGTGGCTGCTCGATTATCGTCAGGGCGGCACCTTCTGCGTCGCCGATCCTGCCACGCTGCTGCTCTGGCGTCCCAACATGGAAGGCGATACTGCGCTCGAAATCGAAAGCGGCGGCAAGAAGGCGACTGTCGCGATCGTCGACGGCGCCAATTTCCGCAAATGGCCGACCGACGTGCTGCCGGTGCAATATGGCGTCGATTATCGCCTGTCGGGCGCGGGCTTGCCGAAGCCGGTAACGGTGCGCTTCGCCGCGATGGAGACGGTGCCCGATACCGCCGAAACCTCGGTCGAGATGTTGATGGCGAAGGGCTGCGCGCGGCAGCTCGACCGCCTCGTCGATACCATGGCAGAAGCCGAAGGCGGCCAGGGATGACGGCGCCGATGGACGGGGCGGCCATTGTCGCCGCGCCGTCCATCTGATAATCAGCCAGGAAAAGGCCGCCGGTTGCGTGCGGACCATATCCCTGGGTCGAATATCGTGCTGCCCGGACAGCGGCAGTTCCGATCGAAATGGCGCCGCGCGATCGTCGCGCCGCGTCCGAGCGCAAGGGGTGGTGATGGCCGTGTCGGGGGGTGAGGAAGCTTATCGGATTTTCGGGCTGCGGGGGGCGGCGATCCGCAACATGCTGGCCGTTTCGGCGGGGCTGATCGCGGTCGCGCTTCCCGTCGGCGCGCTTGCGCAAGCAACGCCGCAGATTCCCACGCGCGAGGAAATCCAGCGCCCGCCGCTCGCGCCCGCGGCGCAGTCCGGCGAACGGATACTGGCGGTCGACGACGCGATCGAGCGCGCGCCATGCCCGCTTGCCGACCCGCAATTTTCCCACATCCGCTTCACCCTTCGCGCCGTCGACTTTTCGCCCGTAGAAGGCATCGACCCCGCGATGCTGCGGCCCAGCTGGGCCGATCGCGCCGGACAGGAACTGCCGATCGCCGCGGTCTGCGACATCCGCGACCGCGCGGCGACGATGCTGCGCGCCAAAGGCTATCTGGCGGCGGTGCGCGTCCCCGCGCAGACGATCGACGACGGCGTCGTGCGGCTCGACATTCTCGCCGCGCGGATGACGCGCGTCGAGGTGCGCGGCGATGCCGGTGCCAACGAACGGCTGCTCCAACGCTATCTGTCGCGGCTCGACGATGCGCCGGTGTTCAACATCGCCGATGCCGAACGCTATCTGCTGCTCGCGCACGACATTCCGGGGATGGACGCACGGCTGACGCTGCGCCCCGGCGCCACATCGGGCGAGGTCGTCGGCGAAGTGACGGTGGTGCGCACGCCCGTCATATTTGACTTCAACGCCCAGAATCTCGGATCGCGCGATGTCGGCCGCTGGGGCGCCAATGCGCGTGCGCGCTTCGCGGGGTTGACCGGCATGGGCGACCTTACGACGCTGAGCTTCTATGCAACCCCCGATTTCGACGAACAGAAGGTCGTGCAGGTCGGACACGAAATGCGCGTCGGCGGCGAAGGGTTGCGGATCGGCGCCAGCTATACCTATGCCTGGACACGTCCGGACCTCGTCGGACTGCCGATCAAGTCGGACACGCAGATCGTCAGCCTCTTTGCGTCCTACCCGCTCGTGCTGACGCAGGCGCGGCGGGTGGCCGTCGGCGGCGGGCTCGATTTCATCGACCAGGACATCAGCCTGTCGGGCATTCCGCTCAACAGGGACCGGCTGCGCGTCTTCAATCTGCGCGCTGATGCGAACTGGGTCGATCCCGGATCGATTGCCGGACGCGGCGGCTATAGCGCCGGTGAACCGCGCTGGTCGCTGGCCGCTTCGCTCGAAGCGAGGCAAGGCGTGGATGTGCTGGGCGCAAGCGACGATTGCGGCCCCGGCGGCGCGGCCTGTTTCCTGCCCGGCGCGGTGCCCCTGACCCGCATCGAGGGACAGCCCGGTGCCTTTCTCGTCCGCGCACAGGCGCTCGCCGAGTGGCGCCCGGCCAAGCTGTTCACCCTGTCGGCGGCGCCGCGCGCGCAATGGGCCGCCGATCCCTTGCTTGCCTATGAGGAGTTTTCGGGCGGCAATTTCACCGTCGGACGCGGTTTCGATCCCGGCACGGTGATCGGCGACAGCGGCGTCGCGGTGGCGCTGGAGGCGCGCTACGGTTCGTTCGTCCCCGCCAATACCAAGGCGTTTGCGATCCAGCCCTTCGCCTTTTTCGACGCCGCCTGGGTGTGGAACGAGGACGCGGCTTTCGACGGGCTGGATCCGCAGAAACTCTTTTCGGCGGGCGGCGGCGTGCGCGTCGCCTATGGCGATGTCGCGCGGCTCGACGTGACGCTCGCAGTCCCGCTCAATCGGGGTGGCTTCCTGACCGGGCGGCCCGACCCGCGCCTGCTCGTGTCGCTCACCACCCAATTCGGCGTCAGGGCGCGCTGACCCATGAATCGTGCATCGAGGACGACCGCCATGCGTTCCATCGCCACCCTATCGCCCCGCCGCAACGGCAAACAGCGGCTGCTGGCCAGTTGCGCAATCGCCGCAGGACTGGCCGCACTGGCACATGGCGGCCCTGTCGCTGCGCAGGTTGCGGGCAACGGCAGCTTTGTTTCGGGCGCGGGCACAATCGGCAACAATGGAGCCACCAACACGACAACCGTGACGGTTACGACCAGCGAAAGCGTCATCAACTGGGTGCCGACCGACAATGCGCCGACCGGCGGCGCGATCGACATTCTTCCGGCGGGCGAAATCTGGAACTTCGTCGGCACGGGTAACTATACGGTGCTCAACCGCTTCGTCGACGCATCGGGCGGCGCACTCAGCCGCCAGATCGCGCTCAACGGCACGGTCAATTCCTATATCGGTTCGACAACCGGCCCGCGCGGCGGCAATATCTGGTTCTATAACGCCGGCGGCCTGTTGATCGGCGCCAGCGGGGTCATCAATGTCGGCAGCCTGTTGCTGACCACGAACGACATCGACACGAACGGCGGGCTGTTCGGCCCCGGCGGCACGATCCGCCTGGCCGGCGCATCGGGGAGCACCGCCGCGATCACCGTCAACGGAGCGATCAACGCCAACAATGTCGGCGATCCGGGCAGTTCCTATGTCGCGCTCGTCGCCCCGCGCATCGTCCAGGCGGGCAATGTGCGTGTCGACGGATCGGCGGCCTATGTCGCCGCCGAGGCGGCGAATATCCGAATCAATGGCGGCCTCTTCGACATCGACGTGACGGTCGGAGCGGAGGGCGGCACGGTGATCGACCATTCCGGCACGACCACCGGCCCCGCGCACGAACAGGGCGATACCGACCAGAACCGCATCTATATGGTCGCCATTCCAAAGAATGACGCGGTGACGCTGCTCGTCGGCGGCGCGATCGGCTATGACGATGCCGTATCGGCGCAGGTCGACCCCGATGGCGCCGTGCGGCTGTCGGCGGGCTATAATATCGTCGGGGGCGAGCTGGACGCTGCGCCGGTCAGCGCCGTAACCGCGAACATCGTCGCCACCGACACGCTGCTGCGCAGCAACACGATTGCGCGCGCCAGCGGCACCTTTGCCGCGGGACCAACACAGACCTTGCCTGCGTCGCCGCCGCCGCTTTCGGCGGACGGCCTGTTCTTCGTCGAAGGCGATGGCAGCTTCACTGGCGACGCCGGCGCATCGCTGACCATCGGTATGGGCCAACAGGGCGGCGCGACCGGCAACTTCACGCTCCAGTCCGGCGGCACGGCGGGCGCCGTCGGCAACGCAGCGCTGACCGTTACGGGCGGGATATTCGCCGCGGGCGATCTTGCCATTGTGGCGTCCGGGGTGCCCGACGCCGTGACGGGCGACGCACAGGGCGGCACTGCCAGCCTCACCCTTACGGGCGGCAGCCTCACCGCATCGCTCCTGACGATAGACGCCAGCGCCGTCGGCCAGTTCGGCGACGCAGGCACGGCCGGGGCAGGACGCGGGGGCATCGCCGTCTTTTCGCAGACCGGCGGCACCGCTGCGATCGGGGACATGCGGGTCGCCGCCGATGGTGGCGCCATCGAGGGGCAATCGGGGCGTGGCGAGGGAGGAAGCGCGACGATCGACGTCAGCGGCGGGTCGATCACCGTCGCCGACATCGTGGCGAGCGCCAACGGCTTTGGCGGCAACGGTTTGTCGGGCAATGACGACGACCCGCTGAACATCGTCCCCGGCGGCGAAGGCAACCAGGGGCGCGGCGGCTCTGCCATCATCAATATTTCGGGAACCGCTGTCGTCGATGCGAGCGTCGTGCAGGCAAGCGCGCTTGGCGTCGGCGGGCGCGGCGGGAACTTCTTTAACGCATCAAGTTTCAGCGGCGTGCCCGGCACCCCCGGCAACGGCGGCGAAGGGATCGGCGGCACGGCCGCGATCAACGTCACCGGCGGCGCCACGAGCGCAAGCAGCATGATCGCCGACGCTTCGGGAATCGGCGGCGATGGCGGCGACAGCTTCTTTTCGAGCAGCAGCGGGGCTGCGACGGGCATCGGCGTCGGCGGGACAGGCGGGACCGGCCGCGGCGGCACGGCGACACTCGCGCTCGAAACCGCGATCCCCGCCGTCGCTTCGGCCAGCAGCGTCGCGACAGGAACGGGCGGCGCCGGTGGCATCCACAACGTCGGGGGGACGGGCGGCGATGGCGTCGGTGGCGTGGCGCAGGCGATCGTTACTGGTTTCGACGCGGGCGCGCTGGTCGTCACCATCGCGTCGACCGGCACGGGCGGCGACGGCGGCGACGGCCGCGACGGCAATGGCGGCGACGGGGGGAGCGGCAGCGGCGGAACCTCACGCATGCAGGCCGACGGCGCCGGCGCGGGGCTTACCATCGTCGAAACCAATTTCGTCACCGGCGGGGTCGGCGGCAACGGCGGATCGGGGGGGCTTGGCTTTGGCGCCTTCCCCGCTGTCGCCCCGGACGGCGGCAATGGCGGCGACGGTCGCGGCGGCACGATCGAAATCGCCGCGACGGACGGGGCGCTGGTCACGCTCGGCCTTGGCACCGGCGGCGGCGTCGCACTCGCCAGCAGCGGCACAGGCGGCGTCGGCGGCGCAGGGGCGAACAGCGTTTTCGGCGCCGGGAACCAGGCCGGCAATGGCGGCGACGGGGGTAACGGCAGCGGCGGCACCCTTCGCCTGGTCGCGGCGGGCGGCACGATCGATTCGGGCGGCGAGGCCGTCGGCCTTGCCGCCAATGGCGTTGCGGGCGAAGGCGGCATCGGCGGGCTTGGCCAGGGCGGCGGCAGCGGTGGCGGCGCGGGCGCCATCGGCCTGACCGCCGGCGGCCGCGTCGAGATCGAAGCGAGCGATCGTCCTGCGGGAACCGGACAGATCGACCTGGGAGCGACGAGCATCGACGCCAGCGGCGATGCCGCGGGCCGCGTCGAGTTGCGCAGCACCGGCGGAGCCATCAATTTTGCGGGCCTCACCGCACAGGCTTTCGGCCTTGCCGCGCCGACAAACAACAATACCAACATCGCGGCGACCGGCATCTTCGTCGCCCCTGCGGGCGGCACAATCACAAGCCAGGGCGATGTCACGCTTGCCACCGACGGGTCGATCGGCGTCTATGGCCAGTCGAACGGCAGCTTTGACGTCGCCGGATCGCTGACGATCGACGCGGGCGACCAGATCGACCTGCGCCATGACAGTCGCGAAGGCACCGCACCAACGCTGAACGCGAGCGGCGATGTGACGCTGACGGCGGGGACCGCCATCACCGGCGCAACCGGCAGCCTTGTCGCCGCCGACGGCACGTTGTCGCTGGCAATCGCGGGACCGGCGGGCACGATCGCCGTCGACCGACTAGCGGGCGGCAATATTCTGATGTCCAGCCCCGGCGCCACGAGGGTCGAACATGCCGAGGCCGTGGGCAATTTCTCGGCCAATGCGGGCAGCTTCGCCACCGGTCTCAACTCGATCATCACCGGCGGCAACATCAGCATCGTCTCGCCGGGCGCGGTCGATCTGGGCAATTCGAGCGCGGGCGGTTTCGTCCAGGTGTCGGGCCAGTCGATCGCCTTTAACAGCATCGACGCGGGGCTGACGGTCAGCCTGTCGGCCGTGGACGGCATCGACGGCGGCGCGATCGCCGCGGCCGGCGACATCAGCCTGTTCGCCAACAGCGTCGCGCTGACCGGCCCCGTCACCGGAGATGCATCCTTCGTCGCCTTTGGCATTGGTGGCGCGGTGTCGGTGGATGCCGCCGATGTCGCGGGCACGATTTCGATCTTTGCCGCCGACGATCTGACAGGCAATTTCGTCGCGGGCGGCGACATCTTCCTCAATTCCGATGCCAATATCACCGCGTCGGCGATCGCCAACGGCGGTTATGTCGATGGCAACGGCCTGCTCGCAGAGGGTAATCTGTTCGTCATCGCCGCCGCCGACGCCAATCTGGTGACGAGCGCCGCCGCGCGCATGTTCGGCGTCAGCGCCGGCGGCGCGGCGACGATCGACGGCGGCACCGCCGGCGAGGACATGCTCGTGCTCGCAGGCACGACCGCCAGCCTCGCCAATGTCACCTCGGGCGACGATGTGACGGTCCAGGCGTCCGGCAACATCGCGGCCGATGGTGTTGCCGCCACCGGCGCCGGCGCCGACACGCATGTCCTTGGCTTCACCGCCGCTTCGGGCAGGCCGACCTTTACCATCACCGCACAGACGGCCGACGGCGCCGACATCGCCCTGCAATCGACCGCGGGGGCGATCGACGCCGCGGGGCTGTCGGCGGGCGACGATATTCTGCTCACCGCCGCCAACAGCATCGCGGTCGGCGGCGCATCGACACTGGGTCTCGGCGCGACCGGCGGCGACAGCAGCCTGCGCACCCAGGGGGGCGTAACGACGCTCGCCGATGTTGCTTCGTTCAGCGACATCATCGTCGATTCGACGGCCGCCACCGCCCTGACCGGCCCGGTGAACGCCGGGCGCGACGTCGCGATCACGGCGACCGGCGTTACAATCGCCGCGCTGACCGATCCCGGCGGCAATGCGGTTCCGACGCTCGCCGCCGACGGCAATATCGTGATCGATTCGGCAGCGGGGATTACCGGCGGCGGCGTCCGTGCGCTCGGCAACAGCACGCTGACCGCTGCCACCGCGATCGACCTGACGTCAGTCGAGGGTCAGGACGTCGCCCTGGCGGGCACCGCGGGCGTCGATGTCGATCAAGTCTATGCACTCGGCGCGACCAGCCTCGACAGCAGCGGCGGCAATATCCGGATAGGAACGCTTTTCGCTTCGGGTCCGATCGACGCCAGCGCCAATGCAATCCGTATCGAGAGCGGTGGCGACATGGCCTTTCAGACGCTCGCCACCGATGTCGGCGACGCCTTCGTCCGCGCGAACGGCGATCTGTCGCTCGGCAGCGGCAGCGTTGCAGGCACCGCCGATCTTTCCACGCAAGGCGCCGTGATGACGATCACTGCGCTGACCGCCGACGACGCGATCCTTGCGAGCAACGGCGGCGTCCTGAACCTCGACACAGTGACGGTGGCAGGCGACCTCGGCGCCACGGCGCTATCGTCGCTTGGCATCACCGGAATCGTCACGGGACAGGCCATTTCACTCGCATCGGCGGACATTGCGATTGATCCGGGCGGGCGGGTCGGAACGGCAGGCGTCACCACGACCCTGTCGATCGCAAACAACAATAATGACAACCAGACCTTCGTGGGCGGCGCGCCGGGCGGCAGCGTCGCGGGCTATTATATCGATGCCGGCGAACTCACCCGCCTGTTCGCTACCCAGATCGAGATTTTCGCCCCCGAAGTGGCATCTGCGGGCGGCGGATCGGTCGGATCGGCCGCGCCGCCCGATGTGATCGTCGACGGTTTCACGCTCGCGGGCGGCGCGCCCGGCTCGAACCTCGGCGCCAGTGGCGCGCTGACGATCCGCACGCCGGGCAAGATGCGCGTCATCGGCGGTGTCCAACTCACCGGGCTGTCCGATACCAACGCGCTGAACCTGATCGCGAACGACGCGCTGGAAGTCATACTGGGCCAGGGCAGCATTCGCCTCGTCAACGGCGCGGCGCCGGCGGGCCAGCTCAACATGGTGTCCGACGACATCATCGTCGCAACTGCGGCGGCGATCGCCGACGTCGGCGCGGCGACGACGACCGACGCGATCAACGGGCGGCTCACCCGGAATGACGGCATCCTCCTTGACGAAGGCGCGCTCTTCGCGCGCGGCATCCGCGCCGAGGTCGTCGGCGGCTTCTATGTCCAGAACAGCGGCGCCGGAACCACGATCGGGGAACGCCGCGGTCTGACCTTCGGAGCAGGCGGGATGGACGTTGTGACCGAGGGTGCGTCGCGGATTGTCATCAACGGGGTGCATCTGGGGCCTGGCGGACCGGTCACGGGGCTCCAGGCGCTTCAGCGTGTGACGGTCAACGGCATCGCCCCCATTGTCGGCAGCTATGATCCGCGGTCGACGGTCAATGGCTGCCTGATCTCCAGCCCTGCCGCTTGCATCCCCTTTGACCGCGACGGCGACGGCGGCTTTCCGGTGCAGGACGTGATCGAGGAAGAGATCGACGGCGACGGCGACGATGCACGGACCGACGGCTTTAACCTGCGACAGGCGCTCATCACGATGCGCGACGTCGATCCGCTGCGCGGCGAGCCGCTCGTCGACGATCCGGTGACCGGCGCAGGCAACGATGATCTGTGGACCCCGCCCGCCGATTGATCCGCCTTTCGGTTGACGGATCGCCCCGGCGCGGGGCATGGGCGCGGGGTATGACCGACGCCCCATCCCCTGCCTCCGGCGCGCCGCTGCGGCTGTTCAACAGCCTGACGCGCACGCTTGAAGAGTTCCGGCCCGTCCACGCGCAAGAGGCGCGCGTCTACAGCTGCGGCCCGACGGTCTATAACTATCCGCATATCGGCAATATGCGCGCCTATGTCTTTGCCGACACGCTGGGGCGCACCCTGTCGTTCAAGGGCTACAGGCTCACCCACGTTATCAACATCACCGACGTCGGTCATCTGACCGACGACGCCGATGCGGGCGAGGACAAGCTGGAAAAGGCTGCCGCCGAGAAAGCGCAATCGATCTGGGACATCGCGCGCCATTATACCGAGGCATATTGGGCCGATGTGAAGGCGCTGAACATCCGAGGCCCGATGAAGGCGGGGAAACCCGAGGCCGCGCACTGGTCGATCGCCACCGATTATGTCCCCCAGATGATCGAGTTTGCGAAAGCGATCGCCGACAAACATTGCTATGAACTGGATAGTGGCCTCTATTTCGACACCTCGACCGTCGCCGACTATGGCCGCCTCGCGCGTCATGCGACCGATGAAGGCGAAAGCCGCATCGACCCCGTCGAGGGCAAGCGCCACCCCGCCGACTTCGCGATCTGGCGCAAGACCCCGCCGGGCGAAACGCGCCAGATGGAATGGGACAGCCCATGGGGCCGCGGCGCGCCCGGCTGGCACCTCGAATGCTCGGTGATGTCCGAAGCGCTGCTTGGCTTTCCGTTCGACATCCACACCGGCGGCATCGACCATCGCGAAATCCACCACCCGAACGAAATCGCGCAGAACCAGGCGCACAGCTGCTCGGCCGACAGCGGCGCGCGCATCTGGATGCATAATAATTTCCTCGTCGAACGCAGCGGCAAGATGAGCAAGAGCGCGGGCGAGTTCCTGCGCCTGCAATTGCTGATCGACAAGGGCTACCACCCCCTCGCCTATCGCCTGATGTGCCTTCAGGCGCATTATCGCAGCGAGCTGGAGTTTTCGTGGGAGGGGCTGGGCGCCGCGCTGACGCGGCTCAAGCGGATGGTGATGGGCATAGAAAAGCTTCGTTCGGCAACCGGCGGAGAGGTTTCTCCGACGACGCTGACGCAAGCCAAGGTAATACAGGGCTCTTTTGACGAGGCTGTCAGCGATGACCTGAGCATCCCGAAAGCGTTGCCGTTGATGGAACAAGTCATCGAAGCAAAGCGCCTGCCTGCGTCTCTCCGGCTTCATCTGGTGGACGAAATGGACAAGGTGCTCGGCCTTGAGTTGCTTAGCTTAAAGCGCACTGACCTCCGTATCCGCCCCAAAACCGCTACCATCACCGAAGCCGAAATCGAAGCCATCCTTGCCCGCCGCAAGGAAGCTCGTGCCGCAAAGGACTTCCCCGCCTCCGACGCGCTGCGCGACGAACTCATCGCCGCGGGGGTCGAGGTGATGGACGGCGACCCGCTCGGCTGGGACTGGCGGCTGGAGCCATAGAATATCCTCCCCATCGACTTGCGATGGGGCGGACAAGAAGGATCGAATATGACCAAAACCGTCACCGTCCTGTCGGGCCTGATCCGTCCCCTAGTCGAAAGCCGCCTTCCCGACTGGGTCGAACCGCGCTTTTTCCAGTCGAAGGAGGAGGCGATGGCGCTGGCGCCGCACGCCGAAATCGGCTGGTTCGACATGTATGACAAAAAGGACATGGCCGCGGTCATCACCGCGGCGACCAACCTGAAATGGCTGAACTCGATCTACGCGGGGGTCGACGGGATGCCGCTCGATCTGCTCAAAAAGCGCGGCACGGTCGTCACCAATGGCGCGGGGATCAACGCGATCACCATCGCCGAATATGTCGTGATGGGGATGCTGACCGTCGCCAAGGGATATCGCGAAGTCGTGCGCGCGCAGGAACGCCGCGAATGGCTGACGGACTCGCCGGGCAAGGTCGAGCTGTTCGGATCGAAGGCGCTGCTCCTCGGCTATGGCGCGATCGGCAAGCTGGTCGAGGAACGGCTGAAGGGCTTTGCGGTCGAGGTCACCGTGGTGCGCCGCACGCCGGGCGAACATATTCTGAGCCCCGACCAGTGGCGCGCGCGACTGGGCGATTTCGACTGGGTGATCCTGGCGGTTCCCGCCACCCCCGAAACCGATGGCATGATCGGCGCGGCGGAACTGGCGGCGATGAAGCCGACGGCGACGCTCATCAACATCGCGCGCGGCAGCGTCGTCGATCAGGACGCGCTCGTCGCCGCGCTCGACGCGCGGCAGATTGCCTCCGCCTTCCTCGACGTCACCACCCCCGAACCACTCCCCGTCGACGACCCGCTGTGGAGCCTCGACAACGCGCACATCACCATGCATCTGTCGGGCCGCGCGCAGGACAGGATGTTCGTGCGGTCGGCAGAGCGGTTTCTGGATAATCTGGACCGTTGGCACAAGGGCGAGGCGGTGGAACCGCGGGTGGACCTCACTTTAGGCTACTGACATCCCGGTTCGTCATCCCGGCAAAGGCCGGGATGACGGATAATGCCGGTCCCGGCGTTCAGCCCGGTCGCTCTGCCTTCAGCTCGCGCACCAGCGGCTGCAACCGTTCGTCATATTTGGCCAGCATGGTGTGCGCCCCCGCATGGTCGTAAAAGCTTACCAGTTCGCGCCCGTTCCAGCGATGGAGCGCATAGGCGGGGTCTTCGGCGACGATCATGGGCCGGTCGTCGGGATGGTTTTCGTCGATGGGGCGAAGGTCGAGCGACACCTGCGGCGCGGTCGATGAGCAGATCGCGATCGTCCGCCCCTCCCACGCCACCGTCACGCTGCGGTGGAGATGCCCGCAGATAAGGCCGCGCACCTGCGGATGACGCCGCACGACATCGGTAAAGGTCGCGACCCACGGTTCGTCGGGGTGCGTGTTCATCCATTCGATCCCGCTTTCGACCGGCGGGTGGTGCATGACGATATAGGTCGGCTTGACCGGCTCCCTTGCCAGTTCGGTGTCGAGCCACGCCGCGCGGCGCGCGCAAAAGGCGCCGCCGTGGCGTCCCTCTTCCAGCGTGTCGATCGTCACCAGCCTGAGTTCGGGCAGCTCGATCGTATATTGGACAAAGCCGTTGCCGTCGTCGAACCCCGGAAAGCGCGCATGGAAATTGTCACGCAGATCATGGTTGCCGACGCTCGGCCACACCGGAAAGGGACAGCGCGAAAAAGCGGTCGCAAGACGGCGATAGCTGTCGGCGTCGCCGCGGTCGGTGATGTCGCCGGTGGCGAGCAACAGGTCGGGGCGGTTCGGCCCCTCGATCAGCACGTCGAGCACCTCGTCGAGGCGCTTGCGATTATATTCGGCCGGATTGTCCGGATCGAACCCGATATGGATATCGGTGATCTGGGCGATCAGCATATCCGTCCCCTGCTGTCACCGGCTGGTCCCGGCCCGATAGTTCACCCGCCCCGTCTTGCCGCGTGCAAGGCGGGTGTGCGCCAAGTCACACGATAAAGACCGCGCGCCGCGGTTCCTGTGATCGCGCTCACACCCGCACTAGCATCCGCGCGTTTATTTGTAATTGCCGCGCTGTTAACCCTCCGCTGACGGTTGGGCACCCACGGCTTGCCGCCGTCCGAATGATATTCGTGGCACATCGCGCACGGCGATTCGGTCGCGGTTTCGACCTTCACCAGCCGCGCCCCGCCCTCGCCGACATGGCAATCGCGGCATTGGCGCAGGCCGGGAACGAGCAGGTCGGTCGACGTTTTCGACGCGGACGCCGCGATATGGCAATCGGCACAGGCGGTTTCCTGGTGCGCGTCATGGTCGAACCAGCCCTTTTGCAGAAAGCGCGGCGTCTGGTTGACCGCCGCGACGCGCCAGCTGTTCCCGGCTGCGGGCGCAAAGATGGTGTGGCAGTCGTAGCACGCGCCGCCTTTTGAAAAGACCGCGCGCACCGCGTCCTCTGCCCGGCTCGGCCGCACCGCCACCTCGTTGAAATAGATGTTATAGACCTGCCCCTCGGCATAGGCGCCCGGCCGCCGCCGCTGCATCCCGCCGAGCTGGAGCGGCCGCGACGGCGGGGTCGAGCGATAATAGGCGGTGAGGTCGGCGACGACCTGGGCCGGTTCGCCGTGGCGCAAGGTTCGCGTCACCCCGCCGACCGTCTCGAACGCCAGGCTATGGCACATGGCGCAGTCGCGTTCCATCTCGACCGGCTTGATGCGCACGCCGTCGGCCTCGACGCGATGGCAATTTTCGCATTCGAGCTTTTGCCCGAAATCATGCCGCCCGCGGAAGCTTGCCGCCATGCGCGCCACGCCGCCGGTCGCCTGAAGATGCAGGTCGTGCGGAAACTTCAGCCCGTTGTAATCGACCGTCGCCTTGCCCGGTGCAGCGCGCGCCAGCGTCGCCCCCGGCGCCGCGCGAACGAGCGGGCGAAACTCTGGGTGGCCGGTGCCGAAATCGCTCGCATCGGCCAGCATCGTCGGAAACCCCGCGCTTTTGAGCCGTCCCTGCATTCCGTCATGGCAATCGGCGCAGAAGCTTTGCGGCGTCGCCGCCATCGGCCCTGCCCCTTCATGTTCGGTGTGGCAATCGACGCAGCGCCCCTGCGGCCGGTTGAACGCCTCGCCGACGTTGGCGAGGAATCTGTCGAATCCGCCCGTCGGCGCGCGCGCCGCAAGCAGCATCGCGGTCGGCGCACCCGCGTGCGCCATGCTCATCGCCTTGTGCTCGCCGGTGTGGCAATTGACGCAGGCCGTGTCGGTCACCGCGACGAAGGGCTCGACATGGCACGACTGGCAATCCCTGGTCAGATTGGCGTGCGCGCTTGACAGCGGACCCGAAATCCATGTGCGGTCGGCGTGGAACGTGCCCGGCCGCTCGGCGACCTCGCGATAGCTGTGCCACGCCCAGATCGGGCCGACCAGAAACGCAAGCAGCATGAGCAAGCCAAAGGTCCACGCGCTGACGCGCTTGCCCGGCATCACGCCCGCGAGCGAAAAGGCCCTTACCTCGTCGACGTCCTTCGACGATTGCGACAGTTCGTCGATCCGCTCGACGAGCAGGATGATCTTGTCATCCTCGCGCGCGATCGTCAGCCGGTGCCCGCCGAAACGCAGCTCGGCGCCCGCGCCGCTGTCGATATCGGCGACGGTTTCGGTGCGGCCGTTAAGGTCGAACCCCAGCCCTTCCCGCGCCGTCACCCGCACCATGCGACCGTCGCCGCTGCTGATCGTCGCATGGTTCGGGTTCACCGCCAGATCGGCGACATGGATCGTGTTTGCGCTGTCGCGCCCCAACGTGATCGTGTCGCCGGGCAGCGCCTGGTCACGGACGATCTGCTTGCCCGTCTTGGTCGTCGCGATGCGGCGGAGAATGAAGCTCATCGCCTGCGCCTCACCAATAGAAAAAGACGCTGACGATATGCGCCGACAGCGCCGCGATCAGCGCAAAGGTCAGCGGCACATGCACATAAAGCCAGATTTCGAGCAGCGCGCGCAGCCGCAGATGTTCGCGCAGCCGCGCCAGCGCCGCCTCCTTTTGCGACAACAGCTGCACAACCTTCACCCGCGCGTCGGCGTCGCCGCCCTGCGATGTCGCCAGCGCGCGGCGCGCCGCAGCGGTGGCGCAGTCCGGATAGCGGCCGCGCAGACGCGCCCACGCGCCGCCCGCAAAGGGATCCTGGTCGAGCGAGGCGAGCACCGCGGCGCTGTCCGCCGGGGTCAGCGGCTGCGCGGCGCTGTGCAATTGGCGGTCGAAGGCGCGGATCGCCTCCAGCATCTGCATCTGCGTCATCTGCTCGCGATTGTTCGACAGCGCGGCGGGCAAGGTCGCATAGACGATGACGCCATAAAGCCCCGACAGGATGACAAGCATCATCAACGCCCAGGCCAGCGTGTGGACATTCCAGCCGAGCTGGAACCCCGTGTGCCAGGTGCCGATGACGATCAGGCTCAGACCCAGATAGACATGCGCCGACGTCCAGGCTTTCAGCGACCAGTAATCGCTCGTCATCCGGCGCTTGCGATAACCGAGCGCGGTCAGCCACAGGATCAGCAGCGCGCCGATCGTCCCCAGCGTATAGCCATACCAGCTGCCGCCATTGTGCCGCGGCGTCACATCGACCAGAGCATAGGAAAGGATGATGAGCAGGCACAGCCCGCCCGAAATCTTTGCCCAGCGGAACCCCGCATAGCGCAGGAAGCCTTCGTGCCGGCGCTCGCGCACCCGCTCGGTCTGGGTCGCGCGGTTGCGGCGTCGCTGAAACAGGCTCGCCATCAGTCGGTCGCCTCGTCGAGCCGCGCGATCGACAGAAACTCTTCGGGCGACACGCGGATCGCGGCGCCCGTCGGGCAGGCGCGCACGCACGCTGGGCCGCCGGCGATGCCCTTGCACATGTCGCATTTGACCGCGATCTTCTTGGGCTTCTCGTCGCCCAATTGCTTCCTTGTCCATTTGGGCGAAGGTTCGCCCGGCCCCGGCCCGCGCCCGAGCAGCAACCAGCTCAGCAGCCCCGGCTTGGGCGGCGGCGCCGCCTCCATGCGGATCACGCCATAGGGGCAGTTGCGCATGCAGTTGCCGCAACCGATGCAGCCCGGTTCCATGAACACTTCGCCGTCGGGGCCGCGGTGGATGACGTTCGGCGGGCAGTCGGCCATGCAATGCGGATGCTCGCAGTGGCGGCAGCTGGTGGGGACGTGCAGATGCGCAAAGGTCTTGCCCGCCTCGCGGTCGAGCCGCGACAGCCCTTCGTGGCTGTCGGCGCACGCTTTTTCGCAATTGTCGCAGCCGACGCACAGATTCTCGTCGATGAGCAGCGCGTCGGTCGCCTCGCCCAACCCCTCTTTCATGATAAAGCTGGCGGTGTCCGAATAGAGGTCGACCGCGCTCGAATAGCTCGCCTTGCGCGACTCGATAAAGCTGTTCATCGCCGCACGTTCGGCCACCGCGGCCTCGGTTGCTTCGCGCACCTGCGGCCGCGCCGCGAGCATCTTGCGGAAACTGTCACCGGTCAGCTTGATGACCTCGCTGCCGACCGCCGCCTTGACCGTGGCGTTGCGCGGCTGGCCGCTCAGCACCCCCATTTCGCCGAAGAAGCTGCCCGCGGGCAGATAGCGCAGGAAGATCGGTTTGCCGCCGATGTCCTTTTCGACCACCATCGAACCCGACCGGATCACATAGACATCGTCACCCTGTTCGCCCTCGGTCAGCACGGCCTTGCCCGCGGGGACGCGCTCGACCTCGGCCGCCTCGACGACCGGGGCCAGATCCTCGGCGGTCAGCCCGCCCTTGAAGATTTGCAGCAACTGGCGTTCGAGCGAAATGCGGTTGATCGCGCGCTTCGCGCCCGGCACCGCCGCCATCAGCTTGAGCGCCGCGGTGCGCGACACTTCGACGAAAATGCTGTCGGCACCCGCGCGGATCGTCGCGCCGCGCTTGCGCCCCGAAATCAGCCCGACTTCGCCGAAAATCGACCCCTGTTCGATCGGCACGGTAACGCCGGAACCGACCTCGACCGCGGCAAAACCATCGGCGATCGCGAACAGTGACGACCCCGGTTCGCCCTTCTCGAACACCACCTCGCCCTTGCGATAGAAAGCGACCTTCGAATCGAGCATGAACTCGCGCATCTGGAGCGGCGAGACATCGGCAAAAATGCTCACCCGTTCGCGCAGATAGTCGAGCCATTGGCTCACCGATTTCTGCTGCGGCAACCCCGCAAAGATCGCCGCCAGATCCTTTTCGTCAGCGGGGGTCAGCGCCGTGTTGCCATTGATGAACTCGACGACGTCATAACCCTGGTTCATGCAATGCTTGATCAGCGGATAGCCCGCGAGCGCGCCGATCACGAAAATGCCGGGCACCGTCGATTCAAAGGTCGGCGACAGCTTGGGAAAGGCCTCGCGGTCGGGTCCGGTGAACTCGATCCCCATCGATTCGACGAAGGCGCGCGGCGCAACCGAACCCAGCCGCGCGACGATGACGTCGCACGGGATGCGTTCCTCGCCATCGGGGGTGTCGAGCGTCAGCCAGCCGGGTTCGACTTTCTTCGGCTGCGTCTCGGTGCGGATCGCGATCAGTCCGTTTTCGCCCGCTTCCATCAGGTCGGAGACATTCTTGGCCTTGGCGCGCGCAAAATCCCTGGATCGGTTGAGGATGGTGACCGTGTTTTCCAGCGCTTCCTCGGCCACCCCCAGTGCATTTTCGATCCCCGCGTCACCCGATCCGACGACGGTGATATGCTTGTCCTTGAAATCCTCGGGATCGTCGACCTGATAGATGATGTGCGGCAGGTCGTAGCCTTCGCAGCGCAGGCGGTTCGGATTGCCCTGTGTGCCGATCGCCAGCACGATGTTTTCCGCGTGAAAGACATCCCCCTGCGCGGTCTTGATTGCGAACGCGCCCTTCTCGCCCGTTACCTCGGCGACGTCGGCGCGATAGACCACATTGACCCCGTTGTTCGCTGCATCCTCGTCCCAATTGGCGAGGATATGTTCGCGCGCGCCTTCCGCAAAGCGGCAGTCGGAGCGGAGATCAAGGCGTTCGGGCGTTGCGAGCACGCGCTTGCCCTTTTGATATTTGAAGATCGTGTCGGAAAGATGGTCGGTCTTTTCCAGCAGAATGTGGCTCATCCCCAGCTGCGCTGCGCGTGCCGCGGCGCTCAGACCCGCCGGCCCCGACCCGATGATCGCGACCTTTACGCGTTCAAGAGGGGCCGCCTCGCTCATGCGCGCGCGCCTTCGCGGGCGGAGCGAGCATCCGCGAACAAGCCATCGGCGAACGCATGTTCGGGCATCCCATTTCCCCCAATCGCCCACCCCTGAGCGATCACCAACACTGGATGCGACCCGGACTTATGTCCTGACGGCAAGCTATGCCCTTGAAAGCGGGAAAAGGTCAACCGCAAGCGGCGAGAAACCGTGCTGCGAACCCTTGGCAACCGTTTTGCGGTCAGAGGAGGCGGATCGGCCATCTGAAGGCCGCTGATGACGGGATGCGGTGGTTGGAAGAATCGCTCTCTCCCATCAGGGGAGAGATGCGGGGGCTTGCCGGCTTGTCCTGCTAGCCGCCGTTGAGCGGGGGCAAGGTTGCGCGCCCAACCCGCTCCCCTGAAGGCGAGAGCGCTTGACGGCCGCTTCCCGCTCCAAGGCCGCCGCCGATCAAGCCAATTCGAACATCGCCGCGATCCGTTCCGACGGCGTCGGTTCAAAGCGCGACCAGCCATCGGGGCCGAGCTTCTCGAGCGGGCGGAAGCGCGCCTTATAGGCCATGCGCGCCGACCCCTCGATCCAGTAACCAAGGTAGACGTAGGGCAGCCCCGCCTTCGCCGCGCGCTGCACATGGTCGGCGATGATATAGGTGCCCAGCCCCTCGCGCAGCGGATGATGCGCGTCGAAGAAGCTGTAGATCATCGACAGGCCGTCGCTCTGCCGGTCGGTCAGGCAGCAGCCGACAAGGCGTCCCTTGCCGCCGCCCGCGACGGGTTCGCGATATTCGACCATATAGCTGTCGACCGGGGTCTGCTCGACCATGTCGGCGAAATCCTGCTCATCCATGTCGGCCATGCCGCCATCGGGATGGCGCGACGCGAGATAGGCGCGCAGCAAGGCATATTGCTCCTCGGTCGCCCATGGCTTGCACGCCGTGACGACCAGATCGCCGTTGCGGCGCAGATTGCGTTTTTGCGAATTGCTGGGAGTAAATTCGCGGGCGCACACGCGCACCGACACGCACGCCGAACAATCGGCGCAGCTCGGGCGATAGGCGACCGACTGGCTGCGCCGGAACCCGATACGGCCCAGCGCGTCGTTGAGTTCCGCCGCATTGTTTCCGCTAAGCTCGGTGAACACCTTGCGCTCGGTCTTGCCCGCCAGATAGGGGCAGGGCGCCGGGCTGGTGACGAAAAAGCGCGGAAAACGGAACGGTGCGGACACGCGGACTAGACCTCCGAAATGGCGATGCGGCGCCCCCCGACGCGGGCCCGGCGCGCTGTTTGCACCAACTATGCCGCGCGGCGTCAATGGTGCAAAGACCATTTACCATTTTTAGTCGTGCCGATCTGAATCAGCTCCATTTTTTTGTGAATCGCGCGGTAAGGATTGTGCCGGAGTGAATCAGAAATGCCGATGGGTTTCTGCATCCCGGCGAAGGCAGCGATCTCGCCCGTGCGGGAAACCGACAGGCGAAGATTCCGGCATTCGCCGGGATGACGGATAAGGTGCGAGCGACGATTCAACTATATCCGCGCAATTCGTCGCCGGTCAGCGTCGCGACGTGCAGCACATTGGTCGACCCTGGCGTGCCGAACGGCACGCCCGCCATCATCACCAGCTTTGATCCCGCCTTGCCGATCCCGTGGCGCAGCGCCATGCGCTTGCCCTTGGCGATCATCTCCTCGAAGCTGCCGATATCCTTGGTCGGCACCGCGTGGGCGCCCCACAGCAACCCCATGCGCCGCGCCGCCTCTTTCCTGGGTGTCAGCACAAGCAAGGGCGCGCCCGGACGCTCGCGCGCGACGCGGCGCGCGGTCGAACCCGATGCGGTGAAACAGATGATCGCGTCGGCGGCGATCGTCGTGATGATGCTGCCCGCCGCCTCGGCCAGCGCGTCGGCGGTCGTCGCATCGGGCTGAGTTTCCGTGAAATGGAGGCGGCGGAAATAATCGGGGTCGCTTTCGACCGAGCGCGCGATCATATCCATCATCGCGACCGCTTCCACCGGCCACGCACCCGCCGCGGTCTCCGCCGACAGCATGATCGCGTCCGCGCCATCGTACACCGCCGTGGCGACGTCGCTGACTTCCGCGCGCGTCGGCGAGGGCGAGACGATCATCGATTCGAGCATCTGCGTCGCGACAACCACCGGCTTGCCCATCCGCCGCGCGGTCGCGACGATGCGCTTCTGGAGCGGCGGCACGGCTTCGGGCGGCAGTTCAACCCCCAGATCGCCGCGCGCGACCATTGCCGCGTCGGCAAGCTCCAATATCTCCTCGATCCGCTGCACCGCCGACGGCTTTTCGAACTTGACGAGCAGCGCCGCCTTGCCGCCGATCAGCCGCCGCGCTTCGGCAACGTCCTCGGGCCGCTGGACGAACGACAGCGCGATCCAGTCGACATGCTGTTCCAGTGCGAAGGCCAGGTCCTTGCGGTCCTTTTCGGTAAGCGCAGCAAGCGGCACCACGACGTCGGGGACGTTGACGCCCTTGCGATCCGAAATCTTGCCGCCGACTTCGACCAGCGTTTCGATCCGCTCGGCCGATACGCTCTTCACGCGGAGCACCAGCTTGCCGTCGTCGATGAGCAGCCGCGTATCGGGTTCGAGCGCCGCGAACAGTTCGGGGTGCGGCAGATGAACGCGACTGGCATCACCGGGCGCCTTGTCAGTGTCGAGCACGAACGCCGCGCCCTTCACCAGCTCGGCCGGGCCGTCTCTGAACGTCCCGACGCGCAGCTTTGGTCCCTGCAGGTCGACGAGGATCGTCGTCGGCCGCCCGGTTTCTTTTTCGAGCGAGCGGATCGCGGCGATCACCTGCGCATGGCCGGCATGGTCGCCGTGGCTCATATTGACGCGAAAGGCATCGGCGCCCGCGCGGTGCAGCGCGGCGATCATCTCGGCATTGGCGCTCGCGGGACCAAGCGTCGCCAGGATACGCACCTTGCGCTGGCGGGGGGTAAAACTCTGGACCACGATTGCTCCGCTTGCCTGTTTGCCGTTACGGTGTGCAGGGCATGGCGCGTCGCGCGCGCCAGCGCAACCACCGTATAGCTATTCAAGAAGGCCCGAACCATGTCCTGCAGCGACGAAACATCCGCCCCCGGCGACGCTCTCGACTCGCTCGATGATGCCGTCGCGGCAGTCGCCTTCCGCCGCCTCGTCCGCCTGCTCCAGCATCGAAGCGACGCGGCGAACATCGACCTGATGGGGCTCGCGGGCTTCTGCCGCAACTGCCTTGGCGACTGGATCGCCGAGGCAGGCGATATGGACCGGGAGGCAGGCCGCACAATCGTTCACGGCATGCCGACGGCAGAGTGGAAAGCCCGCTTCCACACCCCCGCCACCCCTGAACAGCTCGCCCGGATGGAAGAAAGCATGGCGAAGAATCCGCAGGCCCGCTAGGGACGCGCCGAGGGCGATTCTTGCCCCGTCATCTTTCATTCCAGCGGAGTATAAAATGAGCGAAGCCACCGTGTCCGACGAACAGCTGCGTCTTTTCATCGAGCGCGTCGAACGTCTGGAAGAAGAAAAAAAGGGCATCGCCGACGACATCCGCGACACCTATAACGAAGCCAAATCGCAGGGCTACGATCCCAAGATCATGCGCCAGATCGTGCGCCTGCGCAAAATGCCGGTTCACGACCGCAAGGAAATGGAAGCGATCCTCGACGTCTATAAATCGGCGCTCGGCATCGACTGACGTTTCCACCCGACCACAATCAGGAGAGCGACGATGTTCAGCACCACGACCAATATGATCGAAGGCCATCCGGTCCGCGAATATCTGGGCATCGTCACCGGCGAGGTGATCGTCGGCGCCAATCTGTTCCGCGACCTCTTCGCGTCGATCACCGACATCGTCGGCGGCCGATCGGGCAAATATGAAGATGTGCTCGCCCGCGCGCGCAAGGAAGCGCTGGGCGAGATGGAGGCCGAGGCGGCGAAACTCGGCGGCAATGCCGTCGTCGGCGTGGACATCGACTATGAAGTGCTCGGCCAGAACGGCTCGATGCTGATGGTCAGCGCGTCGGGAACCGCGGTCGTCATCTGACGCCGTTGTGTCGCGCGGCCGCCCGCGCTAGGGCGGCGCCAGATTTTCGCGTTCCAATGGAGGTAGGCCGTGGCCGGCCATAGCAAGTTCAAGAACATCATGCACCGCAAGGGCGCGCAGGACAAAAAGCGCAGCGCCCTGTTTTCCAAGCTCAGCCGCGAAATCACCGTCGCGGCCAAGATGGGCCTGCCCGACCCCGACGCCAATGCCCGCCTGCGGGCGGCGGTCAACGCGGCGAAGGCGCAGTCGATGCCCAAGGATAATATCCAGCGCGCTATCGACAAGGCGAGTGGCGGCGAAGGCGAAAATTACGAGGAAATCCGTTACGAAGGCTATGGCCCCGGCGGCGTCTCGCTGATCGTCGAGGCGCTGACCGACAATCGCAACCGCACCGCGACCAACGTGCGCACCGCGTTCAGCAAAAATGGCGGCAACCTCGGCACTTCGGGCAGCGTCAGCCACGGCTTCGACCGGCTTGGCCTCATCAGCTATCCGCCGGGCGCGGGCGACGCCGACACGGTGTTCGAGGCGGCGCTCGACGCCGGCGCCGACGATGTCGAATCATCCGACGACGGCCACGACATCTGGACCAGCGTCGACAGCCTGCACGAAGTCGCGAAGGCGCTTGAAGCCAAGCTGGGCGAGGCCGAAGGCGTCAAGCTCGCCTGGCGTCCGACGCTGAAGAGCGAAATTACCGACGAAGCCGTCGCCCAGACGCTGTTCAAGCTGATCGACACGCTCGACGACGACGACGACGTCCAGACCGTCTGGGGCAATTACGAAATCCCCGACGCGGTGATGGAAAAGCTTGGCTAAACAGCAAAATCCGTTCGCATCGAGCCCCCCGACCGTCCTGGCAGGCGCTCGGTATGAACGTCCACCTGAGGCGAACGTCGCGATGCCCATCGGTCGTGCACGCCTTCGGGGTGGCTCGACCTCGCTCGGCACGAACGGACCAGCATGATCATCCTCGGCCTTGACCCCTCTTTGAGCTGCACCGGCTGGGGCGTCATCCGCGTCGAGGGCAGCCGGATCGGCCATATCGCCAACGGCCAGCTCAAGACCGACGCCAAAGCGCCCCTTCCCGACCGGCTCGCGCACCTCGACACGATGCTCGCGGCGGTGATCGCCGATCATGCGCCCAGCTGCGCCGCGGTCGAGGACGTGTTCGTCAACGACAATCCGCAGTCGACCTTGAAGCTGGCGCACGCGCGCGGCGTCGCGCTGCTCGCCTGCGCGCGTGGCGGACTGCCCGTCACCGAATATGCCCCGCGCCTCGTCAAGAAAGCGATCGTCGGCACCGGCGGCGCCGCGAAGGAACAGGTGCAGGCGATGCTGCGCGTGCTGTTGCCGGGGGCGAAGATCGCCGGGCCGGATGCCGCGGACGCGCTGGCGGTGGCGATCTGCCACGCAAACCATCGCCCACGCCTCTCACCATCGTCATTCCGGACTTGACCCGGAATCCATTCGCGTGCCGATCCGGTGGGCCGCGGATCACGTCCGACGTGACGAAGCAGGGAAACTGTTCCCTTTTCATTCCCCCCACGCTAGGCAGGCAGGATGATCGCGAAACTCACCGGACGGCTCGACAGCAGCGGCGCAGGCCATGCGGTGATCGACGTCGGCGGCGTCGGTTATCTGGTCGAGGCGTCGGCGCGCACGCTCGACGCCCTGGGTCCGGTCGGCGGCGACGTCACCATCCACACCGAAATGCTCGTCGGCGAGGATTTCCTGCGCCTCCTGGGCTTTGCCAGGGCCGAGGAACGCGACTGGTTCCGTCAGCTTACCAGCGTGCAGGGCGTCGGCGCGAAGGTGGCGCTCGCCATCCTGTCGGCGCTGGAAGTCGGCGACTTGCAACGCGCGCTGGCCAGCGGCGACAGCGCGATGATCGCGCGCGCCAATGGAGTCGGCCCGAAACTGGCGCAGCGGATCGCGCATGAACTGAAGGACAAGGCGGGCGCGCTCGGCGGCGTCGCGGGCAGCGGCCCCGCCCTGTCCGCCGCCCCCGGTCCGCTCGGCGACGCCGTGGCCGCGCTCACCGGCCTCGGCTTCAAGCCCGGCGAAGCGAGCGCCGCGGTCGCGGCGGCAAGCGAGGAACTGGGCGCCGGGGCGAGCTTGGATACGCTGGTGCGCGCGGCGCTCAAGAAAGCGGCAAAGTGATCGACCGCACCCGCCACGCCTCCCGCCGCTGCGGCCCGATCCGCATCGCCTGCATTGGCGAGCCCATCCGCGTGTCGGTGTGCCACTGCCGCGAATGGACGGCGCGGAGCGACAGCCCCTTTGCCACCCAGGTCCGTTTCCCCGCGGCCGAGGTGCGTATCGAGGGCGAAGCGAATGCGACGATGTGGCAGTATACCGGTGACAGCGGCCACACCGCCGCCGCCTGTCATCCAACGTCGCCTGGTCGCATTCAGCGGCGGGACTGCCGATCCTTCTCCCTGGAAGGGAGAAGGTATAAGGCGAAACCGTGACCGATCTCACCACCCCCATCCGCACCCCCGAGGACGCCGACGCGGCGCTGCGGCCCAGGACGCTTGCCGAGTTCGTCGGCCAGGCGGCAGCGCGGGAGAATCTGCGCATCTTTATCGAGGCAGCAAAGGCGCGCGGCGACGCGCTTGACCATGTGCTTTTCTTTGGCCCGCCGGGGCTGGGCAAGACGACGCTGGCGCAGATCGTCGCGCGCGAGCTGGGCGTCGGCTTCCGTTCGACCAGCGGCCCGGTGATTGCCAAGGCCGGTGATCTTGCCGCGCTGCTCACCAATCTGGAGGACGGCGACGTCCTGTTCATCGACGAGATCCACCGCCTGTCGCCCGCGGTCGAGGAAATCCTTTATCCGGCGATGGAGGATCGCGCGCTCGACATCATGATCGGCGAAGGGCCGTCGGCGCGTTCGGTTCGCATCGACCTTCCCAGATTCACCCTCGTCGGCGCGACGACGCGGCAGGGGCTGTTGACGACGCCGCTGCGCGACCGCTTCGGCATTCCGGTGCGATTGAACTTTTACTCCCATGCCGAACTCGAACAGGTGATCGGCCGCGCCGCGCGCCTGTTGTCATTGCCGATCGCGCCCGACGGCGCGCTCGAAATCGCGCGGCGGTCGCGCGGAACGCCGCGCATCGCCGGGCGGCTGCTCCGCCGCGTGCGCGACTTTGCAACGGTCGCGGGGCACGCGGTCGTCGACGCCCGCGCCGCCGATGCGGCGCTCAGCCGCCTCGAAGTGGACGCGCTTGGTCTTGACGCGATGGACCGGCGCTACCTGACCATGATCGCGGACATTTATCGCGGAGGCCCGGTCGGCGTCGAAACGCTCGCAGCGGGGCTTTCGGAGCCGCGCGACACCATCGAGGATGTGATCGAACCATATTTGCTGCAAATCGGCCTGATCGCCCGCACCGCACGCGGTCGGACGCTCAACCCAAGCGCGTGGAAGCATCTGGGGCTCAATCCGCCCGCGGGGGCGCAGGACGGCTTGTTCGACCCGGGAAAATAGGGCCGCGCCCTCCACCAACCGGCCCCCGACCGCGACGAAGCGTTGATCAGGGCTTTGCGACGAGTCGAAGCGCGGCTATCGGTCGAAACGATGGTCAATGCCCCACCCCCCTTCATCCCCGGCGCCTTTGTGGGGGCCGAACATCGTTACCGGGCGCGTGTCTATTTCGAGGACACCGACCTGTCCGGCATCGTCTATCACGCCAATTATCTGCGCTATATGGAGCGCGCGCGGTCGGACATGCTGCGCCTTGCGGGGATCGACCAGCGCGCGGCGATGGAAGGCGGCGAAGGCGCGTGGGCGGTCACCGACCTTGCGATCAAATACCGCAGCCCCGCCAAGCTCGACGACGATCTGCTCGTCGTCAGCACCGTCAAAGCCGTTCGCGGCGCGAGCGTGGTGATCGCCCAGCGCATCCTTCGCTCAAATGACACGTTAAGCGGCGAGACATTGACCGAAGGGCAGGTCACGGCGGCCTTTCTGGCGCCCGGCGGTCGGCCGCGGCGGCAGCCCGCCGAATGGGTGCAGCGCTTCACCGCGATCATGAATGGAGACACTATCCCTTGCTAGACAATATCTCGCTGGCCGCCGATGCGGCCACCCTGTCCCCCGTCGCCCTGTTCCTTCAGGCCGACATCATCGTCAAGGCGGTGATGATAGGCCTGCTCGCCGCCTCCATCTATGTCTGGGCGGTGATCTTTTCCCACGGCCGCGGCGTCGGCAAGCTGATGCGCGCGTCGGACCGGTTCGAGCGCGATTTCTGGCGCGCCGACAATATCGACCGCTTTTTCGACAAGAATGGCGCCGAGGAACTGCCGAGCGCCAAGGTGCTGAGCGCGGGGATCAGCGAATGGCGCCGTTCGACCAAGGGCAAGCTGATCGACCGCGAAGGCACGCGCGAACGGCTCGGCATCGCAATGAACAGCGCGATCGCAGGCGAGGTCGACCGGCTGGCCGAAAAGATCGGCACGCTCGCGACGATCGGTTCGGTCGCGCCCTTCGTCGGGCTTTTCGGCACGGTGTGGGGAATCATGCGCAGCTTCACCGCGATCGCGGCGGAGAATAACAGCAGCCTCGCCGTCGTCGCGCCGGGTATCGCCGAAGCCTTGTTCGCGACGGCGATCGGCCTGTTCGCCGCCATCCCCGCGGTGATCGCCTACAACGCCTTTTCGCAGCGCCTGAACCGGCTCGAATCGCGGCTCGGCCGCTTCGCCGACGGGCTGCACGCGACCTTTAGCCGCGAACTGGAGGTCGAGGCCTGATGGCGATGACCGGACCTGCGGGCGGTGTCGGCGGACGGCGCGGGCGCGGCCACCGCCGCGCGCCGATGTCGGAGATCAACGTCACGCCGCTCGTCGACGTGATGCTGGTGCTGCTCATCATCTTCATGATTACCGCGCCTTTGCTTGCCTCCGCCGTCCCGATCGACCTGCCCGAAAGCCGCGCCAAGCCGGTCGAGACCGAAGAGCAGGAGCCGGTGCAGCTGTCGATAAACGCCGACGACACCCTTTATATCGGCGACGAGGTCGTCCCCGAGGCCGAGCTTCCGGCGCGGCTCGACGCGATCGCGCGCGCGAACGAAGATGCGGGGCGCCCGCGCCAGATCATGCTGCGCGCCGACAAGGGGCTCGATTATGGCCGCGTGATGCGCGTGATGGGCGAACTGAACCGCGCGGGGCTGACACGCATCGCATTGGTAACCACGGGGGCCGAGGCATCGGAAGACGCACCGCCGCCAGCCGCCGATGCCGCGGTCACCGACGGTTCAGATAGCGGTCGATAGGCTGACACCATGGCCGCAGCAGGCACAAATCGGGGGAATGAAAGGCGCGGCTTTGCCATCGCGGTGGCCGCGCATGTCGTCGTCATCGGCCTGCTATCGGTCCAGTGGACCGCGGGCGAACGCCGTTTCGACAATCCGCCGATGGAGGTCGACCTGATCGCCGAGACCGCGGTGCAATCGACCGCGCCGGTGATCGCCGACACGCCCCCCGCAGCGCGGCTGGGCGACGAGGATATGGTCGACATTGCCGCGCCCGATCCGATGCCCGCGCCGCCGCTGCCCGAACCCGTCGTGCGCCCGACGCCCGCGCCGACCCCCAAACAGGTCGCGCGGCCGAAAACAGCGCCGCCGAAACAGCCCCCCGCCACCAAAAAGGCACAGCCCAAGGCCGCGCCCAAGGCGCCGCCAGCCAAGGACAGCCCCGCCCGCCCGACCGGTCGGCTTGACGGCATTGCCGAGGGGCTGTCGAAATCGCAGCCCAAATCGCCATCGACCAGGGGCGCCCCCGCCGCCGCAACCGCGGCCGAAGTGCGCCGGTCGATCGACGTCAGCATCAAGGCCGCAGTCGCCCCGCGCTGGAACGGCTGCCGCGTGTCGGGCGTCGATGTCGACCAGCTCAAGACCGTCGTGAAGTTCCGCCTGACCCAATCGGGCGCGCTCGCTGGGTTCACCAGCGTCACCACGACTGGCGAGAATGACAGCAACCGCTTCCAGATCCAGCGGCACCAGGAATGCGCCAAACGCGCGGTCGAACTCGCCGCGCCCTTCGACCTGCCCGAGGAAAATTACAGCTTCTGGCAGAATTACACGCTCGATTTCATCAAGAGGTAAGCACCATGTTCCTCCGCCCGATCAGCCTATCGTTCGCCCTGCTGCTGACCAGCGCGCCGGCGCTGGCGCAGACCGCGCCGACGCCGCCCGCGGTGACGCAGACCGAACCGCGCGAAACGATCGAGGGCACGCTGTCGCAAGAGCGCACCGTTATCGGCATCCCGCCCTTCGCCACCGCATCGGTGCAGACCGTCGCGGGTCTGCGCACTGACAGCCTCGGCCGCCAGCTTGCCGACGTCATCGCCGCCGACCTTGAACGCAGCGGACTTTTTGAACCGATCGGCCCCAACGGCGTCCGCGCGATCACCCGCGCCGAAGTGCAGGCCCCCCGCTTTGGCGAGTGGCAGGCGCGCGGCGCCGAAAATGTCGTCCACGGTTTCGTCGATGCCGGATCGAACGGCAGCCTGATCGTCGGCTGTTATCTTTATGACACCGCGCTCGGCAGCGAACTGGTGCGCAAGGGGTTCGAGATCCAGCCCGCCGACTGGCGCCGCGCCGCGCATAAATGCGCCGACGCCATTTATTCGCGCCTGTCGGGCGAGGCGCCATTCTTTGACAGCCGCGTCGCCTATATCGCCGAAAGCGGGCCGAAGGGGAACCGCATCAAGCGGCTCGCAATCATGGATTCGGATGGCGGCAACCACCGCTTCATCACCAACGGCCAGGCGCTGGCGATCAGCCCGCGCTTCTCGCCCGATTACAAGAAAATCGTCTACGTCTCCTACCTCAACAACCGCGTCCGCGTGTTCATCTATGACGTCGCGTCGGGGACGCAGAAGCTGGTGACCGAAAGCGCGAACGCCACCTTCGCGCCGCGCTGGTCGCCCGACGGGACGCAGATCCTTTATTCGATGGCGGTCGGCGGCAATACCGACATCTATCGCATTTCGGCCAACGGCGGCACGCCGGTGCGGCTGACCACCGCGCCCGGCATCGACGTCGGCGGCAGCTTCTCGCCCGACGGGCGCAAGATTGTCTTTGAAAGCGATCGGTCGGGCAGCCAGCAGCTTTATGTGATGAACATCGACGGATCGAACCAGCAGCGGATCAGCTTTGGCGGCGGACGCTATGCCACACCCGAATGGTCGCCGCGCGGCGACCTGATCGCCTTCACCCGCATGGGCGGCGGCGAGTTCCGCATCGGCGTGATGACGCCATCGGGCGGCGGGGTGCGGATGCTGACGAACAGCTGGCAGGACGAGGCGCCGACCTGGTCGCCGAACGGCCGCGTCATCCAGTTCTTTCGCACCACGCCGGGGCGCGAGGGCAAATCCAGCCTGTGGCAGGTCGACCTGACCGGCGTGAACCTGCGCCGCCTGCCGACCCCGCAGGACGGATCGGACCCCAGCTGGGGCCCGGTGCTGCCTTGACAAGCAAGGAACCAAAGGGCCTCCATCGGGTTCAACTATCGCGTCGCGACCGCGCAAAAAATGCGCTCCCGAAGGTTTTTTCCACCAGAACAAGAGGACAGAAGACATGACGATACGCAAAAGCACCGCGATGATCGCGGCGATCACCATGCTTGCTGTTGGCGCCTGCGCAAAAAAGGCCCCCGACACGCTGCCCCCCGCGCCCGAAGGCACCGGGACCGATACGGGCGTCGACACGGGCACCGGCGTCGTTCCGGGATCGCAGGAAGACTTCGTTGCCAATGTCACATCCGACCGCATCTTTTTCGACTTCGACCAGTATAATGTCGATGCGCAGGATCAGGCGACGCTGCAAAGCCAGGCGCAATGGCTGCAGCGCAATCCCGCGGTGCGCGTCACGCTGGAGGGTCACGCCGACGAACGCGGCACGCGCGACTATAATATCGCGCTCGGCGAACGCCGCGCCAATGCGGCGAAAAACTACCTCGCCTCGCTCGGCATCGATCCCTCGCGCATCAGCGTCATCAGCTATGGCAAGGAGCGCCCCGCGGCGATCGGGTCGAACGAGGAAGCCTGGGCGCAGAACCGCCGCGCGGTGACCGTCGTTATCGGGCGTTGATTTTCTCCGACCCCGTCAGAGAAGGGCACTGGCCAGTTTCAGCGCAGCTGAAACTGAACCAGCAGCGGCCAGAGCGGAACCGTGGCAAAGGCGGCGCCGCCCAGAAATGCACCGAAGGGGACTCGCCGCTCGCCGAGCGGCCGGTCCCCTTTTCGCTGAAGGGCCAGCGCCCCGACGATCCCGCTCAGGCTGGCGAGCAGCAGCATCAGCGGCAGGGTCTGCCAGCCGAGCCATGCGCCGATCGCTGCGGCGAGTTTGGGGTCGCCGCCGCCCATGCCGTCCCGTCGTCGCGCCCGCGCATAGAGCCAGGCGAGCAGCGCCAGCGCGCCACCCCCAGCCAGCGCCCCGATCCAGCGATCGACCAGCGACGTGCCGAGCATCGGCCCCGCGAACAACAGCCCCGCGACGGCCAGAACCAGCGTCAGCCGGTCGGGCAGCCAGAAATGCCGCGCATCGAGCAGCGCGAGCGGCAGCAGCAGCCAGCCGAACAGCGCCCAAAGCCAGCCCGCCGTGCCAGGCAACAGCGCCAGTGCCGCGGCGCCGATCAGCGCCGATGCCAGCTCCACCCGGCCATGAAACGGGTCGATCGCCGCGCCGCACGTCCGGCACCGCCCACGCGACAATAACGCCGACAGGATCGGCACCAGATCGCGCACGCCGAGTGCCCGTCCGCAGCCGTCGCATTGCGAACGCCCGCGCAGCGAACGCCCGGCGGGCCAGCGCAGCACCAGCGTGGCAATGAAACTGCCAAGCAGCAGCCCGATCAGCCCGGCCAGAAGGATGCCCGTGCCGAAGGGCAAGGCATCGAGGATCGCCACGTCAGAAGCGGCCCGATGTCGCCAGCACGAACCCGCCCGGTCCGGCACGGAAGCCCCGCGCTGCGAGCGCCGCCGCCATCGCCGGATCGCGGTCGACATTGATCGCCAGTCGCGCAACCCACGCGCCGCCACCGTCAAAGCCGATCGTCAGCCGCTCCATCCCCGACTGGCTGGCAAGCGCTGCCTGGGCGCGCCCATTCGCACAGCGCAGCGGCCCGGAAAGGCCGCGCGACAGGTCAAGCCCCGCAATCGGCGCGGCAACCATCAGCTGAATCCGCCCGCCCGCGCTGACACATTTGCCGGCATCGTTGAACCGCACCGTCGCACCGTCGAAGCGGATCGTATCGACCGGGATCAGGCCCAGCCCGCTCGCCAACGCGCTCGTCCCGCTGACGTCGGACATGCCGCGCGGATTGCTGCCGTGCAGCCGCCCCGCAAGCGCGCCGAGCCGGTCGTCGCTGCGTTCGAAAGCGAGTTCGGTTTCGCCGGTGAGCAGCGCCAGCGGCGACAGGCTGGCGCGCACCGTGCCGAGCGGCAGCGCGCCGAGCCGAGCGTCGACCAGCTCGGCCGACCACACCGACCCGCGCACCGCGCGCGCCGACACGCCGGCATCGCTTGCGCCCGACCAGCCGAGCGCGAGGCGCATCGGAAAGGTCGCGACAAGCAGGACGAGCGCAAGCAGCGCCGCCGCGACGATCCATATCCGCCGCGCGTTCATCGTCCGCCCTTTCGGAGTTCCGCCGTCATCCCGACGGTGCCGTCCGCGGCGGGGGTGATCGTCAGCTGGTCGATGATGAAGCCCTGCGCTTCGAGCGCGGCGAGCCAGTCGGTGAGCACCGGCGCCTTTGCCGTGGCGATGGCAATCGTCGCCTGATTGGCGCCGCGCGCTTCGTTGCGGTCGAGCGTCAGCCCGATCTCCCCCGCCGACTGCTGAAGAAACTGGTCGATAGCGCCCGCGTCCACGCCCGCCGCGACCGATTTCGCGGGGCGCGCACCGAGCAGCGCGACCTTCGCCGCGACCCGCCCCTCGCGCTCGATCGCGGCGCGGTGGCGGCTTTCCAGGTCGATGAAGACGGCAACGGCGGGCCGCGCGATTCCCCAACCAAGCACGCCCAGCGCCAGCACCGCGGCGATGCCGACCAGCCAGCGTTCGCGCCCCGACAATCCGGTCCACCAGTTTTTCAGCCTGTCGGTCATGGCACCGCCCGGATCGTGATATTGGCCATCTGCTGCCCGTCGGTGCCCGCCATCGGCTGTGCGGTGATGCGATAGCCGCGCGCCTGCAGCGCCAGCAGCACCTGGTTGATGTCATCGACGCGCGGCGCCGCGAGCGTCGTCGTCAGCGTGCCGTCGGTGCGGTGCGACAGGGTTTTCAGCGACACGCCCGGCGCATCGCGCATCGCGTCGTACAGCGCCGAAGCGGGCACCGAAAAGGCGAGCGGCCCGCCCCCCGCCGCGGCAAGCCGACGGTCGATTTCGGTTTCCGCCGCGCTGGCATCGGACGCGGTCACCCCCGCTTTTTTCGCCATGGCGACCACCGCCTCGTCGGCGCGGCTCGTGTCGGCCGACAGGCGCAGCGCGTAAACAAGCGGCACCGCAGCGCTCACCACGACCAGCGCGATCGCCAGCTGTTTCGCGCGCCGCAACATCGCCGGATCGACTGCCCAGCGGCGCTTCGGCTTCCACGCGCCGCTCAACAGGTCGAGCGGCGGCGCCGCGAGCGTGAGCAGCAGCGCGTCGCGCATCGTTTCGGCATCGAGCGGCGCGACATCGTGATTGCCCGCGATCAGCGGATCGAGTTCGGGGTCCGACGCCCAGGCGCGGTCGGCCGACCGGATGATCCGCTCACCGCCCAGTTCGGCCGCCCACAGGCTGTCGGCTTCGGGGGGCGGCACCGCGGCCGCAGCCGGAATGATCGCCGCCGCGCTCAACCCGCGCGCGGCCAGCCAGCCGGTCCAGCCCGTCATCGCCGCATGGGTCGTCACCGCCACGGGCACCGTTTGCCCCATCTCGGCGGGCTGTCCGGCGACGACATGCAGCCCCGCCGCATCGCCCAGACTGTCCTTCAGCGCGTCGATCCGCGCTGCGGCAGCGGCCTGAGCCGGGGCCGCGTCGGGATAATGGTGCCAGCGCAGCGGGACGTCGCAGGCGGGCGCCAGCGCGACCAGCCGGTCGTCGGGGCCGTCGTCGCCCCGCTTTTCCCAATCGGCGACCCAGCCATCATCCTGCCCGCTGTCGACGACAAGGCCGTCGTCGACGCGCAGCCACGCGGCGGGGGCGGCATCGTCGTTCGCAAGCGCCGCCACGGGGGGCAGCCAGATCAGCAGGGTGCGCGTCACGTCAGTCGCTCTCGCCCCAGTCGCGGCGCACGATCACGGGCGGGGCCATGCCGGCCGACGGCGCGCCGCCATTGGCGTCGATGAGTGAAACTGCCGTCAAAAACCCGTCCCCCATCGTCACATTGGTCGTCAGCACCAGCCAGCGGCTGGTCACCGCCGCCTGCTCGGCGACATCGGTCGGCGGCTTGCGGCGATCGAACGCCGGCGCCTCCCAGAATCGCACGCTGCTGCCATAGCCGCCCGCGGGGCGCGCGGCTAGCGCCGCCCGCGCGGTTGCCACGTCGATTTCCCCCGGCCACAGCATCGCAACGAGCGGCGCCTGCCCGGCGGCGAGCGTGTTGACGTTGAGCCTTACCGGGTCAGTCGACGGCAGCGCGCAAACCCATGGCAAGAGCCGCGCATAGATTTTGGCGCTGACCCCGCGCACCGCGCGCAGCTCGCTGACATGCGCCATCTTGCGGTTCGCGGGCAGATAGGCGCCGGGCAGCGACCGATACACATTATCCTCGGCGCCGAGCCGTCCTTCGTTGCTGTCGCTGTCGATCCAGTCGGCGGCGGCACCCGCGATCGCTTGCGCTTCGCCGTCCTCGATGCCGAGCAGGGTCATCAGCGCGGCGAATTGCTGCTGCGCCCCCATGCGCTGCGTCAGGCGCCCCGGCACCGTTTCGGCGACCAGGCTGTTGAGGTTGAAGCAATTATTCGCGTCGGTCAGCCGCGCGCGGCCTTCGCCGCCGGGCAAGGGCAGCACGAAATCGCGCCCCAGCCAATCGCCCGCCAGCGTCAGTTTCGCCGGATCGCGCCCGACCAGATCGGCGACGCGGCGAAGCGCAATCTGTTCGGCGGCGAAGCTGTAGGCACGTCCCTGATCGACCGTCGCCGCGCTGCCCGCGATCCGCGTTGCCAGCGTCAGCCGGTCGAGCGCGGTCGCCGCGATCACCGCCATCACGGCAACGAGCAGCAGGACGCTGAGCAAGGCCGCGCCGCGTTCGCCCGGCGAAGGCTTCATGGCGCCGCCCCCGCGATTGCTGGCGGCGGCAGCAAGGTCGGCGCGGTGAGAAACAGCATCGTCAGCGGCGCGCGGCCCGCGCGGCTGATGCGCAGCTCGACCGCGCGCGGCAGGCGGTCGCCCGGCTCCGACGTCCAGCTCTCGCCCCAGTTCCCCGCCTCGTCGCGATAGCGCACCCGCGCCGCGGCGACCGCGTCCAGCAGCCGGTCGCCATCGCCCAGCGCCGTTCCGTCGAGCATTGGCTGCGTCGCGCGCCGCCATTCGCTGCCGACAAGCGCATAGCCGACACGTTCGACCGCGGGCCGCCGGCTGCCGTCCAATGCCGCCGCGCCCGCGTGGACAAAGGCAAAGCCGGTGGCAGTCCCGACGAACGCCGGCACCGCCTCGCCCGCCGGCCCGCGCGTCGGGCGCTGGACCGCCTGCGCCAGATCATTCGCCATCACCGCGCGCGCACGGTTCATCCCGCTCATGCCCTTCAGCCGCTCCTGCACCGCATCCTGCGTGTCGATGCTGCTGCGAAGCAAGCCGACGCCCATCGCCGCGATCGCCGCGAACAGCGACAACGCCACGAGCATCTCGACCAGGGTGAATCCGCGCTGATCGTTCATCGCGCCGGCCGGATGATCGTCAGCGCCGCCTGCCCGCCGCCCCCTTCGGGACGGACGAGCAGGTCGATCCGCAGCAGCGCGGCGTCGGCGGTTTTCGTCACACGCTGGTCGATGCGCCAGTTGCGCCCGGCGTTGGCGACGCCAATCGCGCTGTTGCCGATCGTCGGCGGCGCGGGGTCGGTCCACAGCTCGACCGCGCGATTCTGTGCGACGATGCCCGCGACGGTGCTGACATCAAGGTCGCCCGCGGTGCGCACCGCATAAGCGTCGAGCCGCACCAGCGTCAGCGCGGCGATGCTGATGATGCTGAGCGCCACCAGCATTTCGAGCAGGGTAAAGCCGCCTTCGCCCCGATGCGGCACGTCAGCGCTCACGGCTGACCTCCCCCATCGCCGACACGCGGACGATCTCGCGCGCATCGCCGCCCGACAGAATCACCGCCTGCGGCGTCGGGCTGGCCCCCACGCGGTCGAACAGGATGCGCGCGACCGCCTGCCCGCCTTCGGCCGAAAAGGACACCTCGGCGGGCCAGCTCCGCTGTTCAAAGGGGCGGCCGGGCAGGGGCTGCCATTCGCCCGCGATCCGGCGTTCAAAGCCGTAACCCGACGGCGCAAAGCGGACCGCGACGCTGCGCCCCTCGATCACCGCGACGTCGCGCGCGGCGGCGAGGCGCGCGGCGAGCCGGTCGGCCTCGCTGCGCACGCTGCGCTCCTCGCCGGGAATCGTCAGCACCACCGCGGTCGCCGCGAGCGCAAGGATCGCGAGCACCACCATCAGTTCAACCAGCGTGAATCCGTTGGCGTCGGGGCGCGCGCGGGCGCGGGCTTCAGCCGTCGCTGCGAATGTCCGCATTTTCGTCGGTCCCGCCGGGCGCACCGTCGGCGCCGAGCGACCAGATGTCGAACGCCTTGCCGTTCGGACCGGGCGCCTGATAATTATAGGGGCGGCCCCACGGATCTTCGGGCAGTTTCTTGATATAGCCGCCGCGGCGATAGCGTTCGGGCTGCGCCAGCGACGGCGGGGCGGTGACCAGTGCGTTCAGCCCGTCGGTCGAGGGCGGATAGGCCAGATTGTCGAGCCGATATTGTTCGAGCGCGTTTTCGAGCGTCGCGATGTCGGCCTTGGCCTTCGTCACCATCGCGCGGTCCTGGCTGGGCAGGACGTTGATCATCACCACCGTCGCAAGCAGGCCGATGATGAAGATGACGACCATCAACTCGGTCAGCGTGAACCCGCGCTCGCCCTTTTTTCGGCGACCGATAACCCGCGGGCGACGCGCTCCCGAAAAGGAGGTGTCGAGCATCAGGCGAAGGAAAAGCTGCATCAGCGACATTTATTACAGTCCGGCTAGATTCTGCAACTGAAGGATCGGCAGCAGAATGGCGAGGATGATGAGAGCCACGCATGACCCCATAACGACAATTATGACAGGTTCGAGAAGCGCCATCGACGCGGCGGTGAACCGGTCGAACTCACGTTCCAGATAATCGGCCGCGCGTTCGAGCATCACCTCGAGCCGCCCGGCGCTCTCGCCGCTTGCGGTCATATAGACAAGCAGCGGCGGAAAGACCCCGGCATCGCGGAGAGCCGCCGACAGGCTGCCGCCCGCGCGCACCTGATCGACGATCGTCGCGGTCGCACCCGCCAGCGCGGCGTTGCGGATCGTCGGCAAGGTCAGCCGCAGCCCTTCGACCAGCGGCAGGCGGCTCGACACCATCGTCGCGAGCGTGCGCGCAAAGCGCGCGGCGTAAAGATCGCGGAGCAGGCGGCCGAGCAGCGGCAGGCGCAAGAGCCGCGCATCGACGCGCGCCTTGAACGTCGGCCGCCGCATCGCCGCGACCCAGCCGAACGCCGCGGCAACCATCAGCAGCGCGATCAGCCACCACCAGTTCGCGGCAAAGCTGGATACGCCGATCACCGCGCGCGTCAGAAAGGGCAATTGCTGGCCGGTGTCGGTGAATTGTTCGACGACGCGCGGGACGACGAAGATCATCAGCGCCGCGACAACGCCGATCGCGACCACCGCGAGCACGATCGGGTAAGCGAGCGCGGCGATGAGCTTGCCGCGCACCTCGGCCTGACGTTCGAGCAGGTCGGCAAGCCGTGCGAGGATCACCGTCAGGCTGCCCGTCGTTTCACCCGCCGCGACCATCGCGCGATAGAGCGGCGGGAAACTCGTCGGCTGGCGCGCCATTGCATCGGCAAGGCGGCGCCCTTCGAGCAGCCCGGCGTGGACATCGCCGATCACCGCGCGCGCGCTTTCGGCCTCGCTCTGGCGCGTCAAGGTGCGCAGCGCCTCTTCGAGCGGCGCGACTTCGGCGAGCGTCGCGAGTTGCCGCGTGAACAGCGCCAGCTCCTTGCGGCCGAGACGGTCCTTGCGAAAGGCGAAAAGCGAGCGGCCCGACGTCGCCTTCGTTCCCGCCATCTCGACCGCAACAATGTGGAACCTGCGCGCGATCAGGCTGGCGCGCGCGGCATCGTCGTTCGCGGCGGTCAGCCGCCCCTTGCGTTCGCGGCCTGCGGGATCGATCGCCACATAGCGATAATCAGGCATCGACATCCTCGCGCCGCGCGACGCGGATCGCTTCCTCGGCGGTCGTCAGCCCCTTCGCGACCATCGCCCGCGCCGCGGACGCCAGCGTCGGCGATTTCAGAAAGGCGTGCTTTGCGATCATCGCTTCATCGCCGCCGGCATAGATATAGCGGCGCACCGTCTCGTCGACCTTGATCGCCTCGAACACGCCGATGCGGCCCTTGAACCCGGTGCCGCCGCACGCCTCGCACCCCTTCGGCCGCCAGATGACGGTACCGATGTCGAGCCCCAGCATCGCGGCGATGCTGTTGTCGGCCTGCACCGGCTCGCGGCACTGGTCGCACAGCTTGCGGACCAGCCGCTGCGCGATCACCGCGCGCAGGGTCGAGGCGAGCAGGAAGGGTTCGACCTTCAAATCTTTCAGGCGCGTGATCGCCCCCACCGCATCGTTGGTGTGGACGGTCGAGAGGACAAGGTGGCCGGTGAGCGAGGCCTGCACCGCAATGTCGGCGGTCTCGCGGTCGCGGATTTCGCCGACCATCACCACATCGGGATCCTGGCGCAGGATCGCGCGCAGTCCGGCGGCGAAATCGAGCCCGACCTTGGCATTCACCTGCGTTTGCCCGACGCCGTCGACGGCATATTCGACCGGGTCTTCGACGGTCAGGATGTTGCGCTGGCCATCGTTCAACTGCTTCAATGCCGCATAGAGCGTCGTCGTCTTGCCCGATCCGGTCGGCCCGGTGACAAGGATGATGCCATTGGGTTCGGCCAGCGCCTCGCGCAAGATCCGGTCCGCCTCGCCCGACAGGCCGAGTATGTCGAAGTCGATCCCGGCGGCCTCCTTGTCGAGGATGCGCATCACGACGCGCTCGCCCGCGCGGCTCGGCAGCGTCGAAACACGCACGTCGATCGCTTTGCCCGCCAGCGTCAGCGCGATACGCCCATCCTGGGGCACGCGGCGCTCGGCGATGTCGAGCCGTGCCATCACCTTGATGCGGCTGACGACGACCGGCGCGACATGCGGCGGCATCCGCAGATGCTCGCGCAGCACGCCGTCGGCGCGCATCCGCACGACCAGCCCGCTTTCATAGGGTTCGATATGGATGTCGCTGACCCCCTGCCGCACCGCTTCGGCGATGATGGCGTTGATCAGGCGGATCGCGGGGGCGTCGTCGGCGCTGTCGAGCAGGTCCTCGGCGCTGGGGATGCCGAGGTCGAGCCCGTCGCCGCCGACCGACCCCGCCATCGCCGCCGCCGAACTGTCGACCGCATAATGGTCCGAAAGCAGCCGGTCGAAATCGGCGGCATCGGCAGTCGCGACGCGCAGCGGTTGCGCAAGGTAACGCTTGACCTCGATCAGCACCGCCGGATCGCTGCCTTCGCGCAAGGTCGCCAGCCAGACGCCATCGTCGCCCGGCGCGATGACGACGCCGTGTGCGCGCGCAAAGCCATAGGGGATGTCGACCGGCGCCGTCGCGGGCGCGGCCGGTTCGCTGTCGCTCACGGAACGTCTCCGGCGGGAGGGACGGGGGCTTCGGAAACCGATGGCGGCACGTCGGTCTGGATCACCGCGCCGTCCGCGCCGCGCAGCGCGGGCAGATCGACCGGGCCGACGGTGACGTCGTCCGGGGTCGGCGGCGACGGCGGCGTCGTCCCCATATAATCGCGCACCAGCGTATCGATCGCAGGTTCGACGTCGGGGTTTCGTTCGAGCTGGAAATTGCGGATATAGCCATAGCGGCGCGCGGTCAGCGCGGCATTGTCCGCACGGCTTTTCAGGATCGTCGGGCGGATGAAGACCATCAGATTGGTTTTCGACCGCGTGCGGCTGCGCGATTTGAATAGTTCGCCGAGCAGCGGAATATCGCTCAAAAGCGGGATGCGTTCGATCGTCCGACGCTCATCATCGTTGAGCAGTCCGCCGATCGCAAGGATTTCGCCGTCGTCGACCGTCAGCACCGTTTCGAACGACCGCTTGTTGAGGATGAGGTCGCTGTTGCGCGAGGACACCGGACCCGCGACGCTCGACACTTCCTGGCGCAGGAACATCTTCACTTCGCCCGCGCCATTGACCTGCGGCGTCACTTCCAGCTTGATGCCGACCTCTTCGCGCTGAACGGTGCGAAAGGCGTTTTCGAAATTGTCGCCCAGCTTTTCGCCGGTGGTGATCGGCACATCCTGTCCGACAAGGAACTTGGCGGGCTGATTGTCCAGCGTCACGATATGCGGCGTGGCGAGCAGGTTCGACGTCGTATCCGATTTCACCGCATTGATGATCGCGCCGAAGATCGTGTTTTTGCCGATGTCGCCCGCAAAACCGGCAAAGCCGCCGGTCGCCGAAAGCAGCTGCGCCGCCGCCGCTTCCTGCAAGGCGTCGCCGAGCGCGCTCGTCGTCTGGGTGACGACGGTGGTGCCGTCGGTGGTCGTCGTTTCCTCGGTGATTTGTGTCGAGGCATAGGCGCCACCCAGGGTCAGGATATTGGGCGAGGCGTTGCTGTAGCTGGTCGCGACGAAGGGGATATTCTTGCCGCCGAGCAGGAACTGGACGCCGAGCCGCTTTGCCGCATCGTCGCCGATTTCGACGACGATCGCCTCGACCAGAACCTGCTGGCGCCGCGCATCGAGCTGGCGGATCAGTTCGCCGAGCATCCGCTGCACTTCGCTGTTTGCCGCGACGATGATCGCGTTGGCGCCTTCATAGCGCGTGACGATCGCCGGGCCGCGCGTCGATATGCTGCCGCTGCCCCCGGCGCCGGTCGAGGCGGGCGCGGACGGCGCGGCGGTCGGCGCGGCATTGTTGCCGCCATCGGAAGACGATGATGATGATGCAGGCGGCAATCCCGCCTTTTGCGCCGGATCGCTGCCGCCGCCGATAAGCTGTTGCAACGTCGGCAGCAGCGTTTCGGCATTGGCATGTTCCAGCCAGTATACACGCAGCTCGGTGCCGCCCGCCGCCTTGGCGTCAAGCTCTTTCGCCATTGCGACGAAGCGCGTCACAAGCGCCTGGTCGCCGCGCAGTGCAATCGCATTGCTGCTGTCGATCGGCACGATCGCGACGGGCGCGCGCGCGCCCTCGCCCGCCGCGGGGACCAGCGCCTGAAGCGCCGCCGCGATCTCACGCGCGCCGGCATTTTTGAGCGTGACGATCTGGCTGGTCGAACTGTCGCGGTCGATGCTTGCGGCGAGCGCGCGGATGCGGCGGATATTGTCGGCGAAGTCGGCGACCACCAGGCTGTTGGCGTTGCGGTTGGCGGTAAGCGATCCCTGCGCGCTGACCAGCGGGCGCAGCGTTTCGACCGCGGCGACCGCGTCGATATGGCGCAGGCGGATGATTTCGGTGACGAACTGGTTCTGCGCCGCGCCGCCGCTGCCGATGCGGCCCGGCTGCGCTGCGGCGCCGTCGATTGGCTGCACGCGGTAGGCGCCGTTCGGTCCCGGCACCGCGACAAGACCGTTCGAGCGCAGGGTCGCAAGGAATATCTCGAAATATTCGCTGCGTGACAGCGGCCGGTCGGTGACGACCGACACCTTGCCGTTGACGCGCCCGTCGATGACGAAGGTGCGCCCGGTGATCCGCGCCGCATCCTGGATGAAAGCGCGAATGTCGGCGTCGCGCACGTTCAGCGTATATTGCGCGATCGCCGGCGCGGGGCTTGCGGAAACGAGCGCGGCGGCGAGCATCAGGGACAGTTTGAGACGCATAATACCTATTGCTTCGAAAGGAAGATGGCGACGGGGACGACGCTGGCGCCGCGTTCGACTTCGAGCGCGATGCGCGCGCCCGGCACAAGCTGGTTGGCGAGTGCGGCGGCATCGCTCGCCGATCCGACCGGGCGGCCGCCCACCGCCCGGATGACGTCGCCCGGCCGCAGCCCCGCAGCGCGGAAGGTCGCGCCGTCGCCCTGCGGCTGGACGACGATGCCCGTGACGCGGCCGTTCTCGGTTCGCGGCGCGAAAGCGACCCCGGCCTTGATCGCCGCGGCGGTCAGTTCGCCGCTCGTCGCCGCGCCAACCTCGGCCGTCGGCGCGGGCAGCGGTGTCGCGGGGGTGGCGACCGGCGCCGCACCGCTCTGGTCGAGGAACAGGCTTTCGCGCGCGCCGCCGCGGTCGAGCAGCACATGGTCAAACGCGACGCCCGCGAGCTTCAGTCCCGGCGCGATTTCGTCGCCGACGGCATAGCTCGCCTGCACGCCGTCCTCGCCTGCGATGATCGCCGAACCGCCACCCGTCGCTTCGTTCAGATTGATGCCAAAGAGGGTAAGGCCAGCCGAGGTGACGGTCGCCGCCGCCGGCCCCTGCGCCGCGCCGCGAAAAAAGGGATCGAGACTGGCGAACAACGCGCGTCGTTCGGCGGGCGGCGCAATCACCGCCGCCTGCGGCTGCCACGCGCCGAGCGGCGATACGGGCGTCAGCAGCACCCACAAGAGCCGCACCGCCTGCCACACGAGCAGCGCGCCGAGCAGACCGACCAGCAGCTGCGGCCAGACCGCACGCGGCGAACGGCCGCGCGCGCGCAGCCATGATGGCAGCGCGCGCGGCAACCGAACGGCCGATCGGGACATCAGCGTCGCCATGAAAATCTACCTGTCCCCCAACTGATGCGCTGTGCCTCGCGAATCGCCTAGGGGCGATTGGTGACAATCAGTTGACGGGAAGATTACAGTTTTTTGTCGGCCGGGCGAGTCCGTCAAGGCCGCGATGGCTCCTCCCCTTGCGGGGAGGAGCCATCTCGCTGTCAGAACTTCAACGACGCGCTGAGCGAGAAGGTCCGGCCCAGCTTGTAACGGTTGAGGAAGATGCGATTATCGCCCGCTTCCTGCACTTCCTTATAGGTGCGCCCCGTCAGGTTGCGCGCCTCGAACTTCAGCTCGATTTCCCTGTTGAGCAGGGTCACGCCCTGCCGCGCCACAAAATCGACCGAAATGCCCGGCTTTTCGCGAATGTCGGGCTGCTGCGACGGACCGCGGCTGGTGACGCGCGGGCTTGAATAGGTGACGAGTATCGTCTGCTGCGACAGCCTGTCCTGATCCTCGATCCCGATCTGGAAATTGACGATATGATCCGACTGGCCGGTCAGCGGCGACCCGTCGAAGAAGAAGTCGGCAGCGTCGAGCGTGACGCCGTTGATCACCGTCGTATCATCGGCGCCAACCTTCAGCTCGGATTTGGTATAGGTATAGTTGCCGATCAGCACGAGACGGCGGCTCTGCCAGAACGGCGCGTCCGACATCGTATCAAGCGCGAAATATTTCTGCACTTCGACCTCGGCGCCGTAAAGCGTCGCCTTTGGCGCATTGGCAAAGCTCGAGTTGGCGACCGAGTCGGTGCTGATCGAGGTGAAGGTTTCGATCGGCCGGTCGATCGACTTGTAGAAGCCGGCCAGCGTGAACCGCTGGTCGCGATCGAAATACCATTCGTACCGCAGCTCGGCGTTCCACAGCTCGCTGTCGGTCAGCGACGGGTTGCCGCGGAACTCGCGGTTCGATTCGGGGTCCTGATAGACCTGCGCAATCAGCTCGCGGAACTGCGGCCGGGCGATCGTCTTCGATCCGTTGAGGCGCAGCTGCATGTCGGGGGCGACTTCCCAGGTCAGCGTGACCGCGGGCAGCCAGTAATCATTTTTCAGGTTCGTCGCGACGATCGCGCTGCTGCCCGTGTTGAACAGGTCGACCGGGCTCACCGTCTGATTGCCATCCTCGTAACGGACGCCCGCGTTGACGTTGACCCCCGGAATGATCTCGGCCTGCACCTGGGCATAGCCCGCGTGCGTCGTCAGCGCCGCATCGAACGCCGCAGTCCCGTCCTGCGCCGAGGTTTCGAGCAGCGAGATGTCGTAAAGCTGGATCGTCGCGTCGGAGAGGAGATAGTCGGGGCGCAGCTGCGTGACCTCGACCGGCAGGTTCGATCCGCGGAACTGAAAGGCGCGCCGCACGGCGGTGCGGCTGGTGTCGCTATAGGCATAGCCGACCGTCGCGGTGATGCGCGGTGCCAGTTCATAGGACAGATCGACGCCGCCCGACCACAGATCCTCGTTCAGGTCTGAAAAGGCGATCGTCGCGTCGCCGCGGTTGCCCCCCAGATCGTTGACGAACTTGTCGCCGGTGGGATCCTGTGCGGTCGGCAGATTGGTGCGGACATAGGTGAAGCCGCGTTCATAGGGCGCCTCGCGCTGCGAATTGGCATAGCCGCCGCGCAGGTCGAGCTGAAGCCGGTCGAAATCGAACTCAGCGACAAGCTGCGTGTTGATGAGCTGGCGCTCATACCACGCCGTGTCCTGCTCCAGAATGTCGCGTTCGGACTGGTTGCGGTCGGCACCAAGACCGAGGCGCGCCTGCTTCAGCGTGTCGCGGATGAACAAATTGGTCCAGCGGAACTTGTGATCGCCAAGCTCGAGCCCAAGGCCGAGCAGGCCGTTCACGACGATGCGGTTGTCGGTGATGACGCGGTTGAAGCTCGTCTGCGGATCGCCCGACAGATCCCGGTTCAGCGAAGTCTGTTGCAGCGTGTCGCGCGTGCGCCACTTGTTGCTGATCCCCATCGTCGCGATGATGCCAAGCTCGCCGTCGGGCAGCGCGATCGTCGTGCCGCCGGTGATGCCCGCCGACCAGTTAACCGGGATATGGTCGTTCTGCTGAAGCAGGCTCGTCTCGGCGTTGACCAGCTCCATCTGGATCGCTTCGAGGTCGTCCTGCGTGAAATCGGCGCCCTCGAGGATCGGCTTGCCGCTGGCAAAGGCAGCCTTCAACAGCGGCGGCACGTCGCGCGTGCCGTCGTCGAAGCCCGTCCAGTCGGTGTCGCTGCCATAATAGGTGTAGCCAAGCTCGTTCGTCGTCTCGCTGTCCCAGCCGATGCCGCCCGAAAAGGTCAGGAAGGTTTCGCGCGGGGTCGACTTGGTCGTAAGGTTGATGACGCCGCCCCCGAACTCGCCGGGGAAGTTCGCCGAATAGCTTTTCTGCACCAGCGTCGAATCGATGACGTTCGACGGGAATAGGTCGAGCGGAACGACGCGCTTCAGCGGTTCGGGGCTGGGCAGCGGCGATCCGTTGAGCAGCGCGAGCGAATAGCGATCACCAAGGCCGCGCACATAGACGAAACCGTTGCCGACGACCGACAGGCCGGTGACGCGCTGGAGCGAACCGGCAATGTCGCCCTCGCCCGTCCGCGCGATGTCGGCCGACGACAACACCGACACGACTTCGGGCGTCGCACGCACGACATTGGGGGTGAAACGACCCGTAACGACGATTTCGGCGTCGGCGCCGCCGGGGATCGAAACATCGGCCTCCTCGTCCTGCGCAGCCTCATCGGCGACGGGCTCGTCGGCCGCGGCCGGTGCCGGTTCGGCGCTGCCGTCCTGCGCAAGCGCGGCAGGGGCGACAAGAGCGGTGCTAAGGAGGAGCAGGCTGGCGAAGATCGGCCGCTTGGTCATGGATTATGTCCCCAGGGATATTGTCAAGAAGGGAGCGGGCCGACCGGTGTGGCAGCCCGCTCCCCAGATTCGATCGCGGGCGATCAGGTCGTCGGGATGCCGGTGCAGCTGCCGCTTGACGTGCCGAAGTTCGCCGTCGCCGAATTGCAGGTCCAACCCCGATACCAGGTGTCGTTGGCGTCGCGGACGGCGCCGACATAGGCGGTCGTGTCGAAGAAGGCGTCCAACGTCTTGGCGTTGAAGGGCGTGAAGCCGGTTTCGGTGGCGCCGTTGACGAACAGGTTGGTCAGGCTGGGCACATAGTTCGACCGGTTGTTGGTGCCGGCCTCAAAGATGGCCTGGACTTCGGCGTCGGTGACGCCGTTCGAACCGCGGAACGGCGTGCTGTTGCACTGGAGCGACACCGAATGGAAGCGCGGCGGACCCTGATCGTCCAGCGCCGGGTTGGCCGCGCGCGTCGTCGTCGCGCTGTCGATGCGCAGACAGCGGATGCCCGGCGCGACGATCAGTCCGTTGGCAAAGGTGTAGTCGGCGCCGCCGCGGATGCGGATCGCCGCACCGTTACCCGCCGCATTGTTGCGCTGGATATAGGTAAAGTTCGACAGGGCGACGCGCTGGCGCGGCGTCGTGTCCTCGTTGCCGTCCGAGTCGATCTCCATCATCGAGTCGCCAACCGCACCGCCGGCGCGCTGGACGCCGATGACATATTGGATGTTGCCCTGATAGCCGACGTCGGTGTCGAGGCTGTCATCTTCGGCGCCGGTGATGATCAGATGCTTCATGTTGACGCGGCCACCGAACACTTCGGCACCGTCGTCCGAGCTGTTGTGGATCTGGATATGGTCGATCTGCGTGCCCGACCCGACACCCGACGGCGTGAGACCCTGCAGCTCGCTGTTCGCCGACAGGACAAAGCCCGAATAGCGAATCTGGACATAGGACATGCGGCCCGAATTATCGTTCGGGGTGGCGCCGCCATAAAGGGCGTTCGTCGCGCCTTCGGTGTTGCGTTCGCACGCCGCCGTGCCGGGGGTCGCAGCGGGCGCGAGGCAGTCGGTGACCGGTGCGCGGCCGAGCAGGACGACGCCGCCCCACAGCTGCGACGTGTCGTCGGTTGCGCTGCCGACGACGTTGCCGCGGCCGGTGAAAACGATCGGCTGCGTCGGGGTGCCGACCGCGTCGATCTTGTTGCCGCGATTGACGGCAAGGAATGACACGCCCGTCGCACCAAAGATGGTGACGCCCGGATCGATCGTCAGCGTAACGTCGGCCGGGTCGCTGGCATCTTCAGTGGCACCCTGGTCGGTGCCGACGTCGACGCGGCCGGGCAGCGAATAGATGACGCCCGCGACCTTCGGGATCGCGGTGGTCGAGTTGAAACGCGCGGGGAAGCCGCAGTTTCGCCAGGTGCCTTCATTGCCGGTGATCGTGCCGAGGTCGGTCAGCTGGTCGGCGCCGGCGATCGTCGGACAGCTTGCGGCCGGCGTCACGCCGGTGGGCGTCGGAGTCGGCGTGGGGGTCGGCGTGGGAGTCGGGGTCGGTGCGGGGACGACGATCACGCCTTCGCCCGGCGAGGCAACGCCGTCAGCGCCGCAAGCGGCCAGAATGGAACAGGCCACGCCGCTGAGCATGACCATACGAATGCGTGCGAAAGCCGCCATGAAAATCTCCGTTCCCGGTGTGCGCCCCAAAATGCGTTGAGCGGCGCCCCTGATGAAAAACATGCCGCGGGCGAGCGAAACTGCCCCTCGTCCCCGGTGAGGCCGCCACTAGGGTGATTCGATGACGGTCTGACGCCAAAGCGGTGACAGTTAGGTGACGTTTCGGAGTCGGTTCGATGACAGGCGCCGTGGTGGCGGGCATCGCGCCTTCGCGGGCGCAGAAATAAAAGCGGCGAAGCTCGCTTGCATCGCCCCGCAAGCTTTGCTAGGCGCGCGCTCCTACCTGGTGCCGGACCCGTCCGGACCATCATGATGTGCGGTCGTGGCGGAACTGGTAGACGCGCAACGTTGAGGTCGTTGTGGCCGAAAGGCCGTGGAAGTTCGAGTCTTCTCGACCGCACCATCTCACCCGATCGGGGCGATATCCGGCTTTATGGTTTCGCGGTGACCGGAGGCTCGCCGGGGGCTGCCTCGCTGCTCGCGAGCGCCTTCATCGCGGCGCGCGTCGGCTCGTCGGATGGAAACCAGAGCTCCATGCGCAGCGACGCCAGCGTGACATCCTGAGGCAGGGCAAAGACGCTCTGAATCGTGAAAAAGCGCATCACTCCCTGCGGCGTGTCGAAAACGAGGTTCAGATAGGGATCGGCCGAGGGCATCGCGGGCTGCGACGGGCGCGGACCGAAGCGTTCGATCATCGAGGCTTCGACGCGGTCGGCGCGCGGCTCGAGCGCGGGGCGCACCCATTGCTCGCGGCGCAACTGGTCAAGCAGCGCGCCGCCGCCGATCCACGGATCGCGCATAAAGCGGAACATGCCGCCGGGGTGGATCAGCGCGTCGATCATGCTGAACCCCAGCGACAGATCATCGAGCGCGGCAACGAAATCGGGCAGGTTCAGTCGCATCAGCCGCCGCGCGCTGCGGTTGGTGAGATGCGCCTGCCAGTCGGCATCGAAAACCAGGCCGGGATAGGGTTCGTGCAGGTCGAGCGTGCGGTCGAGCGCCGCGATCGCGACCGCCAGCCTGGGGTCACGCGGCGAAACGTCGGGCGATGCGGGCGCATAGCCCGCCGCCAGCAGCACCGCATTGCGCAGCGACGGCGGCGCGTCCGCTTCACCCAGCCATGCTTCAAGCAGATCGCGACTCGGTCGCGACCGGCCGCTTTCGACGAAACTGACATGTCGTTGCGATACATTCATGCGCAGCGAAAGTTCGAGTTGCGCGATGCCCGCGCGTTCGCGAATGGCCTTCAGCATGGGCCCGAGGCGGCTGGTCATGGGTGCCGCCTATGCGGCCCAAGCGCGTTCCGGTCGACTACCTCGCAGGTAGGCGTAATAATGTTTCGCATGGCGCTGGATATATTGCCGATCCCAAATTAGGCTGGGAAGCGCGTTCCGACCGACGACGAAGTGCAGCGCCATGGCATCCTTGCTTTCCCCTGCCGCCGACCGCCCGGGCCCGACCGGCTTTCCCGCGCTGCTGCGCCAGCATCGCAAACGCGACGGACGTTCGCAGATGAACCTGGCGCTCGACATGGGCATTTCGCCGCGCCACCTTGGCTTTCTTGAAAAGGGCCGCGCGCGCCCGAGCGCCGTCATGGTCGCGCGTATCGCCGATGCGCTCGCGCTGGCCCCCGCCGAACGCAACGCGATGCTGCTCGCCGCGGGATTTGCACCGACGATCGCTCCGGCCGCCGCAGCGGCCACCGCCGCCAAAGCCGCATCGCTGGCTCTGGCCGCCTTCGAGACCGCGGTGGCGATTGCGGGTGCCCGCGACGCCGCGGCCGCCGTCGACATTGCCGCGCGCTTCCTTGCGGCGAATGGGATCGCCCACTTTATGACCGGCACGCTGCGGCGCGGCCCCCATGGCTGGGAAGTGACGCGCGACGCCGACGGGCGCCCCGCGATCGGATGGCTTCGTCACAATGAAGTGAACGGCTATCGCAACCATGACTATCTGATCCGCGCCACCGCCGCCGCATCGGCCGGCTTTTTCTGGAGCGACATCCCGCTTGCCCTGCTTTCGCCGCTCCAGCGCCGCATCCTCGACGAGGCACGGGATTTCCAGATCGCCGATGGCTTTGTCATGCCGGTTCAGATGGGCGACGGCTCGGTGCGCGCGCTGTCGTCCTGGGCCGGGCCGATCGATACCGACCTTGCAACGCGCACCGCCGTCACCCTTGTCGCAACCGCGCTGCTCGACCGGCTTGCCCGGCTGGGCACGCCCGCGCTGCCGGTCAACGATCCGGCCCGCCTCGCAGCGGTCGACCGCGACATGCTCGCTTTTTTCGCGGCCGGCTATTCGATCGACGGGATCGGACAAAGGCTCGCGCTGGCCGAAGCGGAGGTCGAGCGGCGGTTGCGCGGCATCGCGGCTACGATGGGGTGCGCCAGTCCGGCGATGGCGGCGTGCCGCGCCGCGGCGCTCAACCTTATTTGACCGCGCCATGACGCGCCAGGTAATCGATCGACGGGGCAAAAATGGTCAAGGGTGCGCGCTGAGAAAGGACGGGTGATGATCGGGCTTCGCGCACCGCTGTGCCTCGCTGTCCTGTTTCTGCTGCTGTGCGCTGCCCCGGCGACGCGGGCCGAGCCCGTGATCGGACAGCGGTTGATGATTGCCGATCATCCGCCGGCGGCGATACGCAGCGCCGATGGCAGCACGCGGCTGCGCATCACCGTCTGGTATCCTGCCGCAAGCGATGACAGTGCCGGAACCGCGCCGCCCGCCGCGCGCGATGCGCCCCCTGCCGCCCGCGGACGCCGCGGCGTCATCCTCCTTTCGCACGGCTTCGGCGGCGCAGCGGTCGCGATGGGCTGGTTCGCCGCCGCAATGGCCGAGGCGGGTTATGTCGTGATTGGCGTCGACCATCCCGGCAACAACGGGCTCGACCCGATGACCAGGGCGGGCGCCGCGCTTTTCTTTGAACGCCCCGGCGATCTGCGACGTGCCTATGACCATGTCGCCGCCGACGCCGAGCTAGGCCCGCTGCTTGACCCCGACCGCGTCGCCGCAGCAGGCTTCTCGGCGGGCGGCTTCACCACGCTCGCGCTCGCGGGCGCGCGCGTCGAACCGGAACGGCTGCGCCGCTTCTGCGCAGCCAACCCCGACGACGGCGTCTGCCGCCCGCAGATCGAATATGCGGTCCCCATCAAAGACGTGCTGGCGATTCTGGACAGTGCCCCGGCCCGCGCCCGGCTGGCGCAGGCTGCCGCCGCGCGGCCGCACCCCCGCATCCGCGCGCTGCTCGTCATGGCACCCGCGATCGTGCAGGCGTTCGATCCCGCCAGCCTCGCCACCATCGACGCCGAGGCGCGCTTCATCCTCGGCGGCGCCGACCATGTGGCGCCCGGCACCACCAATGGCCTCGTCGCCGCGGCGCGGCTGCCCCGCGCGCATCATCAGATCGTGCCGGACGCCGGGCACTATGATTTCCTGGCCACCTGCGCCGCGGGGTCGCCGGACCCGCTCCCCTTCTGCGCGCACCAGCGCAGACCCGCCGCTGTCCATCGCGCCGCGATCACGGCCGCGCTCGACCTCTTCGCACGGACGATCGGCAAGCGCGCACAATAGGGATTTCAGCCCTGCGCGCCACGACGTAAGACCGCCTTGTCAGGAGATCGTCCGTTGAGCATCGCGCCCATTGCCCTTCCCCGCATCCTCCGCATCGGCGGCGGTGCATCGAAACAGCTCGCCGAGGTGCTCGATGCTTTGGGACTGTCGCGCCCGCTGATCGTCACCGACGCCTGGCTGCTGCGCAGCGGCCGCGTCGACGAACTGACCGGCCTTCTTGCAGCGGCCGGAATCAGCGCGCGCGTGTTCGCCGACACCGTGCCCGACCCCACGACCGTCTCGATCGACAGGGGTGTGACGTTCCTCAAGCAAGGCCGTCACGATTGCGTCGTCGGTTTCGGCGGCGGCAGCCCGCTCGACAGCGCCAAGGCGATCGCGCTGCTCGCCGCCCACGGCGGCGCGATGGCCGATTACAAGGCGCCGCATGTTCAGGACATACCCGGCCTGCCGGTGATCGCGATCCCGACGACCGCCGGCACGGGCTCGGAAGCGACGCGCTTCACGATCATCACCGACGATGCGACCGACGAAAAGATGCTCTGCCCCGGCCTCGCCTATCTGCCCGTCGCGGCGCTCGTCGATTATGAGCTGACCTTTACCAAACCGAAGCGGCTTACCGCCGATACCGGGATCGATTCGCTGACACATGCGATCGAAGCCTATGTCTCGCGCCGCGCCAATCCGTTCAGCGACGGCATGGCGCTGCTCGCGATGCGCGCGATCGCGCCGAACCTGCGCCGCGTATGCGCCGACCCGATGGACACCGCGGCGCGCGAGGCGATGATGCTGGGTGCGACGCAGGCGGGGATGGCTTTCTCCAACAGCTCGGTCGCGCTCGTCCACGGGATGAGCCGGCCGATCGGCGCGCACTTCCATGTGCCCCACGGCCTGTCGAACGCGATGCTGCTGCCGACGGTCACCGCCTGGTCGGCGCCGGCCGCGCTTCCCCGCTACGCCGACTGCGCGCGCGCGATGGGCGTCGCGGAAGATGCCGAGGGCGATCAGGCGGCGGTGGCGCGGCTGGTCGAGGAGCTGGCGGCGCTCAACCGCGAACTGGAGGTGCCGGGCCCCGCCGCATGGGGCATCGACCCGGCGCGCTGGGACGCGCTCGTCCCGACGATGTGCGCGCAGGCGGCGGCATCGGGTTCACCGGCAAACAATCCGCGCGTCCCCGATGCCGAAGAAATGGCGATGCTTTATACGAAGATTTTCGAAACTTAGGCCGGATCGTTCAGCTCCGCGCAATCCGCGCCCTGCTTAAGCGCGCTCGCCCCGTCGCCCGCTCTCCCACGTCTCGATGTCGGGGACGGGGCATCGCGTCCTAGAGTCCCAGCAGCCGCTTCGCGTTGCCCGAGCGGATCTTCGCGCGTTCCTCTTCGGTCAGGTCCAGCTTGTCGAGCGCATCGAGCGTCTTCGCGAGCGAAATCTGCGGATAATCCGACGCGATCAGCACCTGGTCGATACCGACATTACGGATCGTCCAGACATATTCGTCCTCGATCGGCGAATCGGCGGCCAGGATGACGCTCGCCGAAATGTCGAAATAGATATTCTCGCCGAACAACCCCTCGGCCGTGCGCGCGAGTGCCAGGATGTTCCAGAAGCGAAACCCCAGCCCGCCCATATGCGCAAGGATGAACCGCGTCTTCGGCGCCGCGAGCGCGAGGTTGAACAGCTTTTCATTGTCGGCGGGCACGATGCCGCCGTTGTCGAGCAACACGACCATCCCCGCCGCGCCGGCATGTTGGACCAGCGCGAGCACGCGGGGGTCGGCGGCGTCGAATCCCTGCGTGTGCGGATGGATTTTCAGTATCTTGACCCCGCGCCCCGCCACGCGCGTCACTTCGGCCAGTGCAGCCTCGCCGTCATAGGGGTGGACGGTCGCGATCGGGATCATGTCGGGATGGTCTTTGGCGAGCGCGATCAGCGCGTCGTTGCGGGCGCTGATGTCGGCGGGATTGCCCGCGCGCGCCTGATTGGGGCCGCCGAACCACATCGCGCCGAACCGTTCGACCGAAAGCCCCGCGGCTTTCAGCTTGGCGCGATAGTCGGCAACCGATTCGGCGCCGTTCCACAGATGGACATGGGTGTCGATGACCCGGTCCTCGGCGGCGACCGACGCGAAGGGGGCGAACAGGGCGAGCGAAAGGAGCAGGGTGCGCATGATGTCTCCGTCGGCAATGTCAGCCGCCCCCTGCCACAGCCGCGTGCCGCCGCCAATTACCTCGCGGTATCGCTTGCCCCGATCTGCCGCCGCAGCAGATAGAGGCCGATGCCGAGGATCGCCGTCGGCACGAGCATCAGCGTGAAGGCGGTGCGCCCGTCGAGATGCGCGAAAAGCTGGCCGGTGATGACCGACCCGGTCGTGCCGCCGAGCGCCGAAAAGACGACGACCAGCCCCATCAGCGGCGGGTGCTGGCGGCCGGGCATCGCACTCAGCATCGCCGAGATAATCGTGGGATAGATGGGCGCGAGCGCAAAGCCGATGAGCGGGAACAGAAAGGCCGCGACGGGCGCGTCGCGCCATCCCGCGATCGGCCGCGGCGACAGCCCGTCGGCGAGCGGCAGGACGAGGATGATCAGCGCCGCGAGCAGGATCAGGCAGGCGTTCAGCACCGGATACCAGTCGAAACGCGCCATCACCGCCCCCGCGCCGAAGCGCCCGAGTGCGATGCACGCCGCGAACAGGCTCGCCGCCTGCACGCTCATCTGCGCGGGCAGGTGCAGCACCTCGTTGTTGAAGGTCGGCAGCCAGGTGCCGATCCCCTGTTCGATGACGACGAAGACAAAGGCGCAGAGCACGAAAACCAGCACGAGCGGCAGCGCCGCGAGGCGCAGCATCGCAAGGAAGGGCGCCGCATCGGGCACCGCGGGCTCCTCGCCCGCCGGCGCTTCGTCGACGCGCGCCGAGAGCAGCAGCGCGAGCGCCAGCGCGACGATGCCCGCGAGCACCCAATAAGCGTTCAGCCAGCGCAGCCCGGTGGGGTCGATGAAGGCGCTGAACACCCAATAGGAGGCGAGCACCCCCACCATGAACATGCCTTCGATCAGGCTGGTCAGGCTGGCGTGCTGGCGCGGCCCGGCAGTGACGAAGCCGATCATCGAATAGACCGCGACCTTGGCGACGGCAAACGCAGCGCCGACCATCGCGAAATGGAGCTGCGCCGCGCCGAAACTGCCAAGCATCGGCATCACCAGGCAGCCCGCGATGGCCAGCAGCAGCGCACCGATCAGCGCGGTGCGAAGGCCGATCCGCGCCAGATAACTCGCCGTTGCAAACGACACGAGCGCGATGGTGATGTCCTTGAACCCTTCGAGTGTGCTCGCCTGCGGCTTGCTGACGCCGAAGCTCGAAATCGACTGAAGGATCACCGTCCCGACGCTGTTGAGCAGCATCGCAAAGGCGACATAGGTCAGGATCAGCGCAGCGATCAATCGAGTGCGGGCCATGGCATGTCCTTAGTCACGGCCGAAAGATCGACCAAGTCCTTGCCCTTGACGGGCGAAGGAGACACAGCCTTGTCGCGGAGCGACCAGGCGAAGGTGGATTGGGGGTGGCGTTGTGCCCTTGCACGATCGTCGCAGGCCGAGAGCCCACCCCCCTCTGCTGCGCCCCGGACTTGGTCCGGGGATCGCTTCCTCCTCCCCCATCAAGGGGGGGAGGAAGGGACATTGCTCCCCCCAAAAGAGGGGTGGCCGCAAAGAGGCTGCGGCCACCCAGGGAGGGATGAACTCAGAAGCGATACGCCGCGCTGAAGCGGAACGAGCGACCGAGGATCGGGCGGGCGTTGACGACCTGGCTCCCGCCGCCGAGCTGGCGCGGATCGCCTTCGGTCAGCCCGACCTCGTCGGTCAGATTGTCCGCGGTCACCGCAAAGCTCAATGCCCGGTTCACATCAACGCTGATCCCGGCGTCGATCTTGAAATAATTGGGCAGCGTCTGGACGTTCGCGGTGTCCGAGAAACGGTCGCCGACATAGGTGAAGGTCGAATAGAGCGAGACCTTGCCATCGTTTCCGAACGGAATGTCATAGGCCGGGGTGACGCGCCACTGCCACTTGGGCTGGCGCTGCACCCGGTTGCCCGACAGGTCGGTCGCCCCGCCATCGGTGAAGAAGTTCCGATATTTCGCGTCGAGCCAGGTGCCCGAAAAGGCGACCGAAAAATTGTCGACCGGGCGGATCTGCCCTTCGAGCTCGATCCCCGTGCTGCGCGCGCCGCCGACCGACGCGATCGGCGCGCCGTTGGTGATGACCGTCGTGGACAACCCCTTGAACCGCGTGTGGAACAGCGTCGCGTAAAGCGACACGAGGTCGGTGCGGACCTTCACCCCGCCTTCATAATTGTCGACGCGCGGCGAAACGAAAATCCCGTCGCGCAGATTATCGAAAAAGGGGTTGGTGTTGCCGCGGTTGTAGCGTGCATAGACGCCGACCGACGAAGAGAGGTCGTAGTTGGCCCCGATCGTCCACGACCATGCACCCTTTTTATAGGCGATGTTGCGGAAGGTGCCGTTGAGCACCGCGGTCCCGTTGTCATAAAGCGTGTCGGGATCGCCGTCGACGTTCACGCCGAAGTCATTATTCTCCAGCGTCCCGCTCGCCCTGTAATGCTGGTAACGGACGCCCGCGTCGAGCCGCAGTTCGGGCGTCAGCTGAAACTCGTCGACCGCATAGAAGGCATATTCGCGCCCGTCATAGGCGGCGTTGACGTTGAAGAAGGAACCCTGGGTGAAACCGCGGTCGGTCGCGACCTGCCCGTTCGCGAGGACGAGGTTGAGCAGCCGGGCGTTCGTTTCGGCGGTGAGCAACTGGACGTTGCCAAGGTTCCACTGGTCGTTCGACGAAAAGTCCGAATAATAGGCGCCGACGGTGAACTTGTTGTTCCCGCTGTCCCATTCGACCGCAAGGTCGTTGGTGAAATCCTCGATCTGCTTGCGCACGATCCAGGTGCCCGCGCGGATCACCTGCTGGCTGCCCGCGACCGCCTGCCCCCCGTTGACATAGGTGAGGCTGCCGATCGTGCTGCCGAGCGAGGCGGCATAGGCGTCGGCGCTTGTCGCGGTGCTCGCGGGGACAAGGCCCGTCGTGTCGGCATCGCCCTTCAAATAGCTTGCACGATAGCGCAGCTGCAGCCCGTCGCCGATCTCATAGTCGAAATTGGTGCCGAGGTTGATGAGGTCGGCGCCGCGCCCATCGGCAAGGTCGGCGCGCGTGCCGTCGGGCAGCAGGCTCAATCGCGTCTCCGGACCCGCAAGCACGCCGGTGCCGGGGTCGATATTGCCGAACCGGCGCACCTTGTCGCCGTCGCGGACCACCGGAATAGGCAACAGCCACTGGCCGCGATCGTTGAGGTAGCGCGCAAAGACGAGGATCGAGCCGCGGTCCATGTCGTGCCGGACGTTGGCGGTGATCTGTCCGCCCTTTTCGGCGGTGAAGCGCGGGTCACGAATGCCGTTGCCGCTCGCATAATAGCCGCCGACCATGAAGCTGGTCGACTCGCCGAGCGGCCCCGACAGGAGCATGTCGCCGCGCAGGTCGCCATAATCGGTGATGCTGGCCTTCACCAGTCCCTCGAAATCGCGCCCGCCCTCTTTCTGGACGAAGTTGACGGTCAGGCCGGGCTGGCCGTTGCCGAACAGCGCGCCGGTGCCGCCGCGCACTGCCTCGACGCGCGCGATCGTCTCGTCGATGCGGATCAGCTGCGTGTTTTCGAGGAAGGACAAGGTCGGCGGCGAGAAGAAGGGCACGCCCTGCACCGTCAGCGTGACGAATTCGGCGTCGCCGCCCGACGGATAGCCGCGCACGAAGATGTTGGCGCCATTCTGGCCACCCGAACTTTCGGCCGACACGCCGGGGATGACCTTGAACAGGTCGGCGGTGCTGTTCGGCGCCGCGCGCTCGATCGCCTCGGCATTGATGTTGGTGATCGCGAACGCCGCGTCCTGGCGGCTGATGCCGCCGCCGGCGGTGCCGGTGACGACGATTTCCTCGTCGGCGGGGACCGAATCGTCGAGAGGCGCTTCCTGGGCGTGCGCAGCCACCGGCAGCGCAAACAGCGCGATCGACGACAGCAGGTGGGTGGTCTTCAACATGGCATATCCTCCGCATTGGCTGTTCTGCTTGTCCGGCGCCCGCGCGCGGCCCTTTCCTGTTCTGCCGACAGGATCTGGCCAAGCGTGAGGTCGCCGATGGCGGGGACGTGGACGTCGGCATCGGGCAGCGCCTCTTCAGACCCGATGCCTATGGCCACCATGCCCGCCGCATGGATGGCCGCTATTCCGGCGCGTGCATCTTCGACTCCGATGCACTGGTCCGGGGACAGGCCCATGCCATCGGCACAGGCCAGGAAAATGTCGGGCGCGGGCTTGGGGTTCGCGACCGCGCCCGCATCGGCGATGAAATCGAACGCATCGGCGATGCCGAGCCGGGCCACGACGTCGCGCGCGTTACGGCTGGCCGAGGCGAGGCCGATTTTCAGCCCCGCCGCGCGCAGGTCGGCGAACAGTCGCTCCACCCCGTCGAACAGATTGGAGGGTGTATAGCCGCGGAGCCGCGCGACATAGGCGGCGTTCTTTTCCGCCAGCATCGCGTCGAACTTCGACGGCTCGACCGCCGTGCCCGAATGTTGGAGGATCAGCCGCAGCGATCCGGCGCGATCGACGCCCTTTAGCGCATGGTTCGCCTCGCGATCGAAGCGCAGTCCGTGCGCGTCGGCGAGCGCCTGCCACGCCTGATAATGATCCTCCGCCGTGTCGGTGAGCACGCCGTCGAGGTCGAAGATCACGCCCTTCAACGCCGGGCGCGGAGCGAACCGGCGCTCGGCGCCGACCGTCAGCGCGCGGCCATGGTCGGTAAGGTCGAGCGGCGCGCCCGACAGCAGGCGATAGGTCGCCCCCGCAGCATCGACCGCGACCTCGACCGTGCTGCCGCGCCATTGCAGACGGAAGCGGTAGCCCGTCCACCCCGCCGGAAGCTGCGGTCGAAAGGCGGGCAGCGCGCCGTCGAGGCGCAGCCCGCCCCATCCCTGTGCCAGCACCAGCCAGCTGCCCGCGAGTGCTGCCATGTGCAGCCCGTGCGACGTGTTTCCGTGGCGATCCTCAAGATCGACGAACGCACATTCGCGCATGAAATCCATCGCCGCGGCCTCGTCGCCCAGCCGCGCCGCGGCGATGGCGAACGACACCGACGACAGCGTCGAATCATGCGTCGTGACGCGCGCATAATAGTCGAGATTGCGCCGCTGCAGCGCGAGCGGGATGGCGACGAGGTCCATCGCCATCGCCTGCACGACATTGCCCTGTTTCGCGACCTGGTGGCGAAACAGGATCATCGGGTGATAGCGCATGAGCAGCGGGCCGTGGCCGTCCCGCGCCGCCAGCCCCGGCAGTTCGGGGCGGCCAAGGAAGGCATCGTCCTGCGGGTTGATGCCGCGTTCGGAATCGACGGGCAGCCACATCGCCGCGGCGGCGCGGCGCCATTCGGCGACCTCCGCCGCTTCGAGCCCGATCCGGTCCGCCACCGCCGCCAGATCGCCGCGCGCGCGCAGCCAGTCGGCGGTCTCGGCGGCATAGGACAGATGGCGGCGCGCGATCGCGTTGGTGTAAAAATCATTGTCGACCAGCGCCGAATATTCGTCGGGCCCGGTGACGCCATGGATGCAGAAGGCGCCGCCGCGCCGCGAATCAAAGGCGCCAATCTCCATCCAGATGCGCGCCGTCTCGAACAGCATCTCCGCCGCCTCGGCGCGCAAAGCCTCATCGCCCGTCGCCGCCACGTAAAGCGCGAGCGCATAGGCGATGTCGCCATTGATGTGATATTGCGCCGATCCCGTCGGATAATGCGATGAACATTCGTCGCCGCCGATCGTCCGCCATGGATAGAGCGCACCCTGCCGATGGCCGATCGCGCGGGCATGGGCGCGCGCCGCGCCCAGTTTGCCGATCCGATAGGCGATCAGCGTCCGCGCCTTTTCCGGCGCCTGCAACGCCAGCACCGGCAGCATGAAGGTTTCGGCGTCCCAGAAATAATGGCCCTCATAACCCTCGCCGGTCAGCCCCTTGGCGCCGATGCTGTGGTTGGCATCGCGGCTGGCCGACTGGTGGAGCTGGAACAGGTCAAAGCGCAGCGCGGCGGCGAGTCCGCCGTCGCCGTCGATCGCAAGATCGGCGGCGTCCCACAGCTTCCGCACCGCTGCGCGCTGGCGCCCGGCAATGCTGTCGAAATCCGCCGCACCATCGTTCAGCGCGGCGATATCGACCGGGCGGCCGCGGGCCGCGGCCAGCGCGACCACCCGGTCGATCGTCAGGGCGTCGCCGACACCCAGCTCGCCGCGCACGACATGCCCCGTTCCGGTCACGGCGACCGTCGCGCCGGGACAGGCGACATGCTGGCGATAGGCAAGCTCGACGACGTCCTGCGCGAAGCGAGTGACGGAAGGGGCGTCACCCGGCAGGGGGGGCGTGATGCACCACGCGGCACGCAGGCGCCCCGAAATGCGCGGATCGTCGGCGTCGCCTTTATGAAGCGCGGCGCTGTCGAAACCATAGGTCAGCGACACCGCAATGGCGCCGCCGAAATCGACCGGGCGGATATGCAGGCGCGAGGCGACGATCGCGCCACCGTCCAGCGGCACGATCCGCGCGGCGGCAATCTCCAGCGTTCGCCCGTCGGCGAACCGCCAGCGCGCGCGGCGCTGCAACTGCCCGCTCGCCAGATCGAGCACGCTTTCGCTGTCGAGCAGCTCGGCGGCGGCGAAATCGACCGACCGCCCGTCGATTTCGAGCCGCAGCAGCACCGGGCTGGGACAGGCGATGCGCGTGTCGGTCGCGCTGGCATAGCCGGGGAAGCTTTCATGGTAGCTGATCGGGCGGCGGATATAGGCATCGGGCAGATAGGCGCAGGGCGCCGCAGCGCATTCATCGGCTACGCCCTCGACCCCGACCAGCCCGTTGGCGAGCGCGAACAGCGCCCGCGCGCTCGCGTCGTCCGGCGCCGCGCCGCGCCGGACGAGCCGCATCGATTCCAGAAACTGTCCGCTGCTCGCCACCCGATCCTCACCCATGACGAAGGCGACACGGACCTTCGTTCTTGGCGTTGCTTTCCCGCAAAATGGTATCGATGTCAAGGTATCGATACCATTTTGCGGGAAAGCCGTATCTGCAACCCGAAAAATCCCCTTGTTTCAGCTTTCGCGCGTGACCAACGACACCGGCATCGCGCGCGACTCGACGGGCTGGCCCGCCACCTTGGCGAGCACCTTCTGTGCCAGCAACTCGCCGCCGAACGCCCAGTCCTGCCGGATGCTCGTAAGCGGCGGAGAGAAGAGCGCGGCACCCGGCGAATCGTCGAACCCGACGACCGAGACGTCGCCCGGCACGTTATGCCCGCGCGCCTGCAACGCCTCGATCGCGCCCATGGCGATCGCGTCGCTTGCCGCAAAAATGCCGTCGAAATCGAGCCCCCGTGCATCGAGCAGCGGCCCCACCGCCGCGCGTCCCGCAGCGAGGGTGAAGGCGCAGGGGATATTGCCGACGATCGCCGCGTCCGACGTCGCGACGCGCGCCTCGAACCCGCGCAGCCGGTCCTCGGCCTCGCCATGTTCGGCATCGCCGAGGAACAGGAGCCTTTGGCGACCGCGGCCGAGCAGATGCTCTGCGGCGAGCCGCCCGCCCTCGCGATTGTCGCTGCCGACGACGATGCGCTCCGGCGGGCCGTGTGCGGCGCCCCACACGACATAGGGCAGCCCCGTCGCCTCGACCATCGCGGCGGCATCGTCGTGCACCCCCTGCCCCAGCAGGATCACCCCGTCGGCGGACGGTGGCGCCGCAATGAACAGGTCAATCGTCGTCAGCACCATATTCTGCCCCGCTGCGGTCAGTTCCTGCAGGATGCCGCCCAGCAGCAGCAGCGGGTAAGGCTCGCTCATCAACCGTTCGTGCGACGGCGTCATTTCGATCACCACCGCGATCGTGCGCGTGCGCTGTTGCCGCAGGTTCCGCGCCGATACGTTGAGCCGGTATCCCATGCGCTCGGCGGTCTCGCGGACCAGCCGCCGCGTGCTTTCCTTGACGCTCGCCGGGTTCGACAGCGCGCGCGACACGGTGATCTTGGCCAGGCCGAGTTCGTTCGCGATGTCCGCCATCGTCGGGCGCGCGTTGCCGCCGCCATTGGACCCCGGTCGCCGTGCCATCCCCGCCCCTTAACGCGCAGCGGCGATGTTTCACAAGCGCCTAGAGCGTCTTGCGCCGAATGGGCAAGGCTTCATCTCCGTTGGTGTCGAGCGAACGGGACGATGGCCCTGATTAGACGCTCGCCGCTCCAGCGGCGCATCGGGCGAACCGCAACGCAACCCAGCCGCCCGTCATCCCGGCGATGGCCGGGATGACGATTCAGCCAGAAGCGTTCCGGTTGGACGTAGCGATCAGTTGGTCCAATAGATATAATCCTGCCCATCCCGCCACGGCGCGTTCAGCGGCACGTCGATGCGCACCGGCCCTTCGACCAGCCCCGGCCAGATCGGCCTGGCCATGTCCTTATTCTGCGCTTCGATCATCGCGCGCAGCGCGGCGACGCGGGCCGGTTCGCGCGCCGACAGGTCGATCCGCTCGGTCGGATCGGCGGCCAGGTTATAGAGGCGCGCGCGTTCGGGCCGCCTGGTCAGCTGCAATTTCCAGTCGCCCGCGCGCACCGCGCGATAATCGCCCGAGCGCCAGAACATCGCAGGCCGCCGCGCGGGTCCGGCCAATATATTCTCGCTGTCGATCGTCCGGCCTTCGGGCAGTGCCGCGCCCGCCGCCGCCGCGATGGTGGCAAAGATGTCGAGATGCCCGGTCACATCGGCGCGCACGGTCCCCGGCGCAATGCGCGCGGGCCAGCGCATGAACAGGGGTGCGCGCAGGCCGCCCTCGAAAAAAGTCGCCTTCCAGCCGCGAAACGGGGCGTTGAGCTTTGGCATCCCGTTATACCAGGCGCCGCCATTGTCGCTGGTGAAGATGACGAGTGTATTGTCGTCGATCCCGGCCTCTTTCAGCTTGGCCATCACGTCGCCGATCCGCCGGTCCATCTGCGCGATCATCGCGCCATAAACGCGCGTCTTGTGGTCCTTGATCGCGGCGAGCCTGTCATAATCGGCGCGCGTCGCCTGAAGCGGCGTGTGCGGCGCGGTGAAGGCCAGATAGAGGAAGAAAGGCCGATTGCGGTTCGCCTCGATCGCCCTGATCGCCTCGTCGGCGAAATAATCGGTCATATGCCCCTTTGCGGCGAAGCGCTGGCTGCCGTTGAAGGTGACCGCATGGCGCAGGTTCGCCCAGAGGAAACGGTCGATCGGATCCCACGGCAGCTTGGCGTTGACCGCATCGGAATCGTCCTCCGGCAGGAACATCGCCGCGCCCGCGAGCACCGCGAGGCTTTCGTCGAAACCTTGGCGCTGCGGCTGAAGCTCGGGCGCTTCGCCCAGATGCCATTTGCCGATGTGAAGCGTGTGATAGCCCGCCGCCTTCACCGCCTCGGCAATCGTCACCTCGCTTGCCGGAACGCCCATCTGGGGATAGGGCGGAATGTCGGGGGTCACCAGTTCGTCGTGAAAGATCGCCCGGTGCGGCCCGACACCCTCGCCATGCGCCAGATTTTCGGCGAACTCGATCGGCACGGCGGTGAACTCGAACCCAAAGCGCGTTGGATAGCGCCCCGTCATCATCGCCGCGCGCGAAGGCGAGCAGGTCGCGTTCGCGGCATAGGCGGTGGTGAAATGGACCCCTTCGCGCGCCAGCGCGTCGATATTCGGCGTCTGGACGATCCCCGCAACGCCGCCGCCATTCAGGCTGATGTCGTTATAGCCAAGGTCGTCGGCGACGATCAGGATGATGTTCGGCGGCCGCTCGCCCTCCGGCGGCGCCGTCGGCCCTTGTTGCCACGCGACCTGCCGGTTCGGTTGCACCGGGTCGCGCCAGTCCTGCACGATGCCGGGGATACGGTATTTGTTCGCGTCATAAGCCCAATAGGCGCCCACCGCTGCCAGCGTCAGGGTGCCCAGAACGACCCATTTTTTCGCCATGCCCATCCCTTTCGCCCGCGGCTTCGGCTTGCCATGAAACTATTGACACTATATGTGTCATTATAATCGCCGACGCGCAAGATCGTTTGACGTCGGCGGCGCGCTGGGCCAGCGAGGAACGCAATGACGACCGGGCTGAGGAAATCGGAAGCGGCGCGCAGCGGCGCCGAGCGGATCGACGGGCGCCGCGCGCGGAGCCGGTCGAGCCACAAGCGCATCGTCGAGGCGATGATGGAATTGATCGTCGCGGGCGATTTGTCGCCGAGCGCGGCGCGCGTCGCCGAGGAAGCGGGCATCGGCCTGCGCACCGTATTCCGCCATTTCGACGATATGGACGCGCTCTATTCCGAGATCACCGCGACGGTTACCGACCGCGTGATGCCGATCATCATGGCGCCCTATCCCGACCAGCCGTGGCGCGCCAATGTCCGCGAGCTCGTCCGCCGCCGTATCCGCGTCTTTGAAACGACTTTGCCCTTCCGCCTCGCCGCGAACATCAAGCGCTATCAGTCGCCCTTTCTGATGGGGCAATATAGCCGCGTCGTGATGATCGAACGCGAACTGATCCTGCGCCTGCTCCCCGGTCCCGTGCTGACCGACCGCATCACCGTCGAGGCGCTGTGCGCTACGCTCTCCTTTCACACATGGCGCACGCTGCGTCACGACCAGGGCCTGCCCGCAGAGGACGCGGGCGAAGTGATCGGGCATATGGTCGAGGCGCTGCTGGCGACGGTGGCCGACGAATGACCCGCGCCGCCATGCTGCTTGCGCTGCTTCTGCCGGGCACGCTCGCCGCGTGCGGCGACGAGGCCGCGCCGCCGCTGGCCCAGGCCAAGTCCCCCGAATGTCCCGCGATGCCGGCACAGGAATATGTCTGGATCCCCGGCGCCACCTTCACCATGGGCGCCGACGCGCGGCTGCCCGAAGAGGGGCCACCGCGCCAGGTGACCGTCGCGGGCTTCTGGATGGCGACGCACGAGGTGACCAACGCCGATTTCGCGGAGTTCGTCCGTGCGACGGGTTACAAGACGCTCGCCGAGCAAGACCCGCCGCCGATCCCCGGCGCGCCGCCCGACATGCTCGTCCCCGGCTCGGCGGTCTTTACCGCCCCGACCGACGGCAACCCGAACTGGTGGCGCTGGGTCGTCGGCGCCGAGTGGCGCCACCCCGCGGGACCCGCGACGAACATCGACGGGCGCGACCGCGATCCGGTCGTGCAGATAGGGTTTGAGGACGCGCTCGCCTTCGCCAAATGGAAGGGCAAGGCGCTGCCAAGCGAGGAGCAATGGGAACTCGCCGCGGCGACCGGCGGCGCCGACCGCGATGGTCCCGTCGGCAAGGACGGCAAGCCGCGCGCCAATTTTTATCAGGGCAGCTTTCCCGTTCGCGACCTTGGCACCGATGGCTTTACCGGGCGCGCGCCGGTCGCCTGTTTTCCGGCGGATGCGCATGGCGTCCACGACCTGATCGGCAATGTCTGGGAATGGACGACGAGCGCGGCGGACAGCGAACGCAATGTCATCAAGGGCGGCAGCTTTTTGTGCGCCGCCAATTATTGCGCACGCTATCGCCCGGCCGCACGCCAGTTCCAGGAACGCAGCCTGGGCACCGACCATATCGGCTTTCGCCTGATCGACACGGCGCGCCCGCCGCCGAAGGAATAGGCCCGCGCCGCAAGCAACGACGGGAATGGCGGGAAGCGACCGGTTGCTGCCATAAGGCCCCTCCCTGAAGGCGCGCGGCTTGCTTGCGCCACGACGGCTGCCCACCGCAAAGCCGGCAATGATTTCGGCCACCCCGATTATCGCTCGGCCGACATCCCAAAAAAGCCTACCCCCGCGCCCGTCGCCGCCGCCAGCCCCAGACCAGCAACGCCAGCACCATCAACCCGCCGCCCAGCCACAGCGCGGCCGTGATCGCGCGTTTGCGCCCCTGCTGCTCCCACGCATAACGGTTGATCTGCTCGTCGGCCGTATAGCCCGCGGGCATGTCGAGCACGCCATTCGCCTTTGCATAGGCGCGGTAGTCGGCCATCATCGCGGCGAATCGATCGGGCATCGCCGCCGACAGGTCGCGCGTTTCGCCGGGATCGGTGCTGAGGTCGTAGAGCCGCCATTTGCCGTCGCCGGTCGGCGGCAGGTTGCGCACCAGCTTGTAATCGCCGCGGAACAGCGCGGCATTGCCCGACAATTCATAACCGAGCGGCGCGTCGCCATGGACGCTTCCCGCACCCCCCTTCAGCATCGGCACCAGGCTGCGCCCCGTGATCGGCTCGACGCTTCGCCCCTGCCATCGCCCATCGTGCAGCGGCACGTCGGCCAGCTCGGCAAGCGTGGGCAAAAGGTCGGTGACATGCGCCAGCCCGTCGCTGATCGCGCCCGCTTGAATCGCGCCATGCCCCGGCCAGGCGATGATCAGCGGGACGCGCAGCCCGCCTTCGGTCGCGCTGAACTTATAACCCGATAAAGGCGACGCCGCCGCGCTCGCCCAGCTGGCTCCGATCGCCGAAAAACTGCCCCGCCGCCCGATATTGTCGGTCGCAAGGTCATATTGCATCCCCAGGAACAGCCGGTTGCGGAACGAGCTGAACGGATCGGTCGGTTCGGCGCCATTGTCGGACAGAAAGACAAAGATCGTATTGTCGTAATCGCCCCTGGTCTTGAGGTGCGCGACCAGTCGGCCGATCTCGCGGTCCATCGCGGTCGCCATGCCGGCATAGGCCTGCATCACGCGCACCGCCGCCGCACGCTCGTCGTCGTCCAGCTTCTGCCAGTCGCGCGTCGTCGGCATCGTCACCATCGGCGCGCCCGCGGGCACGATGCCAAGCGCCGCCGCGCGCCGCGCCCGAGCCGCGCGCAGCGCCGTCCACCCCTCCCTGTACATCGCCGCATAGCGCGCGATGTCGCTGTCGGGCGCCTGCACCGGGATATGATTGGCAAGGAAGTTGACCGAAGCGAAGAAGGGTTTGCCGCTCGCGCGATCCGATTCGATATATTCGATCATCTTTTCGACGACGAAGGCCGACGAATAATAATCCCTGGGCAAGGTCGCGGGCTTGCCGTTCTCGGTCCAGTTCGCCTTGTCGTACAGCCCCTCGATCGGCCTTTGCTCGAAATTGTCGGCGCCGGCATCGGCAAGGCTGAACGCGCGGTCATATCCGCGCGCGTGCGGCAGGCGCTTCGCATCGGCGCCCAGATGCCATTTGCCGGTGAGGTAGGTGCGGTATCCCGCCGCCTTCATCAGTTGCGCGATCGTCACGACGCGCAGGTTCATCACCGTGTCATAGCCCGGCTTGCCCCGATGCGCGTCGGGGATCGTTTCGGGCATGTTGCCGAGGCCGTTGCGGTGGTTCATCACCCCGGTCTGAAGCATCGCGCGCGTCGGCGAGCAGGAACCCGCGACGTGGAAGTTGGAAAAGCGCATCCCTGCGTGCGCCAGCGCGTCGATATGCGGCGTCGCGATTTCGGAACCAAAGGCACCGACGTCCGAAAAGCCCCAGTCGTCGGCGAGGAAGATCACGATATTGGGCTGACGCGGCGGCCCGGATCGCGGTTGCGCCTGACCCGTTGCGGTCCCCAACAGGCACGCGAGCGCGATGACGGCAGCACGCCGCAACCCGACCAAGCGACGCGCTCTAGTGGTCCTCCAGCATAGTGCCATCACCCCCACCCCCAAGAGATATGACATTAACTATGCCAATATATTGCCGAGTCAATGGGGTGGAAGCGGGCCGACGCGTATCCGCCTCAGAATCAGGGTCAGTATCCCGATGCTGACTGGATCGTCGCCCCGGCGATGACCGGACCCTCGCCATTGCTTCGGGGCGCGAGAGAGCGGGATTCGAGCCTTCGCCGGGATGACGCCATGGAGGGACGCAGTGGCCCTGCGCCGCCTTGTCGGCCCGGCGTCTTACCGGTCCGGCGCGATCCGCATCGCCGCGCCGCCGCCGGGGGCGAGCCACAGCTTGTAGGTGTCGCCCTTTTTCACCCTGACCGTGTCATAGGCGATGTTGCGGCGCGCATCGGTCAGATAAGTCGCGCCCTCGCCGTCCTTCCAGATCGTCGCCGTATAGGTCTTGCCGGGTTCCAGAAAATCGAAGCTGAGCGTCAGCGTGCGCTGCGTGCCATCGTTGACACCGCCGACATACCAGTCGGCGCTCGCCCGGTCCTTGCGCGCAAAGATCGCATAATCGCCCACCGCGCCCGCGATCAGGCGGCTTTCCGCCCAGTCGGTCGGCACCTGCTTGACGAAAGCCAGCTCGCGCGGATGCGCTTCGAGGTTTTCGATAAAGTCAGCCACCATCTGGAGCGGTGAATAGATGGCAAGATAAAGGCCAAGCTGCTTCGCGAGCGTCGATGTCATCGGCACATCATCAGCCCCCTTCAGGCTGAATACTCCCGGCGTATAGTCCATCGGTCCCGACAGCATCCGCGTGTAGACGAGCGTGGGTTCATGGTCGGGACCGTTGGCGAAGGCGCCCCAGGCATTATATTCCATGCCGCGGGCGCCCTCGCGCGCGATCCAGTTGGGCCAGGTGCGGCGAAGGCCCGTATCCTTCACCGGTTCGTGCGGGTTCACCGCGACCTTGTATTTCGCCGCCGTCTCGACGACTTTCTGGTGGTGTTGGACCTGGCGCTGGCCGTCGTGCCATTCCATCACCTTTTCGCCCGGCGCCGCGCCCGGCGCGATGATGCCGCCCGCGTCGGCGACATAGCCCGTTTTGACCGCCTTGACGCCCAGCTTGCCGTACAGCTTCATCGCTTCTTCAAGTTGCGCTTCATAGACCGCGATATTGCCGCCGGTTTCGTGGTGGCCGATCAAGGTCACGCCTTTCTTGCGGGCATAGTCGGTGACGGCTTTCAGGTCGAAATCGGGATAGGCTTCGGTAAAGCTGTATTCGTCGCCATGGCCGAACCAGTTGCTGTTCCAGCCCTTGTTCCAGCCCTCGACGAGCACGCCGCCAAAGCCGTGCCTGGCGGCGAAGTCGATATATTGCTTGGTGCGTTCGGTTGTCGCGCCATGGTTCGGCCCCTCGGCCCAGCTCCACGGGCCGCGGATCATGCCCCACCAGATGCCGATATATTTCATCGGCTTGACCCAGCTCACATCACCCAGTTTGTTGGGTTCGTTGAGGTTGAGTTCAAGGTCGCTTTCAACCAGCCCCGCGGCGTCGTCGGTGATGCGGATCGTCCGCCACGGTGTCGCGAACGGCAGGTCGCGAACGACACGCGGGCCGCGCGACGAGGGCGAGAGTGTCGCGCGGAACTTGCGCCCTTCGATCCGCTTCAGCCACATGGCGGCATAGTCGACGAGCGCGGCTTCGTGAAAGGCAAGGTGCGTGCCGTCGGCGAGGCGCATCGTGATCGGCGTGTGCGCGGTCGATACCGCGTCGATCGGCGTCTGCTGATAAACCTGTTCGTAGCGGTTCCACTCGCCGCCCACGATCCACCACGCCGTCCCTTCGGGCGCGATGTCGAACTCGGTGATCTCGTCGGCGATCTTTGCGGTTTTCAGGCCCTCCTGCTCCGGCAGCTCGTAACGAAAGCCGATGCCGTCGTCGAACAGGCGAAAGCGCAGGTTCATCGCATGGCCGCCCCAGCTTTCATGCTGGCGGAAACGGACGAGCAGCTCATTATGATGGTCGCGCACGAAGCGGCGCTCGCCCCATGGCTGTTCCCAGCGGGTATCGGCGCTCGCCGTTTCGCTGCCCTCGATCTTGAAACCACGCTGAAGACCGACGCGATCGGTCATGATGAACCCCAGTTTCGACGGCGCGATGAGCAGTTTGCCCCGCCGCGACAGCGACCAGGTGGGGCGCGCATCATTGTCGGTCGTAACGGTCAGAACGAGGCTGCCGTCGGGGGATGTCGCGGTGATCGGCGCGGGCGCCTGCTGTGCGGTGGCGGGCACCGCGGCGGCGGCGAAAAGAGCGAGGGGTGCGAGACGAAGCATGATCATCCTTCCATTTTGAGCCAGAGCGCGCCACATGGCGGCAAATGCACCGTGTCGGCGCCACCCAGCGCGATGAGCGGCGTGCCGCCACTCGCGAGCGCCGATATGTCGGTCGTGCCGCCACCCAGGTTGAAGAGGCAGCGAATGCGCTGGTCGTCGGCGACACGGTCGAAAGCGAGCAGATCGCCATCGGCCACCCAGTTCGCGTTGCCACCCAGGCGCAGCGCAGGGTGCGCGGCGCGCAGCGCAACGAGTCGCCGCGTGAGGTTGAGCAGCGACGCCGGATCATCATTTTGCCGGTCGACGGCCAGGTCGCGGTGCGCGGGACCAAGCGGCAACCACGGGTCGGCGTCCGAAAAACCCGCATTCGCCGCCGCCGCCGTCCAGGGCAGCGGGGTGCGTGCGCCATCGCGCGACAGGGTGAGCGGCCAGTTCTTGCGCGCTTCGGGGTCCTTGACCTGATCAAAGGGAATATCGACCTGGTCGAGCCCCAATTCCTCGCCATTATAGAGGATGATATTGCCGCGCAGCGCGCAGAGCAGCGCCATCTTGACGCGCGCAAAGGCGCCGCGGTCGACGCCGTCGGGCGTCCAGCGCGACACCGCGCGCGGCGCGTCGTGATTTTCGAACGCCCAGCTCGGCCAGCCGACCCCCGGCGCGTCGGGCCAGGCCTCGGCCGCTTCGCGCACCAGTTGCGGCGTCAGCCGGTCGGCATAGAGAAAGTCGAAGCCATAGGCGCTGTTCAGCCGGCGATCGCCCGCGGTGAACAGCTTCATTTCGCGCATCGCATCGTCGCCGCCGACCTCGGCGACGGTAAAGCGCCCTTCGCGCCCGTCGGTGAGCGCGCGGATGCGTTCGAGGAAGATCACGATGTCGGGGTGCGACTGGTTATAGATTTTCTGCTGAAAATCGAAGGGGCGCGTGCGCACCTTGTTCGACGGCGGCGCCGGCGGATTGTCGCGCAATTCGGGGTCGTGCATCGCGAAATTGATCGCGTCGATGCGAAAGCCGTCGACGCCGCGATCGAGCCAGAAGCGCACGACATCGAGCAGCGCATCCTGCACATGGCGGTTATGGACGTTAAGCTGCGGCTGCGAGCTCAGGAAATTATGCATATAATATTGGCCGCGCCGCGCGTCCCACGTCCACGCCGGGCCGCCGAACACCGACTGCCAGTTGGTCGGCGGCGAGCCGTCCGCCCGCGCGTCGGCCCAGACATACCAGTCGGCGCGGTCATTGTCCCTGCTCGCGCGGCTTTCGGCGAACCAGGCGTGCTGATCGGAGGTGTGCGCAAAAACGAGGTCGGTCGTGACCTTCAGCCCCAGCGCGTGCGCGCGCGCCACCAGCGCATCGAAATCGGCAAGCGTGCCGAAGATCGGGTCGACACCGCAATAGTCCGCAATGTCATAGCCGAAATCGTCCATCGGCGAGGGGTAGAAGGGCGAGAGCCAGATCGCATCGACGCCAAGCGAGGCGATATGGTCGAGCCGCGCGGTGATCCCGGCGAGATCGCCGACGCCGTCGCCGTTCGAATCGGCAAAACTGCGCGGATAGACCTGATAGATCGCCGCGCCCTTCCACCACGGCGTATCGGCGTCCGCGACGGCTTCGGGCTGGTCCTGAACGAGGGGCTGGTTGGGTGTCACGCGATGGTCGCTTATTCGCTGGCCTGGCAGACGAGCGTGCCGAAGGCGGGGAGAGAGAGGCGGAGGCTGCCCGGCGCCGCGGCGCGCGCCGGACAATCACCATGGAGCGCGGTAAAGGCCGCGCTTTTCATATCCACGGCAATGGTCGCCGACAATGGCGCCGCAGACGTATTATAGGCGAGCACCACCTCGCGCCCCGTGACCGGGTCGAATCGCGAAACCGCGAGCAGACCGGGCTTGTCGGAAAAGGCACGCAGCCTGGTCGCGCCGCGCATCAGCGCCGGGTTGCTCCGGCGGATCGCCGCGAGCGTCGCGATATGGCGGTAGAGCGGGTGCGCGGTGTCGAAATTGGCGTCGGCGGTGGTCGCGTCGGTGCCGATCAGGTCGTTGTCGTTATAAACGGCTACCTTTGACGCGAACATGTCCTCGCGCGCGAGCTGGTCGTGGCCGTCGGACACGAAGCCCTGTTCGTCGCCATAATAGATGGTCGGCACCCCGCGCAGCGTCATCAGCATCGAATGGCCGAGCATCGTGCGCGCGAGCAGTTCGGCATCGTCCGCTTGCGGGTTCGCCTGCTTCACGAACATCGCGAAGCGCCCCATGTCGTGATTGCCGAGAAAGGTCGGCAGCTGAAGCGCGGCCTCGGCGCCGCCCTTGTAAAGCACATCGCCGTCGAACAGGCGCGCGAACAGGTCGGTGCCCTTCGTGCCGCTGACGCTGTCGATCACCGCGCGTGCAAAGCTGAAATCGAGCACCGAAGGCAGCGCGGCGCTGTGCGTATAGGCGGCGAGCGACCCCGGATCGACCCCGTCGATATAGACTTCGCCGAAAATGTGGAAATGGGGGATGCCGCGTGCCTTCGCCCGCGCCTGCATCGCCGGAACGAAGGCGCGCCAGAACGCCGGGTTCACATGTTTGGCGGTGTCGATGCGAAAGCCGTCGATGCCGAATTCGTCGATCCAGCGGCCGAATATGTCGATGAAACCCCGCACGACGCGCGGATCTTCGGTGGCCAGGTCGTCGAGTCCGGCAAAATCGCCATAAAGGGCGGATTCGCCGGCCCAGTCGCTGTTGCCGCGATTATGGTAATAGATCGGATCGTTGAGCCAGGCGGGCACCTTGACCTGCTCCTCGCCCTTCGGCACCACGGGTGTATAGGCGAAGGCGGGATCGGTGAGCCGTGCCCAATTCTCCATGCTCGCGTCCTCGTCGCCCGCAAAACCGGTATTGATCGCCGGACCGTCGATGCCGCCGCGGCGCGACCAGGGAAAGTCGGCAAGGCTGCGGTAGCGGAAATCCTCGGCCGCGCCCTCTTTATAGGTGATGACGTCGGCCGTGTGGTTGGCGATGATGTCCATATAGACCTTCATCCCGCGCGCATGCGCCGCATCGACAAAGGCCTTGAACTCGGCATTGGTGCCGAAATGCGGATCGACCTGGGTGAAATCAGTCACCCAATAGCCGTGATAGCCCGCGCTTTCCTGTCCCGGCGCACCCTGCACGGGCTTGTTCTTGAAAATGGGCGCAAACCAGATCGCCGTGGCGCCGAGCCCCTGAATATAGTCGAGCCGCTTCGTCAGGCCCGCCAGGTCGCCGCCGTGGAAAAAGCCCTTGTCCGTGGGATCGTAGCCGGTGGCGAGGCGGTCGCCCGTAAGGCCGCCGCGATCGTTCGCCGGATCGCCATTTTCAAACCGGTCGGGAAGGACGAAATAGATGATCTCGTCGCTCGCCGGACGCGCGCGCAGCCCCGCCTCGTCGGCGGCCGCGGGGAGCGGCGCAAGCAACAGCGCCAGCGCGGCAAGACGGCGCATCACGCCGCGGCCTCCGCAGCCCGCCGCGTCGCGGCAAGGAAATCGTCATAGCTTTGCATTGCTGCCACCTCGCGTTCGATCATCAGCGAAATCCCCGCCATATATTTGGCAAGGTCGCCCTCGCCGATCCCGTGGGCAAGCGGGTGCCAGGCGCGCGGTTCGATCCCCTGCCCGACAAGCACCTGGAGCCAGCCCGATTCGGTGAACAATTCCTCATGCTCGCGAAAGATCAGCCCCTGTGCGCGGAACTGCTCGATTTTGGCCGCCAGCGTATCGGGGATCGGCATCGCGGCGCGGTCCCGCCAATAGGGCGTGTCGCGCCGCTCGGTCGCCTTGAAATGCAGGATGATGAAGTCGCGGATGCGTTCCCATTCGAAATCGCTCTGGCGATTATATTCGGCGGCGACCGCTGGGTCGGCCGCGCCGACGGGCAGCATCTTCAAAAGCCGCGAGATGCCCGACTGGACAAGGTGGATGCTCGTCGATTCGAGCGGTTCCATGAAGCCGCTGGCGAGGCCGAGCGCGACGACGTTGCGGTTCCATAGCTTCCGCCGCTTGCCGCTGACGAAGCGCAGCCGGTTCGGTTCCGCCTGCGGCGCGCCGTCGAGATGGGCAAGCAGCGTCCGCTCGGCCTCTTCGTCGGCGACATGGTTCGACGAATAGACATAGCCGTTGCCGATGCGGTGCTGGAGCGGGATGCGCCATTGCCAGCCCGCGTCGCGCGCGGTGGCGCCGGTCCATGGCAGCTGCGGCGTGTCACCGTGCGCGCACGGCACCGCGATCGCGCGGTCGTTGATCAGCCAGTGCGACCAGTCGTCATAACCGGTCGCGAGCGCGCCCTCGATCAGCAGACCGCGGAACCCCGAACAGTCGATGAAAAGGTCGCCATCAATGCAGCGGCCATCATCCAGGGTGATCCCGGCGACGTTCCCGCTATCGCCCGCCATGCGAACGTCGGCAACCTTGCCCTCGACCCGCTGCGCGCCGCCCGCCTCGGCGCGGCGACGCAGATAGGCCGCGTAAAGCGCGGCGTCGAAATGAAAGGCATAGGGCATTTCGGCGAGCTGAGGCGACGTGCGCGGCGCGCCGCGCTGCATCCGCCGCGCGCGCGCCGCACTTTCGTTGAGCGAATAGGCGCCCAGCCCACCCGCGACCCCCGCCGCGCGCGCGCGGAGCCAATAATGCTGAAACTCGAGCAGGCCGAGCCCGCGCCCGATCGCACCAAAGGCGTGCATGTAGCGGTGACCGGGGCGCGTCCAGTCCGTAAATTCGATGCCGAGTTTGATCGTGCCTTGCGTCGCGGTAAGGAACTCGTCCTCGTCGATGCCGAGCGCCTGGTTGAACAGGCGAATCTGCGGGATCGTCGCCTCGCCCACGCCAACGGTGCCGATCGCGTCCGATTCGACCAGCGTCACCGACCAACCGGGAGGCAGGAAGCGGATGAAACAGGCCGCGGCCATCCAGCCCGCCGTCCCGCCGCCGATGATGATGATCCGCATGGGGCTCATTTGATCGGCCATCGCCTCTTTACGCAACAGGATGATGGGGGCGGCATGACACCGCCGCCCCCATCGGGATGGATCAGAATTTGAAGGTCGCGCCCGCCAGGAAGCGGCGGCCATAAATCTGATAATCGATCACCGCGCGCGCATCGCGCGGATCGTCGGTGACGAAGGGTTCGTCAGTCAGATTCTGCCCCTGAACAAAGATAGACAGGCCTTCGAGCGCGCTGCCCGGCTGGAAGTCATAGCCGATCTGCGCGTCGATGATCGTCTCCGGCCGCGCACGGCGGCGCACACGATTGCCGCCGAAGCCCGACAGTTCCCCAACGAAACTCGACCGGTAACGTGCGCTGGCGCGCGCGTTGAAGCCCCATTTTTCGAAGAAGATGGTGCCGTTCGCGACCCATTTCGAATAGCCGGGGATGTCCTCGGCCGGCGCGCCGGGGGTCGGCGCGATCTTCGTCTTGGTATAGGAGGCACCGCCCGTTACGCCAAAGCCGTCGAGCGCGCCGACGATTTCGCCGAAGGGCAGCGTGCCCGCAACCTCTGCGCCATAGAGTTCGCCGCCCTCGCCGTTGATCGGCACGTTCACGGTGCCCATGTAATTGACGATGATCGGGTTGCCGTTCGCGTCATTGCCCACGGGCGCAATAGGATAGCCGGTGAAGTCGAACGGGATGTCCTGATTGTAGATATAGCTCTTCAGATCCTTGTAGAAGAGCTGGAGCGCCAGATAGCCCTTCGACCCGAAATATTTCTCGAACGTCAGGTCGACGGCGTTGGCGCGCCAGGGACGCAGATCCGGGTTGCCCGCTCCGCCGCGCACGACGGCGCACAGGCGGCCGGGGGGACAGGTCATGCCGCCCGGATCGCCCACCGTCGTCCCATAGCTCAGCGAGGCGCGCATGTCGTCGAGCCGCGGGCGGATGATTTCGCGCGCCGCGCTGAAACGGATCACGAAATCGTTCGCCGTGCGCAGCGACAGGTTCAGGCTGGGCAGCACGTCGACATAGTCGCTGCTGCGGCGCTGCGGAATGCCCTGGATATTGGGCGATCCGTTGGGGTTGGTGCCGATGAAGGACGCGCTCGCGCCGTTCGAATTCTGGTCGGTGAAGATCGCCTGCACGCCGATGTTGCCGGTCAGCAGCGACGACCCCATTTCGTGGTCGATGTTCGCCTGAACATAGGTCGTCATCAATTTTTCGCTGACGTCATATGCCTTTACGACCACGTCGCCATAGGGGTTTGGCACCAGCTGATAGAGACCGGCGGCAAGCAGGTCGCGCGGGTCATAGCTGATGACCGGGCCAAGCCCGAGATATTCGAGGTTGGTGGTGCCCCGGCGGAACTGTTCGGGCACCGGCACGCTGGTCAGCCCGTCGGTATTGGCGACAAGCCCGACAAAGGCTTCGTCGGGAACGAGGCTCTTCGACCGATCGGTGTAATTGACGCCGAACTGGACCGATCGGAAAAAGCCTTCGAGCTCGCGTTCGACTTCGACGCGATATTGCCACAGCTCGTCCTCGATGATGCGGTTGTTGTAATAGCCGTCCTGACCGCCCAGGATACGGCGGCCGTCGACGCTCGTCTGGTCGCCGCCCCAGCCGAGCGGGCTGGTGAGCTGGATCAGACCATAATCGCCATAGTTGAGCGTCGGGCTGAACACGGTGCCGTTGCGGTCGCTGCGGAAACCGATGGTGTCGACCGCGCCCACGCCGCCGCCGCGACCGGTACCGGCGTTGCTTTCAAAGATCAGCTCGTTGCGGTCGGTCTTTGACAGGCTGATGTCGGCGGTGACATTCCAGCCGTCGTCGCCTTCCCAGCGGTTGTTCCAGCCAAAGCTGTAGAGCTTGGCGTTGCGTTCGAACACGTCGTTGCGCACGACGCCCTCGACATTGGTGAACGTGCCCGCGCGGGCAAAGACAAACTCGCCGCCATCGTCGATGTCGGTGACATTGACCCCGGCGCCGCCAAAGGCGAGCGGCAGCTCGATCCCGCGCTTGATCTGGTCATCCTTGAAATCGGAATAAAAGGCATCGAGCGTCGAGGTGAAATTGGGGTGCGGCTGCCACTGGAGCGTGCCCTGCAGGCCAAGCCGCGTGAGCTGGGTCGAGGTCGCATAGCTTTTCGACCCGCCGATCACCACCGGGCTGGCAGCGGTGCCATTGCCCGCATAGCCCCAGGCGTTGAACTCCTGGATCTGATAGGGTTCGTCGACATAGCTCGCCGACAACGCGACACCCAATGTATCGTTCGCAAACTGGTCGACGAACACGCCGTTGACGCGATAACCATATTTTTTCGACCCCGCGTTGAGCTTGCCAAGGTCGGCGAGGCTGCCGCGCGCGCCGATCGAGATGACGCGCTTGCCATATTCGAGCGGGCGGATGGTGCGCAGGTCGACGGTGCCCGAAAGCCCCTGCCCGACGATTGACGCCATCGGGGTCTTGTAGACGAGCACCTGGTTGATCACTTCGCTGGGATACTGGTCATATTCGACCGCGCGATTGTCGCCGGTCGACGTCTGTTCGCGGCCGTTGAGCAGCGTCGTCGAAAAGTCGGGCGCGAAGCCGCGGATCGAGATCGAGTTAGACCGCCCCGACACGCGCTGCGACGTCAGGCCCGGCAGGCGCGCGATCGATTCGGCGATCGAGGCGTCGGGCAGCTTGCCGATGTCTTCGGCCGAAATCGATTCGACGATCTGGTCGCGCTCCTTCTTCGCGCCGACGGCGCTTTCAAGACTGGCGCGGAAACCCGAAACGACGATCTCCTCATCGGCGCCCGCTTCGGCGGGATCGGCGTCCTGCGCCATCGCGGCAACGGGCAGGATGGCGGTCAAGGCAAGGCCCATCGCGATGGCGCTGGCGCCGCGACGAAGGCTGGTCGGCATGGTCATAAAAGGCTCCCCTGGCACAGACGGGCGGTGACGACCGCGTGTCGGACCGGGGACGCGAATGTCCCTGAAGCTCCTCTCCGACGCGTGGGCTTTCCCATCTTGAGCCTCGCAATTGAAACCAATCGCGCCGGACCGCCATAGGGTATACGTATACGCAAGGAACCCGGCCCGCGGACGCGGGGCCGCTGGCGGGCTGTCTAGGGCGCTTGCCGCGCGGGTTGCGACGCGCTTGCATCGGGCGCCGCGGCGGCGGTCAGGTCGCCGTTCTGGACAAGCCAGCGCGGATGCATGGCCTGCACCGCGGCCATGATGCGGTCGACCGCGGCGGCGACCTGTTCGCCCTCGGCCTCGCGGTCGCGCTGGACGACGACGCGGCGCGCCTGCGCGTCGATCAGCACACGGTCGCGGCGCACGAGTTCGCCGACGGTGAGACCCGCGAGAATCGCGCGCGCATCCTCCTCGCGTTGTTCGAGCGTCGCGAGGCGGCGGTTGAACTGTTCCTCCACCTGCACCGCGGCGTTGGTCTGTTGCCGGAGCTGGACGATGCTGACGCGCGCGTCGCGGTCGAGCGCCTTGCGGATACGCGCCGCAAGTTCGGTGTCGAGTTTGGCGGCATAGCGATCGACGAGCACCACGCCGTCGACCGCCACAGCGTCGCGTTCCATGCGCACATTCATGCTGTCGACGCGGTCGCTTTCGTCGAGCAGGCTCCGCAATTCGGCCTGCACCACCGAGCGCGCGCGCACCTCGCCGGCCAGATTGTTGAGCGTGAGCGCAAGCGGGATCGACAATATGCCCAGCGTGACGACGATCCCCACCACCTGCATTGCCGTATGCTGCGGCGTCAGCGACGGGCCGAAACGGTTGAACCGCGCCACCGCCGTCGCGGCAAAGGCGATGGCGAGCGTGTTGGTGAGGAACAGCAGCGCCGCGCCGACGGCGAAGTCGAAACGCCCCGTGGCAAGGCCAAAGCCGATTGTCGAGAGCGGCGGCACCAGCGCCGTCGCGATCGCCACGCCGACCATCACCCCCGACAGCTTGCGCATGATCGCATAGACGCCCGCGATGCCGCCGACGACCGCGACGCCCAGGTCGAGCAGGGTCGGCTGCGTCCGCGCGCGCAGTTCGGGCGTGACGTCGCGGATCGGCGACAGCCAGATGATGAACATCGCGACAAGGATCGCGACCGCCATGCCCGCCGCCATCGTTACCAGCGAGCGCTTGATGAGGTTGCTTTCGAGCGTCGCAAGACCAAAGCCGATGCCCATGATCGGGCCAAGCAGCGGCGACACGAGCATGGCCCCGATCACGACCGCCGCCGAGCTTTGCAACAGTCCGAGCGTCGCGATCGTCGCCGACAGCGTGATCAGCAGCAGAAACTTCTTGTTGAGCCGCGCATCGCGCGCAACGCTGGCCAGCACCAGCGCGCGGCCGTGATCGTCGCCGACGCCATTGTCGTCGTCATCGAACTCGCGGCCGACCCCTGGGCGTGCCGAACGGCGACCACCGGCGTCGAACGGTGCATCACCGAGGCCCGGCACGCCAGGATGATGGCCGGCCATGGCGCGGCGCGTCAGATCTTGGCCGTAAGCTCGGGCACCGCGCTGAACAGGTCAGCAACAAGGCCGAGGTCGGCGACCTGAAAGATCGGCGCGTCTTCATCCTTGTTGATCGCGACGATGGTTTTCGAATCCTTCATGCCCGCAAGATGCTGAATCGCGCCCGAAATGCCAATGGCAAAATAAACCTCCGGCGCGACGATCTTGCCGGTCTGGCCGACCTGATAATCGTTGGGGACATAGCCGGCATCGACCGCGGCGCGGCTGGCGCCGAGCGCGGCGCCGAGCTTGTCGGCAAGCGGCACGATGACCTCTTCATATTTCTCGCTCGACCCCAGCGCGCGGCCGCCCGACACGATCACCTTGGCCGACGTGAGTTCGGGGCGCTCCGACTTGGCGATTTCGGCGCCGACAAAGCTCGATATGCCCGCGTCGCCGCCCGCCGAAACGGCTTCGACCACGCCCGATCCGCCCGACGTCGCCGCCTTTTCAAACGCGGTGCCGCGCACGGTCAGGACGAGCTTTGCGTCCGACGATTCGACGGTTGCGATGGCGTTGCCGGCATAGATGGGACGGGTAAAGCTCTTGGGCCCTTCGACCGAAAGAATGTCCGAAATCTGCATGACGTCCAGCAGCGCGGCGACGCGCGGGGCGATATTCTTGCCGGTCGTCGTCGCGGGCGCGACGAACGCGTCGTGGCTCGCCATCAGCTCGGCGACAAGCGGCGCCACATTTTCGGGCAGGTTGTACGCGAAGGCGGCATTGTCGGCGACATGGACCTTGCCCACGCCCGCGATTTCCGACGCCGCCCTCGCGACGCCATCGACGCCCTCGCCCGCGACGAGCAGGTGGACTTCGCCGAGCTTCGACGCGGCGGTCACCGCGGCGAGCGTGGCATCCTTGACGGCGCTGCCGTCATGTTCGACCCAAACCAGAGTTTTCATAACCTTGATCCTTTATCCCTTGCCGTTCGCATCGAGCGACGTCGAGATGCTGCTCGACCTTGCGCTGTCCCGATGAGTGTCTCGATTCCGCCCGACACTGACGGGGGCAGATTAGCTGTGGACGCCCATCGCCTTGAGCTTGGCGACCAGTTCATCGACATCGGCGACCTTGACGCCCGCCGAGCGGACGGGCGGTTCCGAAACCCTGAGCGTCTTGACGCGCGGGCTGGTGTCGACGCCGTAATCGGCGGGCGTCTTGGTATCGAGCGGCTTCGACTTCGCCTTCATGATGTTCGGCAGGCTGGCATAGCGCGGCTCGTTCAGGCGCAGGTCGGTGGTGACGATCGCGGGAAGCTTCAGCTTCACAGTTTCGAGCCCGCCGTCGACTTCGCGGGTCACGTTGACATGGTCGCCCTCGACCTGGACCGCGCTGGCAAAGGTGCCCTGCGCCCAACCCGTCAATGCAGCGAGCATCTGGCCGGTCTGGTTGTTGTCGCCATCGATCGCCTGCTTGCCGAGGATGACAAGGCCGGGGGTTTCGGCGTCGGCGATGGCTTTGAGGATCTTGGCGATGGCCAGCGGCTCGACCTCATCGTCGGTCTGGACCAGGATCGCGCGGTCGGCGCCCATCGCGAGCGCGGTGCGCAGCGTTTCCTGCGCCTTCGCCGGGCCGACGGAAACGGCGACGATCTCGGTCGCGACACCCTTTTCCTTCAACCGGATCGCTTCTTCGACCGCGATCTCGTCGAACGGGTTCATCGACATCTTGACGTTGGCGAGGTCGACGCCCGTGCCGTCGGCCTTCACCCGCGGCTTGACGTTGTAATCGAGCACCCGCTTCACGGGGACGAGGATTTTCATGGGCTCAAAGCTCCTCTCAAGCAAATTGTGCACTGCGCCATAATTGGCGTTTACGTAAACGTCAACCAGTGGTCCGCTATCCCCTCTCCCGAAGGAGAGAGGGCCTGACCATCACGCCGCCTTGGCAACCTCGGCGACGATCTTTTTCGCCGCGTCGCCCAGGTCGTTGGCCGCCACGATCGGCAGGCCCGAATTGGCCAGGATGTCCTTGCCCTGCTGGACGTTCGTGCCTTCGAGCCGGACGACGAGCGGGACCGACAGATTCACTTCCTTCGCCGCGGCGACGATGCCCTCGGCGATGATGTCGCACTTCATGATGCCGCCGAAGATGTTGACGAGAATGCCCTCGACCGCCGGGTCTTTCAGGATGATCTTGAACGCCGCAGTGACCTTTTCCTTGCTCGCACCCCCGCCGACGTCCAGGAAGTTCGCCGGGAAGGCGCCGTTCAATTTGATGATGTCCATCGTCGCCATCGCCAGGCCCGCGCCGTTCACCATGCAGCCGATGTTGCCGTCGAGCTTGATATAGGCGAGGTCATATTCCGACGCCTCGACCTCGGCCGGATCTTCTTCGGTAAGGTCGCGCAGCTCGGCGATGTCCTTGTGGCGGAACATCGCATTGCCATCAAAGCCGAGCTTTGCGTCGAGCACGAGCAGCTCGTCGCCGTTCGGGCCGTCGCAGACGGCGAGCGGGTTGATCTCGATCTGCTCGGCGTCGGTCGCAAGGAAGGCGTCGTAAAGCCCGGCGAGCACCTTGGCCGCCTGCTTGGCAAGGTCGCCTTCGAGTTCCAGCGCCGCGGCGACGCTGCGGCCGTGGTGCGGCATCAGTCCCGTTGCGGGGTCGATGGTGATCGTGTGGATCTTGTCGGGCGTGTTGTGCGCGACGGTTTCGATGTCCATCCCGCCTTCGGTCGAGGCGACGACGGCAATGCGGCTCGAAGCGCGATCGACGAGCAGCGCGAGATAATATTCCTTTTTGATGTCGGCGCCGTCGGTGATGTAGAGCCGGTTGACCTGCTTGCCGGCTTCACCGGTCTGGATCGTCACCAGCGTGTTGCCGAGCATCTCCTTCGCATGACTCTCGACTTCCTCGATGCTCCTGGCGAGGCGCACGCCGCCCTTGGCGTCGGGGCCGAGTTCCTTGAACTTGCCCTTGCCGCGGCCGCCCGCGTGGATCTGCGATTTCACCACATAGAGCGGACCGGGAAGCTGCTTTGCCGCCGCAACGGCTTCCTCGACGCTCATCGCAGCGATGCCCTTGGGCACCGCGACGCCAAATTTCGCGAGCAGTTCTTTCGCCTGATATTCGTGAATGTTCATGAGGTCTGCCGGGCCTTTCGACTCTGTGACGAGGGTGAAGTTTGGCGCCGCATAAGCCAAGTTGCGCGGCAAGGCTACCCCTGCCGCGCCAAGAGATTCTTTCGCGGGAAACCGGTCATCTTTCCCTTCCGTTATCCCGGCGACAACGGGCTAGCGCACCGCACAGATCGCGGCCGAACTGGTCGACACCGCCAATATCTCGGCATCCTTGAGCGCGCGCACCTTGTGCAGGAACTGCGATAGCGACAAGTCGGTGATATGCTTGTCCCTGAGGCTGCCGAGCGCGGCAAGGCGGCGGAGCTGGAGCAGCGACAGCCGGTCGACCATGCGTTCGGCCATGCACGCCGACATCGCTTTCGACAGGCCGGCATTGTTAAGCCCCGTGCGCAGCCGCGCTTCGGGCGTTGCGCATGCCGACAGGAGACATGCCAGCGCGGCGACCGGAAGCATGGCGCTTTTCATCGCCGCGTCATTTGCCGTGATATTCGGCGACGGCGCGCGACACGGCCTGCATCAATTCCATGCGCGCGGGCACCGGCGCGCTCGTGTCGCCGAGCAGCACGACAATGGCATAGCGCGTTCCATCCGGGGCGGTAGCGATGCCGACGTCGTTGTAACCCGCGGTCGCACCCTTGTAATCCTGTCCCGTGCCCGTTTTGTGCAGGAACTTCCAATCGGGGGGCAACCCGGCCTTCAGGCGCCGCGGGCCGCTCTTGGTCCGGCTCATCACCCCCAGCAGATATTCGGTCGATTCGGGCGACAGCAACGCGCCGCGCGCAAGCCGCGTCAACGCGTTGGCGATCGCCGCCGGACTGGCGCCATCGGGCGGATTGGCCAGATAGGCGTTGCGCGCCGCGCGGCGCGTCGCATCGGGCAGCGCGGCGCGCGCCTGTTGAAAGGCGCTCCCCACCGAATAGGCCTGCTGCCATTTCAGCCCCGCGGTCCCCGCCTGGAGCAGCCGCTCGCCAGGACCAAAGCGAATCGCGCCCAGATCCTTCTTCGTAATGAAGCGTCGCACCGCGTCGGGGCCGCCAACGGTGCGCAGCAGACTGTCATTTGCGGTATTGTCGCTCTGCGTGATCGCAATCTCGATGAGTTGGCGGACGCTCATCGTCACCGACCCTTCGGCGCGGACGCGCGATGCGATCGGCTGATAGAAAAGCGTCAGATCTTCCGGCCCGATCCGAACGCGCTGATCGAGCGTCATCCGCCCCTGATCGACCGCGTCGAGCACGGTCAGCGCGACCCACAGCTTCGAAACGCTCTGCTGCGGAAACAGCTCGCCGCCGCGTTGCGACACGGTCCATTCGCCGTCGATCCGCTGCACGGCGAGTCCCGCCTTGCCCGGAAAGGCGCGCCACAACATATGGATACGGTCCTGCAATCCGGCGGGGGCACGGCGAAAACCGGGATCGAGCGGTCCGGCGGGACGCGGCATGGCCGACGAAACGGGCTGGCCGATCGGCACCGTCACCGATCCGGACGGCCCGCGAACCGCCTGCGGCTGCGATTGCGGCTGCTGCGGGGCCGACGCCTGCGCGCGCGGTAGCGGGATGACGGCGGCGCTGCTGACGCAGCCGGCGAGCACCGCGGCGCTCATCGCCATCGCGAGGAGCGGCCTGCCGGAAAACTCAATCTTCATTCGAACCCCGCGCACGCGACCTGTCTATGTCCCAACCCCGTTGGTTGCCCTTTTGGTCGCGCAGCGATCCGCGCCGGACCAGCGATTTGCGACGAACGATTCTTTCGCCGCGACCAATTGTGGAACCATGGGGGCCGTCGCGTCAAGGCGCGGGCGTCGCGCGCACCCTGTCGGGGAAGAGCCGTTTGAGCGCCGCCAGCTTGGGCGCATCCCAGCGGACGATATAGGGGTTGCGCGGATGGCGGCGCATGAAATCCTGGTGGTTCGCTTCGGCCCGATAGAAGCGCTTGTAACGCTCGATCGGCACGATCACCGGCCTGGCGAAATATCCGCCACGGCCGATCTGCGCCAGATAGGCGGCCGCGACCTGGCGCTGCATCGCGTCGAGCGGGACGATCGCGGCGCGATATTGCGAACCGACGTCGGGGCCTTGCCGGTCCTTGAGCGTCGGGTCGGCGATCACCGAAAAGAGGATGCGCAGGAGGGTGCCATAGCTGACCTGCGAAGGATTATAGACGATGCGGACAGCCTCGGCGTGGCCCGATGTGCCGTCGTGCGTCAACTCGTATCGGGCGGTCGCGGCGCTGCCGCCATGATAGCCCGATTCGACCGAAATCACGCCCTTCACATGCGCAAAGACGCCCTCGACGCCCCAGAAGCATCCGCCCGCGAGCACCGCGGTCGCTCGCTTCGCGGGCACGGCGGGGTCGATCAGCGCGGCGGGGAGCTTGACGACATTTTCGGCCTGCGCAGGCGCGCATTGCGCGAGCAGCGCCGCCGGGGCGAGCGCCATGAGCGCACGCAGCAGCGGGCGGCCGCGCCACGGCATTATGAAGCAACTGGCAACGCCGACTGGCTCAGCACGATATAGGTCGCGCCGATCGCAAAGCCGGCGAGCATGGTCAGAAACCAGTCGGAGCGGAGCATGGAGAGCATGGGAGCCTCGTGTCATTATATCTGTTTCGCGGCCGTGGCCGCCCTGGTTACACCGACGATATGACGCGCCCCGATCATCCGTGCAGTGAGCGAAGTCACTGTAGCCGCAATCGCTTACCATCCGGTGAACCGGGCGCTTAACCGTGGTTCAGGTTCAAATAGACGCCGCCGCAACGATTTCAAGACCGATCGGTATAAATATCGCACGTTGCTTTGTCATCCCGGCCTGCGCCGGGGTGACCGGAGACAGTCTATGCGCCTTCAGCTGAGCGCCGCGCACGCCTGCTGGATGCGCACGCAAGCTTCCTTCAGCACCGTTTCAGAGGTCGCATAGGAAACGCGGAACGCGGGCGACAGGCCGAAGGCCGCGCCATGCACCGCGGCGACGCGCGCCGAATCGAGGAAATAGTCGATCAGCGCCTCGTCGCTGTCGATCAGCTGGCCCGACGGGGTTTTCTTGCCCATGCAGCCCGAAGCATCGGGATAGACGTAAAAGGCGCCGTCGGGGACGGGGCAGCTCAGCCCCGGCGCGTCGTTGAGCATCGCGACGACCATGTCGCGGCGCTTGCGGAACGCTGCGTTGCGATCGTCGAGGAACTGCTGCGGCCCGCCAAGCGCGGCGACGGCGGCGGCCTGCGCGATCGAACAGGGATTCGAGGTCGACTGCGACTGAAGCTTGCCCATCGCCTTGATAAGCCAGGCCGGGCCGCCCGCATAGCCGATACGCCAGCCGGTCATCGCATAAGCCTTGGAACAGCCGTTCACGGTGAGAATGCGGTCGATCAGATCAGGACAACGCTGCGCGATCGTCGCAAAGGCGAAATCGGCGTACCAGACATGTTCGTACATGTCGTCGGTCATCACCATGACGTGCGGATGGCGGCGGATCACCTCGCCGATCGCGTCGAGTTCCTCGGGCGAATAGGCGGCGCCCGACGGGTTCGACGGCGAGTTGAAGATCACCCAGCGCGTCCTGGGCGTGATCGCGGCGTCGAGCTGTTCGGGCGTGATCTTGTAACGCTGGGCCGCCGACGCGGCGACAAAGACGGGCGTGCCGCCCGCAAAGGCGACGATGTCGGGATAGCTTACCCAATAAGGCGCGGGAATGATGACCTCGTCGCCCTTGTCCACCGTCGCGACAAGCGCGTTGAACAAGCTGTGCTTGCCGCCGACATTGACGCTGATCTGGTCGAGCCCATAGTCGAGGCCGTTGTCGCGGCGGAACTTGCCGCGGATCGCTTCCTTGAGCGCCACCGTGCCGTCAACGAGCGTATATTTGGTCTGTCCCGCGCGGATCGCCTCGATCGCCGCTTCCTTGACGAAATCGGGCGTGTCGAAATCGGGCTCGCCGGCCGACAGGCCGATGACGTCGACGCCGTCGGCCTTCAGCTTCGCGACGCGCGCGGTCATCGCGAGCGTGGCGGAGGGCTGGATGCGCCCGAGGGCTGCGGAGATATGCGGCTTCAGCGACATGGAGAGGCGTTCCTTCGCGAGCGGACTGACAGAAAATTGCGCGCGGCCGCGCCTAAAGCGTCCGTTCGCGAATCGCAAGGCGGCGGCGCGATAATTTCCTATGCGACGCGCGATTCAGCCATTCGCATTGTCGGCACGATCGGCGAGCCGCGCCGGCACCAGGCCGCGCAGGCTGTTGCCGAGAAAAAAGCCGTCCGAGAGGTCGGCAAGCCGCAAATGCGATTCGACGGCGCGCCCCTTGTCGATAAGTTCGCCGCGCAGCACGCCGGGAAGCAGTCCGAGCGCGAGCGGCGGGGTGAGCAGAACGCCGTCGCGTTCGACGAAAATGTTGCTCCAGCTCCCTTCGGTCACAAAGCCCGGCTCGTCGACGAACACGACTTCGGCGGCGCCGCTGTTCCGCCGCGCAATATCATAAGGCGCGCGCAGGCTGGTCTTGTGCGCCACGCGAAAATCGCCCGGCCGCATCGGCGCCGGGCGCACCGCCACGGGCACCGGCAGATCGGAAAGGCGCGGCAGCGGCGACACTTCGACCGCGAGCGCGCCCGACGGCGCAAGCCGCATCCGCACCCGCGCCGTGCTGCGCAGGCGAAAGGTCGCCGATTGCAGGCTGTTGCGCGCGCCATGGCGATCAAAGGAAAAGCCGAGCGCCGCCGCGCTCGCCTTCATCCGCGCCAGATGCCCTTCAAGGCGCTGGATCCCGTCCACGGGATCAAAAAACATGGTTTCAATCAGGTCGAAGCTCTCGCCCGCTGCGCCCACAAATTCCCCCTTGGCCAGACATTCGCGCCATTCCTCGCCCGGCACGCTGTCGGCGACGATTCCCGATCCCAGGCCCAGCGTGGCGCATGACGCCGCGTCCTGCAACCCGCCTTGCGCATCGGCAGGCGGAAAGACGAGCGTACGGATCGCGACGTTGAACGCGGCATCGCCGTCCGGCTCGATGAAGCCGATCGACCCCGTGTAAAGATCGCGCGGTTCGGCCTCCAGCGCGTCGATGATTTCCATCGCGCGCACCTTGGGCGCGCCGGTGATCGACCCGCAGGGAAAGGCGGCGCGCAGCACGTCGACGGCCCCGGCACCTGCGGGCAGGCGCGCGCCGACATCGGATACAAGCTGGTGAATGGTCGGGAAGCTTTCGACGCGAAACAGGTCGGGCACCGCGACCGAACCCGGCTCCGCAACGCGCGACAGATCGTTGCGGATGAGGTCGACGATCATCAGATTTTCGGCGCGCTGCTTGGCGTCGTCGGCAAGCGCCCGCGCCGCCGCCACATCGGCCGCGGCATCGGCGTGCCGTGCCGCGGTCCCCTTCATCGGCCGCGCGATCACCTCATGGCCGCGCAGCGCAAAGAAGAGTTCGGGCGAAAGCGACGCGATCGCCCGTTCGCCCGTCCAGATAAAGCCGCCATATCCTGCACGCGCCGTTCGCCGCAGCCGCGCATAAACGGCCAGCGGGTCGCCCGCCACCGGCACGTCGGCGCGGAAGGTCAGGTTCGCCTGATAGATGTCGCCCGCGCGGATAAAGGCGAGCACCGCCTCGACCGCGGCGAGATAGTCGGCGCGCGCGATCCGCGGCGCCACCCGGCCGACCCACGCCGATGCCGGATCGGGCAGCAGCCGCTCGACCTCGCCGGCGTCTATTCGCTGCACCCTGGCGAACAGGCCGAACCAGCCAAGCGGCGTGGCGCCGGGCGCCGCGTCGAACGCGCCGCGCCAGGCGGACGCAAGCCCCTTCCCCGCCTCATAGGCAAGGAAGCCCGCGGCGTAGAGGCCATGCGCCACGGCGGCTTCCAGCTTCGCAAGCAACGCGGGCACGTCGGCAGCCGTTGCCGCGGTCAGCACCTCGACCGGATCGACGAACAGCCGCGCCGCCACCGCTCCGTCGGCGCGCGCGTCGTCGAACAGCACGAAGGGCGGGCTATCCGGCCCCGGAAGGGGAATCCTGTGCGCCATCCCGCCCCGTGTGCATCGCGCCCTGTCCGGCCGCAATCAGCGGTCGCGCTTCATGCGGATCGTGCGGCCGCCGTCGATCGTCGCAAAATAGCTGCCCATGCTCGCGGTCTTGATCTTCACTTTCTGTCCCGGCTTGGGTTGACGCGGCAACCGTGTGGTGTCGATCTGCGTCCACACCGCATCGTCGTCCATCACCAGCGTATACAGGCCCGACCGGTTCATGCTGACCGCACGGATCGTGGTTTCGATCTCCCTGATCTCATCCTCGTCGCCGCCGAACAGGCCGCCGAGTTTGGGAAAGGAAAAGCCGAACAGGCCGCGGCGCGCCTTGCGCGCGGTTTCGCGGTCGGTGAAGCTGATCTCGCGCGCCGCGTCGGCTGCGGCGAGTTCGCCGACCTCGCGGTCGAAGCAGGCGAGCCGCTGGGCGGCGTCGGTAATGTCGCGACAGGCATAGAGTTCGCGGATCTGCGCCGGAGCCACGGGCGATTCCTTGTCCCGGGCAGCCGTCGGCGCGGCGAGCGCAAAGGCAATGAGCAAAGTCGGAATGGCGAAACGCGATAGCGGCATGGCAAGGCCCCTGTGCAAAGACGATCTGCGCTGCCTAGCCTTCCCCGCGGCGCGCGGCAAGCAAGCGCGGTTGCCAATCGCATCCTGCTGACCTTAGTGTAAGAAAACACTCGATAGGATCGCCACACCCGATGGACAGCCCCTTTTCCTGGTCGACCGATTATCGTCACCCCACCGACTGGGACCAGAGCTTCGCGCCGCTGTCGCTGCCCGACATGCTCGCGGCGAGCGTGGCGCGAAAAGGCGACGCGCCGATGCTCGATTTCATGGGGCGGCAGTTCGGCTATGCCGAGGTCGCACGCGGCGCGGCGCGCGTCGCGCGTGGACTTCAGCAGCTGGGGCTGGGCAAGGGCAGCCGCATCGGACTTTTCCTTCCCAACGTCCCCCATTATGTCGCGGCCTATTATGGCGCGCTGATGGCGGGCGCGACCGTCGTGAACTTCTCGCCGCTCTATACCGTCGCCGAGCTGGAAGCGCAGGTCGAGGATTCGGGCACCGATACGCTGTTCACGCTGAGCGCCGCGGCATTGTTGCCGACGGCGCTGAAAGTGCTCGACGGATCGAGCCTCAAGCGGCTGATCGTCGGCTCGGTCGCGGGCGGTCTGCCCAGGACCAAGGCGATGCTTTATCGCCTGTTCAAGCGCCGCGAGGTCGCGCCGCTGCCGAACGACCGGCGTGTCATTCGCTTCTCGGCGCTCACCGACAATGACGGGCGGCCCGAACCGGTCGCCATTGATGCCGAAAAGGACATCGCGCTGATCCAATATACCGGCGGGACGACGGGGACGCCGAAGGGCGCAAAACTGACGCATCAGAATCTGACCGCCAACGCGCGGCAGGTGAATGCGATCGACCCCGACCATGACGCGGAGGACCGCATTCTCGGCGTCCTCCCCTTCTTCCACGTCTTTGCCAACACCTGCGTGCTCAACCGCACGGTGCTCAACGGCGGGTCGATCACCATGCTGCCGCGTTTCGACGCCAAGCAGGCGCTGGCGGCGATCGGCCGGACAAAGACGACCGCGCTACCCGGCGTGCCGACCATGTATCAGGCGCTGCTCGACCATCCCGACCTGGCGCGCACCGATTTTTCCTCGCTGCGCGTGTGCATCTCGGGCGGCGCGCCGATGCCCGCCGAGCTGCGCGAGAAGTTCGTCGCCGCAACGGGCGCGTCGCTGGTCGAAGGCTATGGCCTGACCGAAAGTTCGGGGGTCGTCGCGACCAACCCCTATGACGGCCCGGTCCGTCCCGGCACGATCGGCCAGCCTTTGCCAGCAACCCACATCCGCCTGCTCGACAAGGAAGACCCGACAAGGGACGCTCCTGAAGGCGAGCCGGGCGAGCTGGCCGTGAAAGGCCCGCAGGTCATGCAGGGCTATTGGAACCGCCCCGACGCCGACAAGGACAGCTTCACCGCCGACGGCTGGCTGCGCACCGGCGATGTCGCGGTGGTCGAGGACGGCGGCTATATCCGCATCGTCGACCGGCTGAAGGACATGATCGCGGTCGGCGGGTTCAAAGTCTATCCAAGCGTGATCGAAGCGCATCTCTATGAGCACCCCGCGGTCAAGGAGGCGATCGTGCTGGGCGTGCCCGACGCCTATCGCGGCGAGGCGCCCAAGGCCTTTGTGACGCTGGAGGAAGGGTTCGAGATCAGCGGCGACGCGCTCGCCGCCTGGCTCAACCCGCAGCTCGGCAAGCATGAGCGGGTGGTCGCGGTCGAGGTGCGGGACGCGCTGCCCAAGACGATGATCGGCAAGCTCGACCGCAAGGCGCTGCGGGCTGAGGCAGGGTAAGCGCCACGATCCTGACCATGACCCATTGAAACAAGCGTGCGGGCCCGCGAAGACGCGCGCCCATGTCCCGCCGGTGCCAGTTTGAACCGGTCGGTGATGTATCCCCGCCTTCGCGGGGATACTTGTTTCTTTCGATCCTGCCGGAAACGCTGCCGCGCTATTCGGTCGCCTTCGCCGGCCTGGCTTTCGCCTTGCCCTTGGCGCCCTTGGGCGCCGCAGGCGTGATTTCAAAGGCCAGCGGATTGCCGACATGGGCGTCCTCGCCGGTCTTCATCTTCACCTTGACCTCGCCGCCGTGGACCAGCTTGCCGAAGAGCAGTTCCTCGGCGAGCGGCTGCTTGATCTTTTCCTGGATCAACCGGCCCATCGGACGCGCGCCATAGAGTTTGTCATAGCCCTTGCCGGTCAGCCATTCGCGCGCCGCGTCGTCGAGCTGGATGTGAACGTTGCGGTCGGCAAGCTGCAATTCGAGTTCGAGGATGAACTTGTCGACAACGCGCGCGACGACCTCTGGCGGCAGATAGCCAAACGGCACGATCGCATCGAGACGGTTGCGGAACTCGGGAGTGAACATGCGCTTCACCGCCTCTTCCTGCGCATCCTCGCGCGTCTGCTGGCCGAAACCGATCGACTCGCGCGCCATGTCGCTGGCGCCCGCATTGGTCGTCATGATGAGGATGACGTTGCGGAAATCGACCGTCTTGCCGTGATGGTCGGTCAAACGGCCATTATCCATCACCTGAAGCAAGATGTTGAACAGGTCGGGATGCGCCTTCTCGATCTCGTCGAGCAGCAGCACGCAATGCGGATTCTGGTCGATCGCGTCGGTAAGCAGGCCGCCCTGATCGTAACCGACATAGCCCGGCGGCGCCCCGATCAGACGCGAGACGCTGTGGCGCTCCATATATTCGCTCATGTCGAAGCGCTGGAGCGGGATGCCCATGATCGACGCGAGCTGCTTCGCCACTTCGGTCTTGCCGACCCCGGTGGGACCGCTGAACAGATAATTGCCGATCGGCTTTTCGGGATCGCGAAGGCCTGCGCGCGACAGCTTGATCGCCGACGACAGCACCTCGATCGCCGTGTTCTGGCCGAAAACGACGCGCTTCAGGTCGGTCTCCAGGCTCGCGAGCACCGCCTTGTCGTCGGTCGAGACCGACTTGGGCGGGATGCGCGCCATCGTCGCGATCACCGCCTCGATCTCCTTCGCGGTGATCGTCTTCTTGCGCTTCGACGGGGCGACGAGCATCTGCATCGCGCCGACCTCGTCGATCACGTCGATCGCCTTGTCGGGCAGCTTGCGGTCGTTGATGTAGCGCGCCGAAAGGTCGACGGCGGCGTTGATCGCGTCGGGCGTGTAGCGCACCTGGTGATGCGCCTCGAACGCGCCGCGCAGCCCCGCGAGGATCTTCTTGGTGTCCTCAAGGCTCGGCTCGATCACGTCGATCTTCTGGAAGCGGCGAAGCAGCGCGCGGTCTTTTTCGAAATGATTGCGAAACTCCTTGTAGGTCGTCGAGCCGATGCAACGGATCACGCCGCCCGACAAAGCGGGTTTCAGGAGGTTCGACGCATCCATCGCGCCGCCCGACGTCGCGCCCGCGCCAATCACCGTATGGATCTCGTCGATAAACAGGATTGCGTGGGGCAAGGCTTCGAGTTCGGTCACGACCTGTTTCAGCCGCTCCTCGAAATCGCCGCGATAGCGCGTGCCCGCAAGCAACGCGCCCATGTCGAGCGAATATATGACCGCGGGCAACAGCACTTCGGGCACGTCGCCCTCGACGATCTTGCGCGCGAGCCCTTCGGCGATCGCGGTCTTGCCGACGCCGGGATCGCCGACATAGAGCGGGTTGTTCTTGCTGCGGCGGCAGAGGATCTGGATCGTGCGGTCGACCTCGGCGCTGCGGCCGATCAGCGGGTCGACCTTGCCCGTCTTTGCCTTTTCGTTGAGGTTGACGGTGAACTGGTCGAGCGCGGTTTCCTTCTTGTTCTTGCCGCCGCTGTCCTTGTCCTTCGCCTCCTCTTTTTCCTCCGGTTCGGCCTGCGCAGCGGGCTTGCCGCCCTTGCCAACGCCGTGGCTCAAATAGGAGACGGCATCGAGGCGCGTCAGATCCTGCTGCTGAAGGAAATAGACGGCATAGCTTTCGCGCTCCGAAAAAAGCGCGACGAGGACGTTGGCGCCCGTCACCTCATCCTTGCCCGACGACTGGACGTGCAGGATCGCCCGCTGGACGACACGCTGGAAACCGCTCGTCGGCGAAGGGTCGCTGTGGCCCTCGACCTTCAAACTGTCGAGTTCGGTGTCGAGATAATGAACCACGGCCGATTGCAGGTCGCCGAGGGCGACGCCGCACGCCCGCATCACTTCGGCGGCATGATCGTCGTCGATCAGCGCGAACAGCAGATGTTCGAGCGTGGCATATTCATGGTGACGCTCCGAAGCGGCCTTCAGCGCGTTATGCAGGGTCTTTTCGAGGCTCTCCGAAAAGGACGGCATGGGTCTATCTCCTTGCGGGGACCAGGCCGGGGAGAGCGGCCCCCTTGGAATAGAAGGTGGCGATGCCGTCGCCGCACCGCAAGGGAAAAGCGGCAGCGCGTGTGAAATTATGATGACAGGCTTGCGTTATGGTTAACGAAACGGCGGCTCGTTGCCCCCGCCGCTCATCTGAACGGCGGCTCGTTGCCCCCGCCGCTCATCTGAACGGCGGCTCGTTGAACGCACGCAATTTGCGGCTGTGCAGCTTGGCGCCTTCGTCGCGCATCGTTTCGCACGCGCGGATGCCGATCTGGAGATGCGCGGCGATCGCTTCCTCGTAAAAGCGGTTCGCCTGTCCGGGCAGCTTGAGCTCGCCGTGGAGCGGCTTGTCGCTGACGCACAGCAAGGTGCCATAGGGCACGCGGAAGCGATAGCCCTGCGCGGCGATGGTGGCGCTTTCCATGTCGATGCCGATCGCGCGCGACTGCGAAAAGCGCAGCGCCGAGTCGGTGTAGCGCAATTCCCAATTGCGGTCGTCGGTGGTGACGACGGTGCCCGTGCGCATCCGCTTCTTGAGGTCGGCGCCGCTGGTTCCCGACACGCTTTCGGCGGCGCTCGCCAGCGCCTGCTGCACTTCGGCGATCGGCGGGATAGGGATTTCAGGCGGCAGCACGCCGTCGAGGATATGATCGTCACGCAAATAGGCGTGCGCGAGCACATAATCGCCGATCCGCTGGCTGGGGCGCAGCCCGCCGCAGTGGCCGATCATCAGCCAGGCTTCGGGCCGCAGCACGGCAAGATGGTCGCAGATCGTCTTGGCGTTCGACGGGCCGACGCCGATGTTGACGAGCGTGATGCCGTCGCCGTCGGGCGCGATCAAATGATAGGCGGGCATCTGGTGCCGCCGCCACGCGCTGTCGGCGACGAGCGCGCTCGCATTCACTCCCGGCTGGTCGACATAGAGCCCCGCCGCGCCCGCGAGCGCGGTATAGCGCCCCTGCCCCACCTGCGCGCCCGCCCAGGCGACGAATTCGTCGACATAGCGATGATAGTTGGTGAAGAGGATATAGCGCTGGAAATGTTCGGGCGCGGTGCCGGTATAGTGGCGCAGCCGTGCGAGACTGAAATCGGTGCGCAGCGCATCGAATAGCGCGAGCGGTTGCGGCTCGGTCGGATCGAGCCCGAACAGTCCGTCGGCGAGCTCGTCGCCGATGTCGGCGAGTTCGGTCGTCGGAAAATGGCGCGCGAGTTCGAGCGGGGTGACCCCGCCCATGTCGGAACCGTCGCTGGCATCGAGCACATAGGGAAAGGGAATCTGCTGCCCCGTCCGCGTCACCTCGATCTCGACGTCATAATGGCGCGCAAGCAGCATCAGCTGTTCGCGCAGATAATCGGCAAACAGGTCGGGGCGCGTCACCGTGGTGACGAAGGTGCCCGCGCGCTCGAAGCGGCCGAAGGAGAGATTATGCCCCGCCTGCCCCTCGCGCTGCTCGCCCGTCGTCGTCAGGCGGATCGCGGGATAGTCGAACAGCCCCGTTGCCGCGGCATCGGCGGGCGGCAGGCGGCGGTCGCGAACATAGGCGGCAATGGCGGATTTAAGGTTGGCGACCGACGCGCGGAACGCGGTTTGAAGCTCGGCGATGATGGCGTCGACGCGTGCGGCGGGATCGGCGGTTTCTTGCGATGATCTGGATGTCATCGCGACGCTGTTGCACGAAATTGTGACAAAAGGAAAGAGGGTCCCCCCTGATCGGTCTTCCTGGATCATCCCGGATCAAGTCCGGGATGACAAGAAGCGAAGGGGCGGCATATTATCGCGCCACCCCTCCCGATCCTCAGAGCTGTTCCAGCATGTGATCGGCGCTCGACACCTTGAACTCGCCGGGCGCTTCGACGTTCAGCTGTTCGACAATGCCGTCGTTGACGATCATCGAGAAGCGCTGGCCGCGCTTGCCCATGCCAAAGGCGGTGCCGTCCATGGTCAGGCCCACGGCTTCGGCAAAGGCGCCGTTGCCGTCGGCGAGCATCGTCACGGCGTCGCCGGCATTGGCGCTCTTGCTCCATGCCCCCATCACAAAGGCGTCGTTGACCGCCGTGCAGGCGATTTCGTCGACGCCCTTCGCTTTCAGTTCGTCCGCCTTTTCGACGAATCCGGGCAGATGCTTCGCCGAACAGGTCGGGGTGAAGGCGCCGGGGACCGAGAAAAGCGCGACCTTGCGGCCCTTGAAATAATCGGCGCTGCTGACCTGTTCGGGGCCATTTTCGGTGACCTTTACAAAGGTCGCGTCGGGCAGCTTGTCGCCGGGCTGGATCGTCATCGTGGCATCCTTTTCGATCGAGGGGATTCGGGTCGGCGAGACATTGGGGCGGGCGCTGCGGGAGTCAAGGATGGCGAAGCGGGTGGGCAGGAGTTTGGACGGACTGACCGCTTGCGACCGGTTGCGGACATGACAGCATAGACAATCGGTTCTGCATCGGGCGAAGTCGAGATGCCCCTCGGCGTGGCGCGGTGTCGATCTGTGTCTCGACTTCGCTCGACACGAACGGAAGGCGGGGAAGGTCGCGAATCCACCGCGGAACCGCCGTCCCGCCCCAAAGCTACTGGACCGCCCCGTCCGCACGCGGCATGATGGCGCGATGGAAACCGCCCCCGCCTGGTTCACCGGCCAGCTGCTGCTCGCGCTGCCCGGAATCGGCGATCCCCGCTTTGAACATTCGGTGATCGCGATGATCAGCCACGACCAGGACGGCGCGATGGGAATCGGCATCGCCGACCCGATCGAGGGGATGACCGTCGGCGCAGTGCTCGACCAAGTCGGAATCGCGCATCAGGCACCACTCGACCAGCCGGTTTTCCTGGGTGGTCCGGTCGAACCGTCGCGCGGTTTCGTCCTCCACAGCCGCGACTGGGGCGGCGAAGGCGCGGTGCAGGTCGCCGATCGCTGGATGGTGTCGAGTTCGCACGACATATTGCGCGCGATCGGCGAGGGCCGCGGCCCGTCGCGCTGGCTCGTCGCGCTGGGTTATGCGGGCTGGTCGCCGGGACAGCTCGAGGGCGAAATGGTGCGCCACGGCTGGCACGTCACGCCGGGCAGCGACGCCTTGTTGTTCGACACGCCGCCCGCCAGGCGCTGGCAGGCGGCGTTTGCCGAGGCGGGAGTGGACGCCCGCCTGCTGACAACCGAGGGCGGCGAGGCTTGAAGCCTTGCACTGCGTCGACAGCGGCCCCGCCTGCGCGGGGGCGACAATGATCGTTACCGGGCGAGCGCGAGCAGCGGGCGCCCCTGTTCCAGATTGGCAAGCGCCATCCGCGCCGCCCAGCGCGAATCGACATAGCGACCGTTCGCCAGTTCGACATCGTAGCGGATCGGACTGCCGATCGCCGCATCATAGGCGGCGGCGGCCTCGGCCGTGCGGCCCAGCCGGGCATAGGCAGTGCCAAGATTGATGAGGCGCGACGGATCGCGCTTGTCGAGCGTGGAATCGCCGGTCAGCTTGTCGATTGCGGCCTGGTTTTCGCCGGCCTTCAGCTCGGCATAAGCAACCGGCAGCACCTGCGAATCGGTCTGTGGCGCGGTGACGACCACGATGGATTGCGCCGCGGCCGGGCTTGCGAAAGCCAGTGCGATCAGCGGCGGCAGGATTTTTTTCATCTCGACTATCTCCCCGAAAACTTTCGCCGATTTTCTCGCGCATGACAGGAAAAGTCAATGTTTTCGGCGGTTTGTAACACTGTTGTCATATTAGCGCATTATGCTTATCGCAAGGCGCATTATAAGTCCGGATTTTCATGATCTTGGACTTTGCAACTCCGTGTCACAAAAGTGCGGCGCGGACTGTCACAATTGCGGCCGGAATGATTTTTTTACGCGCGGCCTTCCTGTCGCGCGCCGAATCGCATGTCCGCCATCAATCGCCGGGCGGCACCCCGCTTGCGATATAAAGAATAGTTTATATTTGATCGGCGACGCGCTTTCGGCTAGAGCGCGCAAGAAAATTACACGATTTTCGTGGCCGCTCGCCTGCGGTCGTTCATGCCAATATGGAGAATCCCCCGTGGCCACTCTCGCCGCCGACACCCGCGATTATGTGATTGCCGACATCGGACTTGCCGATTTCGGGCGCAAGGAAATCGACATCGCTGAAACCGAAATGCCGGGCCTGATGGCGCTGCGCGCCGAATATGGCGCGGCGCAGCCGCTGAAAGGCGCGCGCATCACCGGATCGCTGCACATGACGATCCAGACCGCGGTATTGATCGAGACGCTCACCGCACTTGGCGCCGAAGTGCGCTGGGCCACCTGCAACATCTTTTCGACACAGGATCATGCCGCCGCCGCGATCGCCGCGTCGGGCGTGCCCGTGTTCGCGGTGAAAGGTGAAAGCCTCGCCGACTATTGGGACTATGTCGGCCGCATCTTCGACTGGGAAAAGGACGGCGACGGCCAGACCGCGAACCTGATCCTCGACGATGGCGGCGACGCGACAATGTTCGCGCTGTGGGGCGCAAAGCTCGAAGCCGGCGAGACGATGCCCGCGCCCGAAAATGAGGAAGAGGTCGAGATGCAGCGTGCGCTGAAAGCGTTCATCGCCGCCAAGCCCGGCTATCTCACCAGAACGGTCAAGGCGATCAAGGGCGTGTCGGAAGAAACGACCACCGGCGTCCACCGGCTCTATCACATCGCCAAGAGGGGCGAGCTGCCCTTCCCCGCGATCAACGTCAACGACAGCGTCACCAAGTCGAAGTTCGACAATCTTTACGGCTGCAAGGAATCGCTGGTCGACGCGATCCGCCGGGGCACCGACGTGATGCTGGCGGGCAAGGTCGCGACCGTCGCCGGCTTCGGCGATGTCGGCAAGGGCAGCGCGCAGAGCCTCCGCAACGGTGGCGCGCGCGTGCTCGTCACCGAAATCGACCCGATCTGTGCCTTGCAGGCGGCGATGGAGGGGTTCGAGGTCGTGACGATGGACGAGGCCGTCAAACGCTCGGACATCTTCGTCACCGCGACCGGAAACGCCGATGTGATCACCGCCGAACATATGGCGGCGATGAAGAATATGGCGATCGTCTGCAACATCGGCCATTTCGACAGCGAAATCCAGATCGCGGCGCTCGCCAATTACAAATGGACCGAAGTGAAGCCGCAGGTCGACCTGGTCGAGTTTCCCGACGGCAAGCAGATCATCATCCTGTCGAAGGGTCGCCTGGTGAATCTGGGCAACGCGACGGGCCATCCGAGTTTCGTGATGTCGGCAAGCTTCACCAACCAGACGCTCGCGCAGATCGAACTGTGGACGCGCAGCGAGCAGTATAAGAATGACGTCTATGTCCTTCCCAAGCATCTCGACGAAAAGGTCGCCGCACTCCACCTCGAAAAGCTGGGGGTAAAGCTCACCAGGCTCACGCAGAAACAGGCCGACTATATCGGCGTGCCGGTCGAAGGCCCGTTCAAGCCCGACCATTATCGCTATTGATTCCATGCCGTCATCCCGGCGAAGGCCGGGATGACGATGGAATATGCGGCGGGGAATATGGGGCCGCCATCGACCCGGCACGCGCTACCCGCCCTGCGCCGCCAGGATGCGCAGGACATTGCCGCTCCACATCTTTTCGATGTCGGCGTCGGAATATCCCGCCTGCTTCAGCCTGGCCGTGACCTTGGGCAGCGCAGTGATGTCCTCGATGCCTTTCAGCCCGCCGCCGCCGTCCCAGTCGGCGCCGAAGCAGATATGATCGGGGCCAGCCACCTCGATCGCGCGCAGCACCATCTTCATATAATCCTTGAAATCCGCCGCCCACAAGGGCTCGTGCCTGTCGAGTTCGCGCCATTTCCGGTTCAGCTCGGCCTGCTCGGCGCGCGTCATGGTGCCGATCCGCTCATATTGCCCGAACAGTTCGCCGCGCGCCGGGGTCATGTTCATTTCGGACATGAAGATCGTCGAAATACACATCGCCCCGCCCTTCGCCGCAAGCGCTTTCAGCCGCGCTTCGTCGAGGTTGCGCGGATGGTCGTAGGCCGATCGCAGGCTGGAGTGCGAAAGGATGATCGGATATTTCGACAGCTCCAGCATCTGGTCAAAGGCGGCATCGGATGCATGGCTCGCGTCGATGACGATGCCGAGGCGATTCATTTCGGCCACCCATTGCTTGCCAAGCGGGCTCAGCCCCTTCCAGCGCGGCTCGCCTGTCGCGCTGTCGGCAAGCTGGTTGGTTCGCGAATGCACCGGGCCCGCCATGCGTACGCCCCGTGCATAAAACTCTTCGAGCAGCGCCAGATCTTCGCCGATCGGATAGCTGTTTTCCATCGACTTGAAGGCGACCAGCTTGCCCGCGCGCATCAGCCGGCCGGCATCCGCCGCGGTGCGCGCGGCGGCAATCGCGCCGGGATGGTTCGCGAGCGTCCGGTCGATCAGGTCCGACCTTCGCCGCGCAAAGGCGAGCGCGTCGGCATAGCCCCTGGCCGTCAGCGGCCCCTGCCTGGTATAGATGACGAAAAAGCCGCCATCGAGATGGCCGTCCTTCATCCGCGGAATGTCGAGCTGGACCATATCGTCCGCCAATGTGTGACGATCAGCAAAGCTCCACCCTGCACGCCCGAAATGAAGCGGCGTGTCGAGGTGGGCGTCGAGCACGAGCATCCGGCTGTGCAGCGGCGCTTCGGACGGCATTGGCTTGTCGTCGCCTGTCGAACAGGCGGCAAGGGTTGCGGCGGCCAGCAGGATCGAGACAGGTTTCAACATCATTCTCCACGAACCGGCGGATGTGGCCATGCCAATCGCTGTGATCGGCGGCATCAAGGATGAAACGGGTCGATCCCCTTTGTCGGCGCGCGGGCCCCGGCCTTGCGAAAGGCCCGGCGCCCCCTTACCAATGGGTCAGCGAGAGGGAAGCCGATGCAAATTGATGATCCTGATCGGGCGATTGTCAAACAGGAAATGGAAGGGTTGGCGGCCGGGCGGCTCGCGGCAGCGCCTCGCCAACCGATGGAGAGACGATGACCATCCCCCGGCGCTTCACCCCGGCCCTGCTGCTGAGCGGTTCGATGCTGCTCGCAGCGCCGATCGCGGCCGAACCGCCCGCCTATGACGTGATCATTCGCGGCGGGACGATCTACGACGGGTCTGGTGGGCCGCCCATCGTCGGCGATGTCGCGATCAAGGATGATCGCATCGTGGCGGTGGGCCGGGTTGCGGGGTCGGCCAGAAGCGAAATGTCGGCGCAGGGAATGGCGGTGGCGCCGGGATTCATCAACATGCTGAGCTGGGCCACCGAATCGCTGATCGCCGATCCGAAAAGCCAGAGCAACATCCGGCAGGGCGTGACGCTGGAGGTGATGGGCGAAGGCTGGTCGATGGGTCCCCTGAACGCGGCGATGAAGGCGCAGGAAACGGCGCGGCAGGGCGACATCAAATATGCGATCGCATGGACGAGCCTCGGCGACTATTTCGACTGGCTCGAACAGCGCGGCATTTCGACCAATATCGCAAGCTTCGTCGGCGCAGCGACGGTGCGCGTGCACGAACTGGGCGAAGGCGATGTCGATCCGACGCCCGATCAGCTCGGCCGGATGCGCGCGCTGGTGCGGCAGGCGATGAACGAAGGCGCGATGGGCGTCGGCAGCTCGCTCATCTATGCCCCCGGCTCCTATGCCGAAACCGACGAGCTTGTCGCGCTGACGAGCGAGGCGGCGAAGTGCGGCGGCATGTATATCAGCCATATGCGATCCGAAGGCGACCGGATCGAGGAGGCCGTCGACGAACTGATCGAGATCGCGCGCCGATCGGGCGCCCCTGCCGAAATCTATCACCTCAAGATGGCGGGGCGCGACAACTGGGGCAAGCTCGATACCATCGTGAAGAAGATCGAGGATGCGCGCGCCGAAGGGCTGCGCATCACGACCGACATGTATACCTATACCGCCGGCGCGACCGGGCTTGATGCCGCAATGCCGACCTGGGTGCAGGCGGGCGGGCTGGAGGCGTGGATCGAGCGGCTGAAAGACCCCGCGATCCGCGCGCGCGTTGCCGCGGAAATGAAAAAGCCGGGCAGCGACTGGGAAAATCTCTATTTCGGCGCCGGCGCCGACAAGATGATCCTGTCGGGGTTCAAGCGCGACGCATTGAAGCCGCTCACCGGCAAGACGCTCGCCGAGGTTGCCGCGATGCGCGGCAAATCGCCGGAGGAGACCGCGATGGACCTCGTCATCGAGGATGGCTCGCGTGTCGGCACCGTCTATTTCCTGATGTCCGAGCACAATGTCCGCAAGCAGATCCGGCTGCCGTGGATGAGCTTCGGGTCCGATGCCGCGTCGCAGGCGACCGAGGGCGTATTCCTGAAATCGGGCGCACACCCGCGCACCTATGGCAATTTCGCACGGCTGCTCGGACGCTATGTCCGCGACGAAAAGCTGATCCCGCTCGAACAGGCGGTGTACCGGCTCACCACCCTGCCCGCGACCAATCTGGGCATCACGGATCGCGGCGCGCTGAAGCCCGGCTATTATGCCGATGTCGTCGTGTTTGATCCCGCGACGGTCGCCGACCGTTCGACCTTTGACAAGCCGCACCAATATTCGGTGGGCGTGCGCGATGTGTTCGTAAACGGCAAACAGGTGCTGAAGGACGGCGAACATGGCGGCGCAATGCCGGGACGCGCGGTGCGCGGAGCAGGGTTCAACCGCTGTCCATGAAGCGCGGAGGACCGAACGCGTGACCGATCGCAGGGCCGAATGCTGGGCCGACATGCCGCGGCTGATCGCGGCGGTGCAAACAGCGGGCGATATGCTGGGCCTGCCCCATGTGGCGGCGCAGGCCGACCTTGGCGACCCCGAACCGATGAGCGATATCGAGGGACGTCCCTATGCCGAGACCAGCTTTCGCTGGATCGGCCCCGACTATGCCTATTGGCGCGACCGCAAGCTGGCGCTGCACGTCGCTTTCCTGACCGCGGCGCGGTTGATTGCCGAGCCCTTTTATTACAGCGACGGGCGCCTTGGCACCTGGCGACCGACCGCGCTGCTCGACGCGGTCGATTGTTCGCAGGCCCGCAACACCCCCAATTTCGGCGAAGCGATCATCGCACCCGTTCACCTGCCGCGCGGGCTGGTCGGGGCGGTCTTCTGGTGCTCGCGCGAGCCGGTGGGGGTCGAGGCGCTGTTCGATGAACATGCCGCGCGGCTGCACATGCTCGCGCTGCGCCTGGTCGCCACGCATAATGAAGCGCGCGGCCGCCCGCGCAACGCCATGGTGCCGCAGACGCTGACCCGGCGCGAGGTCCAGTGTCTGCGCTGGGCCGCGGCAGGCAAGACCGACGCAGAGATCGGTATCATCCTGTCGCTGTCGGTGTCGACGGTGCGCTTTCACCTTCGCAATGCCGCCGGCAAGCTGGGCGCCACCGGACGCGCGCAGTCGATTCAGATCGCCGCGGGACTCGGCTATGTCGGCGCGCGCGCGGCCTGACGCGGGTGCCAGCTTTGCGGCGCGCGGCAGGATGTCCTAATCCGGGCGCATGGACATGTTCAACGACCCCGCGCTGCTGGCCTTTCGCGACGAGGTTCGGGCCTTTTTGCGCGAAAACCTGCCCGACGACATCCGCCGCGGCGCGGCGCGCGCAACGAGCGTCTTCATCGACCCCGCCATCTCGCTGCCCTGGCAACGCATCCTGCATCGCAAGGGCTGGGCAGCGCCCGACTGGCCCGCCGAGTTCGGCGGTCCGGGGTGGACCGAGATCGAGCGCTATATCTTTGCGGCCGAATGCGCGCGCGCGGGTGCGCCGAACCTCGCGCCGATGGGGCTCAAAATGGTCGCGCCGGTGATCATGCATTATGGCAGCGCCGAACAGCGCGCCCATTATCTGCCGCGCATCCTGTCGGGCGAGGATTATTGGTGCCAGGGTTTTTCGGAACCCGCCGCGGGGTCCGACCTTGCCGCGCTGCAATTGCGCGCGGTGCCCGACGGGGACGATTATGTCCTTAACGGGTCAAAGATATGGACGACGCACGCGCATTTCGCGAACCGCATGTTCGCGCTGGTGCGCACCTCGACCGAAGGCAAGCCGCAGGCAGGGATCAGCTTCCTGCTGCTCGACATGGCGACGCCGGGAATCAGCGTCGAACCGATCCGCACGCTAGCGGGCGACCATGAGTTCAACCAGGTCTTTTTCGACGAGGTCCGCGTGCCGCAGGCGAACCGGTTGGGTGCCGAAAATGCCGGCTGGTCGGTCGCGAAACATCTGCTGACCTTTGAACGCGGGGGCAAATATGCGCCGGGCCTGATCGGGCGGCTCGAACGGCTGCGCGCGTTCGGCGGCCACGACCCGGTGCTGCGCGCCGCGTTCGACCGCGAGGCCGTGGCGCTGCGGGCGCTGCAAGCGCTCGAGCTCAAGGCCATGCGCGGGGTCGGCGGCAGTCCGGCGCTCTATGCCTCGGCGCTCAAGATCCTCGGGACAGAGGCAGCGCAGCGCATCGACGCACTGGCATGCGAAGCCATGGGCCAGGCTGCGTGGGCGGAGGCCGACGGACAAGTGGCCGAAGAACTGGCCGTCGCGGTGCCGCGCTATCTGAACGACCGCGCCGCGACCATCTATGCCGGGTCGAACGAAATCCAGCGCGACCTGATTGCGCGAACGCTGCTGGGCTAGGCGGCCGCGGAACGCGCCAGATGGCCGGCACGCGCGCCGAAAGCCGCGACGATGGCAAGCGCGCGCTTGAAATGGCCGCCAAGGCGAAGTTCCTCGGTCAATCCCATCGCGCCGTGAATCTGCACCGCGCTTTCCCCGACGACCCGCACCGCGTCGGCGACTTCGATGCACGCCGCGCTGACTGCCGCCGCGCGATCGGCGTGCGCCCTGTCGACGGCGAGAATTGCTTGCTCGGTCAGCGCCGCCGCCTTCATCATCGCCAGTTGCATGTCGGCGGCGCGGTGGCGCAACGCCTGAAAATGCCCGATGGGCGCCCCGAACTGCCGCCGCTGGCTCATATAGTCGATGCTGTCGGCGATCATCCGCTGCATCAGCCCGACCGCTTCGGCGCAACGCGCCGCAAGGATCAGATCGGTCGCCAGATCTGCCGCGCACACCGCGGCGTCGCCCGACGCGAGCCGTTCCGCATCATTGGATTTCAGCGCGACGCTCAGATCGGCCGTCACGCTGCCGTCATGCATGATACGATGGCGCTGTTCGACCTTGTCATGGTCGGCGGCGATCAGCATCAGTGCGTCGGGATCGGCAAGCAGCAGCCAATCGGCTTTGGCCGCGCCCGCGACGAGCGCCGCGCCGCCGCGCACCGCGCCCGCGTCGCAGACCGGCATCGACGCAGCCGACGCGGCACAGATGGTCGCGATCCGGCGGTCGCCGGTCGCAAGGCCGGGCAAGGCCCGGTGCGTCGGCGCGACGGCGCCGAGGATCATCGTCGCGGCGACGTGCGAAAGCCAGTCGGCGCCCGCCAGCGCCGGCCCGAGTTCGGCGATCACCAGCGCGATGTCGATTGCGCCGCCGCCGAAGCCGCCAGCGGCCTCTGGCACGGCCAGACCGGCAAGCCCAAGCGCATCCGACAACGCGCGCCAGCCGGGCTGCGCATGGTCGGCCAGAAAGCGCTGCACGCTTTCGAGCAGCACCCGCTGCTCGTCGCTGAGCGGAAGGTCCAGCGTGGCCATGTCAGAATATGGCCGCGTCGGTTGCGGGCGCGCGGATGATGCTATCGGTCATTGTGTCTCCCGCCCCGCTTGTGCCGCGGTCCGCGGCGCGGGTCTAGCTGACGCGCGTGTCAGGTCGCACCGACGTTCGCGCCGCCATATACTTAGAAATAAAACTATTGCATGGGGCGCCATGCACAAGGCAGGACGAATCGGGACAGCGGCGCCGCGAGGCGCAGAGGAGACGGGACGGTGAATCCGATCTGGCTTCCCGCATCGCTGCTCGGCGGCGTGTTTCAGGCATGGCGCACCGCGCTCCAGCAACGGCTGCGCGCCGAACTCAGCGTCAGCGGCGCAGGGCTGGTTCGCTATCTTTACGGCCTGCCCTTCGCATTGTTTTTCGCGGCGGCCTGGCTCGCGATGCAGGGCGATGCGGCGCCCACCCTTGACAACGTCTTTGCGGGCTTCGCTGTCGCCGGGGCGATCACGCAGATGGCGGGCACAATCCTGCTCATCATGGCATTCGGGCACCGCGGCTTTGTCGTCGGCACGGCCTTTTCCAAGACCGAGGCGATACAGGCAGCGCTGGTGACGGCATTATTTCTCGGCGAACGACTGCCCCTGATCGCCTGGTTCGGCATCGTCGCCGGGGTCGCGGGGGTGCTCATGCTCGCGCTGGCCGGGCGCGGCGTTTCGGCGGGCGAGGTCTGCCGCGCGCTGGGCCAGCCCGCCGCGCTCTGCGGCCTCGGTGCGGGGGCGATGTTCGCGCTCGCGGCGATCGCGGTCAAACTCGCGACCGCCGAGCTGGAGGGCGTCGACCTCATCGGGTCGGCGCTGGTCACGCTCGTCGCCGTGATGGCGATCCAGACGAGCTTGCACCTGCTCTGGGTTGCCGTGCGCGACCGCGCGACGCTCGCCGCCGTCTTTCGGACCTGGCGCAATTCGGGGCAGGTCGGCTTGCTTTCGGCGCTGGGTTCGGCCTGCTGGTATGTCGGTTTCGCCGCCGCACCCGCAGCGCTGGTTCGCGTCGTCGGCCAGGTCGAGGTTGTTTTCACCGTCGGCTTTGCGCGTTTCTACCTGCGCGAACCGGTGCGCTGGCACGAGATTGCGGGGCTGTTCCTCGTTGTCGGCGGCGTGGTGATGGCGCTGATCGCGACGCTTTAGGGAAAAGCGGGCGCCCGGCTGACCATCGCGGGCAATGGCCGGTTCATCACGCCGGTCAGCCACCCGGCCGCGTCCACGGCCCGCGGCAAATCGAGTCCCGTCCCGATCCCGCTGTTTTCGAGCATATAGACGACATCCTCGGTCGCGACATTGCCCGCCGCGCCGGGAGCAAAGGGGCAACCGCCGAGGCCGCCGAGCGACGCATCGACCGTCGCGACACCTTCCTGCACCGCCGCCCAGACATTCGCGATGCCCGTGCCGCGCGTGTTGTGGAAATGCACGCGCACCGGAACGCCGCCGATTGCTTCGCGGACGCGGCCGACCACCTCGGCGACCTGCGCGGGAACGCCGACCCCGATCGTGTCGGCGAGCGCGATTTCGCGCGGTTCCGCATCGGCCGCGCGCTTCGCCAGCTCGACCACGCGGCCGATCGCCACCCGGCCTTCGATGGGACAGCCGAAGGCGGTTGCAATGGTGATCTGGCCGCTGCGGCCGGCCTTTTTTGCCAGCGCGACAATCTCCATCGCGGCGGCCAGCGATTCGTCGGAGCTTTGCCCCTGATTGCGGATACCGAAGCTGTCGCTCGTTACGCACACGGCGCCAAGTTCATCTATGCGCCCGGTGGCGACCGCCCGTTCGGCGCCGCGGCGGTTGAGGACGAGGCCGATAAAGGTCACATCGTCGCGATCGGGCAACATCGCCACAAGCTGTTCGGCATCGGCGAGTTGCGGCACCTTTTTCGGATTGACGAAGCTTGTCACTTCGATGCGGCGCACGCCATAATCGATCGCGCGGCGGATCAGCGCCAGCTTGTCGGCGGTCGCGACGATCGCCGCCTCATTCTGCAGTCCGTCGCGCGGGCCGACCTCGACGATTTCCACGGCATGATTTTTCAACATCCTGGCCTCGATCCCGTGCGAGTCATTTAGCAGGTTGAAAATTACATAGCATTCTAAGTATAAGATGGCCATGGGTGATATGGGCCGCCCCTGTCAGAGCCGGCCGCGAAAGGAACGATATGGGCGAGACGGGCAGCGGGGGCGCGCTGGAAGGCATCAGGGTGGTCGAGATGGGGCAGCTGATCGCCGGTCCCTTCTGCGGCCAGTTGCTCGGTGACATGGGCGCCGAGATCGTCAAGCTCGAACCGCCCGTGACGGGCGACCAGATGCGCCACTGGGGCCAGGGCGACAAGCCCAGCTGGTGGAGGGTCATCGCGCGCAACAAATATTCGGTCGCGTGCGACCTGCGGTCTGAAGACGGTCAGGCGCTTGCCCGCGACCTGATCGCGAGGGCCGACATCCTTATCGAGAACTTCCGCCCCGGAACGATCGAAAAATGGAACCTCGATCCTGAGCAACTCCGCAAGACCAACCCCGGACTCATCGTCGTGCGCGTGTCGGGCTATGGTCAGACCGGACCCTATTCGGCGCGCGCGGGGTTCGGCGGGATTGCCGAGGCGATGGGCGGCTGGCGCGGCATCGTCGGCTATCCCGACCGGCCGCCTGCCCGCATGGGCGTGTCGATCGGCGACACGCTTGCCGCGACTTATGGATGCCTGGGCGCGCTCGCCGCGCTCCATCACCGCAGCAAGACCGGCGAGGGGCAGATCGTCGATGCGGCGCTTTATGAAGCGGTGTTGCAGGTGATGGAGTCGACCGTGTCGGACTATTCGGCGAGCGGCGCCAAACGGCGCCGCACCGGATCGACACTGCCCGGCATCGCGCCGTCGAACGTCTATCCCTGCAAGGATGGCGAATATCTGATCGGCGCCAACCAGGACGCGGTTTTTGCCCGGCTTGCCGCGGCGATGGGGCGGCCCGAGCTTGCGAGCGACGAACGCTATGCCACGCACCGCGCCCGCGGCGCACGGCAGGAAGAGCTTGACGCACTGATCGGCGAATGGACGCGCACGCTGACCATCGCCGATCTGGAAGCCAAGATGGATGAAGCCGCCGTGCCCGCCGGCCGCGTGTTCGACGCCGAGGACATGCTCGCCGATCCGCATTTCGCCGCGCGCGAGGCGCTGGTGACAGTCGCCGACGACGAGTTCGGAGAGATCACCATGCAGGGCGTTTTCCCGAAACTGTCGGCGACGCCGGGCAGGGTGCGCCGCCCTGCTCCGCTGGGCGTCGGACAGGATAGCGCCGATGTGCTCAAACGCTGGCTCGGCCGCGAGACCTGAAGCACTGGGGAACAGCGCATCGCGCGTCCGGCATGGCCGACAGCCCCCCGCATCGCGATCGCTGCCCGAAACAGGCGGCATTCGTTCACAATATCTCGTGGATCACATGACGGACGCCAAAATCGGTTCGCTCGCCGACCCCGACCGCGAGCATCCCATTGAGCCAGCCATATTTCGCGCTCGCGGTTTCAAAGACCGGCGCGATGCGCAAATAATAGCGCGAGGGCGGCGCGTCGGACACGGCCGGGTCGGCAAAGGTCGCGCGTACGTCGTCGGGAATGAGGCTGCGGCCGGTATAGCTCACATAGATGAGCGCGCCGTCGTCGGCCTGCCATACCGCGCGCGCGTCGAAGGTTCCGACCGAGGCGCTTTCTCCCAGCCGTCCGCTGCGCGACCAGTTGCCACCGCCCGGCAGGACCATGCCGCTGAGTTGCGGACCGAAAAAGCGCCCGCCGCTGATGTAGCCGAGGCGCTGCTCGCCGAATGGCGACGCGCCGATCCCGATGATCCCGCCGCCCACTTCGAACTCGGCGGTGCACAGATACCGGCTTGCCAGCGCGGTCGGCGCCGCCGTGCGATTTTCCGTCGTCATGCCACGAATCTCCGTCCTGCCTATGGACAAGCATAAAACAATTAGTATACTAAGGGTCAATCAGATTGACGGAACGGCATCACGCCAGAAACCGGCAGCAACAGCTTCTATGGGAGGGTGAACATGAAAGCTTGCAACAAGTTTCTGTTATCCGGCGCGGCTCCGCTCGCGATGCTCTTGAGCGCCGCACCGGCGGTGGCGCAGGACAGTTTCGATCCATCCGGCACCGACGAAACCGGGGCCGCCAATGACGAAATCATCGTAACGGCCCGTTTCCGCGACGAATCGTTGCAGGACGTGCCGCAAGCAATTTCGGCCTTCGGCGAGCAGACGCTGACCAAGATTGCCGCGCGCGACATCACCGATCTGGCGCCGTCGACTCCCAATATCAGCATCCAGCCGGTTGCGACCTTCTCCAACTCGGCGGCGATCTTCATTCGCGGCCTCGGCGCACAAGGGATCGAATCGACCGAAGAGAGCCCGGTCGGCGTGTCCATCGACGGCGTCTATATCACGCGCCCGGTGGCGACGATGCTCGACACCTTCGACCTTGACCGGATCGAAGTCCTGCGCGGCCCCCAGGGAACCTCGTTCGGCAAGAACTCGCTTGCAGGTGGTATCGCCGCCTATAGCAAGAACCCCGGTCGTGACTGGGGCGTGCAGGCCGAAGTGACCGTCGGCAACTACGGCCGGATGGACGCGCGCGCGGCGCTCGACATGCCGCTTGTCGAGGATCGGTTGGGCGTCCGTCTGGTGCTCAACAAGGAAACCTATGACGGCTATTTCACCAACCGGCTGAACGGCAAGAAGGTCGGCGGGCAGGACCGGCTGACGCTGCGCGGCACCGTGGTGTTCACGCCGACCGAGACGCTGGACGTGAACCTCAAGGCCTTTCTCGTCCGCGACCGGTCGAGCGCGCCCGGCGGCGACGCCGCGCCCAACCGCAACCAGCTGCTCTGGCAGGTGTTCCGCTTCGAGGAGCCCGACGACGGCGCCTATACGATCGGCCGCGATTTCCCCGCCGACCATGACACCGACCAGCTCGGCCTGATCGGCAATATCGGGTTCGACATGGGATCGTGGCAGGCCAGGTCGATCACCGGCTATATCGAAACCGACGATTTCAACGACAGCGACTTCGACCAGTCCGAAATCTTTTTCTTTCCGACCTTTCGCCTGCAATCGCACCGCCAGTTCAGTCAGGAACTGCGCCTGCAATCCGATTTCTCCGACCGCGACGACGCCTTGGCGCGGCTCAGCCTGGTGTTCGGCGGCTATTATCTGAAACAGAGCTTCGAACTCACCCAGGCATTCCCGACGCTTCCCGTCCTGCTCGCGCCCACCCTGCGCTTCGGCAGCCAGGACTTCGTGACCCAGGACAATAGCGCCAAGGCGTTGTTCGGGCAGGCCATCTATGGTGTGACCGACCGGCTGAACCTGACCTTTGGCGTGCGGCAAAGCTGGGAATCGAAGGATTATTTCCGCGATCCGACGGGCACGCTGCTCTCGCCCGCCTTCTTCAACACCCGCGCGACGGTGAAATCGCTCGCCGAAATGGAGGAGATCGCCAATGCCAATTTTGCGGTCGGGCGGGCGTTCAAGCTCGGTTATGACCGCAATCGCATGACCTTCAAGGCGGGCGTCGATTATCGTCTGACCGACGATGTCATGGTCTATGCGGGTTTCAGCCAGGGGTATAAGGGCGGCGGTTTCGGCGCGCGATCGGCAACGACGACCACGGCGGGGCCGACGCGGGACAATACCGCCGACCTTTATGAAGCGGGATTCAAGGGCGACTTTTTCGACAATCTTCTTCGCCTCAACCTTACCGGCTTTGTGACCAAGTTCAAACAGTTGGAGTTCGGCGTTTTCTTTCCCAATCCCAACGTCGCATCGGGGCAGGAAACGGCGCAGCTCAACATCGGGTCGGCGACCACGAAAGGGCTTGAACTCGAAGCCACGCTGAAACCTTCGCAGGTTTTCCGTCTTTCGGCGAACATCGGCTATCTCGATGCGAAATACACCGATTTCTGCGCGGATATCGACGGTCCATCCGCCTTTGCAACGCCGCCAACATCGACCTGCGGCAACGTCACGCTGCTGCCCAACGGCACCTATCTCGTCGACCGCGATCTCACGGGACTGAAGCTCGTGCGCGCGCCCCGATGGCAGACCCAGTTTTCGGCCGAATATGACGTCCCGCTTGGCAGCGCGGGTCGTTTGAGTTTCCGCGCGGCGATGCTTTATCGCAGCACCTATTATTCCAGCGTCGCGAACGATCTTGCCGGCAAGACGGGCGATTTCACGCTGGTCGATGGCTCGGTGGGCTGGGAAAGCGCCGACGGACGGTTTCGGGCGATGCTCTGGGGCAAGAATCTGACCGACAAGACCTATGTGGCCGCGCTGACGCCGACCGCGCAATTCTTTACCCAGCGTTTCTACAACGCGCCGCGCACCTTCGGTCTGACGCTGGGGGCGAGCTTCTGACCATGGGCCAACGGCGTTCGCGGCCCGAACCCGCCCAGGGATCGGCGCCGCGCGCCGCGTTCCCTGCCTGACGGACGCCGCAATCTGGGGAATATGATGACCGAGGCCACCGCCGTTTCTTCCGGCGCCGCAGCGTCCGACAGCGGCCTTGCGCTGCGTCGCAACGTCGCGCTGGTGATGCTTTTCATCGTCGGCACGATCAATTTCGTCGACCGCCAGCTCCTGTCGGTGCTTGTTGAACCGATCCGTGCCGACATGAACTTCAGCGATACGCAGTTCGGCCTGCTGACCGGCCTTGCCTTCGCGCTATTCTATGCCGCGATGGGCGTGCCCGTCGCGATGATCGCCGACCGCTGGAACCGCATCCGGCTGATCGGCATCGCCTGCGTCGTGTGGAGCGGTTTCACCGCCGCGTGCGGGCTGGTATCGACCTTCTGGCAACTGGCACTGATGCGGTTTGGCGTCGGCGCGGGCGAAGCCGGCGGCACCGCGCCATCGCTTTCGGTGCTCGCCGACTATTATCCGCCCGCGCAGCGCCCGCTCGCGATCGGCCTCTTCACCTGTAACGGCCCCTTCGGCGTGTTCGTCGGCGCCGCATTCGGTGCCTGGGCGGCCGCCAATATCGGCTGGCGAAACGCCTTTGTCGTCATTGGCATCGTCGGCATCCTGATCGCCCCCCTGCTCATCTGGCTGGTTCGCGAGCCGACGCGCGGCGCCATGGATACGCTCAAGCCCGCCGACAAGGCGCTACCCTTCGGCCAGAGCCTCGCGATGTTCGTTCGCCGCCCCTCGCTGCGCGTGGTGATGATCGGCAGCGGGCTTGCCGCCTTCGTCAGTTACGGGATGCTCAACTGGATCCCCGCTTTTCTGATGCGCACGCAAAAAATGCCGCTGGAGGCCATGGCGACCTGGTTCGCACCCGCCGCGGGCATCACCTTTGGTATCGGCATCCTTGGCGGCGGCTGGCTCGTCAGCCACCGGGCCAAAGGCTCCGCGCGCGCCTATGGCACGATTCCAGCCTGCGCGACGGCGGTGCTCGTCCCGACCTTCATCGCCGCGCTGCTCGTCGACAGCTGGCAGGCGTCGCTCGCGCTGATGCTGATCCCGATGGCGGCGTGCACCGCCTATATTGCCCCGGCGCTCGCGCTTGTGCAGAATCTGACCCCACCGCGCAGCCGCGCGACGGCCGCCGCGTTGCTGATGCTGATGTTCAACATCGTCGGCCTTGGCCTCGGCCCGCTTTTCGCCGGCATGGTCAGCGATGTCCTGAGGCCCCAGTTCGGCGACGCGAGCCTGCGCTGGGCGCTGATGGCGCTGATGCCCTTTGCCGCCGCGGCAGGCATCGCGCAGTTCGCGATGACGCGTCATCTCGACAATGATTTCGCCGAATAGAGGGCAGGAGAAGTCCATGATCGACCTCGACGACATCCGCAGACTGGCAACGCGCTTTTTCGACGCGATCGAGGCGGGCGACATCGCCACGATGCGCGACAGCTTCACTCCCGATGCCGAAATCTGGCACAATAGCGACGAGTTGATCGTCACCCGTGATCAGACCGCCGCCACGCTGACCGGCATGGTCGCCCGGATCAGCGATCGCGAATATGCCGACCGCCGCCTCAACGTCTTTCCCGGCGGTTTTGTTCAGCAGCATGTGCTGAAGGGACGGCGGGTTCATGACGGCGCGCCTGTCCGCCTGCCCTGCGCAATCATCTGCACGGTCGAGCAGGGCAGAATCACGCGGCTCGACGAATATTTCGACAGCGCGCACGTCGCCGAGTTTCGCAAGTTCGCCCATGCTTGACCTCACCACGCGTCATGGCGAACGAAGCGGGCCGATGGCTGCCATAGGCCAGGCAGTGCACGGCCGTTTACTGTGCTCTGGATCGTCGCATCGCCTTGGGCTCCTTGCGATGACGAGGATTTAGGTTCCCAGGATTTTTCAGGAGTATCCCATGCCCGTTCTGCGTCAGGTTCCCCGTTCGGACGTCACCGACGATACGGTGCTGGCCTATTACAACCGCCTGTTCGGCGACCGCGACCCTGTCGCCGAACCGGGCACGGCGACCGGCACGCCAGGCGATTGGTGGACGGTTTACGCGCTCGCTCCCGACATCTTCAAACATGCGGTCGACGGCTTTGCCGTCTATCGCCACCCGGCGCGCAAGATCGACCCGGTGCTGCGCGAACTCGGCCAGACGCGCGCCGGCTGGGTCAAGGGCAGCCAGTTCGTCTTCTCGCAGCATTGCAAGTCGCTCCGCGGCCTTGGCGTCAGCGAAGAGAAGATCGCGGCGATCGCGCACTGGCAAGTCGCCGACTGCTACAACGAACAGGAACGCGCCGTGCTCGCCTATGCCGATTGTCTGAGCCAGGCGGGCGGGCGCGTCCCGCTGGCGGTGTTCGACAAGCTGAAGACCTTCTGGGACGATGAGCAGATTTTCGAGTTCACCTATATCACCTGCCTTTACGACATGCACGCGGTGATAACCCGCGCGCTGCGCATGGAATATGATGCGCGCGAAGACCCGATCGTCGAGATCGCCGCTCCCGAAGGCTTCAATGCCGCCGACTTCCTGAGCGCGCCGCGCCCGGCGAAGGATTGAACGGCGGCGGCGCGCCAGCATATATCGTCAATTAAATTGACGATTAAGGCCGATACTGGTACAAGACCGACGATCGACTGGCACGCGTGGATGAAAAGCCGCCCCAGCGTCACCAGAAGCCGAACGATCAAGGAGATGGATGATGGCTGCAACGAACAGCGAATTCGAGTTCTGCGGGGTCAACCACCTCGCGCTCGTGTGCAAGGATATGGCGAAAACGGTCGCCTTTTATCGCGACATCCTTGGCATGCCGCTGACCAAGACGATCGATTTGCCCGGGGGACGCGGCCAGCATTTCTTTTTCGACATGGGCAATGGCGACAGCCTCGCCTTCTTCTGGTTCCCCGACGCGCCCGAAGCCGCGCCCGGCATTTCGGCCCCCGCCGCGTTGCCAACGAAGGGCAGCTTCGTTTCGGCGCACGGGTCGATGAACCATATCGCGATCAATGTCCCCGCCGAACGCTTCGATGAATATTATCAGCGGCTGGTCGACAAGGGCGTCGAGGTCACCAGGATCCTCAACCACGACAATTCACCGACGCAATCGTCCGACGAGATGAACGACGATGTCTTTGTGCGGTCGGTCTATTTCTTCGATCCCGATGGCGTGTGCCTGGAGTTTGCCGCCTGGACCAAGACCTTCGACGACCGTGACGTTGCCCACGATCCGATGCGCGCCGACGGCACAAAGGCCACAGGCATGGTTACCGGCCGCGCTGCGGCGCCCGCCGAATAAGGTTCCGATCCGCTGGATCTCCGCTTGCGGAACTCCTCCTCGGCCCGGCCATCGGCCGGGTTCCTTTTATCCAAGCACCCAACTGCGCCGGGGATAGCCCTGAGCCCACAGCAAGGCGGTCAGGTCGTGATGCCGGATCACCGCCGCTGCCGCTTCGGCGGCGGCTGGATGCGGATGATAGCCGATGCCGAGCCCCGCCGCGGTCATCATCGGAATATCGTTGGCACCGTCGCCCACGGCAAGCGTTTCGGCGAGCGGCAGGCCGTGGCGCGCCGCCTCGGCCTTCAGCGTCGCGAGCTTCGCCTTGCTGTCGACGATCGGTTCAAGAACCTTGCCGGTAAGCTTGCCGCCCGCAACTTCCAGCTCGTTCGCGACCACCTTGTCGAAGCCGACGGCTTCGCCCACCGGCCCGGCAAAGGGCATGAAGCCGCCCGACACCAGCACCGAAAATGCCCCATGCGCCTTCATCGTCTGAACCAGCGTCCGCGCGCCGCGCGTCAGTTTCACGCGCTCCATGCGGCATTCGACCAGCACCGCCTCGTCCATACCCGCGAGCAGGCGGACGCGTTCCTCCAGCGCGGCGCGAAAATCGAGCTCGCCGTTCATCGCCCGCGCGGTGATCGCCGCAATCTGCGGCTTCAGCCCGGCATAATCGGCAAGCTCGTCGATGCACTCGACGGTGATCATCGTCGAATCCATGTCGGCAACGATCAGCTTCTTGGTGCGATCGCCCAGCGGCTGAACGACGATGTCGAGGACGCCATGGTCCATCAACGCCAGTTCCTTGCGCGCGCTGACCAGGCTGCCGTGAAAGACGATGTCGGCCGCATCATGCTCGTCGAGCCAGTGCGGCGCACCGACATCGTGCCCCGTCGCGTCGAGCCGGTCGATCGCTTCGCGAACCACCTCGTCGGTCAGCTTTCCGGCTGCTATCAGGGTCGCGACGAACATGGCATCTCCTTCTTTCCCTTGCGCCGACGGGCGGCCCCCGCTCGCACTTATCGCCGGACCCACCGCCAGCGGCAAGAGCGCTTTGGCGGTCGCGCTTGCGAAAAAGCTTGCCGAAAGCGGCCGCGGCGCGGTCGTGATCAATGCCGATGCAAGCCAGATTTATGCCGATTTGCACATTCTGTCGGCCCGCCCCTCCGCCGAGGAGATGGGCGGTGTCGGGCATCGGCTGTTCGGTCATGTCGATGGCGCCGAAGCTTACAATGCCGCCCGCTGGGCCGCCGAAGCGCGCGATGCGATTGCCGACACGCATGCAGACGGCAACATTCCGATCCTGGTCGGCGGGACCGGCCTCTATCTACGCACCCTGCTTGACGGTATCGCGCCCGTGCCCGCCATCGCACCCGAGGTCCGCGACGCGGTGCGCGCCCTGTCCGTGGCCGAAGCCCATGCGGCGCTGGCCGTCGCCGATCCCGATGCGGCGGCGCGTCTGAACCCTGCCGACGCCACGCGCGTCGCGCGCGCCCTCGAAGTCGTGCGCGCCACAGGGCGCACGCTGGCAAGCTGGCAGCAGGCACGCGCGGGCGGCATTGCCGACCAGGTCGTCCTTGCGCCATTGGTCCTCCTGCCGCCGCGCGAATGGCTACGGCAACGCTGCGATGCGCGGCTTGGTCAGATGTTCGCGGGCGGCGCCATCGAAGAGGTCGAAGCCCTGCTGACCCGCGACCTCCACCCCGATCTTCCCGTCATGCGCGCGATCGGTGTCCCGCAGATCGCGGCCTTTCTTGATGGCACGGCGAGCCGCGACGAGGCGCTGGCGGCCGCGCAGGCCGCGACGCGCCAATATGCCAAGCGCCAGTTCACCTGGTTCCGCCACCAGCCCCCGACAAGCTGGTCACGCTTCACAGAGTCATTAAACAACGACAGCATCGATTGTTTAGCAACAAAATTACGTGATACGGTGTTGACAAGATAGAATCATGCACCTATTGCCCGCAGCCCTGTTGCAGCGCACAAGCGCTGCGTTTTTGTGTGGAAAGGTGTTTCGTCGTGACGGAAATGAGCGGTGCCGACATGGTGGTTCAGGCGCTGGTCGACCTTGGCGTCGATACGGTGTTCGGCTATCCGGGCGGCGCGGTGCTTCCCATCTATGACGCGCTCTACAAGCACCCGACGATCAAGCACATTCTGGTCCGCCACGAACAGGCCGCGACCCACGCGGCCGAAGGATATGCGCGCTCGACCGGCAAGCCCGGTGTCGTGCTCGTCACCTCCGGCCCCGGCGCGACCAACGCCGTCACCGGCATCACCGACGCTTTGCTCGATTCGATCCCGATGGTCGTGCTCACCGGGCAGGTGCCAACGACGCTGATCGGCACCGACGCCTTTCAGGAATGCGACACGGTCGGCATCACGCGGCACTGCACCAAGCATAATTATCTCGTCATGGACCCCGACCGCCTGGGGCCGATCCTGCACGAGGCCTTCTATATTGCGACGCACGGCCGCCCCGGACCGGTGGTGATCGACATTCCGAAAAATGTGCAGGTCGCGACCGGCACTTACAATGTGCCCGAGTTCATCCAGCACAACAGCTATCGTCCGCAGGTCGAACCCGACGCCGACGCCATCGCGCGGGCGATCGAGATGATTGCCGCGGCCGAACGTCCGATCTTCTATACCGGCGGCGGCGTGATCAACTCCGGCCCCGACGCGAGTGCTGCCTTGCGCCAGCTTGTGTCGCTGACCGGCGCGCCGATCACCTCGACCCTGATGGGGCTCGGCGCCTTTCCCGCCGATGACCCCAAATGGCTCGGCATGCTCGGCATGCACGGCACATACGAAGCCAATATGGCGATGAACCGCGCCGATCTCATCATCGCGGTCGGCGCGCGCTTCGACGACCGCGTGACCGGTCGCCTCGACGCTTTTTCGCCCGATTCAAAAAAGATTCACATCGACATCGACCGCAGTTCGATCAACAAGATCGTCCCCGTCGATATCGCGATCGTCGGCGACGCGGGCCGTGCGCTCGACGCGCTGATCGCGGCGTGGAGCGACAAGGGCCACAAGGCGCGCGACCTTGGCGAATGGTGGCGCCGCGTCGACGGATGGCGCGCGACGCGCTGTCTGGATTTCCCCGAAAAGACGGAAACCGACGCCGACATCATGCCGCAGCGCGCGGTCAAGGCGTTGTTCGACGCGACGCGCGGGATGGACCCGATCATCACCACCGAGGTCGGTCAGCACCAGATGTGGGCCGCGCAACATTTCGGCTTCTTCGCGCCGAACCGCTGGCTGACATCCGGCGGGCTCGGCACGATGGGCTATGGCTTCCCCGCCGCGGTCGGGGCACAAATCGCCAACCCGGATCGCCTCGTCATCTGTATCGCGGGCGAAGCCAGCCTGCAGATGAACATTCAGGAAATGGGCACGGTCAGCCAATACCGGCTGCCGGTGAAGATCTTCATCCTCAACAATGAATGGATGGGAATGGTCCGCCAGTGGCAGGAACTCACCTACGAAAGCCGCTATTCGAACAGCTATTCGGACAGCCTGCCCGATTTTGTGAAGCTGGCCGATGCCTATGGCTGGACCGGCATCAGGATCGACACGCTGGGCCAGCTAGAGGACGGCATCGCGAAGATGATCGAAACCCCCGGCCCGGTGATCGTCGACTGCCGCGTCGCCAAGCTGGCCAACTGCTTCCCGATGATCCCGTCGGGCGCCGCCCACACCGACATGATCCTCCAGCCGAACGACATCACCGGCACGATGGACGACGAAGCGAAAGCGCTGGTGTGATGAAACCGAACGCTTTTCATCCCCTCCCGCAAGCGGGAGGGGCAGCGAGACTTGCGAACTTGTTCGCTAGTCGCAGCGGGGTGGGCCTCTCCACGTCGCATGCTCGCTTCGCTCGCCCGACCCCTAGCCCCTCCCGCTTGCGGGAGGCGGAGTAACCGCCATGAAAATCAAAACCGAAGCGGGCGAGCGCCACGTGCTCGCCGTCACCGTCGACAACGAAGCCGGCATTCTCGCCAAGATCACCGGTCTCTTCTCCGCGCGCGGCTATAATATCGAAAGCCTGACCGTCGCCGACATCAGCGCCGATCATGCGCTGTCGCGGATCACCATCGTCACCAGCGGCCCGCCCGCGGTAATCGACCAGATCATCGCGCAGCTCGACCGGCTCGTTCCCGTCCACTCGGTCACCGACCTGGCCGACGGCGGCGCGCACGTCGAACGCGAGATCGCGCTGGTGAAGGTCGCGGGGACCGGCGACAAAAGGATCGAGGCGCTGCGCATGGCCGACGTGTTCCGTGCCAAGGTGGTCGATACGACGCTGACCAGCTTCATTTTCGAGATCACCGGGACGAGCGACAAGGTCGACCGCTTCATCGCCTTGATGCGCGAATGCGGGCTGGTCGAGGTCGGCCGCACCGGCGTCGTCGCCATCGCCCGCGGGCCGGAGGCGCTTTAGCTTCACTTTCGTGTTTCCCCGCAAAGGCGGGGGTCCAGTCAACATCAAATGGGTCCCGGCCTTCGCGGGGACGCACTATGGGGAAGAAAGAACATGCAGGTTTATTACGATCGCGACGCCGACCAGGAGCTTATCAAGGGCAAGAAGGTCGCCATCGTCGGCTATGGCAGCCAGGGTCACGCCCACGCGCAGAATATGCGCGATAGCGGCGTCAAGGACATCGCGATCGCGCTTCGTCCCGGTTCGCCGACTGCCAGAAAGGCCGAATCCGCGGGCTTCACGGTCATGTCGAACAAGGAGGCCGCCGCGTGGGCCGACGTCATCATGATCGCCGCCCCCGACGAACATCAGGCGAAAATCTATGCCGACGACATCGGCCCCAACATGAAGCCCGGCGCCGCGCTCGCCTTTGCGCACGGTCTCAACATCCACTTCGGCCTGATCGAAGCGCGCCCCGATATCGACGTGTTCATGGTCGCGCCCAAGGGCCCCGGCCACACGGTGCGCAGCGAATATCAAAAGGGCGGCGGCGTCCCCTGCCTGATCGCGGTGGCGCAGGAAGCACAGGGGCCGGGGGCGTCGGGCAATGGCTATGCCAAGGCGCTCGCCCTCTCCTACGCATCCGCAGTGGGTGGCGGCCGCAGCGGCATCATCGAAACCACCTTCAAGGAAGAATGCGAAACCGACCTTTTCGGCGAACAGGCGGTGCTCTGCGGCGGCATCACCCACCTGATCCAGGCGGGTTTCGAAACGCTGGTCGAGGCGGGCTATGCCCCTGAAATGGCCTATTTCGAATGCCTCCACGAAACCAAGCTGATTGTCGACCTCCTCTATGAAGGCGGCATTGCGAACATGCGCTATTCCATCAGCAACACCGCCGAATATGGCGATATCAAGACCGGCCCGCGCATCATCACCGAAGAAACGAAGAAGGAAATGAAGCGCGTCCTCGCCGACATCCAGTCGGGCCGCTTCGTCAAGGATTTCGTTCTCGACAATCAGGCCGGCCAGCCCGAACTGAAAGCGAGCCGCAAGGCCGCCGCCGCACATCCGATCGAACAGACGGGCGCCAAGCTGCGCGCGATGATGCCGTGGATCGCCAAGAACAAGCTGGTGGACAAGGCGAAGAACTGACGAGCTTCAAACCCCCTCCCCTTCGGGGGAGGGACAGCGAGACTTGCGGGCTTTGCCCGCTCGTCGCAGCGGGTGGGGCCATCGGCCTCGCGCAAGATTTCGATGTCCCGCCCCAACCCCTCGCCTGAACAGGAGGGGTGTATGACATGGGGTCCACATGGCCGCGAGATTCACCATTCCCTTCGACACCCAACGCAAGGATCTAGACGCCCTCGCGGACCACGGCCGCCGCCGCGCCCTTGCGCCGCGCGCCGGGCGCGATTTCGCATCGAACGACTATCTGGGCCTCGCCAGCTCGGACGCGCTGCGCGCCGCGCTTGCCGCGGGCATCGAACGCGGCATCCCCGTCGGATCGGGCGGCTCGCGGCTGCTGCGCGGCAATCACGAAGAGCATGAAGCGCTCGAAGCGCAGGCCGCGCGTCATTACGACAGCGAGGCGGCGCTGTTTTTCGCGACCGGATTCGCCGCCAATGCCGCACTTTTTGCAACCTTGCCGCAGCGCGGCGACCTGGTCGTCCACGACGAACTCATCCATGCGAGCGCGCACGACGGAATGAAGCTTGGCCGTGCGGGCCATGTCGCCGCCGCGCACAATGACGCGCAGGCGTTCGAGGATATCATCGTCCGCTGGCGCGCGGGCGGCGGCGTCGGAACACCGTGGATCGCGGTTGAAAGCCTCTATTCGATGGACGGCGACCGCGCCCCGCTCACGGACCTCGCCACCATTGCCGACCGTCACGACGCTATCCTCATCGTCGACGAAGCCCATGCAACGGGCGTCTTCGGTCCCGGCGGTGCGGGCCTGTCGCACGGTCTTGCACGCCGCGACAACCTTATCACGCTGCACACCTGCGGCAAGGCACTGGGCGTCGAAGGCGCGCTGCTCTGTGCGCCCGCAATCGTCCGCGATTTCCTCATAAACCGCGGGCGCCCTTTCATCTTTTCGACCGCCCCGTCGCCGCTGATCGCGTGGCTGGTCCGACAGGCGATCGAGACGGTCGCGAACGAGCCAGAGCGTCAGGCGCGCCTCCACGCACGCGTCCGCCATGCCGCTGAACGTCTTGTCCCGCTGGGCATCCCGGCGAGCGGCACGCAAATCCTGCCGGTGATCATTGGCGACAACGACCGCACGATGCGCATCGCGGACCAGCTTCAGCGTGCAGGCTTCGACATTCGCGGCATCCGTCCACCCACCGTCGCCCAAGGCACCGCACGCCTGCGCATCGCAATCACGCTGAACGTCGATGAAGGCGATATCGACGATTTGGCCGACGCACTCGCCACCGCGATGGCCGTCGCATGACGCGCTTCGTCGTCACCGGCACCGACACGGGCATCGGAAAAACCGTCTTTTCCGCCGCTCTGGCGCAGGCGACCGGCACGTCCTACTGGAAGCCGATCCAATCGGGGCTTGAAGAAGAAACCGACAGCGCGACCGTCGGGCGCCTTGCGGGCGTCCCCGTCCTGCCCGAAGCCTACCGCCTCGTCACCCCCGCATCGCCGCATCGCGCCGCCGAAATCGACGGGGTCGAGATCGACGTCGCAACCCTCGTCCCGCCGCCCGGCGACCTTATCATAGAGGGGGCGGGCGGCGCGCTCGTTCCCGTCACGCGTGCGACCCTTTACGCCGACCTTTTCGCGCGCTGGCAAATCCCGGTGATCCTTTGTGCGCGGACCAGTCTTGGCACGATCAATCATAGCCTGCTGACGATCGAGGCGCTCCGGTCGCGCGGCGTGCCTATCCACGGGCTCGCCTTCCTCGGCGACGCGGTGGAGGACAGCGAGGCGATCATCGCGCAAATCGGCGGGGTCCGTCGGCTGGGCCGCCTGCCGATCATCGATCCGTTGACGCCGCATAAACTGGCGGCCGCCTTTGCTGCCCACTTCGACCCTGCCGACTTTCGCTAGCCATCCGTCATTCCGGCAAAGGCGGGGATGACGACCTAGTTGTTCAAAGCCATATCGCTTACAAACGGGTTCGTGCGGCGTTCGTGCGCAAAATTGCTGTGCGCGCCATGCCCCGGCAGGAAGGTCGTGTCGCCGCCGAGCGGCCACAATTTCTGCGTGATCGATGCGAGCAGTTGCTGGTGATTGCCGCGCGGAAAATCGGTGCGCCCGATCGAACCCTGAAAGATGACGTCGCCGACGATCGCCAGCTTCGACGGCGCATGATGGAACACGACATGCCCCGGCGTATGTCCAGGGCAATGGATGACGTCGATCGTCAGATTGCCGACCGTCACCGTGTCGCCATCGACCAGCCAGCGGTCGGGCTCGAAAGGCTCGCCAACCATGCCGAAACGCGCGCCATCCTCGGCAAAACGTTCGATCCAGAACCGGTCGTCCTCGTGCGGGCCCTCGATCGGTACGCCCAGTTCCTTCGCCAGCATCCCCGCCTGCCCGCAATGGTCCATATGGCCATGGGTGACAAGGATCTTCTCGACCTCCACCCCCGTCTGACGCACCGCCTCTTTCAGCTTGGGCAGGTCGCCGCCGGGATCGACGAAAGCCGCCTTGTTGGTTTCGGTGCACCAGAGCAAGGTGCAATTCTGCTGAAAGGCGGTGACGGGCACGATCGCCGCGCGCATCGGGGGATTGGGAGCGTTCATGGCGCCGATGTGGGGAAAAGCAGCGGAAATGGCAAGCCGCTCCCTCCCGGTCGTTTGACCCGGCGGCGGGGCGGGCTTATGACCTTGCGCCATGACCCATGCCTTCCTTCACGGCACCGTGCACGACGCGCGCGAGGATATGCAGGCGGCCATCACCGCCGATCCATCGACGCTGGCGCTGTGGCAGGCGCTGACTCCCCTGGGGCGTAACGAGTTCATCTGCTGGGTCGACGACGCCAGGCAGGACAAGACGCGCGCGCGCCGGATCGCGCGGACCGTCGAGGAATTGCACGAAGGAAAAAAACGCCCCTGCTGCTGGGCCGGATGTATTCATCGCACCGACAAGGCACCGAGCCGCTGGCAGCAGGCCGTGCTGATCGACAAGACGGCGAAATAGGTCGCACGGGCGCCTCAGCGCAGCGTCATCGTGTCGCCTTCGACATTCACCGCGTCGAGCTTCGACAAAAAACTCTGTCCGAGCAGCGACACGCCCATGTCGGCGTCGATTACCGCAGCACGGACATCGCGCACCGCAATCCCCTCAACCTCGACACGGTCCAGCATCACCGTGCGCAACGGGACATCGCCCCCCGCGGTGCGCGCCATGCCGCCAATCGGCAGGCGGTCAACGTCGATCCCGATCGCCTCGGCGTCGCGCCGCGTCAGCGCGACGACCGACGCGCCGCTGTCGACCATCATCCGTATATCGGTGCCGTCCACTTGCGTATCGGCATAGAAATGCGAATCGCCCGCCCGCGCGAGACGCACCTCGCCGCCGGACGAAGCCGGCCCCGGCGCGGACGTCCAGCCGCCGCGCTTGCCGCGCTCGGTCGTCCAGTTGCCATTGGCGGACGAATCGACGGCCGCCGTTTCGGCGCCGTCATCGCCCGCCGAACGACTGGCGACACTCGCCACGCCGACCGACACCGCCGTGATGGCGACCGCCAGACCAAGAAACCGCCCGATCATGGGCATATTGTCGCAAACAGGGGTTGGGGATTGGTTAAACGGGGTCGCGCCGCGCGGTCGGACGGGCAGGCGCACCATCGCCCTGTTCGATGAAGGCGCGCCACCTGGGCGTTTCGCCGCGAATGCTGTAAGCGATGCGCACACAGGCGTGGGGACGTCCGGGGCGGTTGTCGGCCTCGGATGCGGTAACCGGCCACACGCCTTCGCCGCGCGATGACCAGCACACCAGTGCCTCGGCCTCCTGCCCCGCCTCGATTGCCGCGCGCTCGTCGGCGCTCAATGAAGCGGGGGCGCTCCAGCCGAAGATCGCGCGATACGGGGGCGTCCGGCCCCACAAGGCTTCACCGAACGGGCTGTCGTGATCGGCAAGCATCGCGCGAACCCGCGCGCGATCGGCGGGCGCGAGCCACTGACCGCCGAGCATCGGCGCCCAGCGCGCCTCGTCGCGCGCGCGCAGCGCCGCCGCCAGTTCGTCCGCCGCCGCCGCGAAACGCGGGGTCCACGGCGAATCGGCCGCAAGCGGCGCGAGCCGCGCGAGCGGACGCGGCGCTTCGTCTGCGGTCGGCAGCAGCGATTCGGGCGCCGCGGCCAGCGGCGCGGTGGAAGCGATAGCGGCGGCGAACGCCGACAAGATCAGCAGGGCGCGCATCGACACGATGATAGCAGCCGTGGCTGCACCTGTCATGAACTGGCGAGAAGACCCTCGCGCATCCACGCCGGCGCGGTGGCGGGATCGATCGCCTCGATCCGCCGATGCTCGACCGACCAGCCAAGGTCGGGATAGGCGACCACCTGCCTTTTCTCGTCCGCCTCGCTCAGCGGCAGCACGACGATCCGCCGGTTCACTTTCTGCCGCCAGTTCATCCGCGCGGTATTTTCCTGTCCGACATAACAGCCTTTGGCGAAGCTGACGCCGTTCAGTTCGGCGGCATTGCATTCGAGCCATAGCGTCGTGCCGTCGCCCAGCTCGCCGCGCCCCTCGGCGACGCCGAGCGCCAGTCGGTGCGCGCGCCACGCGGCGTCGGCGCCCTCGCCTTCAGCCGCGGGAGCGAGCCAGCGCTGGCCGAGTTCGGGCAGACGCGGATCGACGACGCCAAGGTCGCCGTCGGGCGCCCAATGGACGCACAGATCGGGTTCGCGCTCGATCGTGATCGCGCGGCGCAGACGATAGAGCGTCAGCCGCCTCGCAAGGTCATCCGCGGCGTCGCGCTCGCAGTCGATCAGCAGATCCTCTCCGTCCGCCCAGATCAGGAAATCGAACAGCGCCTTGCCCTGCGGCGTCAGCAGCGCCGCCCAGACAGGCAGATTGCCTGCCACATCGTTGGTGACAAGGCCCTGAAGGAAGCCGCGAACGTCCTCGCCCGACAGACGGATGAGCGCGCGGTCCACAAGGGTTGTGTTAGCCATGCGCGGACAATAGGGAGCGCGGGAACCAAGTTAAAGCCCCTCCCCTGAAGGAGAGGGGGGAGAATGACATGACCGACCGCCTGACAATCCGCCGCCCCGACGACTGGCACGTCCATCTGCGCGACGGCGCGATGCTGGCCCATGTCGTGCCCTATACCGCGCGCCAGTTTGCGCGCGCGATCGTCATGCCCAACCTGTCGCCGCCGGTAACCACCGCCGAGCAAGGCCGCGCCTATCGCGACCGTATCAATGCCGCGGTGCCCGCCGGGCTTGATTTCACGCCGCTGATCGTCGCCTATCTGACCGACGCCACCGACGCGGACGAAATCGCGCGCGGCCATGCCGAGGGGGTGTTCACCGCCGCCAAGCTCTACCCCGCGCATGCGACCACGGGCAGTGCGCACGGCGTCACCGACGTCGCGAACATCATGGGTGTGCTCGAACGGATGCAGGACATCGGCATGCCGCTGCTCATCCACGGCGAGGTCACCGACGCGCACGTCGATATCTTCGACCGCGAGGCGGTGTTCATCGACCGCACGCTTGAACCGCTGGTGCGCGCGCTGCCCGCGCTCAAGATCGTGTTCGAACATATCACCACCGCCGAGGCCGCGCAGTTCGTCGCCGACGCGCCCGCCAATGTCGCCGCGACGATCACGCCGCAGCATCTCCACATCAATCGCAACGCGATGCTTGTCGGCGGCATCCGGCCGCATGCCTATTGCCTGCCCGTCGCCAAGCGCGAGCATCACCGGCTCGCGGTGCGCGCCGCGGCGACATCGGGCTCACCCAAATTCTTTCTCGGCACGGACAGCGCGCCGCACGCGGTCCACACCAAGGAAGCGTCGTGCGGCTGCGCGGGCATTTTCAATGCGCCCTATGCGCTCGAAAGCTATGCAATGGCATTCGATCAGGACGGCGCGCTGGCCAATTTTGAAGGGTTCGCGAGCGAGCATGGTCCGCGCTTCTACGGCCTGCCGCTCAACGAAGGCACGGTGATGCTCGAGCGCGCCGACGTCGTCGTCCCCGACCGGATCGGCGAGGTCGTGCCCTTTCATGCGGGCGAAACGATCGGCTGGCGGCTGGTCTGATCCAGCGCCCCCCGCCTTCAAGGGGGCAACGATGATCAGGCCGCCACGATCCGCTCGGCGCGCATCTTGCGCCACATGTCGAAACTGAACACCGCGATGCTGATCCAGATCAGCACGAAACAGGCAAGCTGGGCGGCTTTCATTGGCTCGCCGAAAACGAACAGACTAAGCAGGAACTGGATCGTCGGCGCCAGATATTGCACGAAGCCGAGCGCCGCGTAGCTCATCCGCCGCGCCGCCGTCGCAAAGAGCAGCAGCGGCACCGCGGTCACTACCCCGCCCGCCATCAGCAGCAGACTGATCGACATGTCGGAAGCAAAGCCGCGACCGTCGCCGATGCCGATATACCAGGCCGACAGCGCGAGCGACGGCAGCAGCAGCACCGTCGTTTCGACCGACAGGCCGGGAAGCGACCCTACCGGCACAACCTTGCGCAGCAGACCATAGACGCCGAAGGAAAAGGCCAGCGTCAGGCTGATCCACAGCGTATCGAGCGCGCCCGCGAGCAGGATCGCGACGCCGATGCCCGCGATGACCACCGCGAGCAGCTGCATCCGCGACAGCCGTTCGCCGAGGAAGATCATGCCCAGCATCACGTTGACGAGCGGATTGAGATAATAGCCAAGGCTGGCGGCAAGAACATGGTCGGTGAAGATCGCATAGATATAGACGAGCCAGTTGACCGCGATCAGCAGCGCACTCGCGAGCAGCAGGCGCAGCGTCCGCCAATGCTTCAGCGCGGCCGCATATTCGCCGATCTGGCGGCGGAAAAGCATGATGAGGAAACAGAGCGGCAGCGACCAGATGATCCGCTGCGTCAGCACTTCGACCGGCGGGACGCTGTCGACGAGCTTGAAGAACAGCGGGACAAATCCCCAGATGCCATAGGCGGCGATCGCAAAGGGCAGGCCGCCCTGATCGCTCCCCGCGGGGGCCGCTGCCTGTGCCATGACGCCGCGCTTCTAAAGGATCAGATGATGCCGCCGCCCAGCATCAGGCGGATGACGCCGATGATGACGACCACGATGTTGAGGTTCCGCCCGCTCGTCTTGTCCGACATCGCGCCGAGCGCGAGGCCGACCACGGCGAAAGGCACGATCACCCAATTGGCCCAGCCGAGCAGCGGAATAAAAGCGAAAACCGCCAGAATGAGCGCGATAACCCCGATGGCGAGCGAAGCGATGTTGAGCATGATCGGGGTTCTCGCACGCCGCCGCCGATGCGGCAAGGGGCTTTCGGTTCGTCGATGGATGCGGTCGATTCATCTTGTTGTTTCTGGTTCATGCAACGGGATTCGGACCTGGCTCGTTTTCCTTCCCGAAGCGCCCGATCCCGTCCTGCGGGGTGAAGGCGCCGAACCAGGAAAGGATTTGTCATGCGTATCTTGAGCAAAGGCCTGATGGGCGCATTCGTCGCCGCCAGTGTCCTTGGCACCACGCCGCTCCATGCGGGTGTGACCACCCCGGCAAAGGCGCCGGGTTATCACGCGTTCGACCAGGCGTCGGACTTTCACCGCAAGCGCAAGGATCGCCGCTATTATGCGCGTGGCGAACGTCTTGGCCGGGATTCGCGCATCTGGCGCGGCAATGACGGTCGCTATTATTGCCGAAAGGACAATGGCACGACTGGCCTGTTGATCGGCGGCGCCGTCGGCGGCCTCGCGGGTCACGAGATCGCGGGCGACGGCGACAAGTTGCTCGGCACCGTGCTTGGCGCCGCAGGCGGTGCGCTGCTCGGCCGCGAGATTGATCGCGACAAATATCGCTGCCGTTGACGAACAGAAACCGTCTCGCGTGCGGGTTTGAGACCCCTCCACCCGCACACGTTGATGGCGAGGGCACCGGTTAAACGCCGGTGCCCTCAAGCATGTGCGTCTTGTTCATCGACCGTTCTTGCCCCACAAGCGTCGTCCAACGCTGCGGGAAAGGGAATTGTCATGCTGAACGGCCCCCTGCTCGTCACCGAGCGATTGATTCTTCGTCCGCCCGCGGCGGAGGATTTCGACGCCTTTGCCGCGATGTGCGCCGAAGAGGAGACGATGCGCTTCATCGGCGGCGCCTGCCCGCGGTCGGCCGCCTGGCGTCAATGGTGCACGCTCGCCGGCGCCTGGCATATCCGCGGCTTTTCGATGTTCTCGGTGATCGAGCGCGCCAGCGGCGAATGGGTCGGCCGCCTTGGCCCCTGGGAGCCGGACGGGTGGCCCGCGCCCGAAATCGGTTACGGCGTGCGCGCGAAGTTCGCCGGTCAGGGCTATGCCTTTGAAGGCTGTATCGCGGCGTGCGACTTTGCGGTCGAGTTTCTGAAATGGCCCGAACTGATGCACAGCATCGACCCCGCGAACACGCGGTCGCAGGCGCTGGCGATGCGGCTGGGGGCGATGAACAGCGGACCGACCCGCCTCCCCGCGCCCTTTGAGGACGCACCTGTCGATGCCTGGACGCAAAGTGCCGACGCCTGGCGTATCAAGCGAAAGGGGTTCCGACCGTGACCGACCAGCATGTCGATCCCGAACGCGTGCAGTTCGACGCCTTCAAGGCGCTGCCGCGCGATACCGTCATTCACATGCTCAACCTCGTCCGCTTCCGCGACAAGGCGGCCTATGCGGACGATCACCCGCTCGCGGGGCAAGGCCTGACCGGCGCCGAGGCCTATCGCCATTATGGCGCCGACAGCGCCCCGGTCTTTCGCCGTGTCGGCGGCCATATCGTCTGGACAGGCACGATGGAGGCGATGGTGATCGGACCCGCGACCGAGCGCTGGGATGCGGTGTTTATCGCCGAATATCCGAACAGCGGCGCCTTTCTGGAAATGGTCACCGATCCCGTCTATCGCGCCGCCGTCGTCCACCGCCAGGCGGCGGTCGCAACCTCGCGGCTCATTCGCTGCGCACCGAAAACGTCTCGGTCCGAGACAGGTTTTGGCTAATAAAGCCTTACCTGTTAACGCATTTTCTTTGCCCCTTTTTAACCAGGATCGGGCAATCCGGGGAAAAGATTAAGGGAGTGTTAGCGATGATGGTGCGCGGAAAATGGCTGGTCGCCGGGCTGCTGATGGCGGCGATGCCGCTCGGCGGGTGCCGGGACCAACCCGAAGCCAAATCCGATCTCGCTCCGCTCGACGGCGACGCGGCGAGCGGCGATCCCGCGATCAGGGGCGCGCTCGAAGACAGGATCATGGTGGACCCCAAGCTTGCGGGGCAATCGAATCGCAACGCCGCCGGACCCGGTAACCATCCAATCGACGGCGGCGTTCCCGGCCTTGCCGGCGGCAAGGCGGCGACGGCGGCAGAGGCCGCCGCGGCGCTCAAGGCGGGCAAACTGCTCTCCGCGCCCAAGGCGCTGCCGCTGGAAGCCGGCTGTGACGGCTGCGAGGCGCAGGCGCGCCCGGTGACCATCGGCGCGCTGGCGCGCGACCAGCAAAAGGGCGGCTGCAATGCCAAGCTGACCTATGGCAATGGCTGGGCAAACCGCCTGCCCGCGGCATTCAAAATCTATCCGCGCGCGACGCTGCGCGAAGCCGCGGGCGTCGATGGCGGCAAGTGCAACCTGCGCGTCGTCAATTTCCAGACCGCCGCCTCGATGCAGGCGGTGCTCGATTATTATCACACCATGGCGATCCGCGCGGGCTATACGAGCGACCACCGCGTCAACGGCAACGAACATATGCTCGGCGGCACCAAGGGCGATCTGGCCTATGTGCTGATGCTGCGCCGCGACGGCGGGATGACCGACGTCGACCTGGTGGCATCAGGCGGCAAATAGGTTTTCCTTCAAGCGAAAAAGGCTCCGGGGACCGGCGCCCCGGAGCCTTCTCAAGCATATGGACGGTCGCGCGTCAGACCTTGTCGCCTAGCGCGCCCTTGACCTTGCCCTTCAGATTCTGGGCTTCGCCCTTGCGCTCCTGCAATTCGCCCTCGGCACGAAGGCGCTCATTGTCTGTCGCCTTGCCGATCGCCTGCTTGACGTTGCCCACGGCTTCGTTGGCCAGGCCTTTCGCTTTTTCGGTGAGTTCACCCATGATAATTCTCCGTTGTTTTCCAAGAGGCTGTCGACCAACCTCTTGATAAGGCAACGCCCGCATGCTGCCATCGTTCCGTCGGCAACGATCAGGCGACGCCGCGCCGGGACAGATCGTGTTTCGTGCCAATGTGGCAACGATATCGGTTGCAATCAGCGCCGGTTCAGGCACCCTCGGCCTCTGGGCATCGCAAAAACAGTTCCTTTCTTGTCCTGTTCAGGGGGGTCGGCGATGCGCAATTTCATTCCCGCTGCCATGATCGTGCCGCTTGCGGCCTGTACCCATGTTGCGACTTTTCGGACGCAGGACGTTGCCGCGCCCGCAGAGGGCGAAGCGTTGAAGGGCGCCTCCTACGCCCTTCCGATGGTCCAGTTCGATCTGGAACTCGCCCGGTCGCTTTCCTCCTGCGACGCGACGGCCGCGCCTGTGTTCGCGGTCAAGGCGACCGCAAAGGAATCCTATGTCGAAGGCGAAAGGTTCGAGATCGACCCCTCCGCGCTCAGTTCGGTTTTCAAGACATCCTCGCTCGCGATCGAGAAATATGACGATCTCGACACGCTCAAATCGTTCAACGCCAGCGCCGACGACCGAACCGGCGACATCCTGTCGGCGGTCGCGCGAACCGGAATCGCGATTGCCGGGGCGACCGCGGGCATCCCGGTGCCGCTGGATGCGGTCGGCGAGTCCTCGCCCTGGAAAAATGTGCTTGAAAGCTCGCAGTCCATCCGCTTGTGGTGCTCGGCTGAGGCGCGGAAGCGTCTGGCCGCGGTTGAGGTCGAAACCGACAATCTCGAACGGCTGAACGCCCAGCTCGATGCCGTCAACGCCCATGTCGAGCGCCTGAAAGAACTCGCGGTGTTCCGCCGGTTCGACAAGGCGATGATGGACGGACTGTATCAGGAGGTCCAGAAGCAGCAGCAGCTTGCTGCCGCGATCAAGACCGCCCAGACGACGCTGGCCGACGCAACCGCCGCACTCAGCGCGAAAACCGAGCTTCGCTGGCCGGCCGCCTCGTCGGCGACGCCGCGTGCAGAGGATCTCCAGCACGACGTCCGCTTTTCGGATTCCTCGCGCAAGCTACGAAAGTTCTGCGCCAATTTTCAACTTGTCGCCTGGAATGGCATCAGCGGCGTGCCGCTGGATCCTGCAACCCTGGTCGGCGATGACGCGGCGCTCGACGCGCATTGCGAAGCGGTGATTGCGGTCCTCCAGAAATCGATCGACGTCCGGCTGCGGTTCGCCCCCGTCACTCAGACGCGCCGGTCCGCCGACGCCGCCGCCAATCTCGCCTACCGTCTGCCATCCGGCGCGCCGGCCAAGGGCCTTTTGATTCGCGAGCCGGTTCGCGCCAGCCTTGTCGCCGAATATCGTGTTGCCGGGTCCGCGGACTGGAAAACCGCGCTGAAGGACGAACCATTGTGGGTGCCCCAGCTCGGTACGTTGCGTTTTCTGAAGTTCGCGAGCGGTCCGTTCGAAAATGAACTGCTGTCGGTCGAACTGCGCAAGGACGGCCGGATCGACAAGCAGCGATATGAAACCAAGGAAGCCGCGCTTGCGCGGCTGGCGACGAGCGCCGCGAACATCGCCGAACAAGTGCGCAGCGACACCGAAAAGCGCGAGGACCGGCGGCGCGCCGACGAAAAATATCTCCGCGAGACCGCCGCAGCCGCGCGCGCCGAGGAATTGGCACAACTGCAATATCAACTCGATATGCTGACCAAGCAAAAAGCCCTGATCGAAGCGGCGCGCGACGATTCGGCGGAACGGCTTGCCGCTGCCGAACTGGCGCAGGTCAACGCCGACATAGCCATGCTCAAGGCGCAGATCGACCGGATCAAGCTGACCAACGAACTCAGTCTGCTGCAACCGCCGGAATGAACGACTCTGCGATCAGATCAGCCCCGCCAGCGGGCTCGACGGGTCGGCATAGCGGCGCTGGCCCATCCGGCCCGCCAGATAGGCATCGCGCCCCGCCTCGACCGCCAGTTTCATCGCGCGCGCCATGCGCACGGGGTCTTTGGCTTCGGCAATCGCGGTGTTCATCAGCACGCCGTCGCAGCCGAGTTCCATCGCCACGGCAGCATCGCTCGCCGTGCCGACGCCGGCGTCGACGAGCACCGGCACCGACGCGCCCTCGACGATCAGGCGGATCGTCACGCGGTTCTGGATGCCGAGGCCCGACCCGATGGGCGCACCCAGCGGCATGATCGCGACCGCGCCCGCATCTTCAAGCTGCTTCGCCGCGATCGGGTCGTCGACGCAATAGACCATCGGCAGGAAACCCTCCTTGGCGAGCACCTCGGTCGCCTCGAGCGTCTCGCGCATGTTCGGATAGAGCGTCTTCGCCTCGCCGAGCACCTCCAGCTTCACCAGATCCCATCCCCCCGCCTCGCGCGCGAGGCGCAGCGTGCGGATCGCGTCGTCGGCGTTGAAACAGCCTGCGGTGTTGGGAAGGTAGGTGATCTTCCTGGGGTCGATATAGTCGGTCAGCATCGGCGCCGCCGGATCGGACACATTGACGCGGCGCACCGCGACGGTAACGATTTCCGCCCCCGACGCCGCGACCGCGGCGGCATTCTGCTCGAAATCCTTGTACTTGCCGGTGCCGACGATCAGCCGCGACGTGAATGTCCGCCCGGCGACACTCCATTGATCCGATGACAACTCAACCGCCTCCCACGAAATGAACGATTTCCAGCGCATCGCCTTCGGCAAGCGCGACGTCGGCGAGCGTCGAGCGCGGCACGATCGCGCGATTGCGTTCGACCGCGACTTTCATCACATCAAGGCCCAGCGACGCGACCAAATCGGCGATGCTGCCCTCGCGCACCTGCCGGGGTTCGCCGTTGAGGATGACCGAAATCACGTGAAAGCGCCTCGCTTTGCCTTTTGCCAAGCAGCCCATATAGGGGGAGTGCGCATCGTAGCAACCGAAAGCCAAGCCTTTGCCCGACCTGCCCACCGTCTTCGTCCTGTCCGGCCCCAATCTCAACCTGCTCGGCACGCGCGAGCCCGAAATCTATGGCCATGACACGCTGAACGATATTCACGCCCGGCTGGAGGCGCAGGCGGCCGGTCTGGGCCTGCGCGTCGAATGCCGCCAGACCAACCATGAAGGCGTGCTGATCGACTGGCTGCACGAAGCCTATATATCGGGCGCCAAGGCCGTGCTGCTGAACGCGGGAGGCTATACGCACACGTCGATTGCGATCCACGACGCGATCAAATCGATCAAGGTGCCGGTGATCGAGGTGCATCTGTCGGACCCGGCAAAGCGCGAACCCTTTCGTCATATCAGCTATGTCGGCATGGCGGCCGCGGCTCATTTTGCGGGGCATGGCGCAAACAGCTACACGCTGGCGCTGGACGCCGCCGCCCGTCTCTGACAATAGGACGCGTCAAAAACGGGGTCAGGCGCCTTGCAATGGTGCCGCAACAACAGGACAAATCTCATGGGTGACCATAAAGACAATGGCATCAACATCGATCCGGCTTTCGTTCGCGCGCTCGCCGAATTGCTCGACGACACGCAGCTGAGCGAAATCGAGGTCGAAGACGGCGACCGCAAAGTGCGCGTCGCGCGCAACCTGACCGCCGCCGCCGCGCCCGTCGCCTATGCGCCGCCGTCCGCGGCAGCCGCGCCCGCCGCCGCCACCGCTCCGGCGCCCGCTGCCGCCGCCGCTGCCGCAGCGCCCGCTGCCGACAGCTTCGCCGACGCGGTCAAGTCGCCGATGGTCGGCACCGCCTATCTTGCGCCGGAGCCGGGGGCGCCGAACTTTGCCGCCGTCGGCTCGGCTGTGAAGGCAGGCGACACGATCCTGATTATCGAGGCGATGAAGGTGATGAACCCGATCACCGCGCCGACGGCGGGCACGTTGAAAGCCGTGCATGTCGAGAACAGCCAGCCGGTCGAGTTCGACCAGCCGCTGTTCACCATCGGATAAGGTCCGCCCATGGCCATCGAAAAACTGCTCATCGCCAACCGCGGCGAGATTGCGCTGCGCATCCACCGTGCCTGTCACGAAATGGGCATTCGGACGGTCGCGGTCCATTCGACCGCCGACACCGATGCCATGCACGTCCGCCTCGCCGACGAGGCGGTGTGCATCGGCCCGCCCGCGGCGAAGGACAGCTATCTCAACATTCCGGCGATCATCTCGGCCGCCGAGATCACCGGCGCCGACGCGATTCATCCGGGCTATGGTTTCCTGTCCGAAAACGAACGCTTCGCCGAGATCATCGAAGCGCATGACATGATCTTTGTCGGGCCCAAGCCCGAACATATCCGCACAATGGGCGACAAGGTCGAGGCAAAGCGCACCGCGGTCGCGCTGGGCCTTCCCGTCGTTCCGGGCTCGCCGGGCGCCGTCACATTCAACGACGAGACGAAGCGGCTCGCCAAAGACATCGGCTATCCCGTGCTCATCAAGGCCGCCTCCGGTGGCGGCGGACGCGGCATGAAGGTGGTGCCCGACGAGGACAGCCTCGAAAGCCTGATGGGTCAGGCTTCGTCCGAAGCGGCTGCGGCATTCGGTGACCCGACCGTTTACATGGAAAAATATCTGGGCAACCCGCGCCACATCGAGTTCCAGGTGTTCGGCGACGGCAGGGGCAATGCCATCCACCTCGGCGAGCGCGACTGCTCGCTCCAGCGCCGTCACCAGAAGGTGCTCGAGGAAGCGCCCTCGCCGGTGATTTCGGCCGAGGAACGCGCCCGCATGGGCAAGGTGTGCGCCGACGCGATGGCGGCGATGGGCTATCGCGGTGCGGGCACGATCGAGTTCCTCTGGGAAAATGGCGAATTTTTCTTCATCGAGATGAACACGCGCATCCAGGTCGAACATCCGGTGACCGAGATGATCACCGGTTTCGACCTGGTGCGCGAACAGATCCGCATCGCGGGCGGCGCCGGACTTTCGGTAAAGCAGGACGAGCTGGAGTTCCGCGGCCATGCGATCGAATGCCGCATCAATGCCGAGGATCCGCGCACTTTCCTGCCCTCGCCCGGCAAGGTCACCGCCTATCATCCCGCGGGCGGGATGCACGTTCGCGTCGATAGCGGGCTTTACGCGGGCTATTCGATCCCGCCCTATTATGACAGCATGATCGGCAAGCTGATCGTCTATGGCCGCAGCCGCGAAAGCTGCATGATGCGGATGCGCCGCGCGCTTGAGGAAATGGTGATCGGCGGCGTCAAGACGAACATCCCGCTCCATCAGGCGCTGCTCGCCGACCCCGACGTCATCCACGGCGACTATACGATCAAATGGCTGGAAGAATGGCTGGCAAAGCAGGATGAGGGCGGCGCGGCCTAGGGTCAGGCCGTCGCCCCCTGCGCGGGCCGGGGTTCCACCGTCGAGCCTCTGGCCTTCACCGGAATGACGAATGCGCTTCTGGCTTGCGGTCAGCCGTGCCGTAGCCGCCTTTCGCCAGCGCTTCTTTTTGGCTATGGGCTTTGCCCATGGCCAGAAACGCTCCCTTTGCCGCGCGTCCCGTTGCGCTCATCCTCCTTTCGTTCGGCCTGCTCGCGGCCCCCGCGCTTGCGCAAACCGACGTCAAGGAAGATTCGGTCGTCCTCCAGCCCGACAAGGTGACCGACGACGCGCCGGTCGTCGCGGCGCAGATCGAAATGCCGAGCTGGACGGAGGAGAATGCAACCGCGCTGCTGAGCTTTATCGAAAGGGTCGGCGACGAAGGGCTGTTCGCCAGAGATTATAATCCCGATGCGCTCGCCGCTGCGATCCTGGCCGACGATCAGGCCCGGCTCGACAAGCTCGCGACCGATACCTTCCTGCTGCTCGCCACACATCTGCGCGACGGGCGCACGCCCAATGCGGCGCGCAAACAATGGTTTATGACCGACAGCGATGGTGAAACCGAACCGCTTCCCGCGCTTCTGACCGCCGCGCTCGGCGCCGGGACGGTGCCCGAAACGCTGGCGAGCCTGAACCCCGTCCATCCCGATTTCGCGGCGCTCAGGGCGTCGCTGAAAAAGGCGAAGACAAGCGCCGACGCCAACGCCATCCGCGTCAATATGGAACGCTGGCGCTGGATGCCGCGTGACCTTGGCGAACGCTATGTCGTCAGCAATGTCCCCGAATATCTGACGCGCGTCGTCCATGGCGGCACCGTCATCGCGACGCACAAGGCCGTCGTCGGCAAGAAATCGACCCCGACGCCGCAGCTCAACCCGATGGCGACCGGCATCATCGTCAACCCGAACTGGACGCTGCCGCGCAGCATCATCAACGAAGGCATCGGCGCGACGATCGCGCGCAACCCGGCGGCCGCGCGCGCGCAGGGCTATACCTGGACCGGCAGCGGCAAGACGCTGTCGGTGGTGCAGAAACCGGGACCGAACAATGCGCTCGGCGTGATGAAGATGGAAATGCTCAACGAACATGCCATCTATCTTCACGATACGCCGTCCAAGGAAGCGTTCAATGCCGCGGCGCGCGCCTTCAGCCACGGCTGCATCCGCACCGAACGCGCGCTGCACTTTTCGGGCCTGATGGCCGTGATGTTCGCAGGTCGCAGCCCCGAGGAGTTCGGCGAAGCCATCGCCAGCGGCAAGACGACGCGCTTCGGTTTCGACCAGCCCTTCCCCGTCTATGTCGCTTATTGGACCGTCGTGCCCGACGGCAAGGGCGGTGTGAAAAAGCTGGCCGACCTGTACGAGCGCGACGCACCCGTCGTCGCAAGCTTCGCCAAGCCCGGCAGACCGGCCGCAACGGTGATCGCGCCGGTGGCGCCGCCGGTCGTCCCGACGGTCGAAACGACGGTGCGCGTCACGACGCCGGGGACCAGCGGCATTTATTGAGCGCCGTCGGCTGGCAGCCATAAGGAAAGGGCCGGAGTTTCCCCCGGCCCTTCCCCAAATCCGATACGCTTCGATCAGGCGCCGGTCAGTTCGGCCGTATCGACCTTCACGCCGGGACCCATCGACGACGACAGCGCGACCTTGCGGACATATTTGCCCTTGGCGCCGGCCGGCTTCGCCTTGACGATCGCGTCGACGAAGGCGTCGAAGTTCTGGCGCAGCTTTTCCTCGCCGAACGACAGCTTGCCGAGGCCGGCGTGGACGATGCCGACCTTTTCGACGCGGAACTCGATCTGACCGCCCTTGGCGGCCTTCACGGCTTCGGCGACGTTCGGGGTGACCGTGCCCAGCTTCGGGTTCGGCATCAGCCCCTTCGGACCCAGCGTCTTGCCGAGGCGCCCGACGATGCCCATCATGTCCGGCGTCGCGATGACGCGGCCATAGTCGAGGTTGCCCGCGAGCATGTCTTCCATCAGGTCTTCGGCGCCAACCTTGTCGGCGCCGGCGGCCAGCGCCTTTTCGGCATTGTCGCCGCGCGCGAACACCGCGACCTTGACATCCTTGCCGGTGCCGGCGGGCAGCGTGACGACGCCGCGGACCATCTGGTCGGCGTGACGCGGATCGACGCCCAGGTTCATCGCGATTTCCAGCGTTTCGTCGAACTTGGCCGATGCCAGTTCGCGCACCAGCTTGATCGCTTCGTCGACGCCATGCAGCTTGGCCTTGTCGACCTTGCCCTCGAGGGCCTTCTGCTTCTTGGTCAGCTTGGCCATGGTCAGCCCTCCGTCACTTCGAGGCCCATCGAGCGGGCGCTGCCTTCGATGATCTTCGTCGCCTGTTCGATGTCGTTGGCGTTGAGATCCTTCATCTTGATCTCGGCGATTTCGGCAAGTTTCGAGCGCGCAATCTTGCCGCCGCTGATCTTGCCGGGTTCCTTCGATCCCGACTTCAGGTTCGCCGCCTTCTTGATGAGGTAGGTCGCCGGGGGCGTCTTGGTGACGAAGGAAAAGCTCTTGTCGGCATAGACGGTGATGATCGTCGGCGTCGGCGTGCCCTTTTCAAGCCCGTCGGTCGCCGCGTTGAACGCCTTGCAGAACTCCATGATGTTGACGCCGCGCTGACCGAGCGCCGGCCCGAGCGGCGGCGAGGGGTTCGCGGTCCCCGCCGGAACTTGCAGCTTGATATAGCCGCTGATCTTCTTGGCCATGACGGCCTCCTTTCTTTCTGTCGCCCCGAACCTGGGTCCGGGGCTCAAAATAAGCGGTCAAGCAGAGGGCATCACCCCTCCTCCCGCGCGGAATCGCACCCGTGTCTGATGCGAAGCGGCGCCGTTAGCGGGTATGGCTGGAAAACGCAAGCATTGGTCGCCGACGCGATCGCTGCCTATCCGCCAGCCGCGCCTTCGGGCCGCGTGAGGCGCAGCAGGCCTTCCTGCATCGCCGAGGCGATCAGCGTGCCGTCCCGGCGGTAGATCAGCCCGCGATTGATGCCGCGGCTGCCGCCGGTCCAGTCGCTGTCCATGACATAGACGAACCAGTCGTCGACGCGGATGTCGTCGTGAAACCACATCGCATGGTCGAGGCTGGTCGAAAACAGCCCCGGCGTCGACCAGGTGAAACCGTGCGGCAACAGCGACGAGGAGAGCAGCCCCATGTCGGAGGCATAGGCAAGGAAAGCGCGGTGGAGCAGCGGATCGTCGCCGATCGGCGCCGCGAGCCGATACCATTGATAATGTGCTGTGGCCTTTTCGGTCGAGGGCGGACGGAAACTGCGGATCTCGAACGGCCGCAGCCGCGCCATGCGGTCAAGCTGCGCGTCGCTGACATTGGGGTCGGCGGCCATATTCTCGACGAACTCGGCGCATTGTTCGGGCGGCAGCAGGTCGGGCATCGGCGCCTGGTGCATCGCGCCCGGCTCGGGCGCGTGAAAGGATGCGGTCAGGTTGAAGATCACCTTGCCATCCTGTCGAACCACGACGCGGCGGTTGGCGAAGCTGCGCCCGTCGAAATCGCGGTGGACGCGGAAATGGAGCGGCTTGGCCTCGTCGCCGCCGCGCAGGAAATAGGCGTGGAGCGAATGCGCCGCCTTGCCGGGTTCGACGGTGCGCGCCGCCGCGACGAGCGCCTGCGCGATCACCTGGCCGCCAAAGATTCGCTGGCGCGTCGGCTTGGCAAAGGCGGGAAAGGTGAACTCATCCTCCAGCCCCGGCACGGGTTCGAGGTCGAACAGCCGCGTCACCGCCGCGACGACCTTTTCGGGCGAAAAGGCGGCCTGGATTTCGCGCGCGCGTTCGATGCGGGCCTGAATCGCGTCGGGAGAAAGGGAACTCATATGACGGCCTGCCCCTGATCCGTCGCCCCGCGCAGGCGGGGGCCGCCGTCGGCATAGCGCAACGCGGCCGATGGCCCCCGCCTGCGCGGGGACGACGCTTATTTCATCCGTTCCACCTGCTCGAAATCGAGTTCGACCGGCGTGGCGCGACCAAAGATCGAAACGCTGACCTTGACGCGCGCCTTGTCGAAGTCGAGTTCCTCGACGACGCCGTTGAAGCTGGCGAACGGGCCTTCGAGCACCTTGACCTGATCGCCGATTTCATAATCGACGCGGATTTCCGTCTTCGGACGCGCCGCGGCCTCTTCCTTGCTGTTCAGGATGCGCGCGGCTTCGGCCTCGCTGATCGCCTGCGGCTTGCCCGACGACCCCAGAAAGCCCGTGACCTTCGGCGTATTCTTGACGAGGTGATAGACATCGTCGGTCATCGTCAGCTTGGCGAGGACGTAACCGGGGAAGAATTTGCGCTCGGCCTGAACCTTCTTGCCGCGCTTGACCTCGGTCACGGTTTCGACCGGCACCTCGACCGCCTCGACAAAGTCGGTGAGCCCCATGCGTTCGGCTTCGGCGAGCACCGAATCGCGAACCTTGTTCTCGAAACCCGAATAGGCGTGAATGATGTACCAGCGCGCCATAATGATCCGTATCCTGTCGTGAAAGCCGCGAGCTTTAGCGCGCGAGCGACGTCAGCCAGCTGACGATGTAACTGAAAACCGTATCGACGCCGAGGAAGAAAAGCGACAGGATCGTGGCCATGATCAGCACCAGGATCGTCGTCTGCACCGTTTCGCGGCCGGTGGGCCAGACGATCTTGCCAGCTTCGGTCTTCACCTGATTGACGAATTCGCCGATTTTGACTTTCGCCATGTCCGTTCCGTCCTCGTAAGCGTCAAAGTTACCGGCCAGATGGGTCGTCGTCCCCGGCGCGTCAAGCGCGCTTCGGGCAACAGTCCGTCCACCCTCCCCGAACATGTCGGCGAAAGGCGGAAGCAAAACGGCGCATCTGTCCGAATGACAGCGGCCTTTACTTGCGCGCCGTGGCGATTGCAAGCGGATGGTCGCGGGCGAAGTCACGGCGCATCAGCAAGAGCATCAGCACCATCACCGCCCGGCTGGCGGCCGGCCGGAGCGCAAAAAAAGAGATGCAACTCGCGCACCGCCGCCGCGCCGACGGGCGAGGCGCGGACACCGCCGCTGGCAGGGGAACTGGCCAGGCGACGGCGCTTACCCGAGGGGAGGAAGCCCAATGCTTTCGGCCATTGACAGCCGTGTCAATGAAACTGGCATATCCTGAAATGCGATATGAACGGCCGAAGGCGCCAGTCGATCTCTTCCCTGCCCAGCCATTCTTCCTCGATTCCCGCCAGCGCGTTGAGCATCGAATCGCCGAATACGATGTTGAGGAACAATTTCGCCGCGGCTTCGGGATCGTCGATGTCGGCCTCGCCCGCCGCCGCCCAACGGGTGAAAAGCTCGGTCAACTCGGCGATCGCGGGCAGATGGATATCGCGATAGATGCCGACTGCAAAATCACGGTCGCGCACGCTTTCCGACACCAGCATGCGCATGAGTGCGATCGCGCGCGGCGATTGCATCGCATCGCTCTGCCGGTAGGCATAGCTTTTAAGAATGTCCACGTTCGACATGGCCGCGGTCGCCGCCGGATCGGGGGGGCAGAACGCCGTCTCCTCGGACCACCGCGTCGCCATGGCCCGCAGCAGGCCCTGCTTGTTCCCGAAAAGGTCATAAAGCGTCGCCAGAGAGCCACCCGAACGCCGGACAATATCGGCCAGACTGGTGCGGTCATAACCCTGTTCGAGGAACAGAGCCTCTGCCGCATCCAGAATCGCATTGTGCCGCCGTTCGCGCGGTGATCCTGTATCTCTTTGAGATAAGGTCGTTCCCGGCTCGGTCAATTTTTCGATCCTCCTCCCTTGCCCACGACTGTAATTTGAATTACACAGCGCTGTCGGCGCAAGCTTTCGCCTATAAAAACATCCCGCACAACAGCGAATATTCAGGGGTCAACATGAGTCGCGTCTCTCCTCCCCGCTGCGCCATCGGCGCCGCAATTGCCCTGCTGCTGGCCAGTTGCTCGTCCGAAGCGCCATCCGCGCCGCCGCCGCCCGAAGTGAATATCGTCACCGTCCGCGCGCAGACCGTGCCCAATGTGATCGAGCTACCCGGCCGCGTCCAGGCATATCGGACGTCGGAGGTTCGGGCGCGTGTCGACGGCATCGTCGAACGCCGCCTGTTCGACGAAGGCAGTTTCGTCCGCGCGGGCACCGCGCTTTTCCGTATCGACCCGCGCCAGCTGATCGCGAACGCCAATGCCGCGCGCGCGCAGCTGGCCCGCGCCCAGGCGACGGCGGCGAACGCGCGGCAGGTGGTTGCGCGCTATCAGCCGCTGCTCGCCGACCAGGCGATCGGCAGGCAGGAATATGACGCCGCCGTCGCCGCGCAACGCACCGCCGAAGCCGATGTCCAGGCGGCGCAGGCCAATCTTGAATCGGCGCGGCTCAACCTCGGCTATGCGTCGGTCACCGCGCCGATTTCAGGCCGCGCGCGCCGCGCCGAAGTGACCGAGGGTGCGCTCGTCAGCGCGGCGCAGGGCACGCTGCTGACGACCATCGAACAGATCGACCGCGTCTACGTCAATTTTGGCCAGTCGAGCTCGGACCTGCTGGCGACGCGCCGCGACATGGGATCGGGCCGGATCAGCGCGCCGCGGCTCGAAAGGGTCGAAGTCCAGCTTATCCTCGAGGACGGCAGCGCCTATCCGGTCGTCGGCCATCTCGACTTCCTCGACCTGTCGATCGACGAGGCGACGGGGACCGCCGCGCTGCGCGCCGAGTTCCCCAACCCCAACGCGGCGCTCCTCCCCGGTCAGTTCGTGCGCGCGCGCATCTTTGCCGGCAACCGTGCCGACGGGATGCTGATCCCGCAGCGTGCGGTCAGGCTGACGGCCGACAACGCGAGCGTGATGGTGCTCGATGCGAAAAATGTTGCGACGCCGCGCCCGATCAAGCTCGGCGCGATGGTCGCGGGCCAATGGGCGGTGCTCGACGGGCTGAAACCCGGCGACCGGGTGATCGTCGACGGGCTGCAAAAGGTGCAGCCGGGCCAGCCGGTGCGCATCGCGCCGCCCAAGGGAACGGCGTCGACGCCGCCCGCAAAGCGCTGATCCGGCATGACCCCCCGCTTTTTCATCGACCGGCCCATTTTTTCCTGGGTCATCGCCATCGGCATCCTGCTTGCCGGGATCATCGCCCTGCGCGGCTTGCCCGTCGAGCAATATCCGTCGGTCGCACCGCCATCGCTGACGATCGGCGTGACCTATCCCGGCGCCGATGCAAGCACGCTCGAGCAGAATGTCACGCAGGTCATCGAACAGGAGCTGAACGGCGTCGAGGGCTTCCTCTACATGGCCTCGACCAGCGAATCCAACGGCACCGCGTCGATCACCCTGACCTTCGAGGCGGGCACCGACATCGACAATGCGCAGATGGAGGTGCAGAACCGCCTGCGCCGCGTCGAGCAGCGCCTTCCCGAAGATGTGCGACGCCAGGGCATTTCGGTGACCGAAGCCAATTCGGGCTTTCTGCTGATCGTCGCGATCACGTCGAAAAGCGGCAACACCGACCCGATGGAGGTCAATAATTTCGCCAACACGCGCGTGCTCGACGAGCTCAGGCGCGTGAATGGTGTCGGCAACGTCCAGGCGTTCGCGCCCGAATATGCGATGCGCATCTGGCTCGATCCGCAAAAGCTCGCTTCCTACAATCTCTCCGCCGCCGAAGCGCTGGGCGCGGTGCAGGAACAGAACAGCCAGACGCCGGGCGGCCAGCTGGGCGACCAGCCGATCGCCAATGGGGCGCAGCTCAACGCCGTGATCACGACGCAGGGCCGCTTCACCAAAGCCGAACAGTTCGAAAGCATCATCCTGCGCGCCAACCCCGACGGGTCGGCGGTGACGCTGGCCGACGTCGGCCGCGTCGAGCTGGGTTCGGCGAGCTATCTCTTTTCGTCCGAACTCAACGGCAAGCCGATGGCGGGCCTTGCGGTCCAGCTGACCCCCGGCGCCAATGCGCTCGCGACCGCCGAAGGCGTGCGCGCGAAAATGGCAGAGCTGGAAAAAGGCTTCCCGCCCGACATCGGCTGGTCGATCCCCTATGACACCACCCCCTTCATCCAGCTGTCGATCGAAGAGGTGGTGATCACGCTGGTCGAGGCGATGGTGCTCGTCTTCCTCATCATGTTCCTGTTTCTGCAGAACTGGCGTGCGACGGTGATCCCGACCGTGGTCGTCCCGATCGCGCTCGCCGGCGCGTGCCTCGGCCTCTGGATGTTCGGTTTTTCGATCAACTTGCTGACGCTGTTCGGCATGGTGCTGGCGATCGGCATTCTGGTCGACGATGCGATCGTCGTGATCGAGAATGTCGAGCGGATCATGAACGAGGAACATCTGTCGCCCTATGACGCGACGGTGAAAGCGATGGGGCAGATCACCAGCGCGATCATCGGCATCACGCTGGTGCTGATCGCGGTGTTCATCCCGATGGCCTTCTTCCCCGGATCGACCGGCGGCATCTATCGCCAGTTTTCGATGACGCTGGCGATCTCGATCGCCTTCTCGGCCCTGCTCGCGCTCACGCTGACGCCGGCGCTCTGCGCAACGATGCTGAAGCCGCACGACCAGACGCAGCGGACGGGGCCCGTCGGCGTGTTCTTCGATCGCTTCTTTGCGCGCTTCAACGAATGGTTCGGGCGCACGACCAACCGCTATCAGCGCAGCGTGGGCAGAATGCTCGCCGCGCCGCTGCGCTGGCTTGGCGTGTTCGTCGCGATGGTCGCGGTGACCGCGCTGCTGTTCTTCCGCCTGCCCGGATCCTTTCTGCCGCAGGAAGATCAGGGTTATCTGATCACCGTGATCCAGGCGCCGCCCGGCGCCACGACGCAGCGCACCAACGAAGCGACGAAACAGGTCAAGGCCTTCTTCGCCGAACAGCCGCAGGTCGCGAACATCGTCCTCGTCAACGGCTTCAGCTTCTTTGGCCAGGGGCAGGCGAATGCGATCATGTTCACCCCGCTGAAACCCTGGGACGAGCGCACCGGCGAAGGCGACAGTGCCGACGCGATCGCGGGCAAGGCGATGGGCACGTTGATGGGCATCAAGGAAGCCTTCGCCTTTTCGCTCAGCCCGCCGTCGATTCCCGAACTCGGCACATCGAGCGGCTTTACCTTCAAGCTGCAGGATCGCGGCGCGAACGGGCGCGACGCGCTGGTCGCGGCGCGCAACCAGATGCTCGGCGGCGCGATGCAGAGCAAGCTGCTCGCCAATGTCCGGCCCGAGGGGCAGGAAGATGCCCCGGTGCTGAAGCTCGACATCGACCGCATCCAGGCACGCGCGCTGGGTCTGTCGATTGGAGACGTGAATGCAACGCTCGCGATCAGTTTCGGCAGCGCTTATGCCAATGACTTCACGCGCGAAGGCCGCGTGCTGCGCGTGCTGCTCCAGGCCGACGCGGCCAACCGGATGACGCCGCAGGATGTGCTCGACCTGCGCGTGCGCAGCGCGACGGGCGACATGGTGCCCTTTGGTTCGTTCAGCAAGGCCGAATGGTCGGCCGAACCTCCGCAGCTTCAACGTTACAACGGTTATCCGGCGATGACGATCTCGGGCGAACCCGCGCCGGGCCAGTCGACCGGCGAGGCGATGGCCGAGATGGAGCGGCTGGCGGAACAACTGCCGGCGGGATTTTCCTATGAATGGACCGGCATATCCTATGAAGAGAAGCAGTCGGCGGGGCAGATCGGCATGTTACTGGGCCTTTCGCTGGTCGTCGTCTTTCTGCTGCTCGCGGCGCTCTATGAAAGCTGGTCGGTGCCGGTCGCGGTGCTGCTGGTGGTGCCGCTGGGCGTGCTTGGCGCGGTGCTTTTCTCGATGTTCCGCGGGCTGTCGGCCGATATCTATTTCAACGTCGGCCTGATCACGATCATCGGGCTTGCCGCGAAAAATGCGATCCTGATCGTCGAATTCGCGATCGAACAGGAAGCCGAGGGCAAATCGACGCTCGACGCGGTGATGGAGGCGGTGAAGCTGCGCCTCAGGCCGATCATCATGACCAGCCTGGCCTTCATCCTCGGCATGGTGCCGCTCGTCATTGCGACCGGCGCGGGCGCAGCCAGCCGCATAGCGGTGGGAACGGGCGTGATGGGCGGGATGATCGCCGCGACGGTGCTGGGCATCTTCTTCATCCCGCTCTTCTATCTGTCGGTGCGCAAGTGGCTGAGCCGCAAGCGTCCCCCCGCCCCCGCCGAGAAAGGCCATCATCAGGAGCCTGGCCATGCGTAAGCTGATTGCGCTCGCCGCAGCGACCACGCTCGCTGGATGCGTGAACATGGCGCCACCGCACGAGCGGCCGCCGCTGGCGACCGCGGCCGATTATCCCGCTGATTTCGCGGGCGACGTGACGCCCGGCCAGCGCGCGACCGATATCGCTTGGCGCGATTTCTTTGCCGATCCGCGGCTCGAAGCGCTGATCGCCGAGGCGGTTGCCCATAACCGCGACCTGGCCGTTGCGGTGGCGCAGATCGAGGAGGCGCGCGGCCTCTATCGCATCCAGGCGGCCGATCGCCTGCCGACCATCGGCGCCAGCGCCGACGCGACGCGAACCCGCGGTCCGTCGCTGACCGGCGCGGGCACCGATACGACGAACCGCTATTCGGTCGGCGTCGGGGTCACCTCGTTCGAGCTCGATTTCTGGGGGCGCGTCAAGAATCTTTCCGAAGCGGCGCGCAGCCAATATCTCGCGACCGAGGCGGCCGAGCGCGCCTTTCGCCTTGCGCTCGTCCGCGACGTTGCCTCGACCTATTTCGCCTCGCGCGGCGCCGAGGAGCAGATCGAGCTTGCCGAAGCGACAGTGACGAGCCGCAAGGAAGGGCTGCGCATCGCCAAGCGCCGCCTCGACGCCGGGGTCACCTCGGCGCTCGACTATCGCCAGTCGGAAACGCTGCTGACGCAGGCAGAGACGCAGCTTGCCAGTCTGAAACTCGGCAAGGCGCAGGCCGACAATTTCCTCGCCGTGCTGACCGGCGGTCCGGTGACCGCCCCCCTGCCCGCGCCGCTCCCGCTTGTCGCTCAGGCCGGGGCGCCCGCGCTGACCGCAGGTCTGCCGTCGGACCTGCTTGTCGCCCGCCCGGATATCGTCGCGGCCGAGGAACGGCTGCGCGCCGCGCGCGCCAATGTCGGCGCAGCGCGCGCCGCCTTTTTCCCGTCGATATCGCTCACCGGCAGTTTCGGCTTTGCGTCGGGCGCGCTCGACGATCTGTTCGGCGACGATGGGATGACCTGGAGCTTCGGTCCGTCGATCAGCCTGCCGATCTTCGATTTCGGGCGGCGGCAAGGCAATCTGACCGTCGCCCAGGCGCGCGAGGACATCGCCGTCGCCACCTATGAACGGACCGTGCAAGGCGCCTTCCGCGAAGTCGCCGACGCGCTCGCAGCGCGGCGCTATCTCGCGGAGCAGGTGGCGGCGCAGGAACGCGGCACGCTCGCGACGCGGCAGATCGCCGACCTCGCGCGCAAACGGTACCGGGAAGGCGTTTCGACCTATCTCGAAGTGCTCGACGCCGAACGCAATCTGTTTGCGTCCGAACAGGCGCTGATCGAGCTGCGCCGCGCGCAGGTCGACAATCTGGTCACCCTCTATGTCGCGCTCGGCGGCGGGCTGGTCGAACGCGCGGGGGGCGAGGCGCGGTGAGCAGCGAGACGCTGCTGCTCAAAAATCTGCTCGGCCCGCAAGCGATCGCGACGATCGCCGACGCCGGGGCGGCGGCCGCGCCGCGCTTCGACCGGCCGATGTTCGTGCGCGCCGCATCGGACGGCCTCGACGCGTTGTCGATCATGGAACGCGTGCGCCATATCGCCGATGCGCTGCACCGTGCACTGCCCGATGACTATGGCGCTACGCTCGACACTTTGCGCGCAATGGCGCCGCGATTGACGCACGGATTTCAGGCGATCGCGATCACCGAAATCGTGGCGCGTCATGGCCTCGACGATTTCGACCGCTCGATGGCGGCGCTCGCCGACCTCACGCGCTTTGGTTCGGCAGAGTTCGCGATCCGTCCGTTCCTCGCTGCCGATCCCGACCGCGCGCTGGCGACGATGGAGCGCTGGACCGCAAGCGCCGACGAGCATGTCCGGCGGCTTGCAAGCGAAGGCGCCCGGCCGCGCCTGCCGTGGGCTGCGCGGGTGTCGGCGCTGAAGGCCGATCCCACACGCGCCGCGCCTATCCTCGAAGCATTGAAGGCCGACCCCGCCATCTATGTTCGCAAGTCGGTGGCCAACCATCTCAACGACATTGCGAAAGACCGGCCCGATTGGCTGGTCGAGCGACTGGCGCAGTGGCCGCGGGACAACGAACGCACCGCGTGGATCATCCGCCACGCGCTGCGCACGCTGATCAAAAAGGGCGATCCCGCCGCGCTTGCGCTGATCGGCGTCGGACACGGGGCAGCGGTGACGGTGCGCCGCTTTGTTGTCGAACCCGCGTCGGTGCGCCTTGGCGAGCGGATTGCCATCGCCGCCGAGCTGGCGTCCGAATCACCCGACGATCAGCCGCTGGTGGTCGATTACCGCATCCATTACGCGCGATCCGGCGGCAAGAGCGCGCCCAAGGTGTTCAAGCTCAAAAGCTTCACGCTAGCGGGCCGCGGCACCGCCGTGCTGTCGATCTCTCAGACGATACGCGATTTCACGACGCGCCGCCATCATCCGGGGCGGCACAGGATCGAATTGATCGTCAATGGTCGGGGCGTTGGCGAGGCGTGGTTCGATCTTCTGGCCGACCGCAACGATTAGTCCCGGCCGCCGCTGTCCGGATCGTCATCCCGGCGCAGGCCGGAATGCCGGAATTAACCGAATCAATTGCCCGGCGGCGCCCCGGTATCGGGTCCGATCGGTTCGGGCTGGCGGTCCTCTATCGGCACGCGAAGGTCGATGCGGCTGCCGTTGATTTCCGTCGAGATCACGGCGTCGCCGTCCCGGATGCCGATGCGCGTGCCGTCGGCGATGGGAATGTCGTCAACGTCAGGAATGACCGGGCTGTCCTGCGGCTCGACAGGCCCGGTCGGATCGACGCGGCGCGGCCGCGGCGACGCCTTTTGCCCCGCCGCCTGGACCATGAAATCGCGCCACATGCGCGCGGGCAGGCCGCCGCCCGTAATCCCCTGAAGCGGGCTGTTGTCATCATTGCCGATCCAGATGCCGACAACGAGGCCGCCCGCATAGCCGACGAACAGCGCGTCGCGATTGTCCTGGCTGGTTCCCGTCTTGCCGAAATTGGGTTGCGGCAGCCGCGCCGCGCGGCCCGTTCCCCGATTGACCGCGGCACGCAGCATCCTTTCCATATCCTTGTGCACACGCGACCCAAAGCGCGATGGCCCCCAGACCAGATTTTCGAGCCAGCCCTTTTCCTCGGCCTTGAAGGCGTGCGGTTCGACCGGATAGCTGTTTGCCGCAACGGCGGCATAGGCGGCGGTGAGTTCGAGCAAGGTCATGCTCGACGTTCCGAGGGCAAGGCTGGGGTCACCCTCGGCCAGCGGGGCGGTGACGCCCAGATCGCGCGCCATGTCGATGACCTTGTCGCTGCCGACTTCGCCGAACAGGCGCACGGCGGCGACGTTGCTGGACGATGCAAAGGCATCTTCGAGGCTGATCTGCCGCGAATAGGCGCCGCCCGCATTTTTGGGGCGATAGGCGCCCGTTTCGATCGCACGGTTGTCGATCATGTCATCGGGTTCCCACCCGGCACGCAAGGCAGCAAGATAGACGAACAGCTTGAAGGTGGATCCCGGCTGGCGCCGCGCCTGCGTCGCGCGGTTGAAGGGCGAGGCGACATAATCCTTGCCGCCGATCATCGCGACGACCTCGCCATTCGGGCGCATCGCGACAAGCGCGACCTGCGCCTTGCCCAGCTCCGCCCGGCTGGTGACGCGCCGCGCGATCGCCTGAAGCCGCGCGTCGAGCGTCGTCTTGATCGTCTGGCGCGAATAGCCGACGTCGCTCAATTTGCGCGCCTCGGGCAGCGCCCAGTCGGCAAAATAGGTGCCCGTGGGCAGCGTATTGCGCGTGCGCACGTCGATGCGCGGGGTGCGGATCGCGCGCGCCTCGCGCTCGGTCATCCGGCCCGTCGCGACCATGGCGTTCAGCACCAGCTTCATGCGCTTTTCGGCAAGGTCGGGATTACGCGTGGGGGCGAGGCGCGAGGGCGCCTGCACCAGCCCCGCGAGCATCGCCGCCTGCGCCGGAGTCAGATTTTCGGGCTGGCGGTAGAAATAATGGAGCGACGCGGCGCGCAGCCCATAGGTGTTGTCGCCGAAATAGGCGTTCGACAGATAGCGTTCGAGGATCTCGTCCTTCGTCAGCCACGCCTCCAGCCAGAAAGCGATCAGCGCCTCGCGCGCCTTGCGCCCCAGCGTGCGCTTCGGCGTCAGGAAAGTGAATTTGGCGAGCTGCTGGGTGATGGTGCTGCCACCCTGTGTCGGACCGCCGGTCATGTTGCTCCACACGGCGCGCGCGATGCTGCGCAGGTCGATGCCCCAGTGCGAATAGAAGCGCCGGTCCTCGATCGCGAGGAACGCGCCGGTGACATGGTCGGGCAGGTCGCGCACCTTGACCGGCCGATCGACGATCGCCCCCGACCGCGCGATCGGCGTCCCGTCGGACGCGAGCAGGGTAATCTGCGGCGGCGCGATCGGTTCGAGCGATTTCGAGAGCGGCGCGGTGAGCGCAAGCCAGCCGACGAGCAGAATGAAAATCAAGCACAAAACGGCAAAGCCGCGTGCGATCCGGCGCATCCACTTGCGCCGCCGCGATTCGGGAACCGGCGGGGCCGCAGGCGGCGTCGATGACGGCGGAACGTCGGCGAATGGCTCGCCGGGCGTCATCGCAAGGGCGGGGTCGGAGCCTTCGGATTTGCGGAACCAGGTCATGCTTGGGGCCGTATTACAGCCCCAACACAGCATAGGCAAATGGCTTGTCGTCCGGCGTCAGCTGCCCGCGCTACGCCGGTGTCGCGCGCGATGCGCCGGAGCGCCCGCGCCTTCGACTGGCCGAGTTCGTCGGCGCCCTTTTCATCCGGCCCCGGCATCGCCGGTCGATACCGGATCGCCCGTCGCGTCGCGGCGACAATGATCGTCCGTTCCAAGGTTCAGCCGCGAGATGTCGCCCCGGTCGAGCTGGATCAGATTAGCAACGCGAATGTCGTGCAATTAGGCGGCGCGCAGGCCGGAGACGGTGGCTGCTCAACGGATCGCGCCGCCCCGGAACAGCCGCGGCACGAGCGTCAGCGCGGCGATCAGCGGCCAGCGTCGCTGCCAGGGCTTGATCTCGATCTTCGTTCCCGCGTGGCGGTTGATCTTCCACGCCAGATAATCAATCCCGCCAGCATAGGTCAGGCTGGCCTTGGCAAGGCGCGCGATACTGATGAGCTTGCCCTCGACCCGCCGCCGCCGCCAGCCGCCGCTCCGCGCTCCGGCCGGAATCGCAGCGATAGCAGGCGCGCTGAAGCGCTCGTAACGGACAGTATCGGCATCGACGACCGACTGCGCACGGTCGCTGCGCTCGGCGCGCAGTTCAACCGAGTAAGTGAGCCGAAAGGCGCGGCGCCACCAGTCCAGCGGCGCTTCGCCCGCCTGTCGCCCCGCAGCCGCAAGCAAGGCAGGCGCGGCGCGCGCCACCGCCGCGACGGCACGATCGCGAGCGGTATCGTCGACCGCCCAGACGAGCCGCGAAGGTTGCGCGAAACGCGCCCATACCGACACATTGCGCGTCTCCGGCCCGTTCAGGCGGTGGAAATCGGCTTCGCTCAGCACCGCATATTTGGCGATCAATCCGCCGTGCTCAAAAGGAAAGACGTTGGGCGGGATCAGGCGGTTCGCGACCGCCATCCAGCGTTTCGGATAGGCGTCGCCATAATCCGACACAATCAGGTAGAAATCGAGCATCAGGCCGTCGAGCGCGCTTTCGCGCAGACAGCTTCCGTAAAACAGCACCGCGCGCGCGCTGCCGGGATAGCGCTCGGCGATCGCGGCGGCCATCGCGGTCACGCGCGGATCGACCGGGGTGGACAGTTCGTCGCGAACCAGCTGCGCCAGTTGTTCCGCATCCGCGAGCGAAGAAGACGAGGGGCCTGTTCCAGCGAGTCGCGAAATCCTGTCGGGGCTCGGCTTCGCTCGGTCGGCCCCCTCGTCGTCGCCGGGGAATATGGGAACGGGAATCGGATCGTCCATTTTTGCTGACGGTGTCGCGCTCAGGCGGCGAGACGCAGGAAGGGGACCGGCTGCGTCGAGGTGAGGATGATCGGCGCGCCGCTCCTGGCCTCGAAAATCTCGCCGTCGAGGATCACGTTCGACCGCTCGCCCTCGATCCGTATCTCGTCGCCCTGCTGGAAGTGCACGCCGGCGAGTTGCTTTTGTCCGAGCGTGCCACGCCAGGTCGCACCGAGCATCCTCAACAGCGCGCCGACATTGCTGTCGGTCGCGAGCAGCTTCATATGGCCGTTGCTGCCATGGCTGTCGCTGGTGCGGATACTGAGCAGCAGTTTTTCGAGCGTCGTGACGATGAGCAGCGAAAATTTGCCCTTGAACTCGCCCTGGCGGACGAGCGACACGGTCATCGGTTCGGGCTTGGGCGGCAGGCGCCCGCCGCCGATGCCAAAGACGATCGCGAACAGCCCAAGGATCGCCGCGAGGAAATGCGAAATGCCGTTGGGCAGGCCGAGCGGATAGATACGGTTGCGGCAATAAAGCATGACGTCGGCAAGATAGGCGCCGCCGAGGAACATGCCGAGCACCGGGCGGGTGTTGCCGCCGCCGTCGAGCGCGATAAGCTGGCGCTCGATCACATGGTCGTCGATCTCGCCCGCCTGGACGAGATCGAGCACGCGCTGGAGCGCCTTGATCGGGTCACCCTCGGCGCCGAGGTCGAGCGCGATCAAATTGGTCTTGCCATTGGGCAGCACCGCAACCGGTGGCGGCGAACCGCCGAAATGACCGCCCGAATAAAGCTCGGTCAACGCCGCCTGCACCGTGCCGTCGCCGCCGTTGATCGCAACGACGCGCGGGGACACCATGGCGATCGTGCGGATCGCCTCGCCGATCTGTTCGACGTCCTCCACCTCATAGTGAAAAATGTCGGGGTGCGCCGCGCAAAACTCGCGAACCCGCGGCAATTGCGAGCGGTTTCCCGTCGAGCGAGGATTCGAGAGGAGCGCGACACTGGCCATCGGCGGTTTACATATATTTCATCGTGATCGAGATGGTCCGCGGCGCATCGCCGACCGAAAAGGCCGTCTTCTTGTAGCTCGGCTTGCCGAGGTTGAAGATGTTGATGCTCGGATTGTTCGACATGCCGCCACCATCCTTGCTGATGTCGGTCTTGCCATTGCCGTTGACGTCGTGCCGCACGGCGATGGCGTAGACACCCGCTTCGGGCAGGGGGACGCAGACCGTCATCGATCCGGCGCGCGCCGGCACCTCGATACGCGCGAGCCAGCGGCCCTTTTCCAGCCAGTCGGTCGACGTTCCGCGATAGCTTTGCACGCGAATCTTGCCGCTCGACGCCTTGATCCCGTTGATCTGGACCAGCGTCGACGGCCCGCTGCGGCAATTGGCGAGATCGTTCGGGATCACCCGGCCCATGGCGTGCGCCGTGGACCCCGCCGCCAGCAGAGCGACGGCAATCAGACCCGATACAAATTTCGACATGACCTCAAAACCTCCAGAGGCTATAGCCACGTCCGCGCCCGCACGGCGCACGCCGACATGGGTCCCTGTCGCCCTTGAATCGGCATATGGAAAACATTTGCGGCCAAAACATGGTGATGGGGCGACGAAAGATTGAATAAGCTGCCTGCCATCGACCGCTACATCGCGCGGCTCATCTTTTTCCCCATGCTCGGCACGCTTGTGCTATCGGCGATGCTGCTCGTGCTCGAAAAGATGCTGCGGCTGTTCGATTTCGTCGCGACCGAGGGCGGGCCGGTCAGCGTCGTGTGGCGGATGCTCGCGAACCTGATCCCCGAATATCTTTCGCTCGGCATTCCGATCGGGCTGATGCTGGGGATTCTCCTCGCTTTCCGAAGACTTGCGACATCGAGCGAGCTTGACGTGCTGAAAGGCGTCGGCATGAGTTTCGGGCGGCTGATGCGAATGCCCTATGTCTATGCGGTCGGCCTTGCCGCGCTCAACCTGGCGATCGTCGGCTTCATCCAGCCCTATGCACGCTATGCCTATGAAGGCCTGCAGTTCGAGCTCCGATCGGGCGCGCTCGGCGCATCGATCAAGGTCGGCGAGTTCACCAGACTGGGCGACCGGATGACGCTGCGCATCGAGGAAAGCTATGACGAGGGCCGCAGCTTGCGCGGCATTTTCGTGCGCGGCGAGCAGCGCGACGGCCAGCGCGTGTCGGCGACGGCGTCGCGCGGGCAGTTCCTGGCCACCGACGATCCCGACACCATCATCCTGCGGCTGTCGCAGGGCGTATTGATCCACGAATCGCCCAGGTTCGCGGTTCCGCGCGTGCTGACCTTCGACAATCACGACCTGCCGATCCCGCTGCCCAAGATCGAGGCCTTCCGTCTGCGCGGCGGCGCCGATCGCGAAATGACGATCCCCGAACTGTTCGTCGCCGGCAAGGACAGCAGCCAGAGCGAACAGACGCGGCTCGAATCGCGCGCCAATTTCCACTTCCGCATCGTCGAAGTGATGTCGATGTTCCTGATCCCGCTGATCGCGGTCGCGCTGGCGGTGCCGCCGAAACGATCGACCTCCTCGCTCGGCGTCTTTCTGTCGATCGTGCTGCTCGTCACCCAGCACAAGATCAACCAATATGCCGAGGATCTGGGCGCGCGCGGCGCGGTCGATCCGCTGATCGCGCTCTGGGTGCCCTTTCTCCTCTTCGCGGCGCTTGCGATCTGGATGTATTACACGATCGCACATGTTCCGGGCGGCCAGCCGATCGGCGCGCTCGAGCGCGTCGCGGCAAAGGGTGCCGGATGGGTCCGTGACCTCGTCCGCCTGTTCCAGCGCGAGCAAAGGCGGGGTTGATGCACCAGCTTCATTTCTTTCCGTCGCGCACCATGGCGCTTTATGTCGGGCGGCTGTTCCTGTTTCGCACCTTCGCAATCCTCTTCGCGCTCGTGCTCATCCTCCAGACACTCGACCTGCTCGGCGAAAGCGGCAAGATCCTGGCCGTCGCGGGCAACGACGACAGCGACGTGTGGCGCTATGTCGGGATGCGGATGCCGCAGATTATCGAGACTTTCCTGCCCTTTTCGGTGCTGCTCGGCACGATATTGACGATGGTGACGCTCAACCAGAACAGCGAGGTCGTCGCGATGAAGGCCGCGGGCATGTCGGCGCATCAGGTGCTGGCGCCGCTGTTCCTCGCCGCGTTGCTGGTTGCCGGGATCAGCTTTGCCTTCAATGAACGCATCGTCACGCGCTCGACCGCGGCGCTCAGCGCGTGGCAGAAGGTCGAATATCGGCGCGTCCCCGCCGACAGCGGGGTGCGCAGCAACATCTGGGTTCGCGACGGCGACGATCTGATCAACGCCGAAACGGTCGAGACTGCGGGCGCGGCAGTCGTGCTGCGCGGCGTCACCATCTATGAACGCACCGGCGGCGTCCTGTCGTCGATGCTGTCGGCCGACAGCGCGCGCGCGCTGCCCGGCGGCGGCTGGGAATTGACGAACGCGCGGCGCTTTGAGCGCCGGTCGGGGACGCTCGCACAGCTGGGCACGATCATTGCAGCGCGCGATGTGCGCCCCGACCAGTTCACGCTGGCGCAGGTCGATGGCGACGAACTGCCCTTCCTGAAACTGAAAGCCGCGATCGACGATCTCGAAGCCGCGGGGCGCCCGGTCGAGGCGCTGAAAGGCGTGCTGTGGCACAAGATTTCGGGGCCGCTGTCGGCGATTTTGATGCCGCTGCTGGGCGCGGTCGCGGCATTCGGCCTGGCGCGATCGGGCAAGCTGTTCGTGCGCGCGATCATCGGCATGGCGCTCGGCTTCGCCTATTTCGTCGCCGACAATTTCGCGCTGGCGATGGGCGATCTGGGGGCCTATTCGCCCTTCCTTGCCGCATGGGGGCCGTTCATATTGTTCGCGCTGATCGGCGAGATGATCTTGATCCGGACCGAGGAATAGGTTCTGACCATCGACCTTCGACCGGGTGTGGACATTCCCCGTCCTTGAAAACTCGTCATTCCCGCGAAGGGGGGAATGACAAATGCTGGATATATCCGCTCGTCACGCAGGGCTGGATGAACCGTGATGGCTGGCTCATGCCGCCCTGCCCCGCGCCGAACCCGCCACCAGATTGGCCACCAGTTTCGGCAGGCTGTCATAGTTCGCGCCATGATATTGCGAATCCGACGGCAGCGCGTCTTTCAGGCGGCGATGCGCCTCTGCCAGCGAATGATAAGGCAGGCCCGGCAGCAAATGATGCAGCGCGTGATAGCGCAGGCCCACCGGCGCCCACAACTCGGGCAGCAGGCCCGGCGGCGGGACGTTGACGCTGTCGAGGAACTGGCCCGTCACCGTCAGCACCTCGCCGTCATTTTCCCAAAGATGCGCAACGAGCGTGCGGATCTGGTTGAGCACCAGGGTCGCGGCAGCAATCGCGCCGAAGATGGCGAGTGCGCGCAGCGGCACCCAGCCGAAAACACCCGCGGCGATCAGCAGCGTCGACCAGGCCCAGGCGCCGCCCTCCTGCCAGGCCCACATCCGGCGGAAATCGCCATCAGGCGCCTTGCGGCGAAACAGCGGGTTGATGATCATCCCCGAATAGCGTTCCACCACGATCTTGCGCAGCGGCGGAATCAGCAAGGACAGCGGGGTGAGCACCGCGTAGCGGAAAACCAGCGCGAGCGGCGCAAAGGCCGCGGCTACGACGAACAGCGGCACCGTCCACGGCTTCATCAGCGCGAGCGGCAGATATTCGGGATCCTCGACCGTGCCATATTTGGTGCGGTTGTGGTGCAGGCTGTGGATGCCCTCATACATGAAGGACGGGATCAGCAGCGGCACGCCGACAAGCAGGTTCCAAGCGAAACGGAACCCCGGCAGCGCGTTCTTGCGGATATGCGTGAGTTCGTGGATGAAACTGCCCGCGCGATACAGCGCGACGACGGCAATCGCCGCGGCAACCAGCGCCCATGCGATCGACGGCGCGAGGATCGCCGCCGCAATGCCGGCATAGCCGATGAAGGTCGAAGCGAGAAAATCGGTCCAATAGATGGGCGCGCTTGGCTGCACCAGATCGCGCGTCAGCTCTGACGCGGCGCGGATCATCGCCATATCGTCCGCGATGGCCGATTTGGGCGTCTTGGGCATCGATGGCGCGAAGGGGGTCGCGACCCGATCGGCGGGGGGATTGATCGTCGTCATAGCGGGTCCAAAACCATAGTTTCGTGGCAGCAAAATGGCCGAATCCGGGTCGCCAGCGCGCCTTTGATGCCCTAATGCCTCGCGTCAAATATAATGGCGTCTTTTCAGGAAACCAGTATGAGCGCGCACAACCAAGGCCCGGTTACGATCCATCCGGTCAAGGACAAGAATGACCTGCGCGAGTTCGTCGAGCTGGCATTCCGGCTCAATCGCGGCGATCCGGCGTGGGTGCCGCCGCTGAAGGGCGAGGTTTATGGCCTGCTTTCCCCCGGCAAGAATCCGTGGTTCGAACATGGCAAGGCGCAGTTTTTCCTTGCGCGTCGCAATGGCCGCACCGTCGGACGCATTTCGGCGCATATCGACGAACTGGCGCTGGCACAGCCCGTGGAACAGGGCATGGGTGCGGGCACGGGCAATTGGGGGTTGATCGAGGCCGAGGATGAAGAAAGCACCGCGGCGCTGATCGCCGCGGCCGAGGACTGGCTGCGCGCCCAGGGCATGACGCGCGCGCTCGGCCCGTTGTCGATTTCGATCTGGGACGAACCCGGCCTGCTGATCGAGGGGTTCGAGACGCCGCCGACGATCATGCTGGGCCACAACAGTCCGCTCTATCGCGGCTGGATCGAAGCCGCGGGTTATCGTCCGGTCAAGCAGCTGCGAAACTTCGCGGTCGACATCGCCGATGGCTTTCCGCCGCTGGTGAACCGCATCGTCGCCGCGGGCGAGAAAAACGAGCGCATCCGCATCCGCCGCGTCGACAAACGGCAGTTCGACGCCGAAGCGCGGCTGATCATGGGCATCCTCAACGATGCCTGGTCGGACAATTGGGGTTTCGTGCCGCTCACCGACAGCGAGATCGCCTATATCGGCAAAAAACTGAAGGATATCGTCTTCGAGGATCTGATCCGCGTCGCCGAACTCGACGGCGAGCCGGTGGCTTTCATGATCGTGCTGCCCGACATCAACCAGCTTCTCATCGACATGGACGGATCGCTGCTGCCCTTTAACTGGGCGCGGCTGCTCTGGTGGCTGCGCAAACCCAGGAGCCGGCGCCTGCGTGTGCCGTTGATGGGTGTGGTCAAAAAATTGCAGAACAGCCGAATGGCGAGCACGCTGGCCTTCATGATGATCGAGTTCATCCGCCGCGACGCGGTGCGCGATTATGGCGCCGAAGAGGGCGACATCGGCTGGGTTCTCGACGACAATCAGGGGATGAACGCGGTCGCCGCCGCGATCAATGCCCGCGTCAACCGCGTGTATCAGATTTACGACAAGATGCTGACCTGAAAATCAGGACAGCCGCACCCAGGTCGGCGCGTGGTCGCTCGCCTTTTCGCGGCCGCGATGATCCTTGTCGACGCCCGCATCGACCAGCCGGTCGGCAAGCGCCGGGCTGAGCAGCAGATGATCGATGCGAAACCCGTGGTCGCGCTGCCACGCCCCCGCCTGATAGTCCCAATAGGTCCAGACATGCCCCGCCGGATGACGGCTGCGCAGCGCGTCGGTCCAACCATCGCCAAGCAGGCGGAACCAGGCGTCGCGCGATTCGGGCTGCATCAGCGCGTCGGTCGCCATCGCGCGGGGATCCCAGACATCGTCGTCGTGCGGGATAACGTTGTAATCCCCGGCAAGAATCGTCGGCATTTCAGCTGCTAGCAGTGCCTTCGCGCGCTCGCGCAGCCGCGCCATCCAGCGCAGCTTGTAATCGAATTTCGGCCCCGGCTGCGGATTGCCGTTGGGAAGATATATCGACGCGACGCGGATGCCGTGAACGTCGGCCTCCAGATAACGCGACTGATCGTCCGCCTCCTCGCCCGCAAGGCCGCGCTGGACCTCGACGGGATTCGCCCCTCTCGCGAGGATCGCGACGCCATTAAAGCCTTTCTGCCCGTGATAGAGGAAGCCGTACCCCGCCGCCTCGATCTCCTGGGTCGGCATCGTGTCGTCGCTCGATTTCAGTTCCTGCAGGCAGGCGACGTCGGGCTGCGTTTGCTCGAGCCATTCGACGAGGCGCGGCAGGCGGGCCTTGATCCCGTTGATATTGAAGGTCGCGATTTTCATGCCCGCACCTATGCCAGCAAGCCGACAGCGATCACAGCCCCTTCGTCACCCTGAACCGGTGTCAGCGTCGATGGCCGAACCCTGTCCGCCAATGCTGCTCTTTTGGGAGGGCGCAGGCACTGGAAGCTGAAACGAGTTCAGCATGACGAAACAGGAAAGGTTATGCCTTAGATCGCGAAACTGGACCCGCAGCCGCAGCCTGAGGCCGCGTTGGGATTTTCGACCTTGAAGGACGATCCGCCGAGCGAATCGACGAAATCGACGGTGCAGCCGCGCACCAGGTCGATGCTGACCGGATCGACGACCAGCTTCACCCCGTCGGTTTCGGTGACGATGTCATCGGCGTCGATGCGTTCGGCGAGGCCGAAGCGATAGGTGAAGCCCGAACAACCGCCGCCGTCGACCGACAGGCGCAGCGCCGCCTGCGCTTCGCCCTTGCGGTCGGCAATCCAGCGGACGCGCGCCGCAGCGGCGGGCGACAGCGTGATGTCGGAAATCTGCGTGGCCATGGCGCCAAGATAGGGCGTCGCGCCCAAAAGAAAAGGGCGCCCCGGCATCAGCCGCGGCGCGCCCCTCCTCTCCGACCCAGGAAAGCTCTTGTTGGATTCTTATTCGGGTCCGCCCATCGCGACATTCTTGCCGGTGATCGCGGCGATCGCCATCTGGTCCGAACGAACGAAGGGCATCGGGTTGACCGGTGCGCCCTCGATGCGGACTTCATAATGGAGGTGGTTGCCGGTCGAGCGACCCGTCGAGCCGACATAACCGATGATTTCGCCCTTCTTCACCTGCTGACCGGGGCGCACGATAAAGGACGACATATGGCCGTAGCGCGTCTGTATCGCATGGCCATGTTCGATTTCGACATAATTGCCATAGCCGCCGAGGCGCTGGGCGCGGCCGACGATGCCGTCGGCAGTGGCATAGATCGGTGTGCCGTGCGGCGCCGGAATGTCGATGCCATTGTGGCGTGCAACCTTGCCGGTGATCGGGTGCACGCGCATCCCGTAAGAGGAGGAGAGCGACATCTGGTCGATCGGACGGCGCGAGGGCACCGCCACGCCGATCGAGGCCGTCAGCCCGGTGTCGAGACGTTTCCACGCCTGAAAGATCGCGCGCGCCTCGCTGTCCTCGCCGACCGAGGGCACGCCCGCGGCGAAGCTGTCGTCATCGGGTTCGTCGGGAACGACGATGCCTGCATCGGCACTGGTTTCGGCGGCGTGAACGGCCGGGGTGGCCGTTGCGAAACAGGCTGCTGCACAGAAAATTGCGACGTGATGCAACTTTTGCGCCAGTAGAATGTTAGTCAAAACAACGACCCCGCGTTTGCCATGTCGCCAAAGTCCGAAACTGGGCCTTGGTGCCGGTAACTTTGCTCTGGACGATTGCTCATCCCCCGCGGAAGCCTGTGTGCTGTCCCCATCCTTAGGAAGCAATAACGGCGTAGTATTCTTGCGTTAAACCGGCGCGAGCACGCGCCGAGTCGTTGAACGGCGGCTTCAAAGCCCCCCGAAACCGCGATTTCACGAGCGCCTGCCACGTTTCGACGGCGTTGAATCCCATTTCGTCGCACTTTTGCCGGAACCAGCCGGTGCCCGCGCGCACATGGCGGATTTCATCACTGTAAATGCGCGATAAAATCCTTGCCGACGCCTCATCGCCGACAGCGCGGAAGCGATCGACCGTCGCCGGGGTGACGTCCAGCCCGCGCGCTTCCAGCACCATCGGCACGATCGCAAGCCGCGCGAGGGCATCGTCGCGCGTCGCTTCGGCCGCTTCCCACAATCCGGCGTGCGCGGGCAAGTCGCCGTAAAAGCTGCCGAGCTGGCGCAGCCGCCGGTCGAGCAGCGCAAAGTGCATCGCCTCGTCGGCGGCGACGCCGATCCAGTCGTCGACGAAGCCGCGCGGAAATTCGCCGCCGAAACGCCCGATCAGGTCGATCGCGAGGTCGATCGCGACGAATTCGATATGCGCGAGCGCGTGCAGCATCGCGATGCGTCCGCGTTCCGACCCGCCCTTGCGGCGGCGCGGCATTTGCGCGGGTGCAAGCAGTTCGGGCCGCGCGGGCCAGGCGGGCCGGTCGGGCATCGGCACGTCGCAGCGGTGCGCAAGTTCGCCGCGCCGCCAGGCGCGCGCCAGGCTGCGCGCGGCGCGGCGCTTGCCGTGCGGGTCGGCGGTCAACAGCACCGCGCGCGCGGCTTCGCCAAGCGTAGTCATCAAAGCGCCTTCGCCGCCCCCAGCACCGCGTCGGCATGGCCCTTCACGCGCACCTTGCGCCATTCTTTCGCCAGCTTGCCGTCGCGGTCGAAGAGGAAGGTCGAACGTTCGATGCCCATATAGGTGCGGCCGTAATTCTGCTTTTCGACCCAGGTGCCAAAGGCTTCGCACACGGCGCCGTCCTCGTCCGACGCAAGGCGGACGGTCAGGCCATATTTGTCGCGGAACTTGCAGAGCTTTGCGGGCGCGTCGCGCGACACAGCGAGCAGCTGCGCGTTCAGATGCGCAAAATCGGGCGCGAGACGGGTGAAATCCTGCGCCTCGGTGGTGCAGCCCGGCGTATCGGCCTTGGGATAGAAATAGACGACCAGCGGCGCGCCCTTCATCGCGGCAAGGTCGATCGCCGCGCCGTCGGCGCTCAGAAGCTTTACATCGGGTATGGGGTCGCCGATCGCGATCATGGCTGTTCCTCCTGCTCAGCGGGGGCGGCGGGCCGAATCGCGGCCCACCAGGTCGCAATCTCCTGCCGCGCCGCGTCGTGCGCGGCAAGCAGCTGCGGCCAGCCGGGCTCGCCGCACTGGCTGGCGACCAGCTGACGCGCGGCGGCGGTCGCGGGTTCCCCGTCGGGCGCGGTGAGGCGCAGCATCACAAGCATCCGCGCAAGCAGGCCGTGCGCGTCGCAGATGGCCGGTGGCGCCAGCCCCTCGACCTTCATGCAGGCGAGCGCCGACCCGATATTGGGATCGTGGCAGCGCCCGGTCGCAAGCTGAATCACCTGCATCGCGAACTCCAGATCCACGAGCCCGCCGGGACCGCCCTTGATGTCGAGCGGCCCCTGCGCCGGCTTGTGCGCGGCGATCCTGTCGCGCATCGCCGCCGCGTCGTTCGCCACGGTATCGCGGTCGCGCGGCTGGGCGAGCAGATCGTCGATAATGCGTTGCAGCTCGGCGCGCGCCGCGTCCGATCCGTAAACCGGCCGCGCGCGCAGCAACGCCATATGCTCCCACGTCCACGCCTCCTCGCGCTGGTAGCGCGCAAAGCTGTCGAGCGTGACGACGAGCGGCCCCTGCGCGCCTTGCGGACGGAGGCGCGTGTCGACGTCATATAGCTTGCCCGCCGCGGTCGGCACCGACATCGCCGCGGTCACACGCTGTGCAAGGCGGTTGTAATAGGTCGTCGCGCCCAGCGGGCGCGGCCCGTCCGATTCGGCGAGATGATCGCCCGTGAAAAGATAGATAAGGTCGAGGTCGGAGGCGTGGGTGAGCGCACGCCCGCCGAGCCGCCCAAGCGCGAGCACGACCAGCTCGCTCCCCGGCACCCGCCCGTGCGCCTCGACAAATTCGGCGACGGTCGCGTCGGCAAGCACTTGCAACGCCGCTTCGGCCAGTTCCGAATAGCCGCAGGCGATGGCGAGCGGGTCGTTCGCCCCGGCGATCAGCTGGACCCCATAGGCAAAGCGCCGCTCGCCAACGCGATCGCGCACGCGGTCGAGCAAGCGTTCATAGTCGAGCCCTGCCAGTCCCGGCGCCCATTCGGCGAGCAGGTCGGCCTTGGTCGCGGGCGCCTCGAACGCCCGCTTGTCGATCAGCCCCTCGATCAGCTCGACGCGCGCGCCGAGCGCGTCGGCGAGCGTTGGCGCGAGCGAGAGGATGCGCGTCGCGATCTTCGCGAGTTGGGGCTGCGCCGCGAGCAGGTGAAAAAAGCCCACCGCGCTCGGCAGTCCCGCGACGAGCTTGTCGAAACGCATCAACGTCGCCTGCGGATCGGGCGCGGCGCCAATCGCGCGGACGAGTTCGGGCAGCACCGTTTCCAGCGCCTCGAGCGCCGCCGGGCTGCGCAGCGCGCGCAGCTTGCCGCCGCGCCACTCGGCAATCGTGCGAAGCGCCGCGTCGGGCGGATCAAACCCCGCGGCCGCCAGGTGGCCCGCCAGCGCGCCATCGTCGCGCGGCAGGCCAGTCGTCGCCGCGCGTTCGACGACCAGCCGGTCGTAACAGGCCGCAACGTCCGCGCTGACCGGTTCCAGCGCGGCGAGCAGCGCGGCGCCGTCGGCCAACCCGTCGAGGCGCGCAACGCCGTCCAGCGCCGCCGCCTGTATCGGCAAGCAATGCGTCTGCTGATCCTCGACCATCTGGAGCCGGTGCTCGATGCGGCGGAGCGTCGCATAATGGTCCGAAAGCCGCGCCGCGACATCGCTCTCGATCCGTCCCGCCGCGGCGAGCGCCGCGAGCGCATCGACCGTTGCGGGCGCGCGCAGCGACAGATCGCGACCGCCATAGATAAGCTGGTGGACCTGCGCAAAAAACTCGATCTCGCGGATGCCGCCGCGGCCGCGCTTCAGGTCATAGCCGGGGCCAAACGCCTGTCCCTGCGCGAAATGGTCGCGGATGCGGTCGCTCATCGCGCCGATTTCCTTCAGCTGCCGGAAATCGAGGCTGCGGCGCCAGATGAAGGGCTGGATCGCCGACAGGAAATGCCCCCCCAGTGCGCGATCGCCCGCCGAGGCGCGGCTGCGGATGAACGCCGCCTGCTCCCACGCCAGCGCTTCGGATTCATAATAGGAGATGGCGGCGCTTTCGGGCAGCACGATCGGCGTCACTTCGGGATGCGGGCGAAGGCGCAGGTCGACGCGCAGCACATGGCCGTCGGCGGTGCGCGCCGACAAAATCTCGACCATCCGCCGCGCAATCCGCACCGCCGCCTCGTCAGGGTCGTCGCGCGACCGGCGCGGCAGCGTTTCGGGGTCGAAGATCAGGATCGGGTCGATGTCCGACGAATAGTTGAGTTCGTGGCTGCCGAGCTTGCCGAGCGCGATCACCGACAGCCCGCGCGGTTCGGCGCCGGGCATGCGCTCGGCAAAGGCCGCGGCGAGCGCGGTATCGCAGGCGCGATCGGCGAAATCGGACAAGAGGCGCGTCGTCGTTCGCACATCATGCTCGCCCGACAGGTCGCCGAGCGCAAGCAGCAGCGCGATCCGCCCGCGCCACCGGCGAAGCGCGCGCATGATGTCGTCATCGACCGCGGGCGGCGCCACCGCGGCGAGCGCGGAATCGGTGCCATCGGCAAGGAAGCGCGCGATATCGTCGGGATTGAGCTGGGCCAGCCGCGCCAGAAACGGCGCGTGCGCCGTGAGCCGGTCAAGCGCCGATTGGCGGCTGGAAAGGTCGGGGATTGTCATCGAAAGCCGCTATCGCCCGCCGCTGATGCGGTAGCAACCCCTACCCCGTCGTGGCGGGCGAAGGGAAGCAATGACGAATTGGTTCGGTTCGGCCGGCCTCAGGCCGGGACCGTATTTTCGTCAAAGAACAAGACCTGCGAGATCGCCGCGCGCAGCGTCGCGGGCTGATAGGGCTTGGTCAGCAGGAAGGCCGGTTCGGGACGATCCCCGGTGAGCAGCCGTTCGGGAAAGGCGGTGATGAAGATGACGGGCAATTTCACATCCGACAGGATTTCCTGCACCGCTTCGATCCCCGAACTATTGTCGGCAAGCTGGATGTCGGCGAGCACAAGGCCCGGCTGGTGCTTCTGCGCTTCGGCGACCGCTTCGGCATGTGTGGTTGCGACGGCGACGACATCGTGCCCCAGGTCGCGGACGATCATTTCAATGTCCATCGCGATGATCGGTTCGTCCTCGATAATCAGGATGCGCGCACGCGTCTGGCGGTCGATTTCGTCGGTCGCATCGTCGATCAGCGCGCGCACCGCGTCGGCGTCGCGGCCAATGATGCGGCCGGTGTCCTCGACGCTGAAACCTTCGACCGCGGTGAGCAGCAAGGCCTGCCGCGCAAGCGAGGGAATGCGGCGCAGCCGCGCGTCGGCGATGGCCATGTCGCTCCGCCCCGCCTCGCCCTCGGGCGCGGCCCGATCGGCCATCAGGCCGAAATTGTCATGCACCATCCGGTATAGCTGGATGCGCAGATCGCCATCGGGATCGATCGCTTCGGGATGCGCGACAAGCGTTTCGAGCATTCGGGCCACAAGCGCATCGCCGTTTCGCTGGCTTCCGGAAATGGCCCGGCCATAGCGTCGCAGATAGGGAAGATGCGGCGCAATCGACTGACCCAATGACATAAATGACCTCCTGAAAGCCGCGCAGGCTGCGGACAGATTGTCCGAACCAGGGACAGATGGACGGCCCAATCCCCCCCGCGCATCCGACATATTTCAACTTGCGGGAACGATTTAGCGCGAAAATGGTTTCATGGGAAAGAAACAAACGCGCCATTGCTCTTTGGCGCGCGCGCCGTTAGCAAAAGGCCCCATGTCGAGCGGATGCATTTATAATGACGCCTAAAACCGGGTCGCCGCGTGGCGAGACAGCCGGTAAGGGCGCCGGTAAAAAACCGTCCATGAAGGGGACGGACGTCAATGGCGCTCTGCGCCGGGCCTATGAATCGACCGTCGAGGAGGCGATTCCGCAATCGCTGCTCGATCTGCTCGGCAAACTCGACTGATCAGACCCGGCGATAGCGCGCGGCGAATTCGGACTGAAAGGAAGCGAAGCCGCCGACGGCGATGGCATCGCGCATCGCCTGCATCAGATGCTGATAGAAATGGATATTATGCTGCGTCATCAGCATCGCGCCCAGCATTTCGCCAGCGCGGACAAGATGATGCAGATAGGCGCGCGACCAGGTCGTGCACACCGGACAGCCGCATGACGCATCGAGCGGCCCCCGATCCTCCGCGAACTTCGCGTTGCGGATATTGAGCGGACCGTCCCAGGTAAAGGCCTGCCCATTGCGTCCCGACCGCGTCGGCAGCACGCAATCGAACATGTCGACCCCGCGCGCGACCGCACCCACCAGATCGTCGGGCTTGCCGACGCCCATTAGGTAGCGCGGCTTGTCCGCGGGCAACTGGGCGGGCGCAAAGTCGAGCACCCCGAACATCGCTTCCTGCCCCTCGCCCACCGCGAGCCCGCCGATCGCATAGCCGTCGAAGCCGATGTCGATGAGCGCGGCCGCCGAGCGCGCGCGCAGTTTTTCGTCGAGCGACCCCTGCTGAATGCCGAACAAGGCCGACCGCGCCGCGTGATCCTCGCCGGCATCGAAGCCCGCGCGACTGCGCGCGGCCCAGCGCATCGAGCGCTCCATGCTCGCCTCGGCGCGCCGGGCGTCGACCCCGGCGGGCGGGCATTCGTCGAAAGCCATCACGATGTCGCTGCCGAGCAGCCGCTGGATTTCCATCGATCGTTCGGGGGTAAGCATGTGGCGCGATCCGTCGAGATGGCTCTTGAATGCGACGCCCTCTTCGCTCTGCCTGGTCAGCGCCGACAGGCTCATCACCTGATAACCGCCGCTGTCGGTCAGGATTGGGCGGTCCCAGCCCATGAAGGCGTGAAGCCCGCCGAGCCGCGCCATGCGCTCGGCCCCGGGACGCAACATCAGATGATAGGTGTTGCCAAGGATGATGTCGGCGCCCGCCGCGCGCACCTCGGCCGGGCGCATCGCCTTCACCGTTGCCGCCGTGCCGACGGGCATGAAGGCCGGGGTGCGGATTTCGCCACGCTGCATGACGATCGTGCCGGCGCGCGCGGCGCCGTCGGTCGCGGCAATGGAAAAGGCGAATCTTGTCGTCATGGCGCGCGCCTATGGCCGGGAAGCCGCGGAAAGTCGAGGGTGCCCCCAGCCTTCGCCGGGATGACGACGGGCGGGCCTGCTAATCCCGCGCGTGTTCGCTTGACGGCTCCTCAACGGCGGCCTTTGCCTTTTCCCTGGGTTTCTCCCTCTCGAAAATCTCGATCAGTTCCTTTTTGCGCGCGTCGGACAAACCCTTCGCCGCCGCGGGGAACATCACTTCCTCTTCCTCGTCGATGTGGTGGAGATAGCGGTCCTTCATCGTCCGGAAGCGCGTCAGCCAGCCGCTCGATCCAAAATCCATCTCATATAATTCGGTCAGGAAATCCTCGATCTCCTTGTGCTCGGCGACGCTGTGCTGCGCTTCGTCGCGCAGGTCGGGGTCGGCGAGCATCGTCGCATAGAGCGACATTTCCTCCGACGCGGCGTGCGCCGTCACTTCGACGCGGAACGCCTCGAACAGCGTGCGGCGCGCGTCGCTGTCGCCTTTCGTCGCGTCGATGCGGTCGAGCAATTCGCGGTGGCGGTCGTGGTCGGCCTTCAGCCGCGCGAAGATTTTGGTTTCAGCCATCGTCGTCTCCGTCCGTTGATCGGGTCGAAGACAGAACGAAGCGCCGCGCGTGCGGTTCCGGTCTCAGGCGGCTTTCCAGTCGCTCGTCGTTGTGAAGGCCGGCAGCGCGAGCGCGCTCGTCTGCTGCGTCGCGGCCGCGATCAGATAAGGCGAGACGCGGTGGCGGGTGCAAAGCCCGCCATTGCCGTCGCTCACCATCGTCTGTTCGAACTCGATCCCCTGCTGATGCTTCGTCGACCGGCGCACGGTCGCGGTGACCAGCTGCCCCTCGCCGAAATCGATGACGAAGCGCGTGCCGATGGGAACGTCCAGAATGCCCTCGATGAAGGCGCCGGTCGCCGACAGGTTGCGGATGACGACCGGATAGCGGTGATTGTCGTGAATCGCCGACACTTTGCGGAACATCGAAAAACGGCCGTTGCGCTGGCGCGCGGGGCCAGACGGCTTGATCGTCCACGTCCCTTCTTCGCCATGGCGGACGAGGTCGGCCGACGGCACCGGCTGGCTGTAGACATAGCCCTGAACATGGCTGACGTTAAGCTTGCGAACAAGTTCGAGCTGATCGAGCGATTCGATGCCCTCGGCGGTGGTTTCCATATCGAGCGCCTCGGCCAGCGCGACGATCGCCGCGATGATCGCGCCGTTGCGTGACCCCTTTTCGGTCGCGCCGCGTACGAAACTCTGGTCGATCTTGATCTTGTCGAACGGCGCCGATTGCAGGTAGCCGAGCGACGAATAACCGGTGCCGAAATCGTCGAGCGCAAGCCGCACCCCCAGCCCCTTCAGCGCGTTGAACATCCGGTTCGTTTCCGCGGTGTCGCCAAGGAAGACGCTTTCGGTGATTTCGAGTTCGAGCCGGTCGGGCGGCAATCCGCTCGCCGCAAGTGCCTTCGCGACGACCGCTGGCAGTTCGGGGTTCGCGAACTGGATCGGCGAAACATTGACTGCCACGCGCATGTCGGCAGGCCAGCTTGCGGCGTCCTCGCACGCCTTCCTCAGCACCCATTCGCCGAGCGGCCAGATCAGGTTGGCCTCTTCGGCGATCGGGATGAACAGCGCGGGCGATATGGCGCCGCGGTCGCGGTGCATCCAGCGGATCAGCGCCTCGACCCCGGTGACCATGTTCGTCCTGGTATTGACGACCGGCTGGTAAGCGAGCGCAATCTCCCCGCGCGCCAGCGCATCGCGCAGATCTTCCTCAAGCACCCTGCGGTCCTCGGCCGCCCGATGCAGGTCGCTCGAATAAAAGGCGAAGCGTCCGCGGCCATTGCCCTTGGCGGCATAGAGAGCGAGGTCGGCGTTGCGGACCAGATCGTCGCTGCTCTGCCCGTCGAACGGCGCGATCGCGATGCCGACGGAAGCGCCGATGATGCAGCGGCTGCCGTCCACCGAATAGGGTTGCGACAGGCTGGCGATGATGTCGGCCGCCATGTCGCCCAGCTTGCCGCGATCCTCCACGTCGGGAAGGATGATCTGGAACTCGTCGCCGCCGAGGCGGCTGACCATTTGCTTGTCGCCGACGATCTTGAGCAGCCGTTCGGCCACCTGTTTGAGCAGCGCGTCGCCCGCCGGGTGACCGAGCGTGTCGTTGACCTGTTTGAAACGATCAAGATCGAGCAGCATGATCGCGCACGGGCGCTGCTGCTGTGCAAAGGCGGCAAGCGTCGCGTCGAGCCTTTTCGAGATGTTGAAGCGGTTGGCGAGGCCGGTCAGCGAATCATAGAGCGCAAGCCGCGACGCATCCTCGGCGGAACGGCGCTGCGCGGTGATGTCGGTGCCGCTGCCCCGATAGCCCGTGAACTTGCCGCCGGCATCATATTGCGGCCGCCCCGATATCGCCCACCAGCGATCATCGCCCTCGAACGCGCCGCGGAGCGGCAGGTCGTCGAACTTCGACTGGCGCGTGAGCAGAAAGGGCAAGGTGCGCTGACGCTCGCCATGGCTGTCGGCGGCCAGGAACAAATCCGTAAAGGGGGTGCCGAGCAGCGCCGTCGCCGAACGTCCCATGGTCCGCGCCACCGGATCGGTGATATATGTCAGGCGTCCGTCAGTATCCGTCGACCAGAACCAGCCGCGCCCGCTTTCTTCGTAATTCTGGAGGAGGAGCAGCGCCTCACGCGTTTGCAGGTTCGCCGCGGCGTCGCCGCGCGGCCGCGCTGCGCGCGACCCGATCCGGCCAAAAAAACCGCGCTGCCCTTCGTCGGCGCGGTGATCGCCTTGATCCCCAGGCGCGATCCGCGATGGCATGTCCATCAGATAAACTCTTCGGTGTGGTGCCCAATCCGGCCGCTATGCCGACAATCCCTTGCCAGAGAGTAAATATCTAAGTGTTTGTTCCAAACCGCGACAGGAAGGAAAGTTTGCGGCCGTGTGGACCGTTATCCGCCGGCTCCAGCGGCTGCACGTCGCGCGCGAGCGGCGTCATCCCCGACAGGGTGGCGGGTGATGAGGAGACAGCATGTGCGAACCGTCAAGCAGCTTGCCAAAGCCGCGGGGGTCAGCGCCCGGACGCTGCATCATCATGATGCGGTGGGCCTGCTCAGGCCGGCGCATGTGGGCGCCAACGGCTATCGCTATTATGGGAAAGAGGAGCAGCTGCGGCGCCAGCAAATCCTCTTTTACCGCAAGCGCGCTATGCCGCTGGCGGAGATTGGCGCCGTGCTCGACGATCCCGCCTTCGACCTGCTCGCCGCGCCGCGCGGGCACCGCGCCGCGCTTCAGCGCCGGATCGCGCAGTATCAGGGCCTCGTCCAGCTACGCCGAACGGTCGCTTTGAGGCGGCAAAAGAAGGCTGGCGTCGCCATAGCTGTAGAAACGATATTCGGCGGCGATGGCATGGGCATAGGCCGCCTGCATCGTCTCCAGCCCCATCAGCGCGCTCACCAGCATGAAGAGCGTCGAGCGCGGCAGGTGGAAATTGGTCATCAGCCCGTCGATCGCCTTGAAACGATAGCCAGGGGTGATGAATATCGACGTGTCGCCCGCAAAGGATGCGATGGTGCCATCGTCGCGGGCGGCGCTTTCGAGCAGCCGCAGGCTGGTCGTTCCGACCGCGATCACCCGGCCGCCCGCGGCACGCAGCGCATTGAGCCGCGCCGCGGTGGCAGCGTCGATCCGCCCCCATTCGGCGTGCATGACATGATCATCGGTGTCGTCGGCCTTGACCGGCAGGAAGGTGCCTGCGCCGACATGGAGGGTCAGCGTCTCGGTCGCGATCCCGGCCGTCGCCAGCGCCGCAAGCAGTTCGGGGGTAAAATGCAGCGCCGCGGTCGGCGCCGCGACCGCGCCATCTTCGCGCGCGAACATCGTCTGGTAATCGACGCGGTCGGCCTCGTCGGCGCCGCGCTTGCCGGCGATATAGGGCGGCAGCGGCATCGTCCCCGCGCGTTCGAGCAGCAGCTCGACCGGCTCGTCGCCGGCAAAGGCGAGGACGAAGCTGCCGTCGGCCAGCCGTTCCTCGGCCAGCGCGGCGACTCCCGAACCGAAATCGATCGTCTCGCCGACGCGCAGCCGCTTGGCGTTGCGCACAAACGCCTGCCAGCGGCGCAGGTCGATGCGCTTGTGCAAGGTCGCGCCAATCTTCGCGTCGCCGCGACGCCCTTCGAGCTGCGCCGGAATCACGCGCGTGTCGTTGAACACCAGGCAGTCGCCGGGCCGCAGCCATTGCGGCAGGTTGCGGACCCCGGCATCGACGATTGCGCGGCCGTCGACAACCAGCATCCGCGCCGCATCGCGCGGGCGTGCGGGGCGGAGCGCGATGCGCTCGCTGGGCAGATCGAAATCGAAGGCATCGACGCGCATGGCGGTTCGCGCGCCCTTCCGCGATTATTGCGCGATCGGCGCGTTAAGCTCGTCGACGGTCACCTCAGCCGACGCCGCGGGCTGCGCTTCGGTGAGCATCGAGGCCGGCGGGACCGGCTTGTTGTCGGCGGCGACCGACACCTGGACCATGCGCGACATCACGGCGGGCGGCTCGCCCTTCTGAATCGCGTCGACATATTGCATCCCCGACACCACGCGGCCGAAGACGGTGTAGCGGCGGTCGAGCGAGAAGCGCGGCTGGAACATGATGAAGAACTGGCTGTTCGCGCTGTCCTCGCTCTGCGCGCGCGCCATCGACACCGTGCCGCGCAGGTGCGGAACGGCATTGAATTCGGCCTTGAGGTCGGGAAGCTGCGATCCGCCCTGCCCCGTCGCGGTCGGATCGCCCGTCTGCGCCATAAAGCCGTCGATCACGCGGTGAAACTTGACACCGTCATAAAAACCGGCGCGCGCGAGCTGCTTCACGCGCTCGACATGGTTCGGCGCGACATGGGGATAGAGCTGGATCACCACCCGGCCGCCGGTCGAAAGGTCGAGGTTGAGCATATATTCGGGGTTGTTCAGATATTGGTCGGGCGTCATCGCCGGGGCCGCGGGCGCTTCTGCCGCAGGCGCTGCCTCGCCCGTCGCGGCGGGCGGCGACGCGTCCTGCGCCACCGCCGCAGTCGCCAGACCGAACGCCATCGCCGTGAAAATCATGGGGCGGAAGAAAAATGTCATGCTGGATCGGCCTCTTGGATAATCGGATCATGCGCCCCGTCGGGCGTTCCCCTAGCGGGAAAAATATGAACGCTCAATGATTGGCGTCAATCTTCGCCCTGACGCAATCCGCGTTCGGCGATGCGCGCGACAACCGCGTCGCAGACAGCAGGCGTCACGAATTTGTGGATCTCGCCGCCGAAGATCGCGATTTCCTTGACCAGCCGCGAAGCGATGGGCTGCAAGCAGACGTCGGCCATCAGGAAGACCGTTTCGATACGGTCGTTAAGCTGCTGGTTCATGCCCGCCATCTGATATTCATATTCAAAGTCGGCGACCGCGCGCAGTCCCCGGACGATGACCGTCGCGCCCTCGCGCGTCGCAAAGTCCATCAGCAGCGAGTTGAAACCGACGACCTGAATGTCGCCCTCGATCGACGCCACCTCGCGTTTCACCATCGCGATGCGTTCGTCATCGTCAAACATCGGCGATTTGGTGATGTTGGTCGTCACCCCGATCACCAGCCGGTCGACCAGCTTGGCCCCGCGCCGGATGATGTCCATATGGCCGAGCGTGATCGGATCGAACGTCCCCGGATAAACTCCCACCCGCATTATCGGTCCCTTTCCACGACATAGCGCGCGATCGCGCGAAGCAGGGCCGCTTCCTCGCCAAAGCCGCCGAGATGGGCGATCGCCTGTTCGACGAGCAATGTCGCCTGGTCGCGCGCACGTTCGAGTCCCATCAGCGTCACAAAGGTCGCCTTGCCCGCGGCTTCATCCTTGTGCAGCGCCTTGCCCGCCAGCGCCTCGTCGCCCTCGACATCCATGATGTCGTCGGCGATCTGGAACGCGAGGCCGATGTCGCGCGCATAGCCGCGCAGCGGTCGGCGGCCCTCGACCGGGATGCGCGCCAGGATCGCCCCCGCCTCGACCGAAAAGGCGATCAGCGCGCCTGTCTTGAGCTGTTGCAGCCGCGTCACCGTCGGCAGGTCGAAATCCGCGGTTTCGGCGGCCAGATCCATCATCTGCCCGCCCGCCATTCCTCCCGGACCCGCGGCGCGCGCGAGTTCGCAGCACAGCTCGCCGCGCACGAAGGGATCGGCGCTCGTCGCCGGGTCGCACAGCCATTCAAAGGCCAGCGCGTGAAGCGAATCGCCCGCCAGCACCGCGGTCGCTTCGCCATAGGCCCGGTGCACCGTGGGCTTGCCGCGGCGCATATCGTCATCGTCCATGCACGGCAGATCGTCGTGGATCAGCGAATAGACGTGCATTGCCTCGACCGCTGCGCCGACGCGCAGCGTCAGCGCCCGGTCGACGTGGAACAGGTCGCCGGCGGCGCGCACCAGCAGAGGACGCAATCTTTTGCCCCCCGCAATCGCCGCATAGCGCATCGCTTCGTACAGCGGCCCGCGCGGGTCGGCGGGGACGGCAAGCCATTTGTCGAACAGCGCGTCGATGCCCTCGGCGACTTCGGCCTGGGTCGCGCGGAGCAGCGTGGCGCCGCGCGCATTTTCGCCGCCTGCCGACGCCACGACCGCTCAGCCCTCGCCGAAAGGCGTGGTTCCCGCCGGCCGACCATCGGCGGCCAGGCTGACCTGCTCGATCCGTGCCTGCGCCGCGGCAAGCCGCGCCTCGCAATGGCTGCGCAGCGCGTGGCCGCGCTCATAGAGGCTGACCGATTCCTCCAGGCTGACGTCGCCGCTTTCGAGCCGCCGGACGATCGTTTCAAGCTCGCCCATCGCGGCTTCGAACGACAGCGCGGCAATATCGGAAAGGGCAGCGGTTTCGGTGGTGTCCGTCATGCCACAGCTTTGGCCTCTTCGCCCCCTCTCGGTCAAGGGCGGCGAGTCGCTGCCCCCGATGATCGCCGTGGGTCCAGTCGCCCCCGATCCTGTTGCAGCCGCATCCGCTTGGGGGGGGGAGCTGCCGTCGCGCAATCGCGATTCCGCTTTTTGCAATTGCATCGGCGCACCGCGCGAGTCATGCTGCACCGCACAATATGAGAGGGGCTCGAAGGCAAGTTTTGTTCCATCAACAAGGACTTGCACCATGAAAACCATCATCCTCCCCGCCCTCGGCCTGCTCGCGCTGGCGCCCACCGCGGCGCTGGCCAAGGACGAAGCGGTCAAGCGTTTCCAGCATGATGGCGCCACCTACAGCTACACCGTCACCCAGGTCGGCGGCACGCGCGTGATCAAAGGCATCGAGGAACGCACCGGCAAGCCGTTCGTGCTGCGCGTCGGCGCGCATCGCGTTCGCGGCACCGTGGGGTCGCAGCAGGTGAGCTTCCCGCTCCGCGAGGTCGAGCCGCTGGCGACCGACAGGACCCGGCTCGCTTCGCGCTGACATCGCTCTGCCACGGCAGGCCCCGGTCGCCCAAAAAGGCGATATGGGGTCTGTTCGTTTCGCGCGCGTGCCGCTAAAGGCGCGCCATGACTCAGCCAGCGCCCGCCATCACCCCCGAAATCGTCGCCGAGCACGGGCTTTCGCCACAAGAATATGAGCGCATCGTCGCCGCGATCGGGCGCGAACCGAATCTCGTCGAACTCGGCATCTTCTCGGTCATGTGGTCCGAGCATTGCAGCTACAAAAGCTCGCGCATTCACCTCAAGAAACTGCCGACCGAGGCGCCGTGGGTGATCTGCGGCCCCGGCGAAAATGCGGGGGTCATCGACATCGGCGAAGGGCCGGACGGCAAGAAGCTCGCCGCCATCTTCAAGATGGAGAGCCACAACCACCCAAGCTACATCGAGCCCTATCAGGGCGCGGCCACGGGCGTCGGCGGCATCCTGCGCGACGTTTTCACCATGGGCGCGCGACCGGTTGCCAATCTCAACGCGCTGCGCTTTGGCCGTCCCGACCATCCGAAGATGCGCCACCTGATCGCCGGCGTCGTCCACGGCATCGGGGGCTATGGCAATTGCGTCGGCGTGCCGACGGTCGGCGGCGAAGTCAATTTCCACAAGGCCTATGACGGCAATATCCTCGTCAACGCGATGACCGTCGGCGTCGCCGAACAGGACAGGATCTTCTATTCGGCCGCATCCGGCGTCGGCAATCCGATCGTCTATGTCGGTTCGAAAACCGGGCGCGACGGCATCCACGGCGCGACGATGGCGTCGGCCGACTTCGGCGAAGATGCCGAAGAAAAGCGCCCGACGGTGCAGGTCGGCGACCCCTTTACCGAAAAGCTGCTGATCGAAGCGTGCCTCGAACTGATGGCGTCGGACGCGATCGTCGCGATCCAGGACATGGGCGCCGCGGGGCTGACCAGCTCGTCGGTCGAGATGGCGTCGAAGGGCGGTGTCGGCATCCACCTCAGGATGGACGACGTGCCGCAGCGCGAAACCGGCATGACCGCCTATGAGATGATGCTGTCGGAAAGCCAGGAACGCATGCTCATGGTCCTGAAGCCCGGCAAGGAAGAGTTTGCGAAGGCGATCTTCAAAAAATGGGAGCTCGACTTCGCGGTCATCGGCACCGTCACCGATACCGGGCGCATGGTGCTCGAACACGGGGGGGAGATCGTCTGCGACATTCCGCTCGCCCCGCTCGCCGACGACGCACCGCTTTATGACCGGCCGCACGTCCCGACCCCGAAGCGGGCGCCGTTGACCGATGTGCCCGAAACGAAGGACGTCGCCGCCGACCTCAAGACCTTGATGGGTTCCCCCGACATCGCCAGCCGCCGCTGGATCTGGGAACAATATGACAGCCAGGTCGGCGCCGACACGGTGCAGACCGGCGGCGACGCCGCGCTCGTCCGCATCCACGGGACGAACCGCGCGCTCGCCATGTCGACCGACTGCACCCCGCGCTATTGCCATGCCGACCCGGTCGAGGGCGGTCGCCAGGCGGTCGCGGAAACCTGGCGCAACATCACCGCGGTCGGCGCGACGCCGCTCGCGATCACAAACTGCCTCAATTTCGCCAATCCGCAGCGCCCCGAAATAATGGGACAGATCGTCGGCTGTCTGGAGGGCATGGCAGAGGCGTGCCGCGCGCTCGACTATCCGATCGTGTCAGGCAATGTCAGCCTCTATAATGAAAGCAAGGCGACCGGCGGCGGCAGCGCGATCCTGCCAACCCCCGCGATTGGCGGCGTTGGCGTGATCGACGATCTGACCAGGGCGGTCGGCATCGGTTTCAGGCGCACGGGCGACATCGTCCTCGCGGTCGGCGAACGCATGGGCCATCTTGGCCAGTCGATCTGGCTGCGCGAAATCCACGGCCGCGAGGAAGGCCCGCCGCCGCCTGTCGATCTGCGCGCCGAAAAGCGCACAGGCGATTTCATCCGCAAGAGCATCAACCAAGGCTGGATCACCGCCTGCCACGACGTCTCCGATGGCGGCGTCGCCGTCGCGCTCGCCGAAATGGCGCTCGCATCGAACATCGGCGTGCTGGTCAGCGAAGAACAGCCCTTCGGCATCGCCGAAAGCTTTTTCGGCGAGGATCAGGGCCTGTATCTCGTCACCGTGTGCGACACCTGCCTTGCCGATTTCCTCGATGCCGCGAACCGTGCCGACGTGCCGGTCGACCCGCTGGGCCGCACGATCAAGGATCGCATCGTCTTTGAATTGCCCGACAGCGACCACCAGGTAACGCTTGCCGAAATGCGCGCGGCGCACGAAGGCTTTTTCCCGAAGCTGATGGGCGCCGACGCGGCGTTGGCGTGAGCGTCGCGGGGGCCCGAAACGCTGGCCAATCCGTCATAAACCATTCGCCCTGAGCTTGTCCAAGGGCCGTTCTGTCTTTAGCCATTGCGAAGAACGAGCGGTGCTTCGACAAGCTCGGCACGCGCGGAGTCGGGATTGCCAGGGGGAATAAGCCAATGACCATCCACGTCGGCGTCGGTGGCTGGACCTATGAACCGTGGCGCGGCACCTTCTACCCGCCCGGACATCCGCAGAAACGCGAGCTTGAATATGCCGGCCGGCATCTGACCGGCATCGAGATCAACGGCACCTATTATGGCAGCCAGAAACCCGAAAGCTTCGCCAATTGGGCAGCGTCGGTTCCCGATGGCTTCAGGTTCAGCGTCAAGGCGTCACGTTTTTGTACCAACCGCAAGCGGCTCAGCGACGGCGCCGCCTCGATCGAACGATTTCTCGCCCAGGGCATCACGCGCCTCGGCGACCGGCTCGGCCCGATCCACTGGCAGTTCATGGCGACCAAGACGTTCGACCGCGACGATTTTGCGGGCTTCCTCGACCTGCTGCCCGACAGCCGGGACGGCCTTCGCTTACGCCACGCGATCGAGGTGCGGCACGAAAGCTTCCGCGATCCCGCTTTCCTCGACCTTCTGCGGACACGCAACATGGCGGTCGTTTACGCCGACAGCGACGAGTTTCCGTGCATCGACGAGCAGACCGCCGATTTCACCTACGCGCGGCTCCAGCGCAGCCGCGAGGAGGTCGAAACCGGCTATGATGCGGCGGCGCTCGACCATTGGACACAGCGCGCGCGCGACTGGGCCGCGGGCGGCCGCGACGTCTTCCTCTTCTTCATCGCAGGCGCCAAGGTCCGCAATCCCGCCGCGGCGCAGGCGATGATCGCGCGGCTGGGCGCCGGTAACTGACCGGTCAGGCCGCCTGCGCGAGCGGCGCGGGCGCCGACGCCGCTTCGGCGGCCTTTTTCCCCAGCAGGTCATAGGGGTCGATGCCGTCGGCGCGCATCATCGCGTGGACCTGTTTGTAAAGCCTGGGCTCCGCGATCCGCAGCCGCTGCCGCGCGGCGTCGAGCGGTTCGGCGAGCAGCGCCTCGATATTCTGGTGCGCAATTTGCTGCGCGGCGCGGCCGATACGCTGGCCCTCACGCACCGCGCCATAGATGGGATAGCGGTTGCCGAACCCCTTGCGGATTTCGCGCGCGCCGGCCCAGGCGATGAACAGCGTCCCCCAGCTCGGGGTCTGGCTGTAGGAAAAGGCGAGCACGCATTGTTCGCCGAGCGCGTCGCGACCGTAACCGGTGAGAATGTGAAACAGGTCGTGCGTGTCGCGCAGCCGGTTGCCGTATAGCTCCAGCATATCGTCATAGCGCGGCTGGCCGCGGCGAAACTTGTCGAACTCGTCGACCAGCCCCTGCGCGGTCAGCCCCTCGCGCTCCATGAAGTCGACATAGGCGCGCCCGACGCTGCCTTCGGGCAGCTTGCGCAGCGTGTCATGGTCGTCGAGCATCGCGGGCAGATAGGGTCGCTCGGCAAGCTGCTTGCGCCCCTCTGCGGTGGCGAAAAAGGCCTCCGCCGCCTTGCCGAAGCGCTTGTCACGCAGCGATTCGATGATGTGGAACACCTGTTCGGTGTCTTCCTTGTCGGCGATGAGCCGGCGGAAATGGCGCCACGCCCTGAGCGGGCGAAAACCGCCGTCGACGCGGTCGGGATGGGAGAGCGGGAAGCTGGGCATGGCGAACCTCTGTAGCGAATCCTTGCGCCGCCCAGATAGCATTACTGACATAAATGTCAATATGACGGCAAATCAGACCGCGAATATCTCCGCCAATGCGATCACAAGCGCGCTGCGGTATCGCCGCACGTCGGGTTCGGCGGCGGTCAGAAGCAGGATTTCGCCATAACGGTCGAGACAGGCGAGCATCGTCCCCGCGACGGGTCTGACGGGCAGCCGCGCAATGCGACTGGCATGGGCGCGTTCACGCAGCCATGCCCATCGCGCCGCAAAATGATCGGGATCGGGCGGAAAGACGACGATCAGCTTCGCGGCATGGCCGCGTGCGATCACGGTTTCAAGCTCCCAGCTGACACCGCTCGTATAGCCTGCGACGACAAGGACGAATCCGGCCTCGTCGATCCAGCAGCGCACGGCATCCTGCCAGGCGTCATCGGCGAAATAGGCGCGCGCCGCGCCCTCGACCGGCAGATAGCCTGGCTCGCCGATCGCGATCACGGGTCCGAATCGGCGCGCATTGTCGGCGAGCAGTGTTTCGAGGCGCGTGACGCGCCGGGCTTCGCCCTCCTCGCTTGCCACCACCAGGGCGAAATCGTCGCCGAAGGAGCGGAGATAGACCACGGGCGCCCGCCGGTCGCCACGCCTTTCCTCGTCGACGCGCGGCAGCGCCCAGGCCGCGAGCCGCGGCGCATAGCGGCTTTCGAGCGCGCTGCTGGTGCGGAAGGAAAGCCAATAGAGCAGGACAATTCCGCCCAGCACCAGCGGCGGGCCATAGTCCGCCTGCCACGACGACCGCCCCGCCGCTTCGCCTGCGCCGACCGCGGCACCCCAGGCGATCGCCGCGGCCAGCAGCGCCGCGAACAACAGAAAGGGTCCATAGGCCATGGCCACGCGGGCGACCGCCGATACGGCCTGCCGCCGCGCCGGCGTCGCGCGCGCGTCGGCAAAAATGGCGAGCGCCGCGAGCGGGACGGGGCCGAGACAGGTGATCGCGACCATGATGCCGATCCATGGATCGGGCAGTCGTCCGTCGCCACCCATGCCAAGCCACGCGCCCCAGACCGGTTTCGACAGGATGATCGCCGGAATCCAGAGCAGCGCCGCAGCGAACAGCCAGCGGCTCCGCCGCACACGCCGACTGTTCCTGCCGGCGGCCTTGTCGACCGCGCGCGTCATGTCGCGCATCGTGCGCTGGCTGTGCGATGCGCGCCAGCGGCGCTGGACCGACAGATGGTAAAGGCCGATCACGACCCCCGCCGCAGCCGCCCAGGCCCAGGGCAAAGCGGCGAAGCTGCTGTCGCGGTCGTGCCCCCAGCGCGCCAGCGCGGCATCATAGTCAAGGGCCGGGATCGCAAGGCCGATCAGCCACCAGGGAATGACGATCAAACAAGCCAGCGCGAAGAGGGAGACAAGGCCCAGAAAGGCCCCCGTCACGACGCGCCCGACGATCGCGATCGGCAGCGATGGTTGCGGCGGCGGCGCCATATCGAGCGTGACCCTGATCGCCAATCCCGTCCCCCTTCGCTGACCGCCGGATGCTGGGGCGATCTTATCATGCCGATCGCCGCGGCAACACCGGCAAGGCGAGGTCGAGCGCCCCGGCGGCGGCGCCGTGCCTTCCCGATCGGGGACCCCGCCCACAACGCGGCTCGGTCGCCGCGGGCCGATGGCGCGCAAACAGCGCTGGCGCGATCGTCCGATCGCCGATAGACCGGCGCCATGAAAGCGCATCCGACGGTCCCCTATAGCGTGCCGCCCGCGATGACCGACGCCGCGCGGATCGCCGCGGCGGAGGCATTTCGCGACCATGTCGCCACGCGGCGGACGTGCCGGATGTTCAGCGACGCGCCGGTGCCGCGCGAGGTGATCGAAGCCGCGATCGCCGCCGCAGGCACCGCGCCCAGCGGCGCCAACCACCAGCCATGGCATTTCGCGGCGGTTTCCTCGCCCGACATCAAGCACCGCATCCGCCTCGCCGCCGAGGCCGAGGAGCGCCAATTCTACGCGAGCCGCGCCGGGCGGGAATGGCTCGATGCGCTCGCCCCGCTCGGCACCGACGAGGACAAGGCCTTCCTCGACATCGCGCCGTGGCTGATCGTCGTGTTCGGACAGCGGCGCGGCGGGATCGATCCGGGCGAGGCGCGGCAGAATTACTACGTCACCGAAAGCGTCGGCATCGCGTGCGGCCTGCTGCTCACCGCGCTCCACGGCGCCGGGCTTGCGACCTTGACGCACACACCGTCGCCGATGGGATTTCTGCGCGACATCTGCGGCCGTCCGGCCGACGAAAAGCCGCTGATGCTGATCGTCGCGGGCCATCCGGCGGCCGACGCGACGGTGCCCGTTCACGCGATGCGCAAAAAACCGCTGGAACAGATCAGCAGCTGGCTCTGACGCTGCGCAGAAGCCGGAGGGCGAAAGAGGCGATGAACCGGGGAATGACGACGCGATACGAAAGCCTCGACGCGATTCGCGGCGTCGCGGTGATGGGCATCCTCGCGATGAACATCGTCGCCTTTGCGCTGCCCTTTCCGGCCTATGGCAACCCCGCCGCCGGGGGACCGCCGACCGGCAGCGATGTCGCAACCTGGTTCTTCAACTTCGTTTTCGTCGATTCAAAGATGCGCGGCCTGTTCTCGATGCTGTTCGGGGCGAGCATGCTGCTGGTGATCGACGGCGCCGCCTCGGCGGGGCGCAGCGCTGCGGGTGCGCATTATTCGCGCATGTTCTGGCTCGCGATCTTCGGCCTGGCGCATTTCTACCTTATCTGGTTAGGCGACATCCTGTTCCTCTATGCCATCTGCGGGCTGATCCTCTTTCTGTTCCGCAACCTGTCGGTGCGCGCGCTGCTGCTCTGGGCGATCCCCTTTTTCCTGATCGGCATCGGCCTGCCCGCGATCCTCTGGGCGATGATGGCAATGGCGCAGACAGGCACGCTGCCCCCCGATGCGGCGGCCGCCATGCAGGAGGCGTTGCGACAGATGAACGCCGACATGGGCCCGTCCACCCCCGTCTACGCTGAACAGAAGGCGCTTTATCTCGGCAGCTATGCCAGCATCGTCGCACATCGCACCGGCGAAATGGCGGGCGACCCGCTTGTCTTCCTCGGCCTGTTCCTGTGGGAAACGGTCGGGCTGATGCTGATCGGCATGGCGCTGTTCAAATCGCATATGCTGACCGGCGAATGGGAAGCGGCGCGCTATCGCAAATGGGCGATCGCCTGCTTCCTGGTCGCGGTGCCGCCGCTCGCCGGACTCGCCCTCTATCAGATGCGCACCGGCTATGACGCGGTGTCGGTGTTCGGCGCGACGATGGCGCTGTCGGTGCCCTTCGACACGCTGATGACGATCGGCTGGGCGGCGCTCATCATGCTGCTCATCAGGACCGCGGCAAGCAACGCCGTGCGCGTGCGGCTTGCTGCGGCGGGGCGCATGGCCTTCACCAATTATCTCGTCACCTCGATCGTGATGACGACGATCTTTTACGGCTATGGGTTTGGGCTGTTTGGCAGTATCGGCCGCCTGCCGCTCTATCTTTTCTGCCTCGGCATGTGGGCGGCGATGCTGCTGTGGTCAAAAGCCTGGCTCGATCGCTACCAATATGGCCCGCTCGAATGGCTGTGGCGCAGCCTGTCGCGCTGGCAGGTGCAGCCGATGCGAAAGCGCTTTCCGGGCTGAGACGGCGCGCCCGTCAATAACCGACGGCGCGACCGAAAGCGGCGGGGCGGCGCTGGACCAGCGGATTGGCTTCGCGTTCGAGCGCGGCGAGCGTTTGTTCGAACAGCGGGCGCAGCGCGACCACGCGCGGCAGATATTCCTCGGGGCTCGTCTGGCTTTCGACGCAATGGCGCGCGAACATTTCGATGTCTTCGGCAAGCGCGCCAAGCTTTTCGCCGCCGAACTGGCGCGCTTCGCTCTTCAGCGTGTGCGCGGGCATAACCAGCCCGCGCGGATCGCGCGCGCGCATTGCCTCTTCGATCGCGGCGACCGATTTGGTGCCGTCCTCGCGAAAATAGCCGAGAATACGCACAAAAGCCGCCCCCAATTGGGTGCGCGTCGCGCGAAACTCGTCCCAATCGACCAGGATTTCGTCCAATGCTTTCGTCCCTTGGTGTTCAGATCGGTCGTGGTCCCGGCCGATCCATGCCCCAAAGTCGGTAAAAAAGAGGTTACGAACCGCGCGCCAGTCGGCCGAAGCCGCCCCATTTTGGGTCAACGGCGAACGCGCCAGCGCCCCTCGCCCGCATCGGCGCTCTCGTCAGTCACCGCCCAGCCATGCCCGGCAGCGAGCGCCGCGATCTCGCGGCCTGCATTGGGGTCGTCGGCGATCAGCAGCACCGCCTCCACCTCGCGCATCGCGCGCGCCAGCCGCAGCGCGGGCCAGGGACAACGCATCCCGCGCGCATCGACCAGCCGCACCGCCGTGTCATTCGTCATAGGGATTGCGCGAATTGCGGAAATTGAGCCGCACCGGCACGCCCTGAAACCCCAGTTCCTTGCGCATGCCGTTGACCAGATAGCGTTCATAGCTGCCGGGCAGCGCGTCGGTGCGCGATCCGAAGACGACGAAAGTGGGCGGGCGCGTGCGCGCCTGCGTGATGTAACGCAGCTTGATGCGCTTGCCACCCGGCGCCGGCGGCGGATTCGCGGTCACTGCGCCCTCGAACCAGCGGTTGAGCCGGGCCGTCGGGACGCGGTTCGTCCAGATCGCGCGCTGCTCGAACGCGACGCGGACGAGCGTGTCGATCCCCTTGCCCGTCGCGCCCGAAATGCTGAGCACCGGCACGCCCTTCACCTGGGCAAGCCCGTCGTCGAGCGCGGTGCGCACGCCGTTGAACAGCGCCGATGGATCTTCGGCAATGTCCCATTTGTTGAGCGCGACGATCAGCGCGCGCCCTTCCTGAAGCACCCGGTCGGCGATGCGCAGATCCTGCGCCTCCAGCCCCTTGGTCGCATCGAGCAGCAGCACGACGACCTCGGCGAAATCGACCGCGTGCAGCGCGTCGGCGACCGAAAGCTTCTCCAGCTTGTCCTGCACCTTCGCGCGCTTGCGCATCCCCGCGGTGTCGAACAGCTGAATCTCGTGGACCGCGCCATCCTTTTCCCACCGCCAATCGACGCGGATCGAATCGCGCGTGATCCCCGCTTCGGGCCCTGTGATAAGCCGATCCTCGCCGATCATCCGGTTGATGAGCGTCGATTTGCCCGCATTGGGGCGGCCGACGATCGCGAGCTTCATCGGGCCCGGCGCCGCATCCGCGGCATCATCGCTCGCCTCCGCCTCGGCGTCCATGAAGGGCTCGACGACCGGGCGCAGGGCGTCGAACAGTTCGACCAACCCCTCGCCATGTTCGGCGCTGAGCGCGAGCACGGTGTCGAAACCGAGCGACCAGGCCTCCATCAGCCCCGCCTCGCCCTGCTTGCCTTCGGCCTTGTTCGCGCAGAGGATGATCGGCGTGTCCTCGCTGCGCAGCCAGCGCGCAATTTCCTCGTCGAGCGGCGTCACTCCGGCGCGCGCGTCGATCAGGAACAGCGCGGCGTCGGCCTCGCGCACCGCCTTTTCGGTCTGGACACGCATCCGGCCGGGCAGCGTCGCCGCATCCTGATCCTCGAACCCGGCGGTGTCGACGATGCGGAACTCGAGACCGAGCAGCTTGCCGTCGCCCTCGCGCCGGTCGCGCGTCACCCCCGGCTGGTCGTCGACAAGCGCGAGCCGCTTGCCGACGAGCCGGTTGAACAGCGTCGATTTCCCCACATTGGGCCGGCCGACAATGGCGATCGTCGCACGTCGCGACATCCGTTTATCCTTACAAGACCCTCTCCCCTGAAGGAGAGAGGGAAAGCGTGGCCCATCAACGCCAGGCGGTGATCGTCCCGTCGTCGGCAAGGATATAGAGCGTGCTGTTTGCGACGATCGGCGGTTGCGACAGCGACGTTCCGAACTCGGTCGATGCGAGCAGCGATCCGTCGGCCGGTGAAAACTCCGCCAGCGTGCCTTCGCTGTTCACCGCGATCAGGCGCCCGCCCGCAAGGATCGGCCCCGTCCAGCGGATCGGATCCTTCTTTTTCTTCTCGGTCTCTACACGAAAGCGCGCGAGCTGCTGGAGCCAGCGCACTTTGCCGCTCGACCGCGCGACGCACAGCAATTTGCCGTCGTCGGTCATCGCATAGACCCATTCGCCGACCACATAGGGCGTCGAAATGCCGGCGATCGAGATTTCCCAGCTGCGCTGGCCGGTAACCAGCTCGTAACTTGCCATGCGGCCACCCTGGCCGAGCGCGAACACGCGGCCGCGGTCGATCACCGGATCGGCATCGACGTCGGTGAGCGTCGACACCGACAGCGCCATCGACGTGCGCGCCAGCGCATCTTCCCACAGGTCGCGGCCATTTTCGTAACGATAGGCCTGCACCTCGCCCGACGAGAAGCCCGCGACGATCGTGCCCTGCCCCGCCGCGGGCGATGCCGCGCCGAAGACGCTTCCCGCCTCCAGCGACGCCGTCGCCTGCCACTGGACGGCGCCGTCGGCGGCATTGAGCGCGAAAATCTGGTTGTCCTGGCTGATCACATAGACGCCGCCGAACGCCACCGTCGGCGCACCGCGCAGCGGCCCGGCGGGCCGCACCTTCCACAGCACCGACCCGTCGGCCGCGTTGAGCGCCGCGACGTCGCCGACGCCGCTCGTCGCATAGACGACATTGCCATCGACGCTCGCGCCGCCGCCGAACAGCGAATCCTTGAAATCCTTGCCCGTGCTGCCGATCGCGACGCTCCACAGCCTTGCGCCCGTATCGGCCGCAAAGGCCGAAACGACCGCGTCGGTATCGACGACGAACAGGCGGTTGTCGGCGACCACCGGCGACGAAGCCAGGCGCTGCTTTTTCGTGCTGCCCGCGATATTCGCTTGCCAGAGCTTCGTCCGCGCGGCGCCGAGCGCGGGATGTCCCATGGATTTCGCCGCGTTGCCGCCCGATTGCGCCCAGGCGGCGTTCACGACCGGATCGGGCAGCACGACGGCAATCGCCGCCGTCGCCGGATCGACCTTGACGCTATTGTCGTTCGACAGGATCGAGACACGATTGCCGATCGTCGGCGTCCTCGGCCCGCCATCGCCCTTGAACACCCCGCAACCCGCCAGCGGCAGCGCCAGCAGCGCCGCATATAGTCCGAAACGCGCAGTCCGCATATTATTTGGCTTCCTCAGTCTTCGGGGCGGCGGCCGCCGCGCCGTTCCGCTCGGCGGCGATGCTCTCGGCGGCGCGGTCGGCGACGGCATCGACACCCAGCATCCCCGCCATCTGGACCGAACGCGATTGCAGCGACCTGGTAAGGTCGGGCAATTTGGCGATCCGGCCATAGAGCGCGCCCGCCTGGTCGAACTGGCCGAGCCGATAGTGGGCGCTCGCCGACAATTCGGCGGCGCTGGCGAACCAGCTCGACGCGGGATCCCTGGCATCGACGATCGGCTTCATCCGCGCGATCACCGCCTCGGGCTTCAGCGTGTCATATTCGAACGCCGTCTGGCGAATGAGCGCAAGGTCGCGAAGCGACCGGTCGACCTCGGCATCGGCGACGATCCTGGCCATCAGCGCGGCGGCGGCCTTGAGGTCGCCCGCACCGGCCTTGATATTCGCCTGCTGCATCATCGCCGCCGCGCGATAGGCGGGGGAGCCTTCGGCGGCGATCCTTTCCAGTTCGCTCGCCGCGGCTCGCGGCTGGTTGGTCTGGAGCTTGTCCAGCGCGGCAATCAGCCGTTCGGCCTGTTCGCCGCGCGCGACATCCTGTCGATGGTTCCAGTAAAGATAGCCGCCAAAGGCCAGCAGGATCGCCAGCACGCCGCCGATGATCCAGCGGCCATAGCGCTGCATGATCGTGTCGAGCCGATCCTTGCGAACGGCTTCATCGACTTCCTGCAACAGCGCGGCGTCATTCGTCGGGCTCAGGGCCAATCAAACCTCCGTAAACTTCGTGGCGGCACGAGGCCGGCCCGCTTCCTTAGCGACGGCACGGGGAAAGGCCAAGCGTTTCACTTGCGGACACGCTGGGGCAATCAACCGGCGTAGATCTGATCCTCGGTCGGGAATGAACGGGACCTGACTTCGTCGGCATAATTTTGCACCGCGCCGCTGACGACGCCCGCCATGTCCTGATAGCGTTTGACGAACTTCGGGACGCGCTCGAACATGCCCAGCATGTCGTCGGTGACAAGCACCTGGCCGTCGCATTGCGCCGATGCGCCGATGCCGATCGTCGGGCAGGCGACCTTGTTCGTGATCTCGATCGCGATCGATTCGAGCACCCCTTCGATCACGATCGAAAAGGCGCCCGCCTGCGCCACCGCGACTGCATCCTCGACGATCGAGCGGGCTTCTTCCTCGCTCTTGCCGCGCACGCCATAGCCGCCGAGGATGTTCACCGCCTGTGGCGTCAGGCCGACATGGCCCATCACCGGGATGCCGCGCTGGGTCAGAAACTCGATCGTCGGGGCGAGAACCTTGCCGCCCTCGACCTTCACCGCTGCGGCGCCCGTTTCCTTGAGCAGCCGCGCGGCATTGTCGAACGCCTGCTCTGGACTGCCTTCATAGCTGCCGAAAGGCATGTCGACAATGACCGCGGCGTGATAGCTGCCACGCACCACCGCGGCGCCGTGCAGCGCCATCATCTCCATCGTCACCCCGACCGTGTGCGGCAAGCCATAGATCACCTGCGCGAGCGAATCGCCGACGAGCAGCATGTCGCAATGCGGGTCGAGCAACTGCGCCATGCGCACCGTATAGGCGGTGAGCATCACGATCGGCTCGCCGCCCTTGCGCTGGCGGATGCGCGGCACGGTCAGCCGCTTCATCGGCTGCGGCGTCGGATTCGCGCGGCTCGTGGAGGTGTCGAGGGTGAGCGTTTTGGGAAGCGTTGACATGGTGCCGGGGCTTAGCTGGTAACGCGCCGAGGCGAAAGCGGCAAAGCCCGGCCATGTTGATTATCCTTGACTCAATGTTAAAAATATCGAACATAGCGTTCGTATCACCTGACATGGGGTTTGAAATGATGTTTCGCGAAAACATCCACTGGGTGGCGCTGGTGTCGATGGCGGCCGCCTCTGGCTGGCATTTCCTCGCCTGTCCCTGGCACCTCGCCGCCAGCGCGGCGGGCGTGCGGGCATCGGCGGGAATGATCATTCCCGCGACGATCGCGATCGTCGTTTTTGCCGAACTCGCGCGGGTCGGCGCCCAACTCCACCTCGATCGCCGGGGCTGTTGAACCATGTCGCCCGCGATCCTCGAATCCGCGCGGCAGCTCGCCGACGCCGAACCCGGAGACCTGCCCATGAACTTCCGCGAAAAGACCGCCTGGCTGAACGTCATCGCAATGGCCGCCGCCTACAGCCTCTATTTCGGGCTTCTCCTCGCCGGGCATCCCGCCGGACGCGAGGTGTTGCCGATGCTCTGGCTCTTCGGATCGGTCGCCGTGGCGCACGCCGTCACGGTCATCGTCGGCACGATCATCCTGTCGGCGCAGGCACCGAAATCGGAGCGCGCGCGCGCCGACGAGCGCGATCGCGCGATCCGTCGGCGGGGAGCTGCCGCCGCTTATTATGTCCTGCTGGTCGGCATGATGGTCGTCGGGGTTTACCTGCCCTTTGTGGAAAGCGGCGTGGCGCTGGCGAATTGCGGCCTGCTCGCGATCGTGCTCGCCGAACTGGTGAACAGCGTGGTCGTCCTGATGAGCTACCGGCGGGGCTGGCATGGCTAAGCCGCCCTTCGACAACGATATTCGCACGCTGCGTTTCCTAGCCGGCGAAATGACGCAGGCCGAACTTGGCGAGCGCGTGGGGGTGACGCGGCAGACGATCGCCGCGATCGAGCAGGGCAAATATTCCCCCTCGCTCGAAGTCGCCTTCCGCATCGCGCGCGTCTTTGGAAAACCGCTCGAAGCGGTGTTCCAGTGGAATGACGGTCCGGGCTGAGCCGACGCGGCCGCGCGGCCCGGCCCGCGCCCTCTCCCAAGGTGTCGCGTCGGTCTTTCGACCGCTTCTGGAAGGGGAGCGGGGGCCGCCGACCTTGCTTATCCCGAACCCGATTCGGTATCCATGACGTCGGCGCCGCGATCGGTCCCGCTTCAAGTCCGGGACGGCGATAAAGTGGAGGGCCGGATTCAGCCGAAGCCAACCGGTCGAAAAATCAACGTCCCGCCTGCACCGCCACCGCCTCGCGCACATTGTCGCTGAACAGACCGTCGATGCCGGTGGCAAGATAGGCCTCGATCTCGCCGCCCAGGTCGCCGTGGCCAGCCGGATTGACCCCGCCCTTGTTGCCGAGCGGCAGGAAATAATTCTCCCGGCGGAACGTCCACGGATGGACCTTGAGCCCCGCGGCGTGCGCATCGCGAACCAGGTTCGTCGGCTTGCCCAGTGACCCCAGAGCGCCGCGCGGGATGATCATCGTCTTGTTGGGTCCGATGCCGTCGGCATAGGCAGCGATCATTTTGAGTCCCGCGGGCGACGTCATGGCGGCATAGCTCGTATCGGGTCGGTCGGCGGGACCGCCGACGGCATCGACGAGCTGGATGAGCGGCAGGTCGCTCTTCGCACGCAGGTCCATCAGATTGCCGACCTCAAAGCTCTGGATGAACACCGGCGCGCTGCGTCCGCGATAACCGAATCGATCAAGCAGCGCGAGCAAGGGTGCGTCGTGCGGCAGGCCGATCGACGCGAAATAACTGGGATGCTTGGTTTCCGGATAGACGCCGACCGGCACGCTGCGTCCGCGGTTCGCCTCGGCGAGCAGCGTCAATATCTCCTCGAAGGTCGGCACCTCGAACCGCCCGTCGAATGCGGTGCCGCGCAGTTGCGGCAGCCGTTCCTTTGCGCGCAGCGTCTTGATCTCGGCGAGCGTGAAATCCTCGGTGAACCAGCCGGTCACCTCTTTCCCGTCGATCGTCTTCGTCGCCTTGCGATCGGCAAACTCGGGGCGATCCGCGACATCGGTGGTTTCCGAAATCTCGTTCTCGTGACGCGCCACGAGCACGCCGTCGCGCGTGAGCACGAGATCGGGCTCGATGAAATCGGCGCCCTGTTCGATCGCCAGCCTGTAGCTCGCCAGCGTATGTTCGGGCCGCTCGCCCGACGCGCCGCGATGCGCGATGACGATGGGCGGCTTGCCGTCGAGCGTGGGCTCCGCCATCACCGGATCAGCCGAGCAGCCCGCGGTCAGCATCAGGGCCAGCATGGCCACAAGCGCGCGCATCACGCCGCAAAGCGCACATGCCAGTCGTCGGCGGAAAAGCCGACGCTGATTCCATTCGCGGTCTCGACGACCGGCCGCCGGATCATCGCCGGTTGTTCGAGCATCAGCGCCCTGGCCGACGCCGCGTCCAGCCCCGCCTTTGCCGCATCGGGCAATTTGCGAAAGCTGGTGCCCGCCTTGTTGAGCAGTTTTTCCCAGCCGAGTTCGTCGATCCAGCGCTGGAGCCGGTCAGCGTCCAGGCCGTCCTTGCGGACATCGTGAAACCGATAGGCAAGACCGTGATCGTCGAGCCAGCGACGCGCCTTTTTCACCGTGTCGCAATTGGGAATGCCATAAAGAATCATCATGGACGCGTGATTAGCAGCAGCGCGTTGCAGATTCGAGGCTCAAGCCGCCGATGCCGAGGAAGCCGGCGTGCGGTCAGCGATACGCGTGTTCGCGCTCGCAAGCTTGCCGCGCAGTGCGCGGGCGAACCCCTCGTGCAGTTCGGCGGCAATGCCCGGATTGGCGGCAAGATAGGCGCGCAGCGCCGCCGCCGGGACGAACCACAGCCGCGCATTGCTGGCAAGCACGACCGTGCCCGTCGCGTGCGATCCGTCGAGCACCGTCGCCTCGCCGATCAGCTCGCCATCGGCGAGGCAGCCGACCTCGGCGCCGTCGCGCAGAATCGTCGCGTGGCCGTCGGCGAGATAGAAAAGGCTGGGCGCCGCCTGATTCTCGCGGATCAGCACCTCGCCGCGCTTTGCCGAAATCCAGTGTCCCTGATCGATCAGCCCGCGCGCGGCATGTGCGCCCAGCCCCGGAAAATGCCGCCGCCGCAACTCCTCATCCTCAGGCGAGAAGCGCACCTTCGTCCCGCGCAGCCACAGCCGCGCGAGAATGCCGATATTGACCGCGAGGATTGCCAGCACGAGCAGGCTGTAACCGGGATCGGAGGCGCGAAAGAGGGTGAGCGGCAGCGCAACGAGCGCCGCCGCGGCCAGCCCGATGCGCGCATAGTCGATGCGTACGACAAAACTTGTCGCCAGAAGAAGCAGCAACGCCCCGTAAAGGAACCACGCGGAGTCGAAACTCGCCATAGCCAATCGCTCGCATTCCGGCCCGCAATCGGGCCATTGGGTGAATGACGTTATCGATAGCCCTGTCCCTTGGATCGCGCCGTCACCGCGCCAAGCCTGCAATAAACTATCAGTTCCCTGGCCCTAAGAAAAGCATAGGTGCGCAAAGGTCACGATAATGCTAATTTTCGGCCTCGCGCGCCCGGCAAACATTGCACCCGCAGGGCATTCGCGCCATGGGGCGCATGATTCGAAGATGAAATGACAGGCAGATGACGAAAAACTGGCAACCGCATAGCTGGCGCACGCACGAGGCCCGCCAGCTGCCCACCTATCGCGACGGCGAAGCGCTCGCGGCCGCCGAACGCGAGCTTGCAGGCTATCCCCCGCTCGTTTTTGCGGGCGAAGCGCGCGAATTGACGAGCGAACTTGCGCGCGTCGCGGAGGGCAAGGCCTTTCTGCTGCAAGGCGGCGACTGCGCCGAAAGCTTTGCCGAGTTCCATCCCAACAACATCCGCGACACCTTTCGCGTCCTGCTTCAGATGGCGGTCGTGCTGACCTTCGCGTCGAAAATGCCGGTGGTGAAGCTCGGCCGCATGGCGGGCCAGTTCGCCAAGCCGCGTTCCGCGGATATGGAGGAAGTGGGCGGTGTGTCGCTGCCAAGCTATCGCGGCGACATCATCAACGACATCGCGTTCGATGCCGACGGCCGCGAGCCCGACCCCGCGCGAATGGTCAAGGCCTATAACCAGTCGGCGGCGACGCTCAACCTGCTGCGTGCCTTCGCGGGCGGCGGCTATGCCAATCTGCACCAGGTCAACGCCTGGACGCACGATTTCATGGACCGCAGCCCGTGGGCGAAAAAATATCAGGAAACCGCAGCACGCATTTCCGAAGCGCTCGCGTTCATGGAAGCGTGCGGCGTGACCCCCGAAACGGTGCCGCAGATCAAGGGCACCAGCTTCTATACCAGCCACGAGGCGCTGCTGCTCCCCTATGAGCAGGCGCTGACGCGGCAGGACAGCCTGACCGGCGGCTGGTACGACACGTCGGGCCATTTCCTGTGGGTCGGCGACCGCACCCGTTTCGAGGGGTCGGCGCATATCGAGTTTCTGCGCGGCATCGGCAATCCCATCGGCATGAAATGCGGGCCGAGCCTCGATCCCGACGCGCTGCTGCGTCTGCTCGACACGCTCAACCCCCATCATGTGCCGGGTCGCATGACGCTCATCACGCGTTACGGCCACGACAAGATCGAGGCGCATCTGCCCAGGCTCGTGCGCGCGGTAAAGGATTCGGGCCATCCCGTCGTCTGGTCGTGCGACCCGATGCACGGCAATGTCATCAAGACCTCGACCGGCTACAAGACGCGGCCGTTCGAGCGTATCCTGGCCGAAGTGCGGGGTTTCTTTGCCGTCCACCGCGCCGAGGGCACGCATGGCGGCGGCATCCATATCGAAATGACCGGCCAGAATGTCACCGAATGCACCGGCGGCGCGATGGACGTGACGCAGATGGACCTCGCCGATCGCTATCACACCCATTGCGATCCGCGGCTCAATGCGGGGCAGTCGCTGGAACTCGCCTTCCTGCTGGCAGAAATGCTCAATCAGGAAATGGCGGACCGCGCGAAGCAGGCGGCGTAAAGCGCCGCCAACCCTGATTTGATGTGCCCCCCCAAAGGGGGGGTCCATTTCCCGCAGCTCCATTCCGAAAACGCCGGTGATGGGTTCCCGCCCTCGCGGGGACACGCTTCCTTTTACTCCGCCGTCCCCGGCCACCGCCTGGTATCGGCAAAAGCCCGCCCCAGCGCGACGTGCAGGTCGGCATCCTCGGCCGCGCCGCCGAGCGGTATCCGGTCGGAAAAATTGTCCCCCGCGCGGTGATAATCGCCCGACAAGAAGGCTTCGAGCAGCTTCATGTCCGAAAAGCTGCCGCCGACCATCAGCGAGGTGACGCCTTTCGCGCCCAGCGCCCAGCCATCCTGCCGCTGGACAAAGGCGTCGGCCTCGCCGTCCTCGTCGATCTTGCGACCCAGCCCGGCAGCCACCGAACGCACCATCGCATCATGGGCGGGCTTGCCGCGCCCGATCGTCGCGACCGGCGTGCCGCGCGGCGAGATCGCGATCGTGTCGACGTTGAGCGCGACCGTGATGTCGGACAGCGGAACCACCGGATGATCGGCGAACCAGCGCGCACCGAGCAGACCCTTTTCCTCCGCCGTCGTCGCCATGAAATAAATGTCGCGATCGGGCCGCGCGCCCGCGCCCAGCCGCTTTGCGACCTCGATCAGCACCGCGATCCCGCTCGCATTGTCGACCGCGCCATTGCAGATGCGGTCGGCCTCGCCCTCTGCCCCGCAGATGCCGAGATGATCCCAATGGCCGAGGAAGAGCACCGCCTTGCCGTCGGGCCGTGCGCCGGGCAGCCTGGCAATGACATTGTGGCTGGCAAAGGAACGGACCGCCGACGCTGCGGTGAAGTCCGCCGTCACCGGCAGGGCGGCGCCCTTGTAATCGGGCGATTTTGCCGCCTCGCGCAGCGCGGCGCCATCCTGCCCCGCGGCCTTGAACAGCGCGTCGGCAGCGGCGCTCGACAGAAAGCCGCTGACCGGCGCGCCCGCCCCGGCGCTGGCAAGGCGCATGGATTTGCTGCCGACGCTTTCGCGCAGCGCATCCCACGGCACCGCGTCGGTCGCGATCACCAGCACCGCGCTTGCCCCCGCATCGGCGAGCATCTGCCGCCGCTCGCGATAGCGCGGCAGCTTGTCGCCGAAGGGGGCGTTGTCGAACAGCATGATCGCAAGCTTGCCCCGGACGTCGGCGTTGACCTGACCCGCGCCGTCGACGCCATAGCCGACGAAGACCGCGGGAAGACCCGCCAGCGCCACCGACGCATCGCGGCCGGTCACGACGATGCCGTCATCGCCGAGCGCGACATCGCGGCCGTTCGCCTTGAACGTCGCGGAGCCGCTCAGCGCCTGCGTCTCGACAAAGGGCACCGGCTGGAGCCACGGCGTCGCGCTGCCCGGCACGGCTTCGAGCCCCGCCTTGGCCCATTCGCCGACGATATAGGCAATCGTGCGATCCTCGCCATCGGTGCCCGGCGCACGCCCCTCGAACGCATCGCCGGCCAGGATTTTCATGTGAGAGGCGAGGTCGGCCTCGGTGATGGGGGCATCGGCGGTTGCGGGGGCGGCGTGCGCGGGAGCGGCGGTTGCGGCGAGGGCGGCGGCCGCGACGGCGGCACGAAAGAAAGCGACTTTCATGGCCGCGCGGCATGGCATGTCCGCTGCGGGCGGGCAAGGCGGTTCGTCGAACGACGAACGACCTTCCTTTCGCAATCCCCTTCAGGGGAGGGCGGCGAGCGCCGGGCCTGATCCGCGGCGCAGCGGGTGGAGGCCCTGACCTTGCGCCAGGGCCGATAACCCCCACCCCAACCCCGACACTGAAGGGGAGGGGGCCACGATCTCACCGCCCCGCCCGCGCCAGCAGTGCGCGCGCCGCTGCGACGTGCATATCCTCGATCATCCGTCCTTCGTGGCGCTGTGCCCCGCCGGTCGCCGCCGCGACCAGCGCCTCGGCCGCGGCGATCTCGCGCGGCGTCGGCGCGAATGCGGCGTTGCATGGGTTCACCTGTGACGGGTGGATCAGCGTCTTGCCGTCGAAACCCAGCCGCCGCCCCTCGGCGGCTTCGGCGGCGAAACCCGCGGCATCGTCAATCGCATTGTAAACGCCGTCAAAGCACCAGACGCCGCCCGCGCGCGCCGCAAGTATGATCGCCTGAATCGCATGGCTCATCGCACCACGGTCGGTGCCGCCGGGCAGCTTCAGTTCGTGGGCAAGATCGTTGAGTCCCGCGATCAGTCCCGCAACGCCGGGGTCCGACGCGATGTCGCGCGCGGCATAGATGGCGGTCGGCGTCTCGATCATCGCCAGCATCGGCAGACCGAGCCCGCGCGCCGGGGCGAGGTCGGCGGGGGCGTCGACCTTGGGCAGCACCACCGCGTCGAGCGGCAGTCCGGCAAGCGCATTGATGTCCGCCGCCTGATGCATGCTTCCCGCGCCGTTGATCCGCACCGCGATGCGCTTGCCCGGATAGCCCGCGATCACCGCCGCGCGCATCGCGTCGCGTGCCGCGTCCTTGCGATCGACAGGCACCGCATCCTCAAGGTCGATAATCAGCATGTCGGCGGCCAGGCCCGCGGCCTTTTCAAGCGCGCGGGCGTTCGATCCCGGAACATAGAGCAGCGAGCGCGGAGCGAAGTCGGTCATGCGCTTTTCTGTGGCGCAGCCGCGCCATTGCCGCAATAAGGAAGGCGGGTTTGCAAAGGCGCAATTTTGCAAGAGGGGATGATCGATGGAGTTCGCGCTCGCGCTGGTGGTTCTGGCACTGGTGTTCCTGATCTGGGCGTTGACGCCCGTGCGACAGGGCTTTGCCTATACGATCGAACGCTTCGGCCGCTACACGCACACCGCGCAGCCGGGCCTCAACTTCATCATGCCGATCTTCGATCGCGTCGGGCGCAAGGTCAACATGATGGAACAGGTGCTCGACATTCCAGGGCAGGAGATCATCACCAAGGACAACGCGATGGTCGCGGTCGACGGGGTGGTGTTTTTCCAGGTGCTCGACGCCGCCAAGGCCGCCTATGAGGTCAGCGACCTGTATCTGTCGATCATGAACCTGACGACGACGAACCTGCGCACCGTCATGGGGTCGATGGATCTCGACGAAACGCTGTCGAAGCGCGACGAGATCAACGCGCGCCTGCTGCACGTCGTCGACGATGCGACAACGCCGTGGGGGGTCAAGATCACGCGCGTCGAAATCAAGGACATCCGCCCGCCCGCCGACATTTCGAACGCCATGGCGCGCCAGATGAAGGCCGAGCGCGAAAAGCGCGCCGCGATCCTCGAGGCGGAGGGACTGCGCGCCTCTGAAATCCTGCGCGCCGAGGGTGAGAAGCAGGGTCAGATCTTGCAGGCCGAGGGCCGCCGCGAGGCCGCCTTTCGCGACGCCGAGGCGCGTGAACGCGAAGCCGAGGCCGAAGCCAAGGCGACGCAGATGGTCAGCGACGCGATCGCGAACGGCAATGCACAGGCGATCAACTATTTCGTCGCGCAGAAATATGTCGAGGCGGTGAGCCAGTTCGCGACCAGCCCGAACAGCAAGACGATCCTGTTCCCGGTCGAGGCAACGCAGCTGATCGGCACCCTGGGCGGCATCGGCGAACTCGCCCGCGACGCGCTTGAACGCAAGCCGGGAGCCTGACATGCCCGACTGGCTCACCAATATGGAACCGCATTGGGCGTGGCTGTCGCTCGGCGTGCTGCTCGCCGCGGCCGAGATTGTCGCGCCGGGCTTCTTCCTCATCTGGATCGGCGCCGCGGCGGTCGTCACCGGTGTCGTCGCGTGGATCGTGCCGCTCAGCGTCCCGCTCCAGCTCGGCATCTTTGCGCTGCTGTCGTTTGTCGCGCTCTATGGCGGGCGCCGCTGGCTGAAGGCGAACCCGATCACCACGGCCGATCCCAATCTGAACCAGCGCGGCAGCCGCCTCGTCGGCGAGGTGCTTACCGTGACGAAAGCGATCGAGGACGGCCGCGGCCGCGCCAAGGTCGGCGACGGCGAATGGCCGGTGCGCGGCCCCGACGCCGCCGAGGGCGCCAAAGTGCGCGTTGTCAGCGCCGACGGCGGGGTGCTGGTGGTGGAGCTGGCCTAGCCCGATAAATAAAATCGCGCGTCCCCGCGAAGGCGGGGGGCCCTCCCCTGCCCATTCCAACCCGCATCGACTGGATATGGGCTGCCGCCTTTCGCGGGAGCAGGCAGCTTTCCCCACTGCCCGGCTACCCTCCCCGCGGTCGGCTATAGATCGCCACCACATGTCCCAGCGCGTCGCTGTCGCCGACGTGCCGGAAACCCAGCTTCGCCGCGACCCGCTCCGACGCTTCATGGCCGTGGTCGATGATGCAGCGCACATCGGATGCGCCGAGATGCGCGTCGGCCCAGCCGAGCACGGCGGTCATCGCCTCGGTCGCATAGCCCGCGCCCCAATGGTCGGCATCGAACGCCCAGCCCGCTTCGGGCACCCCTTCGAGCTCGGCAATGCCGCGGCCGAAATAACTGAGGCCGCCCATGCCGATCAACGCGTCGCTCGCGCGGTCGGCGAACACCCAGTAACCGAAGCCCATCACCGGCCACAGCCCCGCCGCGCTCAGGAACTTGCCCCAGCTGACATCGGGCGCGCGCGGCTCGCCGCCGATGAAGCGCGTGACGCGCGCGTCGGCCCACATCGCGATGTGCCTGTCCTTGTCGGCAAGGCGTCCGGGACGCAGGCGCAGGCGATCGGTTTCGATGACGGGGGCGATGGTCGGCATCGGCGGGATGTGCCCGGGCGGATGCGCGCGGTCAATCGGGGACGAGGAAATGATCGAACAGGTCGTGCAGCACCGCCTTGCCGTCGACCTGCTGTTTCGCGCGCATGACCGCCAGCCTGTCCACGCGCGTAAGCACGTCCACATGGCGCAGCACGACATGATAATGCGGCCGGTCGGCAAAATCGTGGAACAGCAGGATGCAATCGGGTTTGCAGTGGATGATCGACTGGAGCAGGCAGGCGACGCGAAAACGCCCGTCGATCAGCACCGCGTCGGGGCTGCCCCCCATGCCGCGCCAGACCTGCGTGTGATAGCGCGGCCAGTCGCGCAGGCGGCTTTCATCGACAGGATAGCCCCATTCGCCGACCGGCCCGATGTCGACATGGACGGGCGTGAACTCCACCGCCTCGCGCGCCACCTCGACCTGCACGCGCGCCAGCCAGGCGGGATCGCTGTCGACGCTGACGATGCGCCGCACCTGCCGCGCCGCGACGAGCGTGCTGCCGCCGCAGCCGAACTCCAGCAGCGAGCCCAGCCCCGCCAGCTGCAATTCAAAATGCCGCTCCTCGGCGGCGGTCATATGGGGTTGCATGGTCCCCTCCACGCGCAACACCTATGGGGCGGCGCGCGCCGCGTCCAGCCTTCTGTGCACGGCAATCGACATTCGCATTGGCGCGGGGGCGCCGCCGCGCTATCGGCGGCGGCATGAGCCTGTTTCCGCCCGCCTCCTGCCCGCGACTGATCGTCAAGATCGGGTCGGCGCTGCTCGTCGATCCCGATGGCGCAGTGCGGCGCGACTGGCTGGCGGGCATCGCCGCCGATATTGCGGAGCGCGCGCGCGCCGGGCAACAGGTCGCGGTGGTGTCGTCGGGCGCGATCGCACTCGGCGCGCGGCGGCTGGCCCTGGCCAAAGGCGGCCGCGCCAGCCTCGAGGATGCGCAGGCCGCCGCCGCGACGGGGCAGATCGCGCTCAGCCAGGTCTGGGCCGAGGTGCTTGGCGCCGAAGGGCTGACCGCCGCGCAGATACTGGTGACGCTCGGCGACCTGGAACACCGCCGCCGCTACCTCAACGCCGCCGCGACGCTCGATCGGCTGCTCAGCCTGGGTGTCGTGCCGATCATTAACGAAAATGACAGCGTCGCGACCGAGGAAATCCGCTTTGGCGACAACGACCGGCTCGCCGCGCGCGTCGCGCAGGCCGCCGCGGCGCGCGGCGTCATCCTTCTGTCCGACATCGACGGCCTCTATGACCGCAATCCGGCGCAGCCGGGTGCCGTCCACATCGCCCGGATCGACCGGATCGACGCGAAGATCGAGGCGATGGCCGACACCGGATCGGCGTCGGGCATGGGATCGGGCGGCATGGTGTCGAAAATCGCCGCCGCGCGCATCGCCAACGCCGCGGGGGCGCATCTCGCCATCGCGTCGGGCCGCATCGACCGCCCGCTGTCGACCACGGCGCGGCACAGCCTGTTCGTCGCCGAAAAGGGGGCGAGCGCGCGCAAGGCATGGCTCGCGGGCGGATTGACCGCCGCGGGACAGCTGACGATCGACGCGGGCGCGGTCAGGGCGCTGGCGGGCGGCGCAAGCCTGCTCGCCGCCGGCGTGACCGCGGTGTCGGGCGCCTTCGCGCGCGGCGACATCCTCGACATTGCCGGACCCGACGGGCGCATCGTTGCGCGCGGCCTGTCCGAATATCCCGCCGCCGACGCCGCCGCGATCGTCGGCCTTGGCCGCGAGGCGCAGGAGGCCGCGCTCGGCTATGCGCCGCGCAGCGCCATGGTCCACCGCGACCATATGGTGCTGCTGTGACGCGCGTGCTGGCGATGACCGGCGCCACCGGTTTCGTTGGCGGCGCGACGCTGCGCCAAGCGGTCGAAGCGGGCTGGCACGTCCGCGCGCTCACCCGCCGCCCGCAACCCGATCGCGCGGGCGTGACCTGGATCGCCGGCGCGCTCGACCGGGCCGACAGTCTTGCCGAAATGGCGGCGGGCGCCGACGCCGTCTTGCACATTGCGGGCGTCGTCAACGCACCGAGCCGAGCCGCATTCGAGGCGGGCAACGCCGCCGCAACCGCGAACGTCGTCGACGCCGCGCGCGATGCCCGCGTGTCGCGCTTCGTCCATGTCTCCTCGCTCGCGGCGCGCGAACCTGGCCTTTCCGACTATGGCTGGTCCAAGGAACGCGCCGAGGCCGTCGTTCGGGACAGCGGGCTCGACTGGACAATTGTGCGCCCGCCAGCGGTGTTCGGCCCCGGCGATACCGAAATGCTCGACCTGTTCCGCATGGTCCGCCGCGGCATCGCGCTGCTGCCTCCCAGGGGCAGAATGTCGGCGATCTGTGTGGGCGATCTCGCCCGCCTGCTCGTCGCGCTCGCCGCCGACCGCATGGCGAGCATCGGACAGGTCTATGAACCCGACGACGGCACCCCCGGCGGCTGGTCGCACCGCGGCTTCGCCCGCGCGATCGGCCGTGCGGTCGGCCGCGCCCATGTGCCGACGCTCACCACTCCGGCGCTGCTGATCAAGACCGGCGCCCGCATCGATCGGTTACTGCGCCGCGACCGCGCCAAGCTGACCCCCGACCGCGCGCGCTATATCGCGCATCCCGACTGGGTGGTGACCGAGGGCGCGCGCCCGCCTGCGACGATCTGGCGCCCCGAACGGGACACCGATGACGCGCTCGCCGAAACGGTGCGCTGGTATCGCCGCGAAGGCTGGCTTTGACCCGTAATCGGGTCGTGTCGAGCCATTCGACCGCCCATGCCCCCCCAACGCCCGCCCGTCGAAGCGTGCATTGCCAAGGACGAGGCGCATCCCTAGATTTGACCGATGACCGACAACACCGCGCCCAACGATCCCGCCGGCCCCTGGGCCATCCCCGTCCGCCGCCCGCTGCCGGGGGACGACAGGCCGCGCGGCACGACCAGCTTTCCGCGCAAGGTCTGGAATCTGCTCGTCGGAATCAAGGATGCGCTGGCGCTCATCTTTCTGCTGCTTTTCTTCGTCGCGCTTTTCGGACTGCTCGCGGGGCGCCCCAACGCGGGTCTGCCGGTCAGCGAGGGTGCGCTGCTGATCGAGCTTGACGGCGTCGTCAGCGAACAGCCGGCCGAAACCGACCCCTTCGCGGCGCTGTCGGGTGGGCCGCAGATCAAGGAAATCCGCACGCGCGATGTCGTCCACGCGCTCGAAACCGCGGCGGCGGACAAGCGGATCACCTCGGTCGTTCTCGACCTCGACCGCTTCCTCGGCGGCGGGCAGGTGTCGCTCGCCGAAATCGGCGCGGCGGTCGACAAGGTGCGCGCAAAGAAAAAACCGGTGCTCGCCTTTGCCACCGCCTATACCACCGACAGCTATCAGATCGCCGCCCATGCGAGCGAAATCTGGGCCGACGGCATCGGCGGCGTCGCGATTGCGGGACCGGGCGGATCGCGCCTCTATTACAAGGGGCTGATGGATCGCCTCGGCGTCACGGCGAACATCTATCGGGTCGGCACCTTCAAAAGCGCGGTCGAACCTTTTCTGCGCAGCGACCAGTCGCCCGAAGCGAAAGAGGCCAACCTCGCCTACGCCGGCGTCCTGTGGGACAATTGGCTGGCCGATGTGAAGAAAGCGCGCCCGGCGGCCAAGCTTGACGCCTATATCGCCGACACCCCCGGCGCTGTGCGCGCGGCGGGCAATGACCTGTCGAAGGCGTCGCTTGACGCGGGGCTGGTCGACAAGCTCGGCAGCCGCATGGCATTCGGCCGGCGCGTGGCCGAGATCAGCGGCGCGACCGACGACGGCAAACCGTGGGAGTTTAACGCCATCCCGCTCGAAAACTGGGTCGCCGCGAATCCGCCGGATGAAAAGGGCAGCGCGATCGCGGTCGTCCCCGTCGTCGGCGAAATCGTCGATGGCGAAGCGCCGACAGGGGTTGCAGGCGGCGCGACGATCGCCGAACATATCCTCGACGCCGCGACTGACAGCAGCGTCAAGGCGATCGTCCTGCGCGTCGATTCGCCCGGCGGATCGGTGCTGGCGTCGGAGGAAATCCGCCAGGCACTGCTCGCCGCCAAGGCCAGGAAGCTGCCCGTCGTCGTGTCGATGGCCAATGTCGCGGCGTCGGGCGGCTACTGGATTTCGACCCCCGCAGACCGCATCTTTGCCGAACCCGAAACGGTCACCGGGTCGATCGGCGTGTTCGGCATCGTGCCGAGCTTTGATCGGGCGCTCGCCAAGATCGGCGTCAACGCCGACGGCATCGCGACGACGCCGCTGTCGGGCCAGCCCGACATCCTGGGCGGGGTGAACGCAGAGTTCAATGCGCTGGCGCAGGCGAGCGTCGAGGATGTCTATGCGCGCTTCACCGGGCTGGTGGCCAAAAGCCGCAAGCAGCCGCTCGACAAGATCCTGCGGATCGCCGAAGGGCGCGTGTGGGCGGGCGGCACCGCGCGCCAGCTGGGCCTTGTCGACCAGTTCGGCGGCCTTTCCGACGCGCTCGCCGCGGCGGCGAAGCTCGCCAAGGTCGAGGGCGATTTCCACGCCCGATATTTCGAGGAAGAACCGAGCGAGTTTTCCAAGATGCTCGCCAGCTGGACGGGCGCCGGGGACGAGGAAGCGGCTGCGCTGCCGCGCGGCTGGTTCGGCATCGCGGCGATGAACCGCCAGCTTGCCGAACGACGGCTGGTGCAGGATCTGACGCTGCTCGCACGGGCGGGGTCGATCCAGGCATCGTGCCTCGACTGCCGCGCCTATATGCCCGCCGTGCCGCGGCCGGACAAGCGCGAGGCGCAGGGGTTTCTTGCGACGCTGGCCCTGCTGTTGAAATAGCGGCGGGCGAGTTCATGTGTCCCCGCGAAGGCGGGGGCACCGCTTCTTTCCGGTTGCGGCTTATGCCGCGACCTTCGCCACTTCGCCGATATGCCCCGCGATCGCATCGGCGAGCGTATCGACAAGTGCGAGCGGCAGGTCATGCCCCATGCCGGGGATCGTCAACAGCCGTGCCCCCGCGATATTGTTCGCCGTATCGCGCCCGCCCGCCAGCGGGACGAGCGGGTCGTCCTCGCCATGGATCACCAGCGTCGGCGCCTTGATGGTCCGCAGCATCGGCCGCCGGTCACCGTCGGCGACGATCGCCGCCATCTGGCGCGCAAAGCCCGGCGGATACCAGCCGCGGTCGAAATCGGTGCGGACGCGGCGCTGGAGCCGTTCCTCGTCGGGCGGATAGCCGGGGCTGCCGATCACCCGCGCCGCGTTCACCGAATAGGCGATGAGCGCCTCCTTGTCGCCGCTCATCGGCCGGTTGGCGAGCGCCTGCATCGCTTCCTTGCGCGCGCGCGGCAGGCGGCGGTTGCCCGTGGTGGACATGATCGAGGTCAGCGACAGCAGGCGATCGGGATAGCGCGCGGCGATATGCTGCGCGATCATCCCGCCCATCGACACGCCGACGACATGCGCCCGACCGATGCCGAGATGATCGAGCAGGCCGATGCCGTCGGCGGCCATGTCGGCGAGCGTATAGGCGGGGCGCACCGGCAGGCCGATAGCCGCCTTGACGAACATCCATTTCAGGTTCGGCACCCCCGCCGCGTCGAAGCGCGTCGACAGGCCGACGTCGCGATTGTCATAGCGGATCGTACGGAAACCCCGGTCATTCAGTGCTGCGACGAACTCGTCGGGCCACAGCGTCAATTGTCCGCCCAGCCCCATCACCAGCAATATGGCGGGCGCATCCTTCGGCCCGCGATCCTCATAGGTGATGTCGATGCCGTTCACGGCCGCCTGTTCGGTCTGCATGCACTATCCCTGGCCAAACCGCACCGGTGATCGGTGCTGACATGATTGTTCACATGCTCAACCTGCCGCCAGTCGGGCGATTAGGCAAGCCTAGCCCGCCCTGGGCCCGCGATAGGCGGGGAGCGCGAGCGACCAGTGGATCGCCGCGCCGCGCAGCGCAAAGCCCGCAAGCGCGCCGACGATCGCCGCCACCGGCGTGCCTGTGCCAAGCCAGATCAGCAGCAGGAACAGTCCCGATGCCAGCGCCGCGGCGGTCACATAGACTTCCGGGCGCATGATGATCGACGGCACGCCCGCCAATATGTCGCGGATCGTCCCGCCGACGCATCCGGTGATGACCCCCATCAGCAGCGCCGGGACGGGCGGCACCCCCCACGCCAGCGCCTTTGCCGTGCCGAATACGGCATAGGCGGCGAGCCCCACCGCGTCGGCCCATTCCAGCAATTGCCCCTGCCACCAGCGTTCGGGCGTCACCCAGACGATCAGCGCGATCGCGATGCACACGGCCGCGATGGCGCCATCCTGCACCCAGAAGACCGGCGCGCCGATCAACAGGTCGCGCACGCTGCCCCCACCGACCCCGGTGACGAGCGCAAAAAAGGCTGCGGTCACCAGCGTCTGCCGCAGTCGCACCGCCATCAGCGCGCCCGACAGCGCAAAGACGCCGATGCCGATGAGGTCGAGCAGTCGGACGATCAGCGCATTGTCGAGCGCGAACAAGGCCGAAACCTATTTGGCCGCCGGGCGCACGCCGCCGATGATCGACAGCGTGATCGCCGTTACGGCGCCCCGGATCGCCGGTTCGGCCTTGGGCGCGAAGAAGGGCGAATGATTGGTCGGCGCGGGTTCGCCCCTGGCCTTGAGTGCGGCGAGCAGGGCGGGATCATAGCCGCCGATCCCGAAGAAGAGCGACGGCACGCCGGCATCGACGAACTCCGAATAATCCTCGCTTCCGGACATGGGCGTCGCGTCGGCCGGTGCAAAGACCAGCCCCTTGCCAAAAGCCGGTGCGAGCACGCCGGTCGCGGCTTTCGCCATTGCCTCGTCATTCGTCATTACGCCCGTGCCGCCGAGGTAACGGATCGTCGGTTCGGGCGCGCCGCCCATCGCCGCCGCCGACCTCGCCACGCGCGCGGTGCCGTCGCGGAGCAGCTTGCGCACTTCGGGCGACTGCGAGCGGAGGTTGACCTTTACTTCCGCCTGGTCGGGAATGATGTTGGGCGCGCTGCCCGCGTTGATCGCGCCGATGGTCAGCACGCCGAACGCCGCTGGATCCTTTTCGCGGCTGATGATCACCTGCGCGTCGGTGACAAAGCGCGCGGCGATGGGGATCGGGTCGATCGTCGCCGCGGGCATGGAACCGTGGCCGCCGCGGCCGTGAAAGGTGATGGCATAGCTGTCCGATGCCGACGAGGACGGCCCCGCCTTGATCGCGACGACACCGGCGGGCAGGTTGGTGACATGGGCCGCAAAGCCGAAGTCGGGCTTGGGAAAGCGCGTGAACAGCCCATCATCAAGCATCGCGCGCGCGCCGCTCAATGGTTCCTCGGCGGGCTGGCCGATCAGCATCACCGTCCCCGCCCAGCTGTCGCGCATCGCGCTCAGCGCCTGTGCGACCCCGACCAGATAGGCGACATGCGTGTCGTGGCCGCAAGCGTGCATCACGGGCACATCCTTGCCCTCATAGGTCGCGCGCGCCTTGCTCGCCCAGGCCAGCCCCGTCTTCTCCTCCATCGGCAGCGCATCCATGTCGGCGCGCACAAGGATCGTCGGACCGTCGCCATTTCTGAGGATGCCGACGACGCCGGTGCCGCCGACCTTCTCGGTCACGGTAAAGCCCGCATCGCGCAGATGCCGCGCCAACAGGCCGGCGGTCCGCACTTCCTGCATCCCCAGTTCGGGATGCTGGTGCAGATCCTTGTATAGCGCCTCAAGCACCGGATAATTTTTGTCGAGCAGCGCGGTCAGCCGCGCATGGGCCGCGCCCATGTCGGGCGACGCCTGCGCGCCCGTCGCGGCGAACGAGAGCGCCAGCGAAGCCGCTGCCCAGAGATCGTACTTCGCCATCAATCGCTCCCTCCCTATGTTGGCATCAGATGTGGATCGGCTTGCCCGTCACCGCCATCGCGGCTTCCTTGATCGCCTCGCTGTGCGTCGGGTGCGCGTGGCAGGTATAGGCGATGTCTTCGGACGTCGCGCCGAACTCCATCGCCTGCGCCGCCTGCGCGATCATCGTGCCCGCGACGCTCGCGATGCACCATACGCCGAGCACGCGGTCGGTCCTGGCGTCGGCGATCACTTTCACAAAACCGTCGGGTTCGTGGTTGGTCTTGGCGCGGCTGTTCGCGAGCATCGGGAACTTGCCGACCTTCACCTCGCCCTTTTCCTTCGCCTGCTCCTCGGTCAGGCCTACGCCGGCGATTTCGGGCCAGGTATAGACGACCGACGGGATGACGTCGTGGTTCACGATACCCGTCTGGCCCGCGATATTCTCGGCGCAGGCGATGCCTTCATCCTCGGCCTTATGCGCGAGCATTGGCCCCGGCACGACATCGCCGATCGCCCAGATGCCGTTGACCGCGGTGCGGAAATCATGGTCGATCTCGATCTGCCCGCGCTGGTTGGTGGTTAGCCCCGCCTTGTCGAGCGCAAGACCGTCGGTGTTGGGCTTGCGCCCGATCGACACGAGCACGACATCGGCTTCCAGCGTTTCGGCCGCGCCGCCTGCTGCCGGTTCGAGCGTCAGGACGGCCTTCTTGCCCTTCACTTCGGCCTTCGTCACCTTGGTCTTGAGCTTGAACTCGATGCCCTGCTTCTTGAATATCTTGTTCGCTTCCTTGCGCACGTCGGCGTCCATGCCGGGCAGGATCTGGTCGAGAAACTCGACGCAGGTGACCTTGGCGCCCAGGCGGCGCCACACGCTGCCCAGTTCCAGCCCGATCACCCCGCCGCCGATGACGACCATATGGCCCGGCACCTTGGCAAGCTCGAGCGCGCCGGTCGAATCGACGATGATCTGCTTGTCGTTATCGACCTCGACACCGGCAAGCGGCGTCACCGACGACCCGGTCGCGATGATGATATTCTTCGCGCGATAGCTTTTGCCCGCGACATCCACCGTGTCGGCCGACGTGAACCGGGCATAGCCCTTCAACCAGTCGATCTTGTTCTTCTTGAACAGAAACTCGATCCCGCCGGTCAGCCCCTTGACCGCATCCTTGCGCTGGCCGTGCATCGCACCAAGGTCGAGTTCGGGCTTCACCTTGATTCCCATCGCCGCCATCGCGCCGCCCGCCGCCGCCTCGAAATACTCCGACGCATGGAGCATCGCCTTCGACGGGATGCAGCCGACATTGAGGCAAGTGCCGCCCAGCGTCGCGCGCCCTTCGGCGCACGCGGTCTTGAGCCCCAGCTGCGCGGCGCGGATTGCCGCGACATATCCGCCGGGACCGGCACCGATGACAAGGACGTCATAGTCGTAATCAGCCATAATAGTCACCTAAGCTTGCAGCGCACTCTTTGTCAGGGGAGGAGCCGATGCACATATGAGAAAACAGGGTCGATCGCCGCGGCGGCAATCCAGATCATGATGGTTCCCGGAAACATCAAGAACGGCAGTTTCGATGCCTCCTTTATAGATCGATCAACAGCCGCGTCGGATCTTCGATCGCCTCCTTGATCGTCTTGAGGAAGGTCACCGCCTCGCGGCCGTCGATCAGGCGATGGTCATAGCTCAGCGCCAGATACATCATCGGGCGCACGACAACCTCGCCGTTCACCACCACCGCGCGATCTTCGATGCGGTGAAGGCCGAGCACCGCCGACTGCGGCGGGTTGATGATCGGGGTCGACATGAGACTGCCGAACACGCCGCCGTTGGAAATGGTGAAGGTGCCGCCGGCCATGTCGTCCATCGTCAGCGTGCCCTCCTTGGCGCGCTTGCCGAAATCGCCGATCGTCTTTTCGATCTCGGCAAAGCTCAGCGTTTCGGCGTTGCGGATTACCGGCACGACCAGCCCGCTGGGGCCGCTCACCGCGACCGAAATGTCCATATAATTGTTATAGACGATCTCGTCGCCATCGATCCGGCCGTTGACCGCGGGAATGTCCTTCAGCGCCAGGCACGCGGCCTTGGTGAAGAAACCCATGAAGCCGAGGCGGACGCCATGCTTCTTTTCAAAGAGATCCTTGTACCGCGCGCGCGCCTCGATCACCGCCGACATGTCGACGTCGTTGAAGGTCGTCAGCATCGCCGCGGTGTCCTGCGCCGATTTCAGTCGCTTGGCGATCGTCTGCCGCAGGCGGGTCATCTTGACCCGCTCTTCCTGGCGGCCGGGCGCGCCGCTGGCGGCAGGCGCCGCAGGGGCGGGCGAAGCGGGTGCCGTTTCGGGCGCGGCATTCGCCGCGGCAAGCACATCTTCCTTGGTCAGCCGACCGTCCTTGCCCGTGCCCTTGATCTTCGTCGGGTCGAGTCCGTGTTCGAGCACGAGGCGGCGCACCGCGGGCGACATGGTCGCGACCGTATCGACGCCTTCGCTGGTCGCGGGCGCGGTGGCGGCGGGGCCCGACGCTGCGGCTTCGGGCTTCGCGGGGGTCGGTGCCGCGGCCGCGCCGCTCGCTTCGACCGTCGCGATCACCGCGCCGACGTTCACCGTATCACCAACCGCGGCCAGCTGCTGCCCCATCACACCCGCGACCGGCGAGGGCACTTCGACCGCGACCTTGTCGGTTTCAAGGCTGGCGATCGGTTCGTCGAGCGCGACCGCTTCGCCGGGCTGTTTCAGCCATTCGCCGATCGTCGCTTCGGTAACGCTTTCGCCCAGCGTGGGGACTTTGACTTCGGTGCTCATCAGTTACGGTTCCTTGGGGCTTAGGCTTTATTCTTGGTACGGCGGATCTCGGCGCGAACAGACAGGCCGAGCGCGTCGGCGACGAGCGCCGACTGTTCGGTCTGGTGGCGGCTCATCAGCCCCGTCGCGGGCGAGGCGGCGGAGGCGCGGCCGGCATAGCGCGGACGCATGCCTTTCTTGCCCGCCTCGGCCAGCGCTTCCTCGATCAGTTCGCCCACGAAGAACCAGGCGCCGTTGTTGCGCGGCTCTTCCTGCGCCCAGACGACATCTTCCAGCTTCGGCATCCGCTTCAACCGAATGGCCAGCGCCTCGCCGGGGAAGGGATAGAGCTGCTCGATGCGGATCACCGTCGTGTCGGTCAGCCCCGCGGCATCGCGCGCTTCCATCAGATCGTAACCGACCTTGCCCGAACAGAGCACGACGCGCTTGATGTCGGCATCGGCGGGCGGAGTGCGATCCGACATGATGCGGCGGAAATGCGCGTCGCCGATGAAGTCGCTGCGCCGCGACACCGCCAGCCTGTGCCGCAGCAGCGACTTGGGCGTCATGATGATCAGCGGCTTGCGGAACGAGCGCAGCATCTGGCGGCGCAGGACGTGGAAATAATTCGACGGGGTCGAAATATTGCACACCTGGATATTGTCGCCCGCGCACAGTTGCAGGAAGCGTTCAAGGCGCGCCGAGCTGTGTTCCGGTCCCTGCCCTTCATAACCGTGGGGGAGCAGCATCACCAGCCCGTTGGCGCGCAGCCATTTGGCCTCGCCCGCGGCGACAAACTGGTCGATCATGATCTGCGCGCCGTTGGCGAAGTCGCCGAACTGCGCTTCCCACAGAACAAGGCTCTTCGGATCGGCCATCGCATAGCCATATTCAAAGCCGAGCACGCCATATTCGGACAGCGGGCTGTCGAGCACCTCGAACCGGCCGTGCGGCACGGTGGTCAGCGGCACATATTTTTCTTCGCTCTTCTGGTCGACCCAGACGGCGTGGCGCTGGCTGAAGGTGCCGCGCCCCGAATCCTGCCCCGACAGGCGCACCTGATAGCCTTCGCTGAGCAGGGTGCCAAAGGCGAGGCTTTCGGCCGTCGCCCAGTCGAACACCTCGCCATCCTCCTTGTCGGCGAACATCGCGGCGCGCGCGTCGATCACGCGGCGCAGCGTCTTGTGGACCTCGACATCGGCGGGGATCGTCGTCAGCGTGCGGCCGATCGAATCGAACAGCTTTTCGGTCACCCCGGTCGCGATGTTGCGGCGCGCATTTTCGGGGTCGGTGGGCGCATACAGCCCCGACCAGCGGCCCGCGAACCAGTCGGCCTTGTTCGGCTTGTAGCTTTTCGCCGCCTCGAAATCGCTTTCAAGCCGCGCGACGAATTCGGCGCGGCGCGCATCGGCCCAGCCCGCGTCGATCACGCCTTCGGCTTCGAGCTTTGCGGCGCAGAGCTGCGACACCGGCGGATGCTTGCGGATGCGTTCGTACATCAGCGGCTGGGTGAACGAAGGCTCGTCGCCCTCATTATGGCCGAAGCGGCGATAGCACCACATGTCGATCACGACGTCGCGCTTGAACTGCTGGCGGAAATCGATCGCCAGCTTGCACGCAAAGGTCACCGCTTCGGGATCGTCGCCGTTGACGTGCAGGATCGGCGCCTGCACGCCCTTGGCGACGTCGGACGGATAGGGGGACGATCTGGCAAATTGCGGGCTGGTTGTAAAACCGATCTGGTTATTGACGATAAAATGGATGCAACCGCCGGTATTATAGCCCCGAATACCGGAAAAGCCGAGGCATTCCCAGACGATTCCCTGCCCCGCAAAGGCCGCGTCGCCGTGGATGAGCACGGGCAGCACCTGTTCATGCTTGACGAGGTCGTCGCGCACGACCTGCTGCGCCCGCACCTTGCCAAGCACGACGGGATCGACCGCCTCAAGGTGCGAGGGGTTGGGGACGAGCGACATATGCACCGAAATGCCGTCGAACTCGCGGTCGGTCGAGGTGCCAAGGTGATATTTGACGTCGCCCGACCCGCCGATGTCGTCGGGGTTGGCGCTGCCGCCGGCAAATTCGTGGAAGATCACCTGATAGGGCTTGGCCATGACGTTCGCGAGCATGTTGAGCCGCCCGCGGTGCGCCATGCCATAGACGATTTCCTTGACGCCATATTGGCCGCCATATTTGATGATCGCTTCCATCGCCGGGATCATCGCTTCGCCGCCGTCGAGACCGAAACGCTTGGTGCCGACATATTTGCGCGCGAGGAACTTCTCCCACTCCTCGGCCTCGATCACCTTCCTGAGGATCGCCTGCTTGCCTTCCCTCGTGAACTCGACGCTCTTGTCGGCGCCCTCCATCCGCTCCTGCAGGAAGCGGCGCTCCTCGACGTCGGAGATGTGCATATATTCAAGGCCGACATGGCCGCAATAATTGGCTTGCAAAATCGCGACGATCTCGCGCACCGTCGCCTTTTCCAACCCCAGCGCGCCGCCGAGCCAGATCGGCCGGTCGAGATCGGCGCCGACGAAACCATGATATTCGGGGGTCAGGTCTGCGGGCAGCTCGCGCTGGCTGAGTCCCAGCGGATCGAGCGTCGCGGCAAGGTGGCCGCGCACGCGATAGGTGCGGATCAGCATCATCGCGCGGATCGAATCATTCGCCGCGCGCTCGACCTCGGCGTTCGACAGCGGCGCACCCGCTTTCGCTGCCGCCGCCTTCACCGCGACCTGCATCTGCTGCGGGTCGAGCGCGGCGGTCAAATCGTCGCTGTCGATCAGCGGCCAGTTTTTCGGCGCCCAGCTGGGACCGGCCTGCGGCTCGTCGATGTCGAAGCTTTGTTTCTCGAGGTTCATAATCTCACACTCGCAGCGCCCCCGCAAAGGCAGGGGCGCATTTCCTGGGGTTACAAACAAGCGTTTCCAACAAATCGGCGCAATCGGGATTGCGTTCCTCGATGCGGCCGATCTTCCACGCCCGGTTCCATTTTTTCATCCGCGCCAAAAACTGCCGGGCGTCGTGAATGCTCCCGAAAACTTCAAACCACGCCAGCCGCTTACAGCTTATTCCTTCGCAAACCCTTCGATCACGCCCTCGCGATGCTGCCATGCACGCTGCGGCAGATCGCGCGTCACACCGTTATCGATGGCCCCCTTTTTCCGCAGGCCATGATTAAACATCGCCGGGCCGGACCATCTTCAGCCCTGCCTTTCCGTGTGCCCCCGCCGTCGCGGGGACACATGAATCAGCAGGCCGCTCCATAATCAAACGCGCTCTTTCAGCACTTCGGCCAGCGTCGTGCCGAGTTCCGACGGGCTTGCCGACACCTTGATGCCCGCAGCCTCCATCGCCGCAATCTTGCTTTCGGCGTCGCCCTTACCGCCCGACACGATCGCCCCGGCATGGCCCATGCGGCGGCCCGGAGGCGCCGTGCGGCCCGCGATAAAGCCCGCCATCGGCTTCTTGCGCCCGCGCCTGGCTTCGTCGATCAGGAACTGCGCCGCCTGCTCCTCGGCGTCGCCGCCGATCTCGCCGATCATGATGATCGACTTGGTTTCGTCATCGGCAAGGAAAAGTTCGAGCACGTCGATGAAGTTGGTGCCGTTGACCGGATCGCCGCCGATGCCGACCGCAGTCGTCTGACCCAGCCCGACGTTCGAGGTCTGGAACACCGCTTCATAGGTCAGCGTGCCCGATCGCGAGACGACGCCGACGCTGCCCTTTTTGAAGATGTTGCCGGGCATGATGCCGATCTTGCATTCGTCGGGGGTCAGCACGCCGGGGCAGTTCGGTCCGATCAGCCGCGACTTCGAACCCGACAGCGCGCGCTTCACCTTGACCATGTCGAGCACCGGGATGCCCTCGGTGATGCAGACGATCAGCGGGATTTCGGCGTCGATCGCCTCGAGGATCGAATCGGCGGCGAACGGCGGCGGCACATAGATGACCGACGCGGTCGCGCCCGTCGCATGTTTCGCTTCGTCGACGGTGTTGAACATCGGCAGGCCGATGTGCGTCGTGCCGCCCTTGCCGGGCGTCACGCCGCCGACCATCTGCGTGCCGTAAGCAAGCGCCTGTTCGGTGTGAAAGGTGCCGGTGGCGCCGGTCATGCCCTGCGTGATGACCTTGGTATTCTTGTCGATCAGGATGCTCATTGGTTTCGTTCCGTTTCTCGCGCCCCCGCGAAGGCGGGGGCCCATCTCCAGATATGGACCCACCGGCGACCCCATTTTTTGAGCGCCGGTGATGGCCCGCCGCCGTCGCGGTGGCGCGGCAACTTATGCAAGGCTGGGATCAAGCTTCCTGCACGCCTCGAGCAATTCCCTGACCGCATCGACCGAGACCTGAAGACCCGCCTTGTCGGCATCGTCGAGTTCGATCTCGACGATCTTCTCGACTCCGTTCGCGCCGATCAGCACCGGCACGCCGACATACAGGCCATCGACGCCATACTGGCCGTCGACATAGGCGGCGCAGGGCAGGATGCGCTTCTGGTCGCCCAGATAGGCTTCGGCCATCGCGATGCCGCTCGCGGCCGGGGCGTAGAAGGCCGAGCCGGTGCCGAGCAGCGCGACGATCTCGCCGCCGCCGCCGCGGGTGCGCTTGACGATCGCGTCGATCCTGTCCTGATTCGACAGGCCCATCCTGACAAGATCGGGGACCGGAATGCCGTTGACGGTCGAGTAGCGCACCACCGGCACCATCGTGTCGCCGTGGCCGCCGAGGACGAAGGTGTTCACATCCTTTACCGACACGTCGAATTCGTCAGCGATGAAGTGGCTGAAGCGCGCCGAGTCGAGCACGCCGGCCATGCCGACGACCTTGTTGTGCGGCAGGCCCGAAAACTCGCGCAGCGCCCACACCATCGCGTCGAGCGGATTGGTGATGCAGATGACAAAGGCGTCGGGGGCGTTGGCCTTGATGCCTTCGCCGACCGCCTTCATGACCTTCAGGTTGATGCCAAGCAGATCGTCGCGGCTCATGCCCGGCTTGCGCGCGACCCCGGCGGTGACGATGATGACGTCAGCGCCCGCAATGTCCGCATAGTCGTTCGAGCCGGTGATCCTGGCATCGAAGCCCGCGATCGGGCCGACCTGCGACAGGTCGAGCGCCTTGCCCTGCGGCACGCCTTCGACAACGTCGAACAGGACAATGTCGCCGAGTTCCTTCTGCGCGGCGAGCAGCGCCAGCGTTCCGCCGATATTCCCGGCTCCGATCAAAGCGATCTTCTTGCGTCCCATGGCGCGCGGCACTCCCTTCCTGGCAAGCCCGGCATTGGTTCACAGACCGGCGGGAGCACGGGCCAAAGCTCCGCTGCCGGTCCCAAGACTGGCGACGCCCCTACGCCGATTCCTCCGACGAAACAACCGGGAAAAGCTCGATTTCCCGCCTTTTTTTGCTAATAGTTCGCAATATCTTTTATCAATGCGCCAAAGGGTTTGCCGATCGCATGGGCCACTGTGGCCCACCTATCCCGCAGCGACGAATTAACCCTCCCTTATCCCCGCTTTGTTACGCGCGAGCGATGACGCGCGCGATCATCAGCTTTGACACCGAATTGTCGGCAGGCCTGTATCAGCGGGGCGATGACGCGCGCGCCAATTTTGAAAGCTCGATCCTCGGCCGCTGTCGCGACGGCGATTTCGGCATCCATTTCCAGATGGACATGCTCGACAGATACGGCCTCAAGGGCGTGTTTTTCGTCGATCCGATGCCTGCGCTCGTCTATGGGCCGTCGATCGTCCGCGACATCGTCGCGCCGATCGTCGCGCGCGGGCACGAGGTCCAGCTCCACATCCACACCGAATGGCTCGCCTTTGCCCGCTTCAATCCGGTCGGGCGGCTGACCGGGCGCAACATCGGCGACTTTCCGCTTGCCGCGCAGAAAAAGCTGATCGGGCTGGCGGCGGACATGCTGGTGCGCGCCGGTGCGCCCGACCCCGTCGCCTTTCGCGCGGGCAATTTCGGCGCCAATGACGATACGCTGCGCGCGCTCGCCGCGCTGGGCTTCGCCTATGACAGCAGTTTCAACGGCGCCTATGTCGGCCATGGCTGTGACATCGCGCTCGACCGCGGCAATATCGGGATGCGGATGCACCATGGCGTGTGCGAAGTGCCGGTCAGCGGGCTGATGGACCGCGCCGACAGCTTTCGGCCGGCACAGCTGTGCGCCATGTCCGAGGAAGAAATGCGCGATGCGCTCGGCCACGCGGCCGACAGCGGTGCGATCCAGTTTTCGGCCTTCAGCCACAGTTTCGAGCTGTTGAGCCGCGACCGCGCCGTTGCCAACCGGCTGGCGATCGCGCGGATGGAGGCGCTGTGCCAGGCGGTCGCCGACGACGGCCGCGTGACCAGCGGCGGTTTCGCCGACCTGCCCCCGCCGCCCGCGCGGCCGGGATCGATCAGGCCACCCGAACCGCGCCCCATGCGGACATTGCGCCGCACCGCCCAGCAGGCGGCGGGCCATCTTGCCCACGAGGTGCGCTATGTCCGCAGCCTCGCCTATGTCACCGCCAACACGTCACGCTGGGGAAAGATCGCCGGGGGCATCCTGCTCGCCATGGCCTAGCGCAAGATAGTCGTCGGACTGCATTTCGGCGAGGCGGCTCGCGGTGCGCTCGAACTCGAACGCGCCGTCGCCCGCGACATATAGCGCATCGGGCATCGCCTCCGCGCTGGCCAGCAGCTTGACCTTATATTCATAGAGCGCGTCGATCACCGTCACGAAGCGCGCCGCCTCGTTGCGATTTTCCGGCCCCATGCGCGGGATGCCGACGATGATCACGGTGTGAAAATGCCGCGCCACCGCAAGGTAATCGGCGGCGCCGCGCGCCTCGCCGCACAGGCGCTTGAACGAAAAGACCGCAACACCCTTCAGCGCCTTCGGCACATGCAGCGTCCGGCCGCCGCCGACATCAAGGTCGAGCGAAGGAACGTGTGCGCGGTCTTCGGGCGGATAATCGGTGAGGCGGAAAAAGGCCGCCGACAGCGCCGCGCTGGCCGCATCGTCGGCGGGCACGAACCAGCGCGCCCCGTCGCCGAGCCGGTCGCGCCGATAATCGGTCGGGCCGTTGAGCCCCATTACGTCGAGCCGATCCTCGACGAGCGCGATGAAGGGCAGGAAATGTTCGCGGTTGAGCCCATCCTTGTAGAGATCCTTCGGCGGCCGGTTCGACGTCGCCACCATCGTCACCCCCCGGTCGATCAGCGCGGTGAACAGCCGCGAGAGGATCATCGCGTCGGCGCTGTTGTTCACCACCATCTCGTCGAAGGCGAGGCAGCGGACATTCTCCGCCAGCGCCTCGGCGACGAGCGGGATGGGATCGCCGCTCTCGCTTTTCCTGACCTCGCGCATCCGGGCGTGGACGTCGAGCATGAAGGCGTGGAAATGGACGCGCCGTTTCCGTTCGATCGCCAGCTGGTCGTAGAACAGGTCCATCAGCATCGATTTGCCGCGCCCGACCGCGCCCCACAAATAGACGCCGCGCAGCGCCTCGGGCTTGCGACCGGCGAGGCGCCAGAGCAGGCTGCCGCGCCTGGGCACCGCCTCCAGCTCCGCCTGCAAGCGATCGAGCCGCGCGGCGGCCGCGCGCTGTTCGGGATCGGGGCGAAGCTCGCCCGCCGCGACGAGCGCGTCATAGGCCGCAAGCACGGTGGTCATTTGCTGGCCTTGCGGATCGTCCCGGCAAAGCTCAGCACAATATGGCTGTCATCCGCGCCCTGCACGACGAGGCCGCGCAGGAAAATCAGCCGCCCCGTCTCGCGCACCAGTTCGACCACCGCATCCAAAGCTTCGCCGACGCGCCCCGCACCAACGAATTGCGTCGACAGATCGAGCGTCACCGAATGACCCGCGTTGAGCGAGGCGAACTGGTGCGAAGCCGCGAACAGCGCGATATCGACGAGCGCGAGCGTCACCGCGCCATGAACATTGTCGCCCAGATTGCTGTGCTTGCGTTCGGGGATCATGCGCACCCGCGCGCGCGGGCGTCCGTCGGGTGTCGGCGCCTCGACCCGCACGGTCAGCGGTTCGATAAAGGCGTTGAAGCGCGTCGGGTCTTTCAGATTCCAGCTGACCCAGCCGCCGTCCAGTTCCTCGGCGCTGAAATGGTCGCGGCGCTTCGGTTCCTCGATGCCGTCGTTCACATTTCGCCTTTCGCAAAGGCGAAACGGCACCGACCGCTGGCAACCGCCAACATCAAAGCTGCCGCTCGGCCTCGAGCTTCTTGATCTCGGCGATCGCGCGCGCGGGGCTCAACCCCTTGGGGCAGGCGTTGGCGCAGTTCATGATCGTGTGACAGCGATAGAGGCGGAAGGGATCTTCCAGCTCGTCAAGCCGCTCGCCGGTCATCTCGTCGCGGCTGTCGGCGAGCCAGCGATAGGCCTGGAGCAGGATCGCGGGGCCAAGGAACTTGTCGCTGTTCCACCAATAGCTGGGGCAACTCGTCGAGCAGCAGGCGCACAGGATGCACTCGTACAGCCCGTCGAGCTTTTCGCGATCGGCGGGCGATTGCAGCCGCTCCTTGCCGCTCGGCGTCGTCGTCTTGGTCTTCAGCCAGGGTTCGATCGAAGCATATTGCGCATAGAAATGGGTGAAGTCGGGAACCAGATCCTTGATGACGTCCATCGACGGCAGCGGGGTGATTGTGATGTCGCCCTTCAGATCGTCGATCGCGGTGGTGCAGGCGAGGCCGTTCTTGCCGTTCATGTTCATCGAACAGCTGCCGCAAATGCCCTCGCGGCACGAGCGGCGGAACGTCAGCGTCGCATCCTGCTCGCTCTTCATCTTGATGAGCGCGTCGAGCACCATCGGGCCGCATTTGTCGGTGTCGATCTCGAACGTATCGAAATGCGGGTTCTGCCCCTTGTCGGGGTCATAGCGATAGACTTTGAATCTTTTGACGTTGGCGGCGCCTTCGGCCGTGTGGACCTTGCCGCCCTTTTGCGGACGGCTGTTCTTGGGAAGGCGGAATTCGGCCATGTCGGGCTCCAATCATGCAGTCGCGGGATCGACTAGACCCGATTGACGGCGCCGACAAGGGGGTGATGACGCGAAATGCCCTCCCCCTTTTGTGGAGGAAGCATAGGCGGCCTTATCGCAAGGCGATCAGGCGAAATCGGATCGCGGTGATGGTGGTCCCTGCACCGTCGCGGCGGGCCGAGACCCCACCCCTCCGCGGCGCCCGGCACCTGATCCGGGGCGCGCTGCCGCCCCCATCAAGGGCAAGGGAAGATCGCTTTATTCACCCGCCAACTAAGGCTAGGTGCGGCAGGGATGAGCGAAGCTGCCGATCACCCTGCCGTCACCAGCCGCAGCGTCGCGCGCGGACTCGGCACGACGGTGCTCGCGCGGTTGGGCGCGGTGGTCGAAATCATCGCACAGCCCCTCTATGTCCTGATGTTCGGCCTTGCGGGCTATGGCCTTTACGCCGTGCTGTGGGCCGCGGTGAACCTTATTGAAAACATCTTCGACCTTGGCATGACCAGCGCGATGCAGCGCACCGTGCCGCAATCGGCAAGCGACGCCGAGGCGGCGGCGGCGCTGCGCACCGCGATGATTTTCGGCGTCGGGCCGTGCATCCTCGTCGCCGCGCTGATTTCGATATTCGCTGCCGAACTGGGGCCGCTGCTGAATGTCGCGGCACAGGATCGCGATCTTGTCATCCCGGCGATCAGGATTTTCGTCTGGGCGCTGCCGCTCTGGGCTTTTGTCGAAATTGCGACGTCGGCGTTGCGCGCGCGCATGGTGTTCGGCGCCGAAATCCGGCTGCGTATCGTGTGGGAACAATTGCTGCGTCTCGCCTTCGCGGGCCTCTTCTTTGCCGGCGGCCTCGGTCTCAAGGGCCTGTTCGTCGCGCACCTCTGCTCGCTTGGCATCACCGCCGCGCTGTCGGTCCGCCTGCTCGCAAGCCAGTATAGCTTTGCCGATCTCTGGCGCGGTCCATGGGCCGGACAGACATCGCGCGACACTTTCTGGGCGGGGCTGTCGATCCTGCCGTCGAACGTCATCACCCGGCTGTTCGGCGACGCGCCCGCGCTGATCCTCAACATGCTGCTCCCCGGCGCGGCGGGCGCGGCGGCGGCGGGCCTCTTCACCATCGCGCGCAAGCTGTCGAGCGTCGTGCAGCTGGTGCGCATCGCCTTCACCTATGTGATGGCGCCGCTCGCCGCGAGCGCCGAGCGCCGCGACCGGCGCCAGGTCGCCGACATCTATGCCTATGCGACGCGGCTGATCGCGGCGATCGCGCTGCCGCTCGCCGCCGTGCTCGCCGCGGGCAGCGCCTCGCTGCTCAGCCTGTTCGGCGACCAGGCGCAGGCGGCGCAGGCGGCGCTCGTCATCCTGCTCTTCGCGCGCGCGGCCGAGGCGGTGCTGGGCATCTCGGCGCCGGTGCTGCAGGTCGTGGCCGCCTTTCGCCATCAGCTCACCGCCAGCATCCTCGGGGTTGCCGTCGCCGTTGCCGCCGGATGGCTGATGTTCGGCCATATCGACCCGCTGACCGGCGTGACGCTGGCGACCGCGATCGGGCTGGCCGTGATGGCCGCGATCCCGACGCTGCAACTCGCCGCGGTCGAGCGGCTGCATCCCTTCGATGCGCAGTTTCCGGCGGTGGCGCTACGCGGGATCGGCATCACGATCGTCGCCGGGGTTGCCGCGATGCTCGCCGACCTGCTGCCCGACGCGGTCGCGCTGCCCTTGCTGCTGGTCATCGCCGCCGCCGCGATCTGGCTGGCGCTGCGCTTTGCCCTGCCGTTCGCCGACCGGGCCTCGCTCGGCAAGACCGCGCGCCGCCTTCGCCTGATCGGACCCGACGACCGATGACCGACACCCCGCTCCGCATCGCGGTCTATGACCTCGACCGCACCGTGCTGCGCACCCCGACCTTTACGCTGTTCCTGCTGTGGGCGGCGCGGCGCGACGCACCGTGGCGGTTGCTGCTGCTCCCCGCGCTCGCGGCGCTGATGATCGGCCACGCACTCGGCCTGTATAACCGCGACCGGTTCAAGCCCGCGGCGATCCGCCTGATGATTGGTCGCACCATCGCGCAGGCACGCGCCGAGCGGCTCGCGACGCAGTTTGCGGCGTGGCGCGTGCCGCGCGACGTGCCGCCGGGCGCCGCCGCCTGCATCGCGCGCGACCGCGCCGAAGGTTTCCGGCTGCTGATGGCGACCGCGGCGCCCGAGTTTTACGCGCGCGCGATCGCCGACGCGCTCGGCTTCGATGCCATCGTTGCGTCGCGCCATCGCCGTGACGCCGCCGGAAACTGGTTGCCCGCGCTCGACGGACGCAATTGCTATGGCGCCGAAAAGGCGCGGCGCGTCGCCGAATGGCTTGCCGCCAACGGGTGCGAAGGCGCCCATATCCGCGCCTATTCGGACCATGTCAGCGACGCACCGACCTTTGCGCTGGCGCGCGAGGCATGGCTCGTCGGGCGCGGCGACAAGGTCGGCCATCTCGCCGCCAAACATGGCTGGCGGGTCGCCGATTTCGAGGATGCCGCCGCAGCGGCGTCAACAAAGGTTCGTTGATGCGCATCCTCTTCCTCTTCATCGGCGAGCCGCACCACCTGTTCCACGCGCTGCCCATTGCCGCCGAAATGGCCGCGACGGGTCAGCCGGTCGAGGTCGCGGTGGCGAGCGAAGATCATCTGCCCGTCGTGCAGCAGGTCATGCTCGCCTATCCGGGATTCGCGCCGCAAATCACGCTGCTTGGCCAAAAGGGCATCGCGCGCTGGCTTCGCGCGCGCGGCCTGTTCCGCAATCCGCGCCTGCCGACCCTGATGGGCGCGATCTCCTTCCTCCGCCGTTTCGATGCGATCGTCGTTCCCGAACGGACGACGACAGCCATCCGCCATTTCCTGCCGCGCCGGACGCGCCTTATCTTCACGCCGCACGGCGCCGGCGACCGCGCGATCACCTTCGATGCGCGCGATCGCCATTTCGATTTCGCGCTCGTCGCGGGCGAAAAGAGCGAGAGGCGGATGATCGAGGCAGGAACGATCCGCCCCGGCCATTATGCGGTGACCGGCTATGTAAAGCTCGACCTGATGCGCCGCCTGCAAAGGTCGCGAAGGCCGATCTTCGCAAATGGCCGGCCGACCATCCTCTACGCACCGCATTTCCGGCGCGACCTGTCGTCGTGGGACCGGTTCGGGCGCGCGATCATCGACTGGTTCGCGGCGCAGGATCGCTACAACCTGGTCGTCGCGCCGCACGTCCGCCTGTTCGCCGATGCGAGCGTCGCCGAGCGCGGCGAAGTCGAGCGGCTTGCCGTTCCGGGCAAGATCCACATCGACCTCGGCTCCGAACGCCTGTTCGACATGAGCTATACCAGCGGCGCCGACCTTTATCTCGGCGATGTCAGCAGCCAGGTGTACGAGTTTCTGGCGACGCCGCGGCCGTGCGTTTTCCTCAACGCCCACCGGGTCGAATGGGCGGGCGATCCCGACTATCTCTTCTGGACGCTTGGCGATGTTCTCGACGACCTCGCAGAGCTGCCCGCCGCGCTCGACGCCGCCCCCGGCCGCCATCCGATCTATGCCGGTGCCCAGCGCGCGCGCCTCGCCGAATCGATCGGCGGCGACCCCACGGGTGCGGCAGCGCGCGGCGCCAAAGCCATCCTGCACTTCCTTGCAAAGGACGCGGCGCAGGATAAGAGCGGCGGATGACCGACGATCATTCTCTCCCCGCGCTGACGCCGATCGGCGACAATCCGACCCCGATCTGGGGCATGACCAATGCCGAACGCCTGCGCCGGCTGGCGCGCGCCGAAGGGCTGCCGGAGACGGCGGGGCCATCGGGCGCGCGGCTTTACGTCAATCTGGCCTATGTCTTCGATCCCGTGTGGCTGCGTCATGTCGCCGCGCGTCCCGGCACGGTGGTGATGGACGGCGACGCGCTGGTGATGGCGCATCTGGTCGGCGGCATGACGCCGCGCGACATTGCCGCCAACCGTGACGCGCTGTCGATCATCGACTATCAGGGCAATCCGCAAATCTATAACCGGCAGCTCCGCAAGCTCGACTGTCCCTTCATCCAGCCGCTGACCCCCGAAACGCGGCGCGCGATCGAACGGAAAAGCTATTTCGGCGCCTACAAGGGCGTGACCGACGCGCTCACCAAATATCTGTGGCCCGAACTCGCCCTGTGGCTGACGCGCGGGGCGGCCAGCATCGGCATGACGCCGAACATGGTGACCGCGATCGGCGCGGCGCTGTGCATCTATGCGACCTGGCTCTTCGCTTACGGCCATTATTGGACGGGAATGCTCGCGGCTTTCATCTTTATGGTGCTTGACACGGTCGACGGAAAGCTCGCGCGCTGCACGATCACTTCGTCGAAATGGGGCAATGTCGCCGACCATGGCGTCGACCTCATTCACCCGCCTTTCTGGTGGTATTTCTGGGGCGTCGGCCTGGGCGCCTGGGGCCTGGCGCTGCCCGATCAGACCTTCCTGATCGTGATGATTGCCATCGTTGCGGGCTATATCCTCCAGCGCGTGATCGAGGGATTGTTCATCAAGGATTTCGGCATGGACATCCATGTCTGGCGCCGGTTCGACAGCCAGTTCCGCCTGATCACCGCGCGGCGCAACCCCAATTTCGCGATCCTTTTTTTCGCCACCCTCGCCGGGCGCCCCGACATCGGGCTGATCGCGGTGGCATGGTGGACGGTCATCTCGCTGCTCGTCCATGCCGTGCAGCTGGTGCAGGCCTATGCGGCACGGCGCGCGGGCAAAGCGATCGTCAGCTGGATGGAGGACGCATGAACGCCACGATCGAAAAATTCGGCCACCCCGCGACTTTGATCGCCGACTATGGGCATTGGGTGGTGCTGCTTCGCCCCGCGCAACCCACGCTGGGCGCGCTGGTGCTCGCGGCGAAATCGGACGCGACGGCATTCGGCGACCTTCCCGGCGAAGCGCACGCCGAACTCAAGGTCGCTACCGCCGCCATCGAAAAGGCGCTGGGCCAAGCCGTCGGCTATGCCAAGATCAATTATCTGATGCTGATGATGGTCGACCCGCACGTTCATTTCCACGTCCTGCCCCGTTATGACGGCGAACGCAGCGGCGCGGGATTGACCGTCCCCGACGCGGGCTGGCCGGGTCAGCCCGATCTGGCGCAAGCGGTAAAGCTCGACGACAGCCAGATCGCGGCGCTTGCCGACTGGCTCAAACCCTATTTCGCGTAGCGGCCTTCTTTGGCCCATTTTTCGGTCAGCGCCGCAGCGGCCTCGACATCCTGCGGGAAGTCGACTTCCTGCCATTCCAGCCCTTCGATCGACACCGTGCCGACACGGTTGCCCCTGGCGATGATGTCAATCGCGCGCAGATACCAGCGCTCGACCCCGTCGGGCGTGCGCATCATCTGATCGACCTGGTTGCGAAAGATCGACGGGCCGTCGCCGACGAACGCCAGCATCCCGATCGATTCGGCATTGGTGTCGGGCGGCAGCAACCTTTTGCCGATCTGGTGCAGCCGCCCCTCGGCATCACGGTTCACCTTCATATCGTCGTCGTCATAGTCGGTTTTGACGTCGACGGTGACGGTGATCGGTTCCTTCGCACCCTCGATCAGCTTTGCCACGATTTCGTCCGAAACGATCGTATCGCCATTGAGGATGATGAAATCGCGGTCCATCTCCTCGCGCGCGATCCAGCAGGTGCCCAGATTGTCGGCGACCTGAAAGAAGGGATTGAACAGGGTGCGGATGCGCGCGCCCGTGTCACGATAAAGCTGGAGCGCATGGTCCTCGACGCGCTCCGTGCGGAAACCCGTGACGACGACAATGTCCTTGATCCCGTTCGCGACGAGCGCCGCAACCTGCCAGCTGATCAGGCTGCGGCCGCCCAGTTCGATCAGGCATTTGGGGATGTCGCGGGTCAGCGGCAGCAGACGCGAGCCCTGTCCGGCCGACAGGATGATGGCTTTGGCGATGGTCATGGCCGCCGCCCTATAACGGCTTCGCCCCGCGCGGCAAATATCGCTTCGATCAGTTCGATGTCGGCGGGCTTGTCGGCGTCGATGCACGCTTCAGGCTGGGACATCGGCACGACCTTTGCCGCAAGGCCAAAGCGCCGCCCCGCCCGCGCGACGCCCTGCTGGACCGTGAAGAGACGCAGCAGCGCGCCGAGCAGCAGCCACGGCCCGAACGCCGCGACGATCTTCAGCCCCTTCTTGCGGTCGCGCTCGATCCGCCCCCACAAGTCGAGCAGCGGCAATACCCGCCGTCCGCGCAGGCGAAAGAGATTTGCGCCCGACCACCAGCCGCCACGGAACTTGAGCCAGGTGCGCCGCGATTCGGGATAGCGCGCCAGCAGCACGTCACGTTCGACCATCGCGACGGCGACGTCGCTGTCCGCCGCGCCGCGCAGAAACTCGGCGATCATCGCCGGGGTGAGCAGCACATTGTCGGCGGTGGTGACGAGCAGCGGATCGTCGCCGGGCGGCAAGGCGGCGGCGAGCGAACTGCTGATCCCCTGTCCCGAATCGGCAAAATGCAGGTCGGCGATGCCGGCGAGGCCGGGTTCGGCGGCAAGCGCAGCGCTGTCCTGCGCCAATATGGTGATCGCCCCCACGTCGGGCGCGGCACGCAGCGCGGTCACGACATGGGCGAGCATCGGCCGCCCCGCGACGGGCAGCAGCGCCTTGGTCGATACGCCCGTGCCGCTCAGCAGCGGGTCGGGGCCGGGACGGCTGCCCGCAAGCACGATCGCCGCGATCGGGCCGTTCATCGCGCGGCGTCCACCGGCGCGATACGGCGCGCGGTCACCCCGCGCAGGAAATCGCTCGCTTCGTCGAGCACCGGCCCGCGGCTCTGGAACGGCGCGGCGAGCGCCATGACGATCCCGGTGTGGCCGATGCCGGGATAGATGCGCAGCGTCGCCGACCCGCCCGCGCGCTCGATCGCGGCGGCGAGATTCTGGCTGTTGCGCGGGCGCACCACATCGTCCTCGTCGCCGCTCGCAAGCCACAGCGGCGGCGCGTCGCCGCGCGCGAAGCGGATCGGCTGCGTCCGTTCGATCGGCCGAACCTTGCCCATCGCCTTTTCGGCGCGGCCGCCCTTTTCGAGCGGCAGGAAGTCATAAGGCCCGGCCAGCCCCGCGACGCCGCGGACGATCGACGGATCGCTCTTTGCCGCGCGCAGCCATTGCGCGTCGAGCGCGAGCATCGCGGCATTATAGGCGCCCGCCGAATGCCCCATCAGTGCGATGCGGTCGGGATCGCCGCCCAGCTTTGCAATATGTTCATGCGTCCACGCGACCGCCGCGGCGCTGTCCTCCAGAAAATCGGGCCAATGCGCCTTCGGCACCAGCCGGTAGTCGGGGATGACGACGACAAAGCCCTGCCGTGCGAGCGCGCGTCCCGCGAAGCCATAATCGCCCCGTTCGCCGCTGTTCCAGCCGCCGCCATAAAAAAAGACCACGACGGGCAAGCGGTCGCCTTCGCGCAGGCTGTCGGGCACCCAGATGTCGAGCGACTGGCGCGGCCCGCGCCCATAGGGCTGGTCGGCGATCAGCCGCCGCGCCCCATCGCCCTGTCCCAGCAGCCGGTCGGCCAGATTGAGCGATTTCGCGCCGCCCGCGACGATCATCCTGGCGCCGCCGCCGAACAGCAGCACGAGCAGCAGCAGCACGAAAAGGATCTTGATCAATCGCCGTCCCTTGCAAAGCCGCGTCGCCATCCCGCCGCGCCCTACAGCGCCGCGCGGCGCGTCACAAGCGCGGAACATTGGCGCGGCGCGCGACCTTTTGCCCGCTCGCGCGTAGGAACAGGCGATGACCAGCCCCTTTTCCCGTCCCGCCCTCGTCTGCAACAGCCAGAGCGGCAGCCACGACCGCGCGATGCTTGATGCGATCGAGGCGGTCTGCCGCGAACGGGGCGCCCCGCTCGCGGCGACCTTTGCGCTGCCCGACGATGCGATTCCCGATGCCGCCGAACTGGCCCGGCGGCAAATCGACCTTTTGATCGTCTGGACTGGCGACGGCACGATCAACGCGGCGGCACGCAACGCGGCGGGGTGGGACGGCGCGATCCTGCCGCTGCCCGGCGGCACGCTCAACCTCCTGTCCAAGGCGCTCCACGGCGACCGCAAGGCGCGCGACATATTGGCGGACGTGCTGCGGGGCAAAGGCTGTCGGCGCCCGGTGCCGGTGGTCCGTTCAAAAGACGGCGATGCCTTCATCACGATCGTTGCCGGTCCCGCGACGCGCTGGGCCGAAGTGCGCGAAACGATGCGGCGGGACGGGCTGATCGAGGCGAGCCGCGAGGCGCCCGACGCGCTGGACGCCATGTTGAACGCGCCCGGTGTGCGCATCGCGGGTCAGGATCGCGACTGGCCCGCGATCATCCTGACCCCGACCGCGCGCGGCATTCGCGCCGACGGCATCGTCGCCGAAGGCCCCGCCGATGTGCTCCACCACGGCCTCGCCTGGCTCGGTGGCGATTTTCGCGACGGGCCGAGCGAGCACGTCGCGACCGGCGACACGATCATCCTCGAAAGCGAAGCGCCGATCAGCCTCGAATATGACGGCGAACTTAGGGAAACGGAATCGCCCGCGCGCTTTGCGCTCGGCACGAGCGCGGTCGATTTCATCGCGACGGCATGACGCGGCTCTTTCATATCAGCGACCTGCATTTCGGGCTCGAAGACCCCGCGGCGCTCGACTGGTTTACCGATTGCGTCCGCGCCGAACGCCCCGACGCGGTCCTCATCACCGGCGACCTCACGATGCGGGCGCGCGCGCGCGAGTTTGCCGCGGCGTGCGACTGGATCGAAACGCTCGACGTGCCCGTGACGGTCGAGGTCGGCAACCACGACCTGCCCTATTTCAATCCCGTCGCGCGCTTCTTTTATCCCTATCGCCGCATCCGCCGCATCGAGCGGCTCGTCGAACGCGAAATCGACCTGCCCGGCCTGGCGATCGTGCCGCTCAAGACGACCGCGCGCGCGCAGTGGCGGCTCGACTGGTCGAAAGGACGGGTGACCGCCAAGGCGCTGACCCGCACGCTCGCGGCCATCGACGCGCTGGCCCCCGGCACCATGGTGCTCGTCACCGCGCATCATCCGCTGGTCGAGGCGGGAACGAAAGGGCGCGCCCTGACCCGCGGCGGCGAACGCGCGCTGGCGGCACTGGCGGAACGCAAGGTGACAGCGGTGCTGACCGGCCACGTCCATGACGCTTTCGATCTGGTGAAACCGACCGCGAGCGGGCCGATCCGCATGATCGGCGCCGGGACGCTGTCGCAGCGCATCCGATCGACCCCGCCGAGCTTCAACGACCTGCTGGTCAGGGACCAGGCGCTGTCGGTGCGCGTGCGCAATCTGGCCGACGTGCCGACCCGCGACATGCAGATTAGCGACATCCCGGCCGACGCGCTGCCACCGCGCGATCCCGGCGACCCCGTCGCGCCCGTCCGCGCCGTCCCGCCCGTCGATCCGCCGGTGCATTGACGCACGCGCCTGTCCCGTTAGGTTGCAACAAAAAACGGGATGAGGAACGATGCTGACCAAGGGCGACGATTTCCCGCTGCACCAGCGCGCCGAGCCGATCGCGTTCGCGGGCACCGACCGCAATTTCTACGACCGCTATTTCTTCAACGGCTATGCGCCCGACGGGTCGGTCTTTTTCGCCGCCGCGATGGGCTTTTATCCGCAGCTGGGGATCGTCGACGCCAGCTTTTCGGTCATCGTCGATGACGTCCAGCATATCCTGCGCACCAGCCGCCGGTCGGGCGGCGAACGGCTCGACCTGTCGGTCGGGCCGGTCGCAATTGCAATCGACGCACCGCTCGAAACGGTGACGCTGCGCATCGCGCCGAACGACGGGCTGCTCGCGGGCGAACTGCGCTTCGCGGGACGCCATTTCCCGATCGAGGAACCGCGCTTCACGCGCCGCAACGGGACGCGCCTGTTCATGGACTATACGCGCATGACGCAGAGCGGCCGCTGGTCGGGCTGGCTGTCGGTCGGCGACCGGCGCGTCGATGTCACCGATGGCTGGACGGGCACACGCGACCGCAGCTGGGGCGTCAGGCCGGTCGGCGCAAGCGAGCCGCAGCCGCCGCCCGAAGGCAATTTCGCGCAATTCTTCTGGCTGTGGACGCCGTGCAATTTTGCCGACCGCGCGCTGTTCTTCCATAGCAACGACGATGCCGCGGGCGCGCCGTGGAACCGCCGTGCCGTCATCGTGACCGACAAGGGCACCGAGACGCATTTCGACGCCGCGCGCTTTGCAATCACCTGGCAGCCCGGAACGCGGCGCATCGCCGGCCTGTCGGCCGACCTCGGCGGCGACCGGCGACTGACATTGACCCCGACCGGCCCCGTGTTCGCGATGAGCGGGCTCGGCTATACGCACCCCGTCTGGGGACATGGGCTGGATCATGGCCCGGACGTCGTCGTTGCGCACGACGCGCTGACGGCCGAGGAGCGCGGCTGGGCCAACCCGCTGGCGATGCACATCCAGGCGTTCGTCACCGCCGACCTCGCCGACGGCGGCACGCTCCACCGCGGCATCGGCGTGCTCGAACAATTGTTCGTCGGGCCGCACGCGCCGACCGGCCTGTCGGGGCCGATGGACCCCGCACCTTGAGCATTCCGACCGCGCCCGGCGCGATGACGCCCGACTGGCTCGGCGCGGTGCTGGGGCATCCCGGCCAGCTCCGGGGCTTTACCGCTGCGAAGGTCGGCACGGGGCAGATGTGCGACAGCTTTCGACTGACGCTCGACTGGGCGGACGGTGTGCGCGGCCCGACGAGCGTCATCGCCAAATGTCCGAGCCACGACGAAGCGAGCCGCCATATCGCGCGGCTGACCGGCACCTATGTCAAGGAAGTCAGCTGGTATCGCGAATTCGCGGCGGACAGCGGTGTCGCGGCGCCGCATTGCTACCATGCCGAAATCGCGGGCAATGATGTCGATTTCATCCTCATCCTCGCCGACCTGGCGCCCGCCCGGCAGGGCGATCAGCTCGCGGGCATCGACGCCGCCGGGCTTACCCCCTGTATCGACGCGGCGGCGGCGCTGCACGCGCTGCTCTGGAACGACCCGCGGCTGGGCACGCTGCCCTGGCTCGCACGCGATAATGGCGATGTGGTCCGCGCGCTCTTTCCGCAGCTTTATGCGGGATTTCGCGAACGCTATGCGGCGCGGCTCGCGCCTGCGGTGCTGGACCTCGGCGCCGGGATCGTGGCGCGACTCGACCGCTATCTGGCGCGCGAACCCGCGGCGCGGACTATCGTTCACGGCGACCTGAGGATCGACAATATCCTGTTCGCGCCGCACGGCGATGCCTGCTGGCTCGTCGACTGGCAGACGCTGGGGCGCGGAAGCGGTGCCGCTGACCTGGCCTATCTCGTCGGCACCGGCATCGCCGATCCGGCCGAGCGCGCCGCCGCCGACCGGCCGGCGTTCGACCGGTGGATCGCGGCGCTGCGCCGACGCGGGATTGCGCCGGATCCCGACGCGCTGTGGACCGACTATCGCGTCGGCGCGCTCAGCGGTTATTTTATGGCGGTCTTTGCCTCGATGAGCGTCGAACGCACGCCGCGCGGCGACGAAATGTTCGCGCTGATGGCCGAGCGCCCGGCGCGCCAGGCGCTCGATCTCGGCAGTCTCGACCTGCTTTAACCGCCAATGTCTTTCGATAAAAACGCCTTCCCGGCGACGGCCGGGATGACGACGGCTAAATGGCTGCGCCTCAGCTTAACCCGGCCCCACAACCGCGCTCCTCCGCAGTCGCGGCGCTCACCATGTTTGCAAAAGATACGATCGCCAAAGAAAAGGGGCGCTGCCGCGGCAGCGCCCCGATCGGGTGCGGCGTGTCCGCCGCCGCTTATTTGATGCGGATCGCGATAAAGGCCGACGGTCCGCCGCGACGCAGGATTTCGAGCAGCACCGCATCGCGGCCCGCCTTCTTTGCGTCGCCGATGACCTTCGCCAGCGCCTCTGCCGAAGTGACCGGCGTGCGGTTGGCGCTCAGGATCGCGTCGCCGCGACGCAGCCCCTTGCGGCCCGCATCGCTGCTGCCCGCGACGGCGCCGATCACCAGTCCCTTGCTGTCGGGGTCGATGCCCACGGCGCGCGCGATCGCCGGGGTCAGCGGCTGCACCGCCATGCCCAGGCTGTTCTGGATCGTCTCGTCTGCCGCGCCGGAGGGATCCTCCGGCATCGTCTGTTCCTCTTCGGGGTCGAAATTGTCCGCGGCGAGCTGCTCTTCGGGTGGGCGCGTGCCGACGACGGCGTTAAGCGTCATCGTTCGCCCGTCGCGAATGACCTCGAGCGGGATGCGCGTGCCCGGCTTGGTGTTGGCGACGATATAGGACAAGGTCTGCTGCGGCGTCACATCCCGGCCGTTGACCTTCAGCACCACGTCGCCGCGCTTCAGCCCGGCCTTTTCGCCTGCTTCGCCGGGTTCGACGCGCTGCACGAACTCGCCGCGGTCCTTGGGCAGGCCAAGCGCGGCCGCCATATCCTCGGTCACCGGAACGATGCCGATGCCCAGATAGCCGCGCTGCGGCCGCTCGCCCGCGCGCAGCGCCTCGATCACCGGGATCGCCGCTTCGGCGGGAATCGCGAAATTGACGCCGATGTTCGCGCCGACAGGCGAAATCAGCATATTGTTGATGCCGACGACATTGCCTTGCAGGTCGAACAGCGGACCGCCCGAATTGCCGCGGTTGATCGCGGTATCGGTCTGGATATAGCGGTCATAGGCGCCGCCCTGGCCGATGTTGCGCTGCACCGCCGAGATGATCCCCGCGGTCACCGTCGAGCCGAGGCCGAGCGGGTTGCCGATCGCGACCACCCAGTCGCCGACGCGCGCCGGGCTGCCCTGGGCGAATTTGACAAAGGGCAGGCCCGATGCGTCGATCTTGAGCAATGCAAGGTCCGACGCCGCGTCGCGGCCGACGATCTTGGCCTTATATTCGCGCTGGTTGGTGAGCGTAACGGTGACCTCGTTCACCGCCTCGCCGCGCGGTCCGCCCGAAATCACATGATTGTTGGTGACAATATAGCCGTCCGACGAAATGAGGAAACCCGATCCGCCGCCCTGCTGCTCCTGCGTGATCGGCTCGCGCGTGCCCGCAAAGGGGTTGAGCCGGACGCCGAGCGTCACCTCCTGCCGCGTCGAGATATTGACGACCGCGGGCTGCAATTGTTCGACGAGGTCGGCAAAGCTGTCGGGCGCGCCGGCGCGCGGAACGACACGGGCCATCTCGCTCTGTTCGTTCTGCGCGACCTGCGCGCCGACGGGCGACTGGGTGACCAGCGCCAGCGCGGTGCCACCCGCCAGCAAGGCCGAAGTGATGCCATATACGTAACGCACGATCGGAAATCCTCTTCGTCTAGGTAAACTCTTAACCCCGGCCGCCGGTCTCTGCGGCGGGGCGGCTGAACGCCAATTGAACATGAACAAGCGCGACAAGTTCCGTTCATCGGCGCCGGGGCCGCAATCAACCGCCGCTGAACCGTTTCAGATATTCATTGTCGGGCGACAGGATGATCGACGTTCCGCCCTCGTTATTCTCGCCGAGGAAGGTCTGTCGATAGCTCTGCATCGCGCGATAGAAATCGTAAAATTCGGGATCCTTGCCAAAGCTGGCGGCATAGATGCGCGCCGCTTCGCCGTCGGCGCTGCCGCGGATGATCTGCGCTTCCTTCTGCCCCTCGGCGCGGATCGAAATCGCTTCCTGCTGCCGCGCGGTGCGCATCCGGTTATACGCGGCTTCGAGCGTCGCGCCTTCGGGCAGGTCGGCGCGCTTGATCCTGACGTCGATGATCTCGGCGCCATATTTCTGCGCCTCGCGATTGAGCGCGACCTGGATATTGTCCATCACCGCGCCGCGCTCGGCCGACAACAAGGTGGCAAAGGTCCGCTTGCCAAGCTCGTTGCGCAGCGACGAACCCAGGATCGTCGCGAGCTGTTGCTGCAGCCGTTCCTCGGTGCGGATCGCGGTGTACATGCGCACCGGGTTGGTGATGCGAAAGCGGGCAAAGGCATCGACCTGCAACCGCTGCTGGTCGGTCGAGAGCACCTGCTGGCGTTCCATGTTGATGCCCAGGATGCGCTTGTCGATCAGCTGCACCGTATCGGCAAAGGGCAGGGTGAAAAGCAGCCCCGCACCCGACCGGCCGAATTGCTCGCCGGGCTTATAGGCGTTCTTGGTGCCATAGACTTCGCCCACGCGCAGCACGACAGCCTGCCGGTCCTCAGGCACGATCGACACTGTCATCGACAGCAGCACCAGCAGCGCAACAACGCCGACCAGCAGGCGCACGGGATTTCGGAAAAGCGAGGAAAACATCACTCGCCTCCCTTTGTCGCGGCTTCGGGCGCGCGCAGCCGTTTCTGCACCTCATTGAGCGGCAGATAGGGCGTCACCCCGCGCGCTTCGACAATCGTCTTGTCGACGTTCGACAACACGGCCTCCATCGTTTCATAATAAAGCCGCTGGCGCGTCACGTCCGGCGCCAGTCGATATTGTTCGTAAATCTGGTCGAACGCCGCGGTGTCGCCCCGCGCGCGCTCAAGCACCTGCTGCTGATAGGCGCGGGCCAGGTTGATCGCCGCTTCGCGCTCCTGCCGCGCCGCGGTGACTTCCTTGAACGCTTCGTCGACCTGACTCGGCGGGTCGGCCTGGCGTATCGCGATGCCCTGGATCGTCACGCCCGCGCGATATTCGTCGAGCAGCGCCTGCATCCGCCGCTGCACCTGCGCCTCGATCTCGACGCGGCCGGGACCGATCGCCTGCACCAGATCGAAATTGGCGACCGTTGCGCGCATCGCGCTTTCGGCGACCTCGCGGATCGTGTCTTCGGGATTGGCGAGCTGGAAGAAAAACAGTTCCGGGCTGCGCACCGACCAGCGAACCTCATAGGCCAGATCGACGATGCTCTGGTCGCGCGTCAGCACGAAATTCTCGTCGGTCGCGTTGGGCGATCCGATCGCCATCGTGCGGATTGCACGGACGTCCTCCATGCGGATGCGTTCGATCGGCGCGGGCCAGGTCAGTTTGACGCCGGGACCGACGGTGCGCGCATAGCTGCCAAGCCGGGTGACCACGCCTTCCTTTTCCGGCGGCACGATATGAAAGGAAGAAAAGAAGAGCCACAGCGCAAGAACCGCGACGATCGCCCATTTCCAGATGCGCCCCGAATCGGCAAGATCGAAGCCGCCGCCCGAACCGCCGCCGCCGAAGCCGCCGCGCCCCTTGCGCAGCAGCTCGTCGAGCGCCGAGGGGCCGCGCGGCTTCGCGCCGCGGCGCTGGTCGGCGGGGTCGGGCGTGATCCAGGGATTGCGCGGACCCGGACGCTTGCCGTCGCCGCTGCCCTTGCCTTCGTCATCCTCGCCCTTGCCGGGACCGCTGCCCCACGGGCTGTTGGCCATCAGGCTGATCGAATCGAAAAACTGCCGCAATCCCCAAAGGGTGCGGCGCCCCATGCTGCCTTCAATCTGGTCGTTCATATTTGCTTTTATAGGGGCGGCGAGCGCGATTAACAGGGGGTGCGCGCGAAAATGGCTGGCAAAGCGCGCTCGCTTCCCTATTTCGGCGCAGACATGACCGACACCGCCCTCCTCGCCAGCATTGCCGACGACCTCAGCGGCGGCCGGACCTCAGGCCTTCGCTTCCTCGACGATACGGGCACGCTCGCGATCGTCCTCGACGTGACCGGGCTTGCCCCCGACGATCGCAAACCGCTGGAGGACAGGCTGCGCGCAGGCCTGCTCGAACAGCCCGGCGTGAACGAGGTCCGCGTCGCGATGACCGCCGAAAAAAAGGCGATGACGATCATCGCGGTCGGCAGCGGCAAGGGCGGCGTCGGCAAATCGACGCTCGCCGCGAACCTCGCGGTCGCGCTGCGACGGCTGGGGATCAGGATCGGGCTGGTCGATGCCGACATCTATGGGCCTTCGCAACCCAGATTGATGGACAGCGAGCATGTGAAACCCGAAGCGCGCGGGTCGAAACTCGCCCCCGTCCAAAGCGCCTATGGCGTGCCGATGCTGTCGACCGGCCAGATCGCGCAGCCGGGGCAGGCGATCGCGTGGCGCGGCCCGATGGCGGGGCGCGCGCTCGAACAGCTGGTCGATGCAAGCTGGGGCGACGTCGACACACTCGTCGTCGACCTGCCGCCGGGGACCGGCGACGTCCAGCTGACAATGATCCAGAAACACAAGCCCGCGGGGGCGGTGATCGTCTCGACCCCTCAGGACCTGGCGCTGATGGATGCGACGCGCGCGATCAGCCTGTTTCAGCAGGCCGGGGTGCCGATCATCGGGCTGGTCGAGAATATGGCGGGTTACGCCTGCCCGCATTGCGGCGAGGTCAGCGACCCGTTCGGCAGCGGCGGTGCAGAGGCGGCGGCGACGGCGATGGGTCACGATTTCCTCGGCCGCGTGCCCTTGTCGATGGGCATCCGTCTCGCGAGCGACGGCGGGGTGCCGCCGGCGGCGGGAACCGATCCCGCGGGCGAACCATTCCACGCGATAGCGGCAAAGGTCGCCGACTGGCTGAACGCACGAAAGGGCAAATGATGGCGATCAACGACGAAGGCGAAATCCGCGAGCTTCTGGGCCAGCCGCGCCGTATCGCGGTGGTCGGCGCCTCGCCCGACCCCGCGCGTCCGTCGAACGGCGTGCTCGCCTTCCTGATCGCGCAGGGTCACGATGTGATCGCGGTCAACCCCGGCCACGCGGGCAAGACGATCCACGGCGCGCCGGTCGTCGCGACGCTCGCCGATGTCGAGCCGCCCGCCGAAATCGTCGACATATTTCGCAACAGCGACGACGCGGGCGCCGCGGTCGACGAGGCGATCGTCCACGGCGCAAAGGCGGTGTGGATGCAGATCGGCGTCGTCGACGAGGTCGCGGCAAAGCGCGCCGACGCAGCCGGACTCGTGGTGGTGATGAACCGCTGTCCCAAGGTCGAGATCCCGCGGCTCGGCTTGTTGAAATGAAGCTGATCCTTGCCATCGCCGCCGTCGCGCTACTCACCGGCTGCGCGACCACCCCCGCCGCGACCGATCCGCAGGATGCCTTTTTCGCTGCGCTCGCCGCGCGCTGCGGGCAAGCCTATGCCGGCAGGCTGGCAAGCGATCAGGACATCGACGCCGACATGCGCGGCAAGGCGATGGTGATGCACGTCCGCCGCTGCACCGCTGACCGGATCGAAATCCCCTTCCATATTGCCGGGCTCGGCCCCGACGGCGGCTGGAACCGCTCGCGCACCTGGATCGTCACGCGGACGCCTACCGGGCTCCGGCTCAAGCACGATCACCGCCACGCCGATGGCAGCGCGGACGAACTGACGATGTACGGCGGCGACACGGCCGAACCCGGCACCACGACGCGCCAAACCTTTCCCGTCGATGCCGAATCGATTGCGCTCTTCACCCGCACCGGACGTAGCGTGTCGAACAGCAATATCTGGTCGATCGAAACGACGACCGACGGCTTCACCTATGGGTTGAGCCGCGAAGGCCGGGACTTTCGCGTGACCTTCGATTACGGCCAGCCGATCAGCCCACCGCCTGCACCCTGGGGCTGGTAGCCGACTTCCAACCCCGTTTGTGCGGAGCTTGTCGAGGCACCGTTCTTCCTTTCGACGCCGCAAAAGAAAGGATCAGCCCTTGGGCAAGCTCAGCGCGAACGGCAAGCGAGTCAGCCCGTGACCCCACCAAAAGCCTTTGCCTCGCCGCATCGCCCCGCTTATCAGCGTCGGCGATGGCGGGCATTCGCGACACGGTTGGAAAGCGCAAATCGCGGCTGCCGCAGGTCAGCCGCCGCCAGATGCTCGTCGGCGCGACCGCCGCGGGCGGCCTTGCGATCGCGTGGGGCCTGTGGCCGCGCGATTACCAGCCGAACCTGACCGCCGCGCCCGGCGAACATGTCTTCAACGCCTTTCTGAAAATCGGCGACGACGGGCATATCAGCGCGATCGTCCCGCAGTGCGAAATGGGCCAGGGCGTCACGACGCTGTTGCCGCAGATCATGGCCGACGAACTCGGCGCCGACTGGCGCACGATCGCGGTCGAAAGCGCGCCGATCAGCCCGCTTTACGCCAATACGCTGCTGGTCGACGAGGACAGCGCCGTCTTTACCCCGCGCGCCGGCGTGCCCGATTTCGTCGCCGACGTGCGCAGCTGGGTGCGCCGCGAATGGGCGGTGCGCAATGCCGTGATGCTGACCGCCAATTCGTCATCGGTGCGGATGTTCGAGGAACCGTGCCGCGCCGCGGCGGCGCAGGCGCGCGCGCTGCTGATGATGGCCGCGGCCGATCGCTGGGACGCCGACTGGCAGGACTGCGACACGCAGGACGGCTTTGTCCTCCATGGCCAGAAGCGGTTGCGCTTTGCCGAGGTCGCCGCCGCCGCCGCGATGCTCGAACCGCCCGCCCAGCCCGTCTACCGCGCGTCGGCCGCCGATCCGCTCTATGGCAAGGAACTGACGCGGCTCGACCTGCCCGCAAAGGTCGACGGTTCGGCAAATTATGCCGCCGACATCCGCCTGCCCGACATGGTGTTCGCCGCGATCCGGCAAGGCCCGCTCGGCGCGACGCGGCTGAAAACTATCGACCGTAAGGCGGGGTTCGCCGCACCCGGGCTGCTTCATGTCGTGACCCACGACCGCTGGGTCGCGGCGGTGGCGCGCAACTGGTGGGCGGCAAACCGCGCGCTCGATCGTTTCGCACCGGTGTTCGAGACCCAGGGCGCGCCGATTTCGACCGATCGCATCGACAAGGCGCTGAAGGCCGCGCTGAAGGCCGATGGCTATCGCATCCACGGCAAAGGCGACGTCGCCGAAGCGATGGAGGGACGCACGCGCATCGCCGCCGAATATTCCGTCGCCCCCGCGCTCCACGCCCCCATCGAAACGCGCAGCGCGACCGCCGCACCCGACGGAAGCGGGCTGCGGCTGTGGGTCGCGACGCAGGCGCCGACGCAGTGCCGCGACGCGGTCGCGCGCGCCACCGGATTACCCGCCGCCGACGTCACCCTCTTCCCGATGATGGCGGGCGGCTCGTTCGACGCCTGCCTCGATCATAGCGTCGCGGTGCAGGCGGCGATCATCGCGCTTGAAATCCAGCGCCCCGTCCAGCTCGCCTGGTCGCGCGCCGAAGAGATCATGCGCCTGCCGCCGCGCGCGCCGGCGCGTGCCAGGCTGACCGCGACGCTCAACGCCGCGGGCGGGATCGACGCGCTCGTCACGCGCATCGCCGTCCCTTCGACCAACCATGAGGTGCGCGCGCGGCTGTTTGACAATCTGCCCGCCGACGTCGCACAGCGCGCCGCCGTCGGCCGTGCAGACGCCGCCGCTGTCGAGGGTGCCGCAACGCGCTACGCCATTCCGCACCACGCGGTCGATCATTGCCCCGCCGACATCGGCCTGCCCACGGGGCGCTGGCGCGGCAATGCCGACAGCTATACCGCCTTTTTCACCGAATGCTTCGTCGACGAACTGGCGGCGCGCGCAGGGTCGGACCCGCTATCCTACCGCATGGCGATGCTCGGCGACGCACCGCTTCTCGCGCGCTGCCTGCTCACCGCGACCAGCCTCGGCGGCTGGGAAGGCGGTTTGCCTGGCAGCGCGCAAGGCCTTGCCTGCCACAGCATGCGCGGCAGTCACATCGCGCTGATGGCCACCGCGCGGCAGAGCGACCGGGGGCTTCAGGTCGAACAGCTGGTCGCGGTCGTCGATGCGGGGCGCCTCGTCAATCCGGCGATCGCGCGCCAGCAGATCGAGGGCGGGCTGATCTTCGGCCTTGCCGCCGCGGTCGGCACGACGACCGACTATGCGGACGGGCTCGCGACCGCCCGCAAGCTCGGCCAGCTCGGCCTGCCGCGCCTGTCGCAGACGCCCGAAATCCTCGTCGAATTCGTCGACAGCGACCGCGAACCCGGCGGCCTCGGCGAAATCGCCGTGCCCGTCGTCGCCCCCGCGATCGCCAATGCGATGTTCGCCGCGACCGGCCGCCGCATCCGTCGCATTCCCCTTTCGGCGCAACCGCTATGACCCCGCCGTCCGATCATCCGCCTGTCGTCGCCCCGCGCGTCGGCGTCCTGATCGTCAACCTCGGCACCCCCGACGCGCCCGATCCGCCGTCGGTGCGCCGCTATCTGGCTCAGTTCCTGTCCGACCGGCGCGTCGTCGAAATCCCGCCGATCCTGTGGCAGCCGGTGCTGCGCGGCATCATCCTGAGAACGCGGCCGAACAAGTCGGCGCATGCTTATGCGCAGATATGGACCGACGACGGCTCGCCGCTCGCCGCGATCACCCGCGCGCAGGCGGCGGCGCTGCAAACCGCGCTCGGCAGCGGCGTCGAGGTCGCTTATGCGATGCGTTACGGCGAACCGGCGATCGGCCGCGCGATCGACGCGCTGACCGCGGCGGGGTGTCGCCGCATCCTGATCGCCCCGCTCTATCCGCAATATTGCGCCGCGACGACCGCGACGGTGATCGATGCCGCCGCCGACCATCTGAAGACGCTGCGCTGGCAGCCCGCGCTGCGGTTCCTGCCCCCCTATGCCGACGATCCCTCCTATCTGGACGCGCTCAAAGCATCGGTCGAGGCGGGGCTGGCAACGCTCGATTTCGTGCCCGACATACTGCTTGCCAGCTTTCACGGGATGCCAGAGCGCACGCTCCATCTCGGCGACCCCTATCATTGCCAGTGCCAAAAGACGGCGCGGCTGCTCTCGGAGGCGCTCGGTCGCCCGGTCGAGGTCGCCTTCCAGTCGCGCTTCGGCCGCGCCAAATGGCTCGAGCCTGCGACCGACGTCCGGCTCGAAGCCTTGGCAAAGGCAGGAAAGGGCGTCGCCATCTTCGCGCCCGGCTTTGCCGCCGATTGCCTCGAAACGCTCGAAGAGCTGGCGATCCGCGGCAGGGAACAGTTCATGGCCGCGGGCGGTCGGCACTTCGCCTATCTCCCCTGCCTCAACGCCGACGCGCCCGGCATGGCGATGCTCGAAGCGCTCGTGCGGCGCGAGCTGGCGGGCTGGATCTGATGCACGGCCGCTTACCAACTGTTTAGGGCAACCGGTTAAAATGCTCCATCGTGGCGCCGATCCGGCGCGGCGGCGCCCGTCTGTGGAGTGATGCGATGAACGAGGTCGAGCTGGCCGCCCTGATGCTCGCAGCCGCGATGCTGTTGGGCATTGCGCTTGCCCTTGCGATCTGGCGTGCGCGCCGCCCCGTCACATCGCCGCCCGCGCTGCGGGCGCCGCGCGAAACGCACCGGCTCAAACTGCCGCGCAGGGCGCCCGAAGTCGCCGAAATCGAAATCGCGCCGTCGCGCCTCGCCCGGGTCAGCGGCAAGGCGCCGCTAGAGCCGCCGCGCGAGCCGATGCTCGACAGGGCCTTTGCAGCGGAAACCCCCGTCGAGGGGATCGCCGAGCCGATCGCGACCGAAGCCGCATCGCAAACAATAAGGGCAGAGGTCGAAAAGGTCGCGGCCGAGGCATTCGTCGATGCAGGCGCCGCGGCGGTGACGCTGCACCTCGTTCCGCAGATTCCGCCGCGCGATGCCATTTCGACGAACAGCTGGCTCGGCGGACGCCCGCGGCTGGCGACGGGCATGGCCTGGCCTTTGATCGACGGCCAGCCCGCCGATTTCCTGGCCCAGATCGGCTGCGCCGACCTGCCGCGCAACCTGTGGGGCGGGCTGGGGCCGCGCCACGGCGCGCTTGCCATCTTCATCCATCGCCACCGGCCCGATGTGCGGGTCCTCCATGTCGGCGAGCCCGGAGCGCCGCTCGCGCCACCCTATGCGCTTAACCTGGGCGAGGGGTGGTTCGGTCCCTATGGCGACCTTGCCGGGGGCGACCTTGCTTCATTTGCCGTGCGCGCCTTTCCGCAATGGCCGGTCGACCTGGTCGAAGCGAACGCCGCCGACCCGCTTCCCAGCGGCATGGCGGACGGCCTCGACACCCACGGCTATGACATCGCCGATCCCGCTTTCCATCCCTTCGACTGGGGCAGCCTGACCGCGATGGCGGCGATTCTCGAATCGCGTCTGGGCCGGCTTTTGACCGAACCCGCGGCCGACTGCGGCGCCGCTTCGGCCGACGCGATCGAGCGCTGCGTCGCGATCAACCGCGAGGCGCGCGAGCGCGCGGCCGAGATCGTCGGCATCATCCACGACAGCGCGGTGCGCGATCCCTTTTCGCCGGGCGATGCCACCGCGGTGATGGCGGCGCTCCACGCAATCCCGTGGGCGACGATCGCACGCAAGACGTCCGCCGATGGCAGCGAAACCTTCGAGCTGGAGACGCTGCCGCTGACCACGCACCGCGCCGACGCCGATCTTTGGGTCCGCGATTATCGGACGATGCTGTTCGACCGCGCGAAACATGCCTGGTGCGCCGATCCCGCCAATCTGTCGGCGCCCGCCCGCGCCTATTTCGAGCCGCTGTGGCAGCGCCTCGCCATGCGCGAAATGGCAAGTGTGGGCGGCGAACGCGACGGCGAACCCATCCTGCTCGCGCTGCCGACAAGCGGGCTGATGAGCCGCCGTTTCGGCGACGACCGAACGCTGCTTGTCACGATTGCCGGGGCGGATCTGGCGATCGGCGATTTTGCGAAAGCGCGCGCGCAGCTAGTTCGCTGAATAGCTTTGCGATTGACGTTCCGGTCAACTTGCAGCGCGCGTCGCCGCGCCCTAATCATCGGTTCAAATCTGTGGGAGAGATGATCGATGGCACGCATAGCAATCGTCACCGGCGGCAGCCGCGGGATCGGCGAAGCCATTTCGCTGAAGCTTCAGGAACAGGGCGTCACCGTGGTCGCCAACTATGCCGGTAATGACGAAAAGGCGCGCGCCTTTACCGAACGCACCGGGATCAGGACCTATAAATGGGATGTCGGCGACCATCAGGCGTGCCTCGACGGCTGCGCGCGGGTCGCGGCCGAAGTCGGCCCGATCGACATCGTCGTCAACAACGCCGGCATCACCCGCGACGGCACCCTCGCCCGGATGAGCTATGACGACTGGCACGATGTGATGCGCATCAACCTCGGCGGGTGCTTCAACATGGCGAAAGCCTGTTTCCCCGGCATGGTCGAGCGTGGCTGGGGACGCATCGTCAACATCGGTTCGATCAACGGGCAGGCGGGCCAATATGGCCAGGTCAATTATGCCGCCGCCAAATCGGGCATTCACGGTTTCACCAAGGCGCTGGCGCAGGAAGGCGCCAAGAAGGGCGTGACGGTAAACGCGATCGCGCCGGGTTATATCGACACCGATATGGTCGCCGCGGTTCCGCCGCAGGTGCTCGAAAAAATCGTCGCGAAGATTCCCGTCGGGCGTTTGGGCCAGGCCGACGAGATCGCGCGCGGTGTGGCGTTTCTGTGCAGCGAGGATGCGGGGTTCATCACGGGATCGACGATGAGCATCAACGGCGGCCAACACATGTATTAGGCGAGGGGTGTCGCTCCTCGCGTTCGCGTCCAGCCCTTCGACGGCCCTGGCAGGTGCTCAGGACCAACCTCGCCCTTTGGTCGAAGTCGAGATACGCATTGGCAGCCGCCAGGCTGAGGGGGCATCGCGACTTGGCTCGATGCGAACGGATATTCAAATGGCCGATAAAGCCGCCGCCTACCACCCTCCCGTCAAACGCTCGGTGACCATCGCCGGCCACCCCACCTCGATCAGCCTCGAACCCGTCTTCTGGGCCGCGCTCGAAGCCGAAGCCGCGCGTCAGGCGCTGCCCGTCAACGCGCTCGTCGCGCGCATCGACGTCGAACGCATGGAAGCGGGCGATCCGCCGAACCTGACCTCGGCGATCCGGCAGTGGCTGTGGCATCGCCGCGGCGATCAGAGCGCGGCGTAAACCGCCTGCGCGAACGCCGCGCCCTTGTCGGGCGCGTGATGAAGGAACAGCGACGGCTCGATCAGTTCAAGCTCCATCACATGCAGGCGCCCCGCCGCGTCGCTGACCATATCGACACGCGCATAGACGGGTGGCATCGAAACGGCGGCCAGTGCCATCGCGGCGAGCGTGCGCGCCGCGTCATTGGCCTCCCACGCCGTCTCGCGCCCGCCGAACTGTTCCTGCACGCGAAAGTCGCCCGCCGCGGGGCGCTTGACGATCGCGTGGCTGAAGCGGCCGCCGAAGAAGAAGAGGGAAAACTCGCCCTCGGTCAGGATCCCCGGCATCAAGGGCTGGACGAGGCGGCGCTGGCCCAGCGCTTCGACGGGAATCGGCGCACCCGGCGCGATCCGGTGCGTGCCATCGGCGCCGCCCGAAATCGCGGGCTTTATCACGACCTCATCGACGCCGAGCAGCTTGCGCGCATCGGCCAGCGCGGCGGCATCGAGCGCCGCCGCCTCGACCGTCGGCACCACGGCAACGCCCTTTGCCGCAAGATCGGCAAGATAGGCCTTGTCGCTGTTCCAGCGCAGCACCGGCACCGGATTGACCACCGGCGCTGCCCCGGCCGCAAGACGGTCGAGCAGGCCATACCAAGCCGCGACATCGCGCTGATAACCCCAGGCGAAGAGCGGCATGATCAGATCATGCCCCGCCAGGTCGCCCGGATCGGTCCACACGCGATGCTCGACGGCAAAACCGGCGGCGGTCAGCGCCGCCGCCTTGCGCGCAAAGGCGGGCTGCCATTTCTCCGCATAGTCGGGCGCCGGAACCAGAATCGCGACGCGGGGCTGATAGGGCATCGAGGGAGCTTTCCTGAAGCCCCGCCCCTTCCGGGGAGGGCCTGTCCTTTTACCGCGCCAAAAGCCCCCGCGCCTGCCCCGCGATATGCGACAGCATCGCGCCATTGGGGTTGGGCATCATCCGCGCGCGGTCGACCGTCGCGCGGAACTGTTCGACCCGCGGCGCATGGTCGGCGAGCCATTTGGTCACCGCCGCGTCGAGATCGCCCTTCGGCAGCCCGCCAAGGAAGCCCAGCCGCATCTGCTGGAAATCGCGCGCCAGGCTGTTGACCAGCAACCGTTCCCACGGGTCGGCGGGGCTCATATGCGCCGCCAGCGTCTGCGCCCAGTCGAGCCCCAGCGCCTCGCCCAGATGGGTGAAGGCGTGCGTCACCGCGACCTCATCGTCGCCGCACCGTTCGGCCAGGTCGACGATGCCGATCGCGCCGTCGGTCTTGAACAGCCGCACCACCGCCGCGGTCAGCGCCTCAGGCGCGCCGGCGTCGAGCAACTGCTGCGTCAGCATCTCCCACTGGCGCCGCACCGACGGGCTGAGCAGCCCGTCGACGCTGGCGTTCAGACGGTCGACCCCCGGCTCAAGCCGCGCGACGACCGGACCGGGGCGCGACAGCGACTGCGTCACGCGCAGCAGGTCGGCCATTTGCGACGCCATTGCCGCCGCCGCCTGCGAAAAGAGCGACAGGCGGATGCCCTCGTCGATCTTTGCCGCGTCAAGCTCGCTCCAGATCGCGGGCATCCCCAGCAGCCGTTCGACCGCGACGAATGCCGCCGCGACGTCGCCGAGCGCGCAGCCTTCCTCTTCGACCAGCTCGAAGGGGTGGACGATGCCCATGCGGTTGACGATGCGGTTCGCCACCTTGGTCGCGATGATTTCGCGGCGGAGCTGATGGTCGGCGATCGCGCCCGCGAAATCGCGCTGCATCTCTTGGGGAAAGGCCGCGGCAAGGTCGCTTGCCAGTGCGGGATCGTCGGGCAGGTCGCTCGCTTCGATCGCATCCTGCAAGGCCAGCTTGGCCGTCGACAGCAGCACCGCGAGTTCGGGGCGCGTCAGCCCGCGTCCTTCGGCGGCGCGGCGCAGCAGTTCGTCGTTCGCGGCGAGCCCTTCGACCTTGCGGTCGAGCCGCCCCGACGCCTCGAACGTCTCCATGATCCGCACCAGCGACGGCACCGCGGCCGATCCGCCCTTTTCGGCGATCGACAGCGCGAGCGCCTGGAGGCGATTATCTTCGAGAACGAGCGCCGAAACATCGTCGGTCATGCGCAGCAACAGCGCGTCGCGGTCGTCCTGCGACAATCGCCCTTCGGCCATCTCGCGATTGAGCGCGATCTTGATATTGACCTCATTATCCGAACAATCGACGCCCGCGCTATTGTCGATGAAGTCGGTGTTGATCCGCCCGCCCTTCGTCGAAAAGGCGATGCGAGCCGCCTGCGTGACGCCGAGGTTCGCGCCTTCGCCCACGACCTTCACGCGCAGATCCTCGGCGTCGACGCGCAGCGCGTCGTTCGCGGGATCGCCGACTTCGGCGTTATTCTGGCTCGCGGCCTTAACATAGGTGCCGATGCCGCCGAACCACAAGAGGTCGACCGGCGCCTTCAGGATCGCCGAGATCAGCGAATTCGGGTCGATTTCGCTCGCCGACACGCCGAGCAATGCCTGGACTTCGGGGCTCAGCGGGATGCTCTTCTGGCTGCGCGGAAAGACGCCGCCGCCCTTCGAGATCAGTTTCTTGTCATAATCGTCCCAGCTCGATCGCGGCAGGTTGAACATCCGCTCGCGTTCCTTCCAGCTTTTCGCCGGATCGGGATCGGGGTCGAGGAAGATGTGGCGGTGGTCGAAGGCCGCGCACAATTTGATCGCCTTGCTGAGCAGCATGCCATTGCCGAACACGTCGCCCGACATGTCGCCGCAGCCGACGACGCGGATCGTATCGCTCTGCACATCGATGCCCATTTCGGCGAAGTGCCGCTGCACCGAAATCCACGCCCCCTTGGCGGTGATGCCCATCGCCTTGTGGTCATAGCCCTTCGATCCGCCGCTCGCGAAGGCATCGCCCAGCCAGAAGCCGCGTTCCATCGCCAGCGCATTGGCGACGTCGGAAAAGGTTGCCGTGCCCTTGTCGGCGGCAACGACGAAATAGGGGTCGTCGCCGTCGCGGATCACGACATGTTCGGGATGCACGACCTTGCCCGCGACCAGATTGTCGGTGATCGACAGCAAGGAGCGAATGAAGATGCGATAGCATTCGGTGCCTTCGGCGAACCAGGCATCGCGGTCGAGCGACACGTCGGGCAGCGCCTTGGGATAGAAACCGCCCTTCGCGCCGGTCGGCACGATGACGGCATTCTTGACGCGCTGCGCCTTCATCAGCCCCAGGATTTCGGTGCGGAAGTCGTCGCGGCGGTCGGACCAGCGCAGCCCGCCGCGCGCGACCGGGCCGGCGCGCAGGTGAACGCCCTCGACGCGCGGCGAATAGACCCAGACCTCGCGCCACGGCAGCGGCTTGGGAAGGCCGGGGATTTGCGCGCTGTCGATCTTGAACGCCAGCGCCTCTTCGGCGGCGGGCGCAAAGGCGTTGGTGCGCAGCGTCGCGCCGATCACCGCGTGGAACAGTCGAAGGATGCGATCCTCGTCGATCGACTTGATGCCCGCGAAGCCCGCCTGGATCTCGGCATCGAGCGCGGCGGCGCGCGCGGCGTCGTGCGCCTTGGGATCGTGGAGCGCGCGGAAGCGCTCGATCAGCGCCGCCGTCAGTTGCGGGGCGTGGCGCAGCGCACTGACCACCGTGTCCATGCCATAGGCCGACCCGCCCTGCCGCAGGTAGCGAAACCAGGCGCGCAGCCAGACGATCGCGACCGGATCGGTCTGGTTGGTAAGGACGAGCTGGTTGAACGCATCATTTTCAGCACGACCGTCGAGCACCGCGGCAATCGCGCCTTCGATCGTCGCAGCGAAGGGAAGCAATGCCTTTTCCTCGACATTGGCGGGCAGACGCAGCGTGAAGTCGTGAATCACGATCGGCCGGTCCTCGTCCTCGCCGCCCGGCGCGCGCAACGCGCCGAGCGCGGTCGGGATTTCCTCCAGCACTTCGAATCCGAAATGTTCGAGCGCCGGCACGACGTCGGACAGCGCGAGCGGACCGACCGCGCTATAGACTTTGAGCCGCAGCCGGTCGTCGCCGTCGAGGCTCTTTTTCGCCAGGCGGACGCTGCGCGGGTTCGCGGCATCGAGATCGCGCAGCCGCGAGATGTCGCGCGCCGCCTCTTCGGGATTGTAGAGGTTGCGATAATTGGGCGGAAAGGCAGGCGCAAAGCGCACCGCGAGCGCCGCGGCACGCCCCGGATCGCCGCGCCGCGCAAGCGCCGCCTCGACCTCCGGCTGCCAGCCGCGGACCATCTGTTCGAGCTGCGCGTTGAGCGCGTCGGTGTCGGGAACGACGCCGCCGCTGCGCAGGTCGAGCGTGTAGCGGAGCAGCGCCGCACCGCCATCCTCAAGCACCATCGTCCAGCCGATCACGCCCGCCTTCGCTTCGCGGACCAGCATCGCCTCGACCGCGATGCGGCGGCCGGTCGAAATCTCGTCGCGCGGCAACCAGACGAAGGCGAAGAGATGGCGGCCGAGCGCGCTGCGCACCGTCACCAGTTTCGGTCGTGGCCGGTCGGTGATCGACATCGACGTGAGCACAAGCTCTTCGAGCGACGCCGAATCGAAAGCGATGAGCAGGTCATGCGGCAGCGCAGTCAGCGCGTGCGCGAGCGCCTTGCCCGCATGGCCCGCGGGATCGAAACCGAATTTCGTCATCAGCGCGTCGAGCTGCGCGCGCAGCACCGGCACCTTCGCGGGCGGCGTCGACAGCGCCTGGCTGGTCCACAGCCCTGCATGGATCGACAGCCGCTCGACCGTCTGGCCCTTGATTTCGGGGACGATGATGAGGTCAAGCAGAACGCGGCGATGCACGGCCGAAAGGCGGTTCGACTTGATCAGCAGCGGCGCGGGCGCACCGCCCGAATGCAGCTGGCCATCGAACCAGGCGAAGGCGGCGTCGAGCGCCGCGGGCGACAGCAGCTCGCTGTCGGCACTCTCGCTGATCCCCAACGGTTCGTGCATCCGGCCGTCGCGGGTGCGCCATTCATGGCCGAGCTGCGTCATGAATCCGCTCTCGAACCAACGCAGCAGTTCGGCGCCCTCGCCCTCAAGGCGCATCGCGGCGTCGGCCAGCATCGCAGCGCGCATCGCGCGCCAGTCGCGCACCGCCGCGCGCACGTCGCGCAGCGCCGCCTCGATCGCGTCGAGCAGACGCCGCCGCGCGCGCGCGTCGCCGCGTTCCAGCTCGATATAGATGACCGACTCGCGTATGTCGCCCGCTCCGGCTTCCTGCAAATGGCCCTTCGCATCGCGTTTGACCGCGATGACGGGGTGAAGGATGCGATGGACGACCAGCCCCTGCGCCGCGACGACCTGTGACGTCGAATCGACAAGAAAAGGCATGTCGTCGTTGATGATGGCAAGCCGCATCCGGCGGTCCGGCCCGTCGGCGGCGATCGGTTCGAGCAGCAGGGACGGCGTCCCGGGGGCGCGATCGAGCGCCGCGCGCGCGGCGAACTGGCTCGCCTCGGCGAGCGCCGCGCGGTTCATGTCGTCGCCCTCGCCGGGAAGCGCGCTGCCTTCGAGCGCGTCCAGATAGGCGGCAGCGATTTTTGCGGGGATTTTGACGGGGGTGGTCGGCGTGTCCGTTTCCGGCGTGTCGGACAGAATCTTGGGCATAAGGTGCAGCATCCCGAACCAAAAAAGGGGGGACCCTGCCGACGATCGGCAGGGGTCCGTTCGCTGCCGCCCCCTATGCGCCTGTGGCGCGCGCGGCTCAAGGCCTCGTTCGCGCGCTCGCGTAAAAATATTTCAACTTTCAGGTTGTCTGTTGCGCGACGCCGGGTCAGCCGCCAGCGGTGATCGCGATCGCCTTTCCGGCAAGTTTCGCCACCAGCGCCGGGTCGTCGGCCGCCTTGGCGACGATGCCGACATGACCGCCCGGCATCGCGCGCGCGATGAGCAGCACGAATTCGGCATCGCCCGCGTCATGTTCCAGAATCACCGCGGGCTGTGCACTGCGCAAGCTTTCAAGCCGCGCGTCGGCCGATACTTTCGCCTTGACCGGCCTGCGCCGCCCGCGCGCATCCTTGACCAGCCCCTTGAGCCCGCCGGGATAACGGTCGAGATAGGCGGCAAGTTCGCCGCGCGCGATACCTTCGTCCTTCGCATGGGCCAATGCACAGGCATATTCGGCCAGCCGTGTCTTGTCATAGGCGGCGCCAAAGACCAGCTTGACCACCGGCGTCATCGGCGCGCGCGGCTGTGTTTTTAGCCCCGCATCGTCGAGCAGCGCGGCAAAAGCTTCGGGCTGTTCTTCGGCAGCGAGCGCGAAGTCCCACGCCTTGCCGACCGCCCGATACAGCGCGCTGCGGCTGCGGCTGTCGGCGGCGATCGCCCGCTCGGCGGTCTCGCGCGCCAGCGCCAGCCAGTCGGCCAGCTCGGCTTCAGGACCGGGATCGGCGGACTCATGGGCGGCGTCGTCGGCGCGGTCGGCGTCGCCGCCCAGCACGGCAAAGCCCGGCGCGGCATCGGCGCCGAAATCCTCGTCGAAGTGCAGCGAGTCGGGGCCATCGGCCCACACCGGCACCGGCGCGGTCAGCGGCGCGGCGCTACGCAGCGCCTGTTCGACCGACAGCTGCAACTCGGCTTCCTGTTCGGCAGGAGCGACTTCCTTCCAGTTGATCACGCCCATGATGAAATCGATGGTATCGTCGTCGGACGACAGGGGCAGCAAAATGCCGCGATACATGATCGTCACGCCGCGATCGCTCTCGAACTCGGCCTCGAAGCCGATCGGCGCGCGGTTGGCGATGATCTGCAGATAATGGTCGGTCAGCCGCGACAGCAACGATCGGCCAGGTATCTGACTGATGTAATGGACATTCTCGTCGATCTGCGACTCGTCGCGCAGCCGCTCGCCCAGAAAGGCGATACCGGGGTTTTCGATGCCCTGGGTGAAATCGAGCAGCACCGCATGCGGACCGAAATCGGCGCTTTCAAGGTCGAGATCCTCGACCGACGGATAGGCGCGGTCGGCCAGGAGCGAGGCCCAGTAATTATAGGCGCGCACCTGCATCCGCCGTTCGTCGACGCCGACAGCCGCGGGCGCCTCGACTGCCTCGTCGTCCTGGCCGTGGCTGCCCGAAAGCAGTCCGCGCATGCTGTCCATCAATTATCCCCAGCCACAAATATCGGCGAATCCTATGCACCGGGACTGGTAAAAGCGGCGTAAACGATGGCGGAACAGGGTCGGCGCCCTCTGTTCGTCATCCCGGCAAAGGCCGGGATTTCACCGTCCCGGCCTAACTCGACCAGCCGCCGCCAAGCGCGCGGAACAATGCGATCTGTCGCCGCGAAATCTGCGCGTCCTGCACCGCAAGCACCGCCTCGGTTTCGGCAAAGGTCCGCTCGGCATCCAGCCATTCGAGCGAGTCCGACGCGCCCTCTGCCCGCTTGGCGCGGACGATCCGCGCGGCGCGTTCGGCCTGGTCGCGCGCCGCGCGCAGCGACTGGCGTTGTTCGAGCGAACGCGCATAGGAGGACAGCGCCGCCTCGGTCTCCTCCAGCGCGCGCAGCACCGTGCCGTCGGCGCCCGTCCGGGTCGAGCCCGCTCCCGGGATGTATTCCTGCTGTCGATGGATCCGGCCGCCGCGTGACCCGTCACGCGACGGCCGCTCCAGGGGGAGAGCCCTATTTTTGTATACTGATTGGTATATAATCCGTGTTGCGGCGCGTCAAGCGCATTCTGTACCGGACAGTAAAAATAATTCTTTCAGCGCCCTTATCCGAAACACGGACGGCCGCTTTCGGCGAACAAATGCCCTGCTCAGCGCCCCGGCCACAGTTTGAGGCTGGTTTCGACCAGCCGTTCCAGCTCGGCGCGCGTCGCGCCGGCACCCGCCTGCACCGACATGCCCTGGTTCACCGCCATCAGAAAAGCGGCGAGCCCCTCGGGGTCGGTATCTTCGGGAAAATCCCCCTCTTCCTTCGCGCGCACCAGCCGATCGAGCATGGCGCGCTTTGCCGCCGCGCCGCGTTCGAGCACGGCCTGGCGGATGCACTCGGCCTCTGCCCCGCACGCGACCGAAGCGATCACGCCCAGGCAGCCGTTGGGGTTTTCGGGGCAGGTATACATGTCGAGCGCCCCGCGCATCAGCCGCTCGGCGACCCCGCGCGCAGTCGGCGCGGCGAGTGCAGCCTGCATATAGTCGAGCTTTTCGCGCTCATACAGGTCGAGCGCCTTGTTGAAGAGCGCTTCCTTATTGCCGAAGGCGGCGTAGAGGCTCGGCTTGGTGATCCCCATCGCTTCGGTGAGGTCGGCCATCGACGCGCCTTCATAGCCTTTCGACCAGAAGACTCGCAGCGCCGCGGCCAGCGCCGCATCGACGCAAAACTCGCGCGGACGCCCCTTGTGCGGGACGGCTTGCGAATCAGCGCTGGCGCCAGTGTCAACTTTCATAACGACTGGTATATAATATAGCCGTCACGAAAAGTCCAGCGGGGCGCCGGTTCAGCCGCGCCGCGGGTCGATCGGCGGCCCGATGGGCGCCTTACGCCAACCGGACCTGCCCGCCGTCGCGCACGAACGGCACGCGCTTCAGCACCGAGGTGCGATAATCGGGCGAAAGCACCGTATCGACGGCAATGAAAGTGGCGACGCCGCCGTCGCGGGTAAGTTCGACGCGCACATAGCCCTGGTGCATGTTGTCGGTCCACGCCACCTCCGGAATATGCGCGGCATAGGCCGCGTCGAGCGCGCGCGAGGTGACGTCGCCGAAACCGCTTTCGACAAAATCGCCGGGCGAGGAGATGCCCGCGGTCCCGAACTCGATCCCCGCCGGGCGCCCCGCCGCATCGGCCAGGCAATTGGCCCAGAAGCTGTGGCTGTCCCCCGACAGGAATAGGAGATCGCCCGCCCCCGCGCGCCGCGACAAGGCATAAAGCCGTTCGCGCGCCCAGGGGTAGCCGCCCCACGCATCGGTATAGTCGGGCAGGTTAAAGCGCCCCTTCCACGCGAGCGCGACCACGGGGTCGGCGGCGAGCCTGGCGCGCTCGGCGGGCGCGGCGGCGGCCAGCTTGGCGAACGGGTCGGGCAGGATGCCGAGCCTGGCGACATCGGGCACCTCGACGCGCGCGATCACCATCGGCGACCCGATGATCCGCCACGGCTGCGCTTCGGCCACCGACTGCGCCAGCGCCGCCTCCAGATCGGCTTCGAGTTCGGCCGAAAGCATCGCGCGGCCCGGCGCGCCGAGCACTTTGCGGCGAAAGCGCCCGGCCGTTTCGGCGTCGGTGATTGTGGCGGCATGATCGGCATATTCGATCTGCTGCGCCCGCGCGCTGTGGCGCGTTTCGAGCGTGTGGAGCAGCGCAAGGTCGCCGAAGCGATAGGCGCGCCAGAAGTCCGCGCGCGTGCGCCCCGGCTGCGCGAGCCATTCGGGCTCGCGCACCGGCATCCATTCATAATAGGCGCGCATCGACGCCGCGCGGCGCGCTGCCCAGTCGCCCTCCGTCGCCGCCTGATGATTCTGCGCGCCGCCGGTCCACGGGTTGTTCGTGCTCTCATGATCGTCCCAGCACGCCAGCAGCGTATGGTTCGCGTGCATCGCCTGCGCCCCGGCGTCGGTCTTGTACTGCGCGTGGCGCATCCGATAGTCGGCAAGCGAGAGGACCTCATGCGGCGGCGCATGGGCGCGAGCGATACTGCGCGCGACCGCATCGCCCCAGCTGCCGTCGCCGCCATATTCATAGATATAGTCGCCGGTGTGGAGCACGTAGTCGACGGCGGGGTCGCGCGCGATCGCATCATAGGCGTTGAAAAAGCCGAAGGCGAAATTGGAGCAGGAGGCAAGCGCGATCCCCAATCGGTCGAGCCGCCCTTCGGGCAACGTCCGCGCCCGGCCCACAGGCGACAGCGCTTCGCCCAGCCGGAAGCGGTAATAATAGACGGTGCCGGCGGCGAGACCGCGCACGAGCAGCTTGACCGTGTGGTCGCGCCCGGAATCGGTCGTCACCGCGCCCGCTTGCAAGACGTCGGCGAAATCGGGCGTCGCGCTCAATTCCCACATGACCTCGGCGCGGTCCGCCGTCGTCACATGTGTCCACAGGACGACGCTGGCCGCGTCGGGGTCGCCGCTCGCGACCCCGTGGCGAAAGGTCGGGTTGGCGGGCGCGGCATGGGCCAGCAGTCCGTCCGGCAGCGCGAACAGCGTCGCGCCGCCCGCCATGCCGGAAAGGAGCGCGCGGCGCGCGATTTCGGCGCGGTGAAAGTGGCTGGTCATGCGCTGATCGTCCCTGTCCTTCAGGCCTGCCGATCGCCGCGGCAGGCGGGCGACGCCGAATCGGCTCCGCCCGCCGCCACGCCCGATCAGAAATCGGCGGTCACGGTGAAGATCATCGATCGCGGCGCGCCGATCCACGCGGCATTTCCCGAAATGCCGCCCAGATAATCCTCGTCGGTCAGATTGTTGATCGTCAGGCTGAAGTCGAGCGCCCGAAGCCAGTCGGTCAGCGCTTCGCCGCGCATCCCGATGCTGAAGTCGGTCAGGAAATAATGCTTCGCTTCCCAGCTGTTGTCGGCGTTGACGAAACGGTCGCCGGTATATTTGCCGGTCAGGCCGATACGAAAGGGTCCGGTTTCATAATGGCCCGACAGAACCCACATATCCTTGGGAATGCCCGCGACGCGGTTGCCCGGCGTGACCCCCTGTTCCGCGTCAAGCACCGCGTTGCCGGTGCCGCGATACTTGGCGTCGATATAGGTATAGGCGGCATAAAGGTTCAGTCCCGGCGCCGGACGGACGTTGGCAAGCAGCTCGAAACCCTGCGAATCGATGCCGCCGGCGTTGAAGAATTTGCCGTCGCCTTCGCCCAGATAGTCGTTGCCCGCTTCGGTCGAGTTGGACACGAAGATCACCTGGTTCGAAAACTTGCTCTTGAACCAGGTCGCCGACGCGTTGAACGAGCGGCTCTGGTAACGCACGCCCGCTTCCCAATTTTCCGCCGTTTCGGGCTGGAGTTCGGAAAAGTCCGCGTTGCTGAACTCCAGCACCGCATCGCTCAGCGCCTTGAAATTCTCGGCATAACCGCCGAACAGGTTGAGCCCCGCCATCGGTTCGATCTGGATGCCGCCCGAAAAGAGGACGTCGGACGTCGATTCGATCCGCGCATTGGGGGTTTCACCGAACAGGTCGATACGGTCGATATTGTTGATGAACTGCTTGGCGCCGACATTGACCGTCACCGGCCCGAACGTCAGGCTGTCCTCGACATACCATTTGAACGTGTCCTGCGGATATTTGCGGCTGTACTGGATCCAGTAGGGCGCCGGATCAAAGTCGGGGCCGACCGTCGTATCGACGACATTGTGCCAGTCGCGCCATTCGCTGCGGCGCGTATCCTCGTACCAGATGCCGCCGCGCAGCTTGTTCTCGCCGCCGCCGAAACTTGCTGTCCATGCGGCTTCGGCGGTGCCGCCGATGCGGTCCTTGCGATAATGGGTGTGGCGATAGGATTGCGCGCCGATCGCGCCCGGCGCGTAGCAGGCGGGATCATAGACGGGGTTGGTGGTGCCGCCATAGGGATAGGGCACCAACCCGACGCAGCCCGCGATCGGGCTGAGCGCAACGCCATTGGCATTGACGAAATAGATGAGCCCCGCCGGCGCGCCGCCCTTCTTAAGCCCGCCCGACAATTCGCTTTCGGGATTGCCCGCGCCGTCGGCAATCACATTGGCGACATATTGCGGCACCCAGTCGCCGCGCCCCGACATGTCGTGATAATAGACCGACGCGCGAAGGTCGAGCGCATCGGCGATCGTCGTTTCGGCCTTCAGATAGGCAAAGACATTCTTGCGCAGCGTCGACCAGGCGCGGCGATAGGCCTGGTCCTGATAGGGGATGCCGGTCCACACGCCGACCAGCCCGTCGGTTTCAGGAAACAGGCGGAACTGTTCGGCCGAATAGACCTGGTCGTAATTATCCTCATGCGCGTCGTCATAGCTCGCATAGCCGGTGATCCGCACCGGCGTGTCGAGCACGAACTTCGCCGCGAAATGATCGCGCCGGTTCTGCGCCGACCCCTCGATCCAGTCGGTCGCTTCCTGCCGCGAATAGGAGAACCAGGCGCGCGCCTGCCCGTCCAGAATCGAACCCGTATCGAACCTTGCATAGATGCGGCTCGCCCCGAAATCGCCGACCGACCCCGACACGCGCAGCCGCATTTCCTCCAGCGGGTCCGACGTCACGAAGTTGAGCGTGCCGCCGAGCGCTTCGTTCGACAAAGATCCGATGTCGGCCGTCCCCTGCGACACTTCGACGGTGCGCAGGTTCATCGTGTCGATAAAGCGGTTGGCCTTCGACCCGCCGCCATAGCCCGACCCGCCGTTGGGCAGCCCGTCGACGGTGATGCCGACCTGTTGCTGGTTCAAATTGGTCTGGAAACCCCGCACCGCGACGGTGGTCGACCAGTCGTCGAATCCGAAGGCATCGCCTTCCTGCACCTGCACGCCGGGCAAGGTGTCGATGACGTCCAGCACCGAGACGAGCGGCGGCTGCTCGGCGATCATCGTCTCGGTCGCCGCGGCATTATTGTAAGTGGCGCGCGATCCGGTGACGACGATGGTGTCGGCTTCGGCCGCATCGGCCGCATCGGCGGCGATCGCCGGCGACGTGGCGGCAATCGCAGCGAGGCTGGCCCCGACGACAAGGAAATGGCGGCTGGAAAACGACATGGTGACAGACCCCTTTGACAAGCTTCGGTGCGCGGCAGCTAGTCGAGCATTCTGACACCGAGCCGTCAGTTCAGAGACAGTCGCGCGGCAGTTCATGGTCAAAGCGATGACAGGCGCGGCACCGCCGCCCTCCCGGCGGCGACCACCGAAAGACGCACAGGATCGCCGCGCCGTCAGGCGGGCGACAAGCCGGAAATCAAGGTGAAAATGTTGGAGGTGTGGTCAGTCGTCCGATCACCCGTCTCTACCTAATTTTCCCTGTTGTGAGGGAATTTACAGGGAAATTTCTGATTTCGGCGTCTGTTTTCGGCTCCGATTTCCCGAATTATCACAGAAATCCCATTGGTTAGGATAGGGTTCCCTGAGTCTAAATAACAGGGAAGGACCATGCGAATAACAGGGAAAGCCCTTCAGCCGAACAGGGAAAGGCGGACGGGTTTGGAATGGTATAGCCCGCGAGGAAGAGCAGGATGGTATTTCAGAAAAGTTAGCGTCCGCGCTCGTGGTGTAATTTCCGGTGTAGGCGATGGTGTAT
>NZ_JABWGQ010000028.1 GCF_014595975.1 Sphingopyxis sp. LK2115 | reverse complement strand
ATGGCCCACGGCCACAGCCGAAATTACACCACCTTGACGGACGCGACCCCATGACCCCCGAAACTTCTGCCGCCCCACGGGCCGTCACGCCCGCGCAGAAATACTTGATAAGTTCTTCCTGCACACCCCGCCCAAGGCGGCTCCTGCGCCTCTCTCTAACCATATGACTTACATAACTTTTGTCTGCAATCTATGTCAGCCCCTTTTCTTATCGGGGTTTGGCTCTCGATCTTATCGAGAGTTCGGAAACATGCCTCCCCGCCGCATCGCGGCTGAGCTGAAGAACCACGTCGATCGTGGTTCGCATGTAAGCCAGAATATCGTCACGCTGGAGCGTTGAGCCGCCTTCCAGCACGAGCAGCGCGAGCTGCTCGAACGCACGCTCAACGCCGTCAGCATGGATGGTCGTCATCGACCCTGGATGCCCGGTATTGATCGCACGCAGGAACGCGAAAGCCTCCGGTCCGCGCAGCTCGCCAAGAATGATCCGATCGGGCCGCATGCGGAGCGAGGCCGACACCAGATCGTTAGCCGTCACATTCGCTTCGCCGAGCGCGCTTCGCGCGGCTATCAATCCCACGGCATTTTCATGCCTCAATCGGATCTCCGGTGTATCCTCGATGAGGATCAACCGCTCGTTGATCGGGATTTCACGGATCAGCGCATTGAGGAAGGTCGTCTTGCCCGACGAGGTCCCACCAGAGATCAGGATATTGAGCCGTCCCCTGACCGCCTCACGCAGCGCAGCGCCAACATCTCCCTTATCGACAAGCGCCCGGACCCGGTCGAGAGCTACCGAGGAACCTCGTTCACCCGTGCGCAGGTTGCGAAACGCGTCGGCCGACACATAATCGTCAAGCGTCAGTCCCGCCGACACATGCTTGCGGATCGCGATCGCCAGTTCGCCGCGCGTCGCGGGCGGCTGGGCGATCTGGATGCGCGAACCGTCGGGCAGGCTCGCCGAGAGCAGCGGATGCTCACGGCTGATCCCCTGATGGCTGAGCGCTGCCACTTGCCGCGCGAGCCGCGGCAACAGCGCAGCGTCAAGCTCTGGAACCTCGTGCCGCTCGATCGCGCCGCCGAGCGTTTCGATCCATATCTCGCCAGGCCGGTTGACATAGATGTCGGTGACGTCCTCGCGCTCGAGCGCAAAGGCGAGGGGCGCGAGATAGCTGCTCAGGTAGACCCGACCAGCGAGCGCAGCCATCGTCATCGCCGCGCCTCGACTGCGGTGAAATCGAGATCGCGCGCGACGAACACGCTGATGCTCGTTCCCTGGCGCACGCTGAGCGTCGGCGGAATCTGGGTCGCCGGCGTGGTGGCGCCAGCGGTCGGGAACGAGCCGGGCAGCGCAACGACGACCGAATCTCCGACCGATCGCGCAGCGAGGTTACCGCCGATCAGCATCGCCGTCTGCAGGATCGAGCCGGCGAACCGCTCGAAGAAATGGCTGTCGACTTTCGCCCGGACGCCGCCGACCCCGACCGGATCGGTGGTGGGCGATCCGATCGCGATCGTTACGCCATCGGGGCGGATGAGCCGCGTCCACGTCACGAAGGCGCGCTTCTGACCGGGACTCGTTTCCGACCTATATTCGCCGATCAGGCGGCTGCCGCGCGGGATCAGGACACGCGTACCGTCAAATCCATAAACGTCGCGTTGTACGAGCGCGCGAGCGAAGCCCGAGCCTGTCGAATTAAACGCCGTTTCGAGCACCGCCGGGATCAGCGTGCCTTGCGGGACGGTCGTCGCCCGATCCGACATTGCGCCCGCCCGGCTGCGCGACGCTATATCGGCGCCCGCCGCCGAGAGGGGTTGGTTGCCGCCGGCCCCGGCCGCCGCTTGAGCCGCGGGCGCCTGCAGCTGTGATGTGTCGACCACGAGGATCGCACCGCTGACAGATCGGGGCGTGGCGACGGGCGGTGGGGGCGCATAGGATAGCGGCGGCGGTGTCGCAGGCGGCGGCGATGGCGCCGTGAACATCGGCGGCCGGGGCGCGGGGATATGCTGGACCGGCGCCGCGCTCGCTGGCGGCGGCAGTGAGATCGCCGCCGCTGGCAAACGTGCGGGCGGGATATAGAGAGGCGGCGGGGCGCCGGATGCAGCCATCAGATCGGCGCGCGCTGGACGCACGGCGGGCGCGGTCAAGGCCGCCCGCCTTGCTTCGAGAACCGAGAACAGAATAGCGCCGGCAAGCACCGCCCCGATCGCGATCGCCGCGGTCGACAGGCCTGCCGACGGCTTGGCGACGCGCGGCATCGCGCCGCGCTCGGCCGGTTCGGCCAAGGCTTCGGGAGATGTGTCCGGTGCGGTCATGGGATGCGTGCCTTGGGAACATAGCGCTTCGCGCGCGCGGTCTTCCGGTCGATCCGGAACAACAACTCCTGGTGAACGCTGTCGATGACATATAGCCCGCCGCGCATATTGCCGTTCGCGAGCCGCTCGCGGCCATATTCGTCGATGAAGAAAGCGGCGGGCAGCGGCGTGTCGGCAGGCCAATCGATATAGGTCTTAGCCCCGTCGTCGCTGATCGCATCAGGCCAGAGCGCCTTGGTGCCGCTCAGCTTATATTTCGCGATCTGCTCGCCCATCTCGTCCGGAGCTGCCGGCATTGCGCTGCCCGTTTCGGCCGGATAGTTGAACCGCACTTCATAAGGCGGCGATCCGTAAGCGACGGGAACGAGATCGAAGGCATAGAAGCGTGCGCTGGTGATGACGGTCATGTTTGTGCTGACGCCGTCCTGCATCGGCCGGACGAAGAGCATATTGCCGCTCTGGCTCGCGACCACTTGCCAGGCGCCGCTGTCGCCGAGCGCAACATTCTGAATGCGCTCATCTGGTGCAAGCGCGATCAACACCTGATAGCCCGGTGCTCCCTCGATCTGCACGACCTGGTCGCGCCGATAATCGACCGTCTGCATACGCTGGTCGCCGCCGCTCGGCTGCGGGCGCACCTGCGCCTGCGCGGCGGCCGTGAGCAGCGCGAGCAGGAGCCAGGGCGTCCGGAGCATCATGGGTGCGACGGCACCTGCTGCGGCGCCGCGCCCGCTGTACGCGGATCGACCGCGGCGGAAGATGTGGCAACCGCGGCGGGTTCGGGTGCGGGCAAGGCTTCGGCGCTCTTGCGATAGCTCGACACCTTGAACCCCAGGGGGTTCACCATCCGGTCGGCCGCGCTCATCGGCTCGCCGCTATAGCTGTAGCGTACAACGACCACCCAAGGCTGCGCCGGATAGATATGGCCGTTGGCATCGCGCCGCCGCGTGTCGAAGCGGATCATCGCGGTGTCGCCGCCGAGCGGCGTGACGCTCTTCACCTCGACGTCGATCAGTGAGGAACGGGGCAGGCGGACGAGCGGGCTTTCGGGATTGGAGACCTGGATTTCGGAAAGATAATCGTCGCGTGCCGCTCCCGCGGACCAGAGTGCGACCTTGCGATAGTCGTTTTGCAGCAGATCGATGTCGAAGCCTTCGCGCGCGATCACATATTGCACGAGGAACGACTGGGTGAGCGCGTGGGTTGGCGAGATCGTCTGCGCCTCGAGCGGTTTCAGCTGCTGCACGAACCCGGTCTGCCGGTCGACGAGCAAAGTATATGGCTCGACGGTCTTGAGCGGGGTGAGAAAGAGCAGCGCCAACGCCTCGCATACGGCGATCACGCTCGCAGCGCCTGCTACCCACCAAGCGGTCCGGCGCGACGAGCGTAGCGCGTCGTTACGGTCATTCGCCCAGCTGTCGGCTTCGGCATAATAGGCGTCGAGCGCCTCGCGGCTGGTCTGCTTCATATATGTCTATCCCTGGCGAGCGTGCGTGACGACACGCGCTGGCGCGTTCGCCGGCCAGCGGAGCCGAGGATCGGTGCCCGCTCGCGCGGTTCGTCGCGATTCTGCCTGGCGGTGCTGCGGGCGATATGGGCGGCACGCGAGCCACCCGCCGCCTCCGCGACCACAGCTTCGCGGCGCTGGTTCATGGCGACGGCATCGGCAATCGCCGCGGCGCGCGAACGGCTTTCGATCGGCGGGTGCGCGGTGGCGGTGTGCCGGGCGGTTTCCGGACGCGAACCATTGGCCGGCCAAGCGGTCGCAAGAGCATTGGTCCAGGCAGGAACTCTAAGGCTCATCGCGATACGCGCCGTCAGCCACATCACGCCCGTCAGTGCGATCGTGAAGATCGTCATGGCGGCGAGCAGTTGCGCCGGAACACCCATAATGTCGAGATCGCCTGCACGCCGCGCGAGCAGAGTTGCGAGCCAAGGCTCGACAAAGGCGAGCTCGACCCCGAGCGTGACCGCAACCGCGAGACTGCCGAACGCGACCCCCAGCAGTGCCTTGAGCCAACCCTCGAACAGCCCGCGCGTTCCGTCGAACAGCAAGAAGGCCGCGAATAACGGCGCCAGCGCGAGCAAGAGCGCGGCGGCGATCCGCACGACCGCGAATGAGGCGATCGTCGATACGAGGAAGATTACTCGGGCAAAGCCCAGCGCAAAGCTGTCGAACCCGAGAAACGGCGGTGGCGGAACCGACGGCATCAACGGGCGGCCGTCGGGACCAAGCGGCGGCTGTCCCACGCCATCGATCGCCAGCACCTTGAGCGCCTGATCGACCGCGTCGATCCGCCCAACGAGACCGCCGTTGCTTCCCGGCAGGTTCGTCGGGTTCCCGATCGCAGAGGCCAGTTCGGCGGGCGAATGAAGGATGATGTCGTAGACCAATGTCTGATAGGCAGGCCAGCTTGTCGCCAGCACCAGCACGAGACCGATCTTGACGAAGGTCAACACGCCCTCGCGCACCGTCGGCGTGTGTCCGAAAAGCATCCGGTAGCCGATCAACGCGATCAGCAGCGTTGTCATGCCGGTCAGGAGAATCGAGGCCACCGATCCCGGTGCGGCAAGCGCCCTATAGCCTTCCGCGCCCAGCAACTGCGCCTGGCAGTCGAGGAAGCGGATCGCGCTCGGGGCGAAGCTTTCAGCGCTCGGGATATTGTCGCAGATCGTCGCCATCAGGCACGCTCCATCAGCGCATCGTACCAGGCTTCGGGGGCGTCGCCGTGCTCCGCGCGCAGCTCATCGAGGAGCCGCACCGTGCGTTCGCGCCCGGAAAGGATCGTCAGCAGCTCGCGCTCGCCAGTCAGGTTGAGCCGGACGACGACGCTCTCATTGCCGTGCTTGACGAGGAAGCAATGCGCGCTGTCGGGAAGCGAGCGCACCAGTTCATATTCGTGAGAGGTGAGGCCAAACCCGTCGACATAATCGTCGGCGCGCGCTTTCGGGTTCGCCATGAAGATCTGCGTTGCCGCCTGTTCGATGATTGCGCTCGCGATCCGGCTTTCGAGTGCATCTTGCGCGCTCTGCGTCGCGAAGCCGACGATGCCATTGCGCTTGCGGATCGTCTTCTCCCAATCCTTGATCCGGCGGACGAACACGTCGTCGTCGAGCGCCTTCCAACCCTCGTCGACGACGATGATCGCGGGGCTGCCGTCAAGCCGTTCCTCGACGCGGTGGAAGAGATACATCATCGCCGGCGTGCGCACCGCCGGATCGTCGAGGATCTGCGTCATGTCGAACCCGACCGAACGGACGGTCAGATCGGTTGCGTCCGCCTCATTGTCGAAGAGCCAGGCGCGCTCGCCATCGCCCCACCAGGGGCGCAGGCGCGACCAGAGGTCGTCGGCGTGGGGCCTATGGCCGCCTCGAAAGAGCTCGACGATATGGCGTAGCCGGCGATGATGCGGCGGTTGCGCATAGTTGGCGTCGATTGCATCCTTGATCTGGGCGAGTTCCTCGACGTCCACGGGCCCCGCGAGCAGCGCCAGCCAGTCGATCAGAAACTGGCGGTTGGCCGGATTGTCTTCGAGCTGAAGTGGATTGAGTCCCGAGGGTGTCCCGGGGCGCAGGACATCGTAGCGTCCGCCGATCGCGCGGATGAAAAGCTCGCCGCCGCGATCCTTGTCGAAAAACACGATACGCGGATCGAACTTGCGCGCCTGCGCGAGCAGGAAGTTGAGTGCGACGGTCTTGCCTGAGCCCGAGGGTCCGATGATCGTGAAGTTGCCGAGATCGCCCTGGTGGAAATTAAAGAAATAGGGACCCGCCGCGGTCGTCTCGAGCAGGGTAACCGCGTCGCCCCAATGATTGCCATGGGGCTGGCCGAGCGCGAAATTATGCCCGCTCGCAAGCCCCGCGAAATTGCCGGTCGAAACGAGCCCGCGCCGCGCAATATATTTGAAGTTGCCGGGGAACTGCGCCCAGAAAGCGGGTTCGAGCGCGATCTCCTCGCGGACGGCAATGATACCGAGGTCGGCAAGCGCCGCCTGTACTTCAGCGACGCCGGCATCGACCTCGTCGGGCGCGGCGCCGCGAATGGCGATCGTCATATGATGCTCGCCGAACCCCGACCGGCCAGCGGCGACTTCATCTTTTGCGTTCGAGAGCTCGGAGCGCAGGCTGACTGCTTCATCCTCGGCCGAGCGCATACGCCGGAGCGTCAGATTCAACCGGCCGAGCGCGGCCTGGCGCTCGATGAAGCCGAAGGACTGCGTCACGATGAACTCGAAGGGGAGCCGTAGCAGTTCGTCGAACATGCCGGGGCTCGTCTGTCCCGGATAGTCCTTGATCGAAGCGATACCGAGATAGGTCCGATCCGCATGGCCGGCAGGTGCGAGCTCGATCGCCTCCTGGCCGAAGCTGATGCGCCGGTCGGGGAGATAGGCGCCGGCATCCTGTGTCGGCAGCAGGACCGGGCGGTTCTCGCCATTATAGAGCGTCGACAGGAATTCGAGCGGCTCGGAGCAGAGCCCAGCCTCCCCCTCATAAACGGAAAGGAGCCTCGGCTCGTAGCTGCCGAGGGCTGCCATCAAGGCTTCGCGCGCCGCATCGAGCTGGCGAAGATCCTGCGCGGCCGTCTCGACCGGCGAGGCGGTTCGACTGAGCTTCTCGCGCAGTCCATCGAGGAGGCCAACGCGTCCCTGCAACGGCCGCCGGATCAGCGTCAGATAAAGATCGTTGACGAACAGCTGGCGCCGGTCGAGCCGCTGCTGCCAGGTCGCATCGAGCTTCGCCGAGAAAGGGTCATCGAAATGCCCGTCGAGCCCGACGTCGACGCGGCGGCGGACGATATGATGGTAGAGCGCGAAACGCGACGATCCGATCGCCTGGAGCATCGCATCGCGCAGCCGCTTGCGGTAGTTGATCTCGTCGGTGTCGGCGGTCTCGAACAGGAGACCGCGCATTGCAATGACCTGCATCAGCAAACCATCGCGCGTCGCGACCGTATGCCCATCAACATGATGGCTGTAAGGCAGATGCCGGCCCGCCGGCGCTTCCTTGGCGACGATCTTGGGGGAGGCCGCTAGGGCCGGTAGGAGTTGCATCGCCAGATCGAAAAATTACGCACGCGCGGGCAGCGCCCGACCTTGGTCAGCCAGAGGTCGAAGAAGCGCGGCTCGCGCAGGCAAAGCAGCACGCCGACGAAGTGAATCGCGAGCGCAATGATGAGCGCCCAGAGCGTCTTGAAGATCAGGAACAACTCGGTCGCGACAATCGCGTTGGCGACAAAATAGCTATAGGTGACGCCTGCAAACATCTGCGGGCGCGTCAGTCCAACGAACACCGAGTCGCGTTCGACCCCGTTCACGGCTTAGCGTCCCAGGTTGGCGGTGGACTGGATGCCGGCGACGATGCTCGCTGCCCCGAACAGGATGAAGCAGCCCACGATGACCGTCGCGCCATAGCGCCAGTTGATCCGCCCGGTGAGCATCAGGAAGCCGACCGTCGCGACCGCGATCACCGCGACGACCGTCGCGACCGTGCCGAGGAGTGTGCCTTCAAGCCACCGGACCGCCGATACCAGCACGCCGGAACCAGCCGGATCAGCAAGCTCTTGAGCCTGGGCGGCGGCTGCATGGAAAAGGCCGGTGATTGCGAGCATCCAACCGGCAACTCTGTTTTTCATTGTTCCCCCGATCGTGCGGCCCATCGCTTCCAGCGATTCCCATCATTGCACTAGCGCGGTGCCCGCAGGACTGCCAAGTGCAAATCGTCACCATTGTAGGGTGTTAAAGCGCCTTGCCCGGTGCCCGCCTTCGAGACTAAATCCGTTTCACCGATGCACTATTTGTCGACCCTTTCGCTTGCCGATCCGCCGCAAAACAGTCCGATCGCTGGCGGCGTGTCCTGGGTTCAGACCGTGATGCTGGGAACCACCGCCACCATTGTCGCCGTAATTGCCGTGGCGGCCATTGGCTTGCTCATGCTGTCCGGCCGATTGGAACTGCGGCGGGGGATCACGGTCGTGCTCGGCTGCTTCATTTTGTTTGGGGCAAGCGAAATCGCGGCGGCAATTACCGGCCTGGCCGGTCCCGGAACACAGCCGCATCGGGAGCCCGCGCCCGATATCGGCACGCGGACAAGCCCACTACAGGCCCCCGTACTGCCGCCCTCTGCCTATGATCCTTACGCCGGGGCGTCGGTCCCTGCTGTGCGCCAACCCTAGCGGGGTTCCCCGACGAAACCATTCTGGCGATGATCGGAGGGGGCCGCGGAGGATTTTCGCTTTCCTACAATCTTTTGGCGCGATAGCCCTTGACGAATCGAGGATCGAGTCTTGTTCGGCAGGAC
>NZ_JABWGQ010000025.1 GCF_014595975.1 Sphingopyxis sp. LK2115 | reverse complement strand
CCTCGAGGGATCGCACCGCCTAGCTCTGCAATTACAGATCCGGACCCTAATAGGCGGTGGCAGCCATTCCTGCGATTCGGGTCGGGAATTGCCGGCCGACGTGGATGTTCGGCTTGCCGCGAAATCCGGCGGCCACAGGATGGGCAGGCTGCCTCCAATCGGGCATGGGGCTTGGCGAGTTGCCTGCCTCTCAATCCATTCATCTTCGGGCAATTCTGGATGAATACCTGAAGTCAGAAGGGGCCTGCGCTGAATTGCCTTTGGGCCATCCCAGAATCGGCGCGTCGTCGAACTGGAAGCGCTGCTTGTTGATCGGCTCGGTATGAGTGCGCGGTGGTTTATGAACGGAGCAGGGCAAGTTCAATCGCTCGCAATATCGTTCTGCTGCCTCGCGGGTGGGGAAACGAAGCTCGATTTGAACCAGAGGATCTTCGCCACCGCTCCACCCCGTCAACCAATCCACAAAGGGCTTCTTCCTCTGCGGGAAGCGAAGCCTCCATTGCCCTTTTCGCGCACGACCGATAAGGTTCGTGGCCGTCGGCATGGGCTCGATGATTGCCCGTGCGTCTTCCGGAAGCGCGCTCAGATAGCGGAGCCACGAGCGGTCATTGTACATTGCAATCAGCCTTGACATCTGCATGGAGCAGCGGTGACTGTCGCCGGTCAAAAACATGACTCAACTTCGCCCTTGAGTGGGCAGAGACTGTTGCGCGGGCCTTCTCAATTCGCGTGATCATCTGGCGTCTCCTTTCAAAGGCACACAATGGGCTTCTCGGTGGTGCCCGATCAGATATGCCTGAACACTGGCCCGCTAGGTAAGGTGGCATCATCCCCATCATGACCTGTCGGCAAGGTCATCTTCGGTTATCCGGTCATCACGCTCGCGCAGTAGCCAGTAGGTCATGCCAAGGGCAAGCGTGGCTCCCGCCAGCGCGGCAACCTTTGCCGGACCGGCGTCAGGATCGAGGATCACGAACTTGCGCGCGAGCGCGATCAGACCGATCAGGAGGACCGTCTTGACCTGGATGATGTTGTCCCGTCGCAGCGCAACACGCACGATGGAATGCTTGAACTCCATCGCAATCAGCAGCGTCATGATCATGCCGAACACCCTCTGGAATACCCTGTGGTCGAGCGGATTAAAGGCATCGAGGACGAGAAGAGTAAAAACGATGGTAATGAGCTGGAGCAACGAAACCACGATAATCACGGCAATCACCGCCGACAAAACAAGCGCGATTACCTGCTCGAAACGCTCGTAAAAACTCATGATGGCCCACCGATCGCGCAGGGCCTGAAATAACTTTCGGTCACCTGATTTCATGCCTTTGGCCTCCTTGCTGAACTGCCGTCATTGATAGGCAGGAGCATTTCACCGATGTTTCTATCGACCAGGTCGGCCGGCATTCCAATGAGCAATAGAACATGTTCGGCCAGCCCGGCGGCTGCGGCAGAGAATTGCCTATACACGCGCACATTGGGCAGGGCACTCAAGGCATCTGCCTGCGCCACACTGGGGCACGAAACCAGAATGGTCAGCGCGGGGTTGCGCGCGGCAACAGTCTGCGCAATGCGCATTGCCGGCGGGATGCGGGCGAAGGTCAGCACCACCAGGCACGCATGCTCCAGGCCTGCGGCCTGGAGTGTATCGGGCCGGCTGGCATCGCCATAAAACACCGGCACGCCAGCCGCGCGTGCGATTTCGACCTTCTGTTCGTCGGCCTCCAGAAGCAGATGGCTGACACCGGCCTGCGTCAGTATCCGACTGACTGCCAGGCCAAGCTCGCCCGCACCGCATAGGATGACATGGTCACGCAATGGCATGGCAAGCGCGGCGATGTTCCCTTCCTCGGCCTGCGCTGGTGGGGCAAGCCCGCGCGAACGGCTCAGGAACCGGGCCAGAATGTCATGACGGTGTATCAGTAGAGGGGCCAGTGCCATGCTCAAGACCAGGGCCACGAGCATTGGCTGGACGACGACCGCAGGGATCAGGTGTTGCTGCAATACCATTCCGAGCAGAAGCAGCGCAAACTCCCCACCATGGCCCAGCACGATACCGGTGCGCCAGGCATCGAGCGCAGACAAGCGCATCAAGCGCAGCGCGAGGGTGTTGAGCACTACCTTGATTGGGACCAGCATCAGCAGCCATGCCAGCATCGCCAGCGGTGTTGCAACAACCTGCGCGACGTCCAGTTGCAGGCCTATGGTCACGAAGAACAGGCCAGAGAGCACATCGCGAAAGGGCTTGAGATGGTTTTCCATGTGGTGCCGGAAATCGCTCTCGGCCAACACCATACCAGCGAGGAATGCCCCCAGGGCGGCAGACACGCCGATGGCATGGGCAGCGGTGGCGGCGGCCACCACCACGCACAAGGAGACCAACACGAACGATTCTTCGTAGCCGCGGCGTGCCACCCAGCCGAGCAGGCCATGCAGCAGGCGGCGCGAGGCTATGGCCAACACCGCGAACAGCACCAGCACGCCCGACACCTCGAGGAGCACGCTTTCGATCCCTGGCGAACCGCCGCGCGCCCAGATCGCCAGAAGGGCCAGTATCGGCACGGAGGCGAGATCCTGGAACACCAGCACGGCGATGGCGCTACGACCGTGGCGGGTGGTGAGTTCACCTTGATCCGCCAACTGTCGGCTGACCAGGGCCGTGGACGACATTGCTGCCGCGATGCCCAGCAGTGCGGCGCTTTCGGCAGGCACTTCGAGCCAGATCAACACCGCGGTCAACGGAACAGCCATTGTGACCATCTGCAGGACGCCGGCGGCCAGCACGGTCCTGCGAATGCGCCAGAAGTGACCAAGCGAAAACTCCAGCCCGACCAGGAACAATAACAGTGCTACCCCCAGCTCGGATAGAAAGTTCAGCGTTCCCCCGGGGGCAATCGCGCCGGTGAAAGAGGGGCCCAGCAAGGCCCCGACGACGAGATAGCCCAGCAGGGTTGGCACTCTCAGCGCAGCGGTAAAGACCGCCGCCAGACTGCAAGCGGCCAGCAGGATCAAGGTTGTGCCGAGCAGGTTCTGCATGGATCAGTTGCCGGCTTGCGGCGATGCCCAGCGAACGATGTCCTGTGCGCCCATTGCGCCGGCTTGACGCGCGACTTCACGCCCATTCCGGAACAAGACCAGGGTCGGAATGCTGCGGATACCGAATTGCGTCGCCAGACGAGGCTCAGCCTCGGTATTCACCTTCGCCAGCCTGAATCTGGGTTCGAGCAGGCGTGCCGCCTGCTGGAACTGCGGCGCCATCATCTTGCATGGCCCGCACCACGGCGCCCAGAAATCGACAAGAAGCGGTAGATCGCTCCGTTCCTGATGACGCGCAAAGGTCGTCGCGGTCAGCTCGACAGGCTCACCCGTAAACAAGGGTTTCTGGCAACGACCGCAATTGGGGTGATCCATCAGCTTGGCGGTCGGCACGCGGTTGATGGACTGACAGTGGGGGCAGGCGATGTGAAGGGCGGCGCTCATGGTGTGACCTCTTGGGATACTGGCATTGACGGTTCCGGCTGCGAAGATCCGGGGTCGCGCGACATGGATACCAGCCGCTGTGTCAGCCGGCGAATGTCGTTCTCGTCCAGCGTTTCCTGCACCAGCAGTTCGCCGGCGCAGCGATCCAGCACCGCGCGGTTGGTGTCGAGTATCCGGTAGGCGCGCTCGAACACGCCCATCACGATGTCACGGATGGCTTGATCGATGCGCGCCTGAGTCGATTCGGCCACCCTGCAGCCGCCCTGCGTCAGCTCCGGTGCATCCAGGAAACGCGGTCGCTGCGCCTCGAAGGCGATGTAACCCAGGCCCTCATCCATGCCGAAGCGGGTGATCATGTCGCGGGCGATATCGGTGGCCCGCGCAAGATCGTCCGCCGCCCCGGTGGACAGCTCGCCGAACACGAGCTTCTCCGCAGCACGCCCGCCCAACAGCACGGCGATCTTTTGTTCCAGATCGGCGCGTGTCATCAGAAAGCGGTCCTCGGTGGGGCGTTGCAGCGTGTAGCCCAGCGCACCGATGCCGCGCGGAATGATCGAGATCTTGTGCACAGGATCGGTGCCGGGCAGCGCCAGCGCCACCAGCGCATGCCCCATCTCGTGATAGGCGACGGTTTCCCGCTCTTTCGGGTTAAGAACCCGGGTCTTCTTTTCCAGACCTGCCACGATGCGTTCGATCGCCGTGGTGAAGTCCTGCAATTCCACGGCCTGTCCACGGCGCCTTGTCGCGGCCAGTGCCGCCTCGTTGACCAGATTGGCAAGGTCTGCGCCGGAGAATCCCGTCGTCAGAGCGGCCACCTGTTCGAGATCGACATCATCGGCCAGAATTACTTTCCTGGCATGAACCTTCAGGATGTCGTGTCGGCCCTTCTTGTCGGGCCGGTCGACCAGCACCTGGCGGTCGAAGCGGCCCGCGCGTAGCAGTGCCTGATCGAGGATCTCCGGCCGGTTGGTGGCGGCAAGGATGATGAGACCGACCGAACTGTCAAAGCCGTCCATCTCGGTGAGCAGCTGGTTCAAGGTCTGCTCGCGCTCGTCATGGCCGCCGATGGGGCCGCCGACGCCGCGCGCCCGGCCCAGCGCGTCGAGTTCATCAATGAATATGATTGCCGGAGCCTGAGAACGGGCCTGCTCGAACAGGTCGCGCACGCGTGCCGCACCCACGCCAACGAACATCTCGACAAACTCCGAGCCCGAAATGGAAAAGAACGCCACGCCCGCCTCGCCCGCGACAGCCTTGGCCAGCAAAGTCTTGCCGGTGCCGGGCGGCCCCACGAGCAGCACGCCTTTCGGAATGCGCGCGCCCAGACGGCCATAGTCCTGCGGGTTCTTCAGGAAGTCGACAATTTCGACCAGTTCGGCCTTGGCCTCGTCCACGCCGGCAACGTCAGAAAAGGTAACCCCGGTATTCTTTTCGACATAGACCTTGGCGCGACTCTTGCCGATGTTCATGAAGCCGCCCATGCCCTGCTTTTCGGCAAAGCGGCGGAACAGGAAAAACCAGACCCCGAAGAAGGCAACGGCGGGCAGTATCCAAGACAGGATGTCGCGCAGCCAGGTGCTTTCCACCACACGGGCATAGGGCACGCCATATTTCGAAAGGCGTTCGGCGAGCTCGGGCTCGACGCGGGTGGCCACGAGCGTGGTCTTGCCGCGGCTGTCAGGCGATTTCAGGCGCCCGGTGATCGTTCGGTCCGACACCAGCACTTCGGCGACGCGCCCCTCGGCCAGCGCCTTCTCGAATTCGCTATAGGGCACGGGTTCGACTGTCTTTGCCGCCTGCCAGTAGCTCTGCAGAACCAGCAGCAGCATGATGGCGGCGATCCAGTAACCGAGATTCCATTGATCCTGCTTTTTCATCGGGTGCAACCTCAAGCGGCCTTGGCTTCAGAGAACCGGGGTAAACAATCGCGCCACCCCATCCCGCAAGCGGATGGCAAGTGGTCTTGAGCGCAGCGTATCGGGCGAGATCATCGAGGATGTGTCACGAACTGCGTCGAACGCGGCTTCCAGGCACGTGCAGAGCGCAGCATCATACACCTCGACGTTGTACTCGAAATTGAGACGCAGGCTGCGCGCGTCCCAGTTGGCCGAACCCAGGCAACACCACTGGCCATCAACCAGCATTAGCTTGGTGTGATCGAAGGGGCCGGGCCGTTCGAAAATGCGCACGCCGTGTTCCATCACTTGCCAGTAGTGAGCTCGCGCAGCCCATTGCACTGTGGGGTGATCGCCATTCGCAGGCGTCAGAACGTCAACGCACACACCGCGCAGAGAGGCCGTGCTCAAGGCCGCGATCAATGGCTGATCGGGTAAGAAATAGGGCGTCCATATACGCACCGAGCGCCGTGCCGCATTCAGGGCAGCCATAAATGTCCAGCGCATCCGGTCCAGAGTCTCGTCCGGGCCGGCCTCGATGCCGCGCGCCCAGCTTTTTCCGGGTTTATCACCCCGCGAGAGCGGTTCGCCCCAGAAGTTGTCATCAAGCCGATTGCCCGTCGTGTCGAACCAGTCGTCGGCTAAGCAGCGCATGAGATGCGCCACCACCGGACCTCGCAGCCGGAAGTGAAGGTCATGGCAAGCCTCGCCGGGCGCGTCGGGGCGCCAGTATGGGGCGGCGACGTTCATGCCGCCGGTAAAGCCCGTCTGGCCATCGACAACCAGAATCTTGCGGTGATTGCGCAGATGTGCGGCATGCAGGCGTGCGGGGATCACTGTGGGGTTGAATGAGGCGACCGGAACGCCCGCCCGCTTCAAGGAGCGATAGGCGCTGCGGAATGACCAGCGCGCATAGACATCATCTATCAACACCCGCACCTGTACGCCCCGCGCTTGGGCTCGCAGCAGGGCCCGAATGAACTGCTCACCGATTTCCCGCCCGTCGAAGATGTACGAGGCGAGGGCAACGCTGTATCGCGCCGAATCAATTTCGGCGAGCATGGCCGGATAGGCCTGTTCACCGTCAGGCAACGGCTCGATGCGATTGCCGCCAGTCAGCGGCTGTCCGGTGGCGCGGCCCACAAGATAAGCCAGACCGGCGAGCTCAGCGGGCACCGCATCGGGTACCGCAGGCAACCAGCTTTGCCGGGTATCGTGTCCTGCACCAGGATATAGCCGCCGCGCCCGCCGCTGGTAGCGATTGATGCCGAATAACAGATAGAGCACCGAACCGCCCAGCGGCAGCAGGCCGATCAGCAGCACCCATAGTGTGGCCGATCGCGGATCACGTTTGTAGATGACCGCATGTCCCGCGGCGGGGATGGCAACCGCAAGCGACACCAGAGTGGCTGCCCATGCCAGACCGTCGGGGCCGGACACGGCAGCCAACTCATGATTCATCCCTCGTCGCTCGCCGACTTCTTCTTGCGCGTAGGCTTGCCCCCGTCGCTCGGCGGTGCCTCGGCTTTGTTCGCAGCATCAACCTTTTCGGTCACGGGTTCGCCTTCGGGTGCCTCCTTGCGCTCGAAGTTTACCCGCTCCGCCTTGTCATCCCAGTGCGCGCTGACGTGATCGCCCTTGGCAATGCCACCGCCCAGCATCTCGCGCGCGAGGGCTGTCTCCAACTGGCTGCGAATGAGCCGCTTTAGCTCGCGCGCGCCGAATTCGGGTTTGTAGCCCTCTTCCGCGAAGTGGTCGACCAGCGTCTGGTCGAAGGTCAGCGTCACTCCCTGGCTGGCGGCGTTGCGCGCCACCCGATCGAGCTGCAGGCCGACGATATGGCGGATCTCCTCCTTGCCGAGCGCATGAAAGACGATGATCTCGTCGATACGATTGAGAAATTCGGGACGGAAGTGCCCCCGCAGAACATCCATGACCTCCGCCTTAGTCTTATCGTATTCCTCGCCAGCCGCGCCGCGCGCCTTCAGCCGACGCTGGATGATTTCCGAGCCCAGATTGGAAGTGGCGATGATGATGGTATTGGTGAAATCTACAACCCGGCCCTTGCCATCGGTGAGCCGCCCGTCGTCAAATACCTGAAGCAGAATATTGTAGACGTCGGGGTGCGCCTTTTCCATCTCGTCGAGCAAGAGCACGCTGTAGGGCTTGCGCCGCACCTTTTCGGTCAGTTGGCCGCCCTCGTCGTAGCCGACATACCCCGGAGGCGCGCCCACCAGGCGAGCCACGGTATGGCGTTCGCCATACTCGGACATGTCGATGCGCAGCAGCGCGCCTTCATCGCCATAGATCGTTTCGGCCAGCGCCTTAGCGAGTTCAGTCTTGCCTACACCGGTCGGCCCTAGGAAGAGGAAGGTGGCAACCGGCTTGCTGCCTTCTCGCAGGCCCGCGCGCGACAGTCGCACCGCATCGGCCACCGCGCGTACCGCCTCGTCCTGACCGACCAGACGCTCGTGCAGTCGCTGCTCCAAGTGCAATAGCTTCTCGCGCTCCTCGACCGTCAATTCATTGACCGGGATGCCGGTCAGGCGCGATACGATCTGCGCGACATGCTCGGCCTTGACTTCGGCGCTGCCCGAGGCGCGATCGCGTTCCCAATCCTCGACGAGCTTCTTGAGTTCTGCCTCCTTGGCTTCAATGCGCTTGCCGATCTCGGCGGCCTTTTCATACTGCTTACGTGAGGCCATGTAGTCCTGCTCGCGTCGGAGCTGATGCAGTTCGGACTCCAGTTCCTGCACGGCCACCGGGCGCGCTGTGGCTGAAAGCTTCACGCGGGCCGCCGCCTGGTCAAGCAGATCGATGGCCTTATCGGGCAGGAAGCGTGCCGTGATGTAGCGATCCGACAGTTCAGCGGCGGCAATGATGGCATCTTCGCTGATACTGACCTTATGATGTGCCTCAAAGGTGTCGCGCAGACCGCGCAGGATCATGATGGTCTGGGCCACGCTCGGTTCGGGTACCATCACCGGCTGGAAGCGACGCTCCAGCGCGGCGTCCTTCTCGATGTATTTCTGGTACTCGTTGAGCGTGGTGGCACCGATCAGGTTCAGTTCACCGCGTGCCATCATCGGTTTGAAGACATTGGCGACGTCCAGCCCGCCTTCGCCGCCGCCCTGGCCCGCGCCCACAATGGTGTGTACCTCATCAATGAAGAGGATCAACTCGCCCTGGTGCTCAGAGATCTCCTTGAGCACCTTTTGAACTCGCTCTTCGAACTCGCCCCGGTACTTGGCGCCGGCCACCATGGAATTGATGTTAAGTTCCACGAGACGCTTGTCGCGCAGAGTTTCGGGAACTTCGCCGGCCACCATGCGCTGTGCCAACCCCTCGACGATGGCGGTCTTGCCTACGCCGGGCTCGCCAATCAGCACCGGATTGTTCTTCTTGCGCCGTGCCAGCACCTCGATGGTGGTCTCGATTTCCTGCGCGCGTCCGATCACGGGATCCAGCTTCCCCTCGCGGGCCATTCTCGTAAGGTCGCGCGAATACTTGTCGAGTTCAGGCGTATTGGTCGGTGCCTCTGCACGGCCTTCCTCCGCCCCCTTTCCGACCACCTTGCTCACCTGCTGGCGCAGCGCCTGGGGGGTGAGCCCATAACGGCGCAGCAGGTTGGCCGCCAAGCCTTCGCCTTCTTCAGCAAGGCCAATCAGGAAATGCTCGGGACCGACATAGGAGTGCCCCAGTTCGTTGGATGCCACAAAAGCCCGGCTGAGCGCATCCTTCACCCGAGGCGAAACGCCGACCTCGCCTTCGAACGGCTCGTCGCCGCGCTTTGCTTCGGCCTCGATCTGATGCTTGAGATCATCGACCTTTATCTTGAACTGGCCGAGGATGGTATTGACCACGTCACTGTCGGCCATCGCCAGCAGAAGATGTTCGGTATCGACCTCGGAGCGGCCGAACTCGGCGGCGCGTCGGGCGGCTTCCTGTAACAGCGCCTCCGAGTGCTCGCTGATCCGGCTGGCAAGCCCGCTACCCCGACGGCGCGGAATATTCGCACCTGCTGCTGGCTCGCCGAACGATGCATCGACCACATCATCAGCATCTGTCAGGCCCGGCGCAGACTCTTCGCCGATGCGAAAGAAATCGCTGCCCAGAAAATCTTCGAACAGGCCGCTGCGCGAGCCGAAGAGCGCTTCCAGAGGAGAGACGGTGCGTTTTTGCTGGCGCACCAGTTGGCGGTAGTGCTGATCACAGAGCAGCATGGTATTCTGGCGGCCATTGAGATTGGCCTCCACCTTGACCGTGGCGGGCTGGCCGCAGACCTGACATTGTTTTGCAGCCATCCTGGCTCTCCTGCTTTGCTTGAGGCAATGAAACGCTGCAGTCTGCGGAGCCTTTGTTTTTCCGTCTGGGTTTTCTTGCAGCGATTGAGACGATCGGTGTCAGCCGTTGATCGGGATCGAACGTCCCTGCCTGGGTGCACTGACCTCGCGCTTGCCTATCGTGATGGTGAGAACCCCGTTGCTGTATGCAGCTTTGACAGATTCCTGATCGGCATTGCCTGGCAGGTTCAGGCTGCGCTGGAAGCTGCCATAAGAGCGTTCAACACGATGGAAGTTGCCTTCCTTCTTTTCCTGCTCCTTGCGCTTCTCGCCGCGCACCGTCAAAATGTCGTTGTCGAGCGTGATCTCTATGTCCTTTTCCTCGACACCGGGCACTTCGATGGTGATCTGGTATTGCTTGTCGGTTTCCTGAATATCCAGAGCCGGCTTCAGCATGCCCGGCCAGTCCGATGTCCAGCGCGGCTTTAACGGCGCATGAAGACCGAAGCCTTGAAACACGTTATCGAACAGGCGATCGATCTCGCGATGCAGCTGCTGCATGGGACTGACTGGGCCGCCCGCTACCGGCAAATCATTGCGCGGTGCCGGCAACGAAGGGGGGGTCTGTTGCTCTTCCTGTTCTTTTCTGAACCAGTTCCATGGAGCCCACTTGTTGAGATCAATAGCCATTTCACACCTCCAGAAGAGAAATGAGCGAAAGTCACTGCCTCAGCGATATTCCCATGAACGAAGGAAACCGATGATCCGATTCGGTACGACTAGGGTGCAGGATGCCCGATCAGGACTGACTTTGCCAGCGCGTTGGCTGTTGCCGTTCAAGCTGCTGCCGAAACCATCCGGTTCCTCGGGCGGCCCTGCCGCCGGCCAGCCTATTCCATGCACGCCGCTGCGGAATTGAGAACAAACTGACGACGCGGTTCGGGTTATCCCGGAAGTATTCGGACTCAACCCTGGCAGTCAGGAACTGATCGTAGTCTGGGCAATCACCATTTCCACGGCGCCCCCATGTCTGTGCATACGGCGCAGCCGCCAGGCAAGCATGAGCATGATCCCGCCGAAGATAGCGGCATAAAAGGCGATCACCCAACCCATGGCCAGCAGCGTCGCGATCGGCAGGGTAACCAGAAGCCAGATTGCCAGTATCCCGAAGAGGATTGAGACTATGCCGCTCAGCGCCAACCAGACCTCGCCCCTGATTTCCCGGCGCAGGCGGATTGCCGCAAGCAATTCGAAGATGCCGGAAACCATGGCCCACAGGACGATCATCCACCACAGGAACAGCGACAGGGCGATCGTTGCCACCATCGGCCAGACGATGACCACGGCGCCGGCGAGGACGCCGGTGACGCCGCTGAAGGCGAGCCAGCCCCACCGCTCTCCCTTGCGGATGCGTCGCCAGGCAGCCACCAGCCCGATCACGCCATCGACGAAGGCGAAGGCACCGAACACGACGGTCAGGGCAAACAGCGCCGAGCCGGGCATCAGCGCGGCGAGAGTCGCGAAGATCAGGGCCAGCATACCGCGAAGGGCAAACAACCACCAGTTGGTGGTCAAAGAACAGAATACCGTTGCGGACTGGCTACTCCTGCTGGTCATGCCTACCCCCTTTCCCTTGCAGATCTGTCTTGGTCCGGCAGATTGGTGACACTTCCGGAAAAAAAGGCAACCTCCTTTCAAGGGTCGATCGCCGGGCTGGCCCGCCGGGAGTGGGACTGCTAGAGGCTCGTGCACTCATTCCCGCTCGAAGCCCGAACCACGATGCAACCTTTGCCACCCCTTCATCCTGCACCAGATCGGTTCGCGCGGCGGGTGTTCGTCCTCGGCCTTGCGGCGGCGGTGCTGATGGTGCTCTGGCAGGCCTTGCCCGGCCTGCAGGCATGGCTTGCTCCGCAGACTTCTGCTCCGCGCACCGTCACCCCGCGCGGGGACCTGGCGGCTGACGAAAGGGCGACGATCGAACTGTTCGAGAAATCGCGCGATTCGGTGGTGTTCATTTCGACAGCCCAGCTGGTGGAGGATGTGTGGACGCGCAATGTGTTTTCGGTTCCCCGCGGCACTGGATCGGGATTCATCTGGGACGACACCGGGCACGTCGTCACCAACTACCATGTCATCGCCGGCGCTTCGCAAGCGACCGTGAAGCTCGCCGACGGGCGCGATTACCGGGCAGTGCTGGTCGGTTCATCGCCTTCGCACGACATTGCCGTGCTGCGTATCGGGGTGGCCTTTCGCCGTCCCCCGCCGGTACCGATCGGCACCAGCGGTGATCTCAAGATCGGGCAGAAGGTCTTTGCCATCGGCAATCCCTTCGGGCTTGACTGGACCTTGACGACCGGGATCATTTCCGCGCTTGACCGGTCATTGCCCGCCGAGGACGGAAACAGCACGATCGATCACCTGATCCAGACCGACGCGGCAATCAATCCCGGCAATTCGGGCGGGCCGCTGCTCGATTCCGCTGGCAGGCTGATCGGCATCAACACCGCGATCTACAGCCCTTCCGGTGCCTCCGCGGGGATCGGCTTTGCCGTTCCGGTCGACACCGTGATGCAGGTGGTTCCCGAGTTGATCCGCACCGGCCGTTACGTGCGCCCTGTCGTGGGCATCGGTGCGGATGAGCAAGTCAACCAACAGCTTGCCGCGCGAACCGGAATGGCCGGGGTTTACGTCCTGGAGGTGGAGCCAGGATCGAGTGCTGCGCAAGCGGGCCTCAAGTCCTGGCGCATCGGCCCGGAAGGGCTGGTTCCCGGCGACGTGATCATCGAGGTCGAGGGGCGCAAGGTGGAAAGCCTTTCCGATCTGCTGGCCCGGATTGATGATTTCCGCGTCGGAGACACGGTCACGCTTCGCCTTCGCCGGGGGGATGAGACGCGACAGGTGCGTGTAACCCTGCAGCCGGGTAGCTGAGCCTTGCCTGCGGCTTTTGGCCGCTTCCCGTTCATCTGCCGGCAATTTTGCATGAATAGGTTGGGTTCAGGCACAACCAGTCAGGGAGATGGTTCGATGAACACGGTCTTCGGCTCGAAGGCAGTTCTTGCCGCGGCGGGTCTGCTCCTTGCCGGGCTGGCCTCTCCGGCCATGGCCGGGCAGGAGCAGGCTGCGACCTCCGGTCCGGGGCAGGCTTCCGCTTCTGCTGGCCGGCTGGTGATCAAGACAAGGAGCTCGCCGCCGGTGGCAGACCCGCAAGCGATCGGGATCAACGAACCCGGCATCAACGCGGTCGCGCCGCCTTCCGGACCGGCGGCGGCAGGGCAGGATCAGGCCGGCACGGAAAGCCTGCGCGGGATCGAGAAGAAGGACATCCGCCGCGGTATGGTGATCGCCAGGCCCGGGCGCATGAGCTCCAGCGCCCGAGAGCAGGGCTCGGCTCCCGGTGCCGCCACGCCGGCACCCGAGGCGCAGCAAGGCAAGGGCATCATCAGGAAGTCCAACAACCCGTTCTAGGCGAACCCCACTCTGGGCGGTCCGCCATTCAGCGGAGGCGCGGGCCGCTGTCGGGACCTGCAGGGGCTCAGCCGAACATGGCCGCAACCTGCTCTATCCACGGCAGTTCCGCCGCCTGCGCCAGATCCTTGATCGACACGGAGGGCGGCACGCGCCCTATCAGCAGCTTGTCCAGCACGGCGGGTGCCAGATAGGCCAGCCGCAACATTCGCCCGACATAGCGGTCAGAGATGCCCTCGGCATCGGCAATGTCCTGGATGGTCGCAGATTCCCCGCTCTCCAGCTTCCGCCGCCAGCTCCACGCCTTGGCAATCGCCTTCAGCACGTGAGGGTCGACCCCGCCGCCGGTGTCGGGCGCCATGTCGGCGGGAGGCACGATCTTCGGCCGCCCGTTGCGCTTGCGGATGGTGAGCGGGATGAACACCCGCATGGTGGTGGGCGCGCTCACCGCAGCAACGGCTGCGTGATGATGCAGGGGTCGGCTCGTTCCGGCCCCTGTCATCCACCGAAAGGGATGATCCATGATCCTCAAAGCCCTTGATACCCTGCACATCAGCTCAGTCAGTTCCAGCAACCTGCTTGCAGGCCAGACCTTCGAGCTGGATGACCACTTTGGTCGGCAGCTGATCGAACGCGGCCTAGCAGTTGAAGTTGTATCCGACGACCGGCCGCAACAGCAGCGAGGAAAGCGAAGCCGAGCGCGCCCTTCAGGCCGCCCGGGAGTTTGCCGCCAACCTCGCCCTCGAAACTGCGAAAATCGGCAAGACCCCGATCGAGATCAAGCGGATGGAAGTCGCCATGGCGGCGCTGAAGGCCCCGACCGATGAAGCGCGCATTGCGATCCTCGAAGCCGGTGAAGCCTGGGAACAGGCCACCCGCGCCTTCGCGACCTCGGAGTTCCTGCGTCAGACGGTGGCCCCGCTCGAACTTCAGGTCTCGCTGCTGGGCCAGTCCGCCCGCGCGCAGGCGCTGGCCAACCTCGAAGCCGAACGCGAGCAGATCGTGCTCGAGCGCGGGGTCGAGGCCTGGGAACGCTATCGCGCCGCACGCACCCAGCTGATCGAGCATGATTTCGGCCTGAAGCAACAGGAGCAGTATCTCGATACGCTTCAGGAAATGGCCAACCAGACCCAGACCGCGGCGCAGGGCATGGCCGAAGCCTTCGGCAGTGTCGGCGGTGCGATCGGGGCGGTCGCGGCCGAGTTTGCGCGCTATGCCGCCGACCAGGAGGCCGGCAGCTATGCCGAGGCGCTGGCGAAGTTCAACAATGCCTCCATGCTGGCGCGCGGTGGTGACCAGGACGCCGCCAAGGCGCTGCCGGGTCTGAGCCAGGCGCTGCTGTCACAGGCTGCCGAAACCGCCCGGTCGGCAGAGGAACTGGCGCGGCTACAGGGCCTGACGGCGGCCAGCCTTGAACAGACGCTGGCGATCATCGCCCAGGCCGCCGGTAGCGGCTCGATCCCCGATACGGCTGCGATCGGCAATCCGGATCCGAGCTGGTGGGACCAGTTCGCCGCCAACCAGATCGGCACGGCGACCATTCCGGCCAACGACGGCCAGACGGCGCTGCTAGATGAAGTACGGGCACTGCGGCAGGAAGTGGCGGACCTGCGCGGTGAACAGCGCATTGCCTCGGACACGATCGCCTCGGGCACCAGCAAGACCGCGCGGATCCTCGAACGTGTGACTCCGGATGGCGATGCCCTGTCGGTGAGGACTGCGGCATGAAACTGATCCGCCCGATCGAGATCAGCGACGCCATGCTGTCGAGCAGCACGGTTGCCGAGAACGATCATCCCGCCTGGAATGCGGGCTCCGCCTATGTGACCGGCAACCGGGTGATCCTCGCTTCGACCCACCGGCGCTACGAGGCGCTGGCGGCCTCGACCGGGGTCAACCCGGCCAGCGACCCGACCAAGTGGCTCGACCTCGGCCCGACCAACCGCTGGGCCATGTTCGATGCGCGGGTCGGCACGGCAACCACAAGAACCGCTTCGCTCCAGGCCGTGCTGGCACCGGGTGCCATTGATGCCGTGGCGCTGATCGACACCGATGCGGAAAGCGCCACCGTCACGCTGACAGTGGATGGGGTGCAGCCACGGCGCGCACGAATCTTGGTCTCGCCATCGGCACCGACGTGCAGGCCTACAACGTGACGCTTACCTCCTGGGCCGGCAAAGCCGTGCCGGCGGGCGTGGTGGTCGGCACCACCGATACGCAGACGCTCACCAACAAGACGCTGACCAGCCCGACAATCAATGGCGGCACGTTCAATGCCGCCTCGACTGTCAGCGACAGCGGCACGATCGCCACCACCAGCGTCGGTTTCCGGGGCATTCCGCAGAATGCGAAGACCGCGGCCTACACGCTGGCGCTGACCGACAATGGCAAGCACATCAGCATCACCACTGGCGGCATCGTCATTCCGGCCAATGCTTCGGTCTCTTTCCCGATCGGCGCGACCGTCGTCATCTACAACGACAGCGCCACCGCCCAGACCATTGCGATCACCACCGATACGCTGCGCCAGGCCGGCACCGCCAACACCGGGACCCGCAATCTCGAGGGCTATGGGCTGGCGACCCTGGTCAAGGTCGCCACCACGACCTGGGTGATCAGCGGCGCGGGTGTCAGCTGATGGCCGGCGTTCTTTGCGCCCTGCTGGGGGCCGGCAGTGACGGCCAGCGGTTTGATCTGCCGGTCAGCTATTACGCATGGGGCGACAAGTACAGCGCGGGCGAGCAGTACGGTGCCGACGGCGGCTACTTCAGTTATCTTTCCGGCGGAAACTTCACGCCTGTCGCCTGGCAGGGGCGCACCATCCGCGCTCTGGTTCACAGCTACGACTTCTACGCCAGCACATCGACCACGCTGATCGGCATCGACGGCTACAATGCGACGCCCGCTCCGCAGCGGCTGCGCATCAATGGCACGAATTTCACCCTGGGTGCCGGCTCGGTTGCCTGGCTCACCAACGTGACCGGGATCACTTTCAGCCCGTCACCGACCAACAACATCAACTGGACCTCGCACGGTCTGGCCGTAGGGGATCCGGTCCAGTTCTATTGCACCGGCGGCATGCCCACCGGGATCACGGCGTTCACCATCTACTTCGTGCAGTCGGTGGTGAGCGCGAGCGCGTTCAAGATCGCAGCCACTCCGGGCGGGGCGGCGATCAGCTTCACCGGCTCCGGGTCCGGCACCCGCTACGGCTACAAGAACCCTATCACGTCCTACCAGGCTTTCAGTGCGCTGAGCGGCAACCCGTTCGCCAGCGTGCTTCACCACCTCGAAGTGGTACTGCACACCGGGCGTCCGACGGAACTTCTGCACCACGCAGCACAGCGTGAAATCGTCATGGAAACGCCGGGTGAACTCACCCATCGGAAGATAGCCACCGCCGTTCTCGACATTGTGGCAGCCGGGCGTCCAGCGCTGGGTGATCGGCCCCTTGGGACCCTCGAAGACGTAGTCGGCCCATCCGTTGATCGCGACCGACACGTGCTCGCACAGGGTCCATTCCACCCCGGCATCGACCATCTCGGCAATGGTGAGGTTGAGCCTGGGCGCCACGAATTCCAGCATCGGCCAGAGCCGCCAGGAATTGGCTGACCGGCGGAAGGTGAATCCGTTCCTGAACACCCCGTAGTTGATGTCGAGGTCGTCGTTGATCGGGATGACCTCGTCGGTGACCGTAGGCCGGCGATCTGCCTGCATCGCTGTTTTCCTCCTAGCTGACCGTGACCGAGACGACCTCTCGCAGCGTATGGGAACCGGACTGGCCACCGGACGTGCCGATCGCGGCGCCCCCTTGCGTGGCGGAGAGGTGGAAGGTGTCGGTCGCGGCGTTGATGACGAAGTAGGTCGTGTTGGCGAAGATCCCGGCCGGCAGCGCCCCGCTGGTCGTGAACTGGACCCGCTTGCCGTTGGTGAGCCCGTGCCCGGCAGCGGTCACGGTCGCCGGGCTGGCGATGGTGATGGTCGCCGTGCGGGGACCGGGCCGGCCGAGCTCGATCGCGAGGCCCTGTTTGCCCATTACGCCACAGGTGTGCGGCAGCGACAGACGGACTTCGATCTGCCGGCCGGGCATGCCCTCGATGCGGCCCTGGGCGATATCACCATCATCGGGAGGCTGCGCTGATGGCCCCCAACCCCGACCGCGATCCGGCGGTGGAGATTGCCCTGATCCGGGCCGACCTCGAGGCCATGCAGGAGGACCTGAAGGCGGTCCGCAAGGAACTGAAGGACCTGCTTGAGGCCTGGAATACGGCGACCGGCATGGTCCGGTTCGTGAAGTGGCTGTCGACCTTCGCGACGGCGCTCGCCGTCCTCTACGCCACCGTCAAAGGCCTGTCCGGCCGCTAACCTCCCGGGAGATATCCATGAAACCGTTGCCACCGGCCTATGGCTGGATCGATGACCTGCGTCCGCTGCCCCGGATGCTCGAAGAGGCCCGAAAGCTCTACGGCACCTTCGAGGTGGCCGGGCCCGCCGACAATCCCGTGATCGTCGGGTGGGCGAAGGAGACTGGCCTCACCAAGGTTTACAATGATGACGCCATACCTTGGTGCGGGCTGTTCATCGCCGTCGTCGCCAAGCGCGCGGGCAAGACGGTTGTCGAAGGCCCGCTCTGGGCGCGGAACTGGGCGAAGTTCGGGAAACCCGCTGACCGGGCCCAACTGGGCGACATCCTCGTGTTCCGCCGCGCGCAGGGATCCGGCCATGTCGGGCTCTATGTTGGCGAGGACTACGGTGCCTTCCACGTGCTGGGCGGCAACCAGTCCGACGGTGTGACCATCACCCGGATCGCCCGGGACCGCTGCATCGCCATCCGCCGGCCAGCCTACCGCAAGGCGCCTGCGACCGCGAAGCCAGTCCAGCTCGCCGCCAACGGCGTGCTGTCCACCAACGAGGCCTGACTGGCCGTCACCATTACCAACCTGTTCGCCCGCGAGCTTCGCGGGCTTTTTTGTGGAGAAACGACATGGAAGATCTGAAACCCTGGTGGGCGTCCAAGGCCATCTGGACCGGTGTAATCGGCAGCCTGTGGGGCGTGGCCGCGGCGCTTGGTATCCTGCCCGAAGGTCTGACTCAGGCGGATGTTCTGACCGTAGTGCTGGCGCTCACCGGTATCGGCAGCGTTGTGTTCCGGAAGACGGCCAAGGCGCGGATTGGTTGATTTCAAACTCACCCTACAACGGAGCCGATTTCGGATTTTCTTGACATCGGACCCGAAAAGAGGCATCTAACGGCTGTCTCACCTGCCATGTGTAGGAGGAGCATTCGAGGCCGCCCGGGCTAGCTTGGGCGGCTTCAGCTGTTTTAGGGACTACCGCGGGTTGGTCCGACGAAAGGCATCGCGCTCCTTGCGAAGCTGCTGAATTCGCCTACTCTTGTCCGTGCAGTAGGCGGTTCGCAGGAGCCAGTAATCCTGACGCTGTGCCAGAACCACCAGATATTCCTCACGATACCAGAGAAGCGTGTTGACCTCAGTGCCGCGCGTATTTTGCCATTCGTCGATCTCGGCATGGTCCGGCGCATTCTCAATCATCCAGCGCACCCAGCGGATACGTTCGCAACGCCGCAAGTCAGGTGTGCGGTCGTCCTCTACGCGTCCTTCCTGCACCAGGTGCCAGAAAGCGGCCCATCGTCCCGCAGTTTCCGGTAAGCGACGGCAATTGACCCGAGCACCCCGAAACATGAGGCCGCCGCGGGCAATCTCATTGACGAAAATGTCGTAGAGTGCGTTCTCATAGCGTGCCCAATCGCCGCCAAAAGCGGTAAAAGGGATCAAATCGGGTGGCGTCATTGAGCGGCCTCCCGCGGACGCCAGTGCAGGATATTGAACTTGGTGGCAGCGAAGGCGGAGGTGCGGGTCAGAGCATCCGGCCCAAGAGCCTCCTGAAGCCGGGCAATGATCGCGCTTTTCGCCGGACTACTCGCAAGGCCACGGTTAGCATAGGTGAGCGCCCCGATCAGCAGGTCGGCCAGCTGCAGAAGTTCGCTTTCATGGCTGCGCACCTGCTGCACGCGTTCAATGGACTCCCGGCTAAAGTCGTAGAGGCTGTTGGCCAGCACATCGTGCAGCTTGCGGGTCTTTGGCCCACCGCGCGTATCCTTCACGTCGAGATAAATGCGATAGCGGTGTGGTGCGCAGAAAATCGGCCGCAGCATCGTAAAATACATCTTGTAGTACCAGTCATCATGGGACTGGTCGAAGCGCGCGTGATCCAACAGCCCCTTGTCAGGGACCACCAGGCCACGAAATCGGAGTCGATCATCGGCAAGGAAAAGGCCGATGAGCGCCAGATAGAAGTCTTTCTTGGCGGGTGAGACCTTTGTCCATTTCGTCTCGAAGGATGATGCAAGACCATGTGCGGTCTTCAGTGCCCGTATGCCTTCGGTCACGGATCGGACGGCATCCGCCCTGCAATAGACGGCACCCCAGGCCATGACCGGCACGCCATCGTTTTCAAGGTGACAGCTTTCGTCACAGTAGACGTTGAAGGTGCGCGCTTCGGTCATTGCTTTGCTGCCATGCCAGAGGAGCCCGGCTCGCCATCGAGCAGGAAAATGGTGATGTAATGGGGGCGCATGAAAAATCGCTTTGCGTTTGTGGCCACTTTGGCCAAAAGTAGCAGATCGATAGCGGGCGTCAAACCATGCAAACAATCTCTGCCAAAGAG
>NZ_JABWGQ010000053.1 GCF_014595975.1 Sphingopyxis sp. LK2115 | reverse complement strand
GATCTTGTCGAGTTCGCCGCGATCGAGCCAGACGCCGCGGCATTGCGGGCAATAGTCGATCTCGATCCCCTGTCGTTCGGACATGACAAGGTTCACGCGGCAGGTCGGGCACAAAAGCCCCTTTGCATCGGTCACGGACGGTCCTTTCTCTATCCTCTCGGACGCCAACGCCGCGGAGCGGGGGGCGTTCCATCTACAGATATGCGTCAGGCGGTGATCAACAAGAGTGCCGGTCCGACAGGGCGGGCCGCCACATGCTTGACTCCGCCACGATTCGGGCTATGAGCGCCCGCGTGTTGTCGGGGCCCTGGCCCTGGCAATTCCGTCCGAGACAGTTGGTGAAGGGAATATGCCCTTCTTAATTTCCAGCCGAGACGGGGAACAGTCTTCATTCGGTCGCCCGCCTGATGCGTCAGGCGCCAGCGGCTTGACCGACCCCATCGGACATCGTTGCGTCAAGGACAGGCGGGCTTTCGCTCCTCTGGCTCTGGCGTGTGTTAGCCGCCCGGCGGCGCGGGTTCGCTCGCGCATCCGGGCATGAGTGGAGAAACAGGCATGGATCGTGCTGAAAAGGCCGAAGCCGTATCCTCGCTGAATGCTACGCTGTCGAATGCGGCCGCGGTTGTGATCGTTCGCAACCTCGGCCTCACCGTCGCCCAGTCGACGGTGCTTCGCCAGCAGATGCGCGACGCGGGTGCGAACTTCAAGGTCACGAAGAACCGCCTGGCCAAGATCGCGCTCGATGGCACTTCCTACACCGGCATCAGCGACCTGCTGACCGGCCCCACCGCAATCGCTTCGTCCACCGACCCGGTGGCTGCGGCAAAGATCGCGGTGGAGTTTGCCAAGACCAACGACAAGCTTGAAATCGTTGGCGGCGGCATGGGGGAAATGGTCCTCGACGTGGAAGGCGTGAAGGCGCTTGCGGCGCTGCCGTCGCTCGACGAACTGCGCGGCAAGCTTGTCGGCCTGCTCCAGGCTCCGGCAACCAAGGTCGCCCAGATTGCGGCGGCTCCGGCCGGTCAGCTGGCGCGGGTCTTTGGCGCTTATGGCGCCAAGGAAGCGGCATAAGACTTTTACCTACCCCGAAACAATTTACCGGGCTTTCCCGGTTCTGATGGAGAATGAAAATGGCTGATCTTGCAAAGATCGTTGAAGACCTGTCGGCGCTGACCGTTCTGGAAGCCGCCGAGCTTTCGAAGATGCTCGAAGAAAAGTGGGGCGTTTCGGCCGCCGCCGCCGTCGCGGTTGCCGCGCCGGGTGGCGCGGGCGCCGCTGCTCCCGCCGCCGAAGAAAAGGACGAGTTCGACGTCATCCTGACGGGCGACGGCGGCAACAAGATCAACGTGATCAAGGAAGTCCGCGCGATCACCGGCCTGGGTCTTGGCGAAGCCAAGGCGCTGGTCGAAGGCGCGCCGAAGGCGGTCAAGGAAGGCGCCAGCAAGGCCGAAGCCGAAGAGCTGAAGAAGAAGCTCGAAGCGGCCGGTGCGACCGTCGAACTGAAGTAATTTGTTCGCCTGCGGCGGACTTTCCCGCCGCGTTGCGACGAAAAGGAAAAGGGCGGTGCCGCAAGGCGCCGCCCTTTTTCGTTGCCCGCCGGGCCGGGGGTCAGAAGCGCGAGAAGCCGGGGTGGAGGGCGCGGTGTCCGCGCGTCGGCGCGGGACGGGCGACCTCCTGCTCCTGCGGCGCGGCGGGGTTGTCGCACGGCGAAATCCCCCACGCGCCGACGGGCTTGCGCATCCTGTCCTTCTGCGCACCGAGCGTTTCGGCATAGGCAAGGCGTTCCTGCCGGTCGAAAAAGCGCGCGCGCTTCAGCCGCTTCGATAGGGTGAGGAACGGGTTGTCGGGCGTCGGACCCGCCATCGCCATCGCTTCGTGACGGCCCATGCTGCCGCTTGGCGCCGCCACGAAGGTCGGGGGCAAGCGCATCGGGGCCGCGGCATAATCAGGCGTAACCCATGGCTGATCGGGCGTCCGGGGGGCGGGCATCGTCAATGCCTGCGGTCCGGGGTTTTGGGCTGCGCCGACTGCGATGCGGCGACGGCGCGCAAGGACCAGGCTTGCACCGCCAAGCGCGATCAGCGCGGCGGCGGCGCCAACGATCTCCCATGGGAAGTCGCCGGACGCTGGCGGTGCGGCGGCGGAACCCGCGGGCGTCACCGTCGCGGCGGACGGCGCGATCGTGGACGACGTAGCGTTCGCCGTTCCGGCGATCGGAACGCTGCGCGGCGGTTCAGCGGTCGACGTGGTTGCGCCGGGTGCGGCGGCGGGCGTCGCCGGAGCCTGCCGCGCGGTCTGCGCGCTGCGTGCCTGTGCCTGGGACCGCTTGGCGGAAGGCGCCGCTTCGGCTTTGGCCGGGGCGGGTGCGGCCGGGGCGATGTCGAGCGGGACGCGGATCACCGGCGGCGACGCGGCGGGCGGCGTCGACTGCGCGGCGGGGGGCTGCACGGCAGGGGGCGGGACCATTGCCGGGCCGGTTTCGGGTGCCCGCGGTGTCGTGTGGGGCGCCGGAGCCGCGACCGGCGATGTCATGGATATCGGCGCTTCCTGCGCGAAAGCGGCGGGTGTGGACAGGACCAGGAACGCGGCAATCGCGCTCGTGGCGGGGCGAAAGAGGGCGATCGTCTTCGTCATAGGGACAATGAACGAGCGCGCGGCGCACAACGCTGCCCAACGCCGCGATTTTCCGCGACGAGCCGTGGCGGCACGACGGCCGGGCGACGTTCAGGTTCCGATTCGGGCTGCGCAATCAGGCGAGCGCGACGGGAGTCCTGCGATCGAGCGTGACGTCGGCCGCAGCGGCAATCGCCCGTTCGATCAGCGCCATATCGTCGCCGAGCCGCCCTTCGAGCGCTGCGGGCGCGAGGGCCGCGAGTTCGGCGATCAGCGGCATCGACAGCGACACGCGGAGCGTTCCCGCGCTGCGCCCGTCGGGGAGGCGATGTGTCCTGACCGGCTGGCCGAGGCGGATTTCGCGGCCCGTGTCGCGGCGCGCGTGCCGGGCGATATGCGTGTGGAGTGCGCGGGCGGCGTCGAGGTCGCAGTCCGGCCATCGCGCCGAGAGGTCGATCGTGCGCAGCGTTTGCGTCGCGAGGCATGACACGCCGCCCGCGCCGGGCACTTCGGTCACGCCGAGGCGATGCGACAGGTCCGTAACATGCCGGCAAAAGCGCGCCGATACCGCCGCGATGCGGTCGGATGGCAAGCCGGCGAAACGCCCGATTTCGATCAGCGCGGCTTCGAGCCGCAGCAGCAGGCCCAAATTGCCGCGCGCGTCGAGCGCATCGGCGCCTGGCCAGTCGGCGGGCCATTCGGCGCGATAGGCGATCCGGCGCAGCCCCGGCGGCAAGGGGCGGACGCGCGCACGGATCGCCGCGGGGACGAGCGCGAAGCCGCTGAACGGCGGGCCGCCCGCGAACTTCGATCCGGTGAGCATCACGATGCAGCCCAGATCGAGATAGCGACGCACGCCCGCGGGCGCGATGCGCAGCTGGCAGGCGTCGACCACGACCGTCATGGCGTCGCCATGCGCCGCGACCAGCCGCTCGACATCGGGCAGCGCCGGAAGCGTCAGGCCCGATTTCGATCCGTGGACGACATGGACGACCGCGCGGCGCCCCCCGGCGCGCGCGCGCGCGACATGCCGCGAAAGCTCGTCGGCGACAGCGGCCGATGCGCGCGGCTCGCCGCTGTCGTTGCGGACGGGCACGTCGACCAGTTCGGTGCCCGCGAAGACGGGATCGATCGCCGCCTGCGCGACGACGCGCGCGCCAATCGCCGTCTCTTCGGCAAAGAAGCGCCCCGCAGCGCTGTGGACGCAGCCGCTGCCCACCTCGTCGCGGCCGAGCAGGATCGCGGTCAGCGGGCGCCCGTCATGGGCGGCAGCAAGACCGACATATTCCAGGTCGGTCCCCGATGCGGCAAAGACGATCGCGGTCCGGTCTTCGAGCCCGAAATAGTGGGCCACCCCGGCGCGGATCGCATCGAGTCCGCGCGCATAATCGTCCGCTGCGACGGGGCGGTCCAGCCGGGGACGCCAACGGCGCAGCAAGGACGCGAAGGCGTGATCGGAAATGCTGCTGATCGTCGATGATCCATAGGCAAGCGCGTCGCTGGGCGCGGCGCTGGCGTGATATTGGTTGCGCCCCGCGGCGTCGAGCCGGATGCGCCGGTCGCCGCCGCTCACCAGAATCTGGGTCAATCGCGCCGCGTCGCGCCCGTCGGGGTGTCGGGCGCGGGTGTCGAAACCTTTGGGAGAGAGGCGCATCGAACATCCTGCGAAGGGGGAGAGCGCGGCCGGTTTACCGCGAAAGCATGACAAAGATTTTGCGTTTGCGTTGCAGCGCCGTCATCAAAAGGTCATCGCGGTGTAACCGCGATATGGTGTCGCGGCGCCATGCAGACCGATCATCTTGAGCCCACAAGGCTGCCCGACCGCCTGCGCGCGACGCAGCGGCTTTTGTTTGTCGCCAAACATGCCAAATGGACCGGCGGACTTCACCCGGAGGATGGCAATCACGCCGTCTATCACCGCGAAACGCGCGAGATACTCGAAGGCCTGGGAATGCCGTTGCTCGTCGCCGACCGCTATGAGGCGCTGTTCGAGCGGCCGGACGCCGACTTTGTCTTTCCGCTGCTCAATCGCGGCGGCTTTTTCAACTCGGAAATGCTGCTGCCGCTGCTGTGCAACCGGCTCGGCCTTCCGTATGTCGGTGCCTCGCCGATCGTGCGCGGCCTGTCCGACGACAAGCATCTGACCAAGCTGGAAGCGGCCGCGCGCGGCGTCCCGACCGCGCGCTGGACGCTGTTCCGCCGCGGCGCGCCGGTCGACGTGTCGGGCTGCCCGCCCGCGCGGCGCTGGGTCGTCAAGCCGAACAACAGCTCGGCGTCGTGGGGGCTGCGCGACGCGCACGACCGGAACGAGCTGGCGCGCGCGGTAGCCGAAGTTCACGCGCTTGACCATGACGCGCTCGTCGAACCCTTTATCGAGGGCAGCGACGTCGAGGTGCCCCTCATCACGTTGCGCGGCGCGCCCGCCATGCTCCCGATGATGATTTTTGAACAGGCCGATCCCGGCCATTTGCGCACCTATCAGGAAAAGCGCGACCTGGTCGACCGCAGCCAGAAATACAGCCTGAAACTGTTCGACGATGCGGCGATGGCCGCGCGCCTGATCGACTATACCGCCCGGATGGCCGATGTTTTCCGCCCCTTCGATTATGGCCGGTTCGAGTTTCGCGTCGATTTCGCGACCGGAGAGATCCGGCTGCTCGAGGTCAATCTCAACTGCAACCTGTGGTCCGAAAAAGTGTTCGGGCGGGCGGCGGTGGCGGCGGGTTTCACCCAGGCCGAGCTGATTGAAACGATCGTCGCCGAAAGCATGATTCGCCAGCTCGTCGGTTTTGCGCGCAAGGATGCGGCGTGAGCGGGTCGATCCTGATCCTTGCGGGTCGGCGGCCGGGCGCGGTCGACGCGCTCGCGCAGGCGCATGGCGTCGCCGACAAATGCCTGGTCCCCGTCGCCGGGCGGCCGATGATCGCACATGTGCTCGATAGCGCGGCGGCGACGGCGGCGATGCCGATTTTCGTCTCGACGCACCATGAAAGCCTGTTGGGCGAGCTGGCCGATCCGGTGGTGGATCGGCTGGGCGAGCGGCTGGTCGTCGTTCCGGCGGCCGACAATCTGGCCGATTCGGTGCTCGGCGTTGCCGATCGTGCGGCATTTCCGCTCTTTATCACGACGGCCGACAATTGCCTGCTCAGGCCGGCGACGATCGACGAGATCGGCCGCGAAGCGGCGCGGCTAGGGTGCGAAGCGGGGGTCGCGCTGGCGCGGCGCGAGGATGTGCTCAGGGTTCACCCGCAAGGCCAGCGGCGCTTCTACGAGTTTTCCGACGTCGCCGTGTCGAACTGCAACGCCTATTGGATCGGCCATCGCGGCGCGCTCAAGGCGGCCGAGGCGTTTCGCGGCGGCGGGCAGTTCGTCAAGAAACCGCTGCGCGTGATGCAGGCTTTCGGTTTCGTGAACCTGCTGCGCTTCCGTTTCGGACTGGGGCCGATCCACCATATTTTCGGGCGCATTTCGCGCCACATGGGGGTTGAGGTCGCCCCGCTGCTGGTGAGCGACGGGGCGACGGCGATCGACGTCGACAATGAACGGTCGTTGCGCGTGACCGAGGCGCTGATGCAGCGCGCCGCGTCGGTCAGTCCGCGATCCAGTTCCCGTGGAACCCAGGCGGAACGCGGTGCGGCAGATGGACGACGGCTTGCGGCGACCCGCTGAAATCATCGGCATTCAGGATGACGAGGTCGGTGGTCTCGTCGTTCATGTCGACGACGAGGCCGATCAGCCAGCCGTCATCTTCCGCCCCCGCCGCGCTGCGCGGCACAAAGACGAACTCGCCGGGGTGGCGGCCTGGCCCGAAATCGTGAATGGCGGTCGTGACCGTTTCCAGATCGTGGCGGAATAGCCGGGTGTCGGCGATTTCCATTTCAGTCGTCGCCCGGTCGGGCAGCGCGACCGAATAGACATAGCGATAGGGCCGCGTCGTCAGCCGTTCATCATAGCGCGGAAACTCCTGCGCGTGATCGTGGATAACGGCGCGCGTCGTCGTGCGCGCGGCGGGGTCGATCGTCCAGCGCTCCATGCGCGACTTTTCGCTGTCGGGGCCGCGTTTCGAGCTGGCGAACATCGTGTCGTGCGCGACGACATCGACGATCACCTTGCCGTCGGCGCTTTCGTAAGCGTTGGCGGTGTGGAAGACATAGCAGGGATCGACCGGCACCCACATGATCGCGTCGCCGCGGCCCTGCCGGGGGAGCAGGCCGACACGCGCCGGGTGATTTTCGTTCCACGCATAGGGAAAGCGATATCCCGCGAGCAGCATCTTCATCGAAAAAGTGACGGGCAGGTCAAGGACGAGCACGTAATTTTCGGTGATCGCGCAGTCGTGGATCGAGGGGCCGTCGCTGACCGCAATCGGCTCTTCACGCACCACATGCGCCCCTTCGTCGAGGACGACGTGCCATACCTTGTTCGGTTCGTCGCCGCGATAGGTGATCGCATGCATTTCGCCGGTGAAGGGATCGACATGCGGATGCGCGGTATAGGGGCCTGCGAGTGTGCCGTCGAAGGGATTGTGCGCGATCGTGCCGAGTTCATAATCGAGTTCGACCGGCTTGCCCCCCGCTTCGACGATTGCGAAGGTCCGCCCCGCAACACCCACGACATTGGTGTTCGGCGCGTCATTGCGGTCTTCGCGTGGGCCGGGCGGCAGGTCTTCGCCGAGCGCGGCGCACGCCTCGGCGCCGCGGACCCAGCGGTTGCGGTACCAGACTGCCGTGCCGCCTTCGATGCGGATGCCGTGGACCATGCCGGCGCCGATGAACCAGTGATAGCTGGCAGGATCGGGCGCCGCGGCCGGATTGGGGCCGTTGCGCAGATAGCGGCCGCTGAGCGCGGCGGGGATTTCGCCATCGACGCGCAGCGTCTCGATCGTCAGTTCCTCGGTCATCGGCTTGTGAATGCCGGTAAGGAAGGGATGGGCGTCGGTGGGACGGGGAAGGCGGCGGCGGTTGAAATCGGCGACCTTGCCGATGGTTTTGACGACAGCGCCGCGGATCAGCGTTTCGACATTGCTTGCCATGGTCTTTTCCTTCCGGTCAGTTGACGAAAAGGTCGGTTGCCGTTGCGGCGGTCGCGAGCAAAAGCAGCACTCCGCCGGGATGCGGACGGCGCAGGGCGACCAGATTGCCGATCGCCGACGAAGCGAACACGATCATCGCGATGACCGCGATCAGATCGGGACCGTCCTGAAGCCGGTTGAACCATACGCCCAGGCCGAGCGCCGCCCAGGCGACCGAGGGCATATGGAATATGGCGCGAACGATGTTGCGGCCGGGCGCCGTATCGAGAATGCCCTGTGCCGGTTGCCGGAACAGCGGCCGCAGGATCACGCGTTCGCTGATCACGGAATGGGCAAGCGCGACAATTACGGCTAAACCCGCGGCGATGGCCGACCATGCGATCATTCGGGAACTCCAACCTTGCCTGAGCGACTCGAAATGTTTACAGCGGAAACATGATGCCCAGCAAAGATGACAGTGTCAACATAAAAGAGCGCGGCGCCAGGACAGGCGGCGCTTACCACCATGGCGACCTGCGCGCGGCGGTGATCGCCGCCGGGCTCAAACGGCTTGCCGAGGATGATGGCGGCGAGCTGGGGCTGCGTGCGCTGGCGCGGGATGTCGGGGTCAGCGCGACCGCGCTTTACCGCCATTTCCCCGACAAGGAGGCGCTGCTCGACGCGCTCGCCGACGAAGGGTTGCGACGGCTGGGCGCGCTCCAGGCGCAGGCGTGGCTGAAGGCTGGCGGGGGTGTCGCGGGATTCAAGGCGACGGGCATTGCCTATGTCCGCTTCGCGCACGACGAACCGGCGCTGTTCCGGCTGAGCTTCACGCGCCAGATGGCCGAGCGAAGCGCGGGCGGCGACGGCGGCGAGGTGGCGTATAATCTGCTGCGCGCCGGGGTCGGCGAGGCGCTGCCCGGGACGGCGGACCCCGACACGGCGGCGCTCCATGCCTGGGCGCTCGTCCACGGCCTCGCGATGCTGATCCTCGATCGACGGATCGAGTGGGACGAAGCCCGCGTCGCCGAGGTCGTCGGGCTGACCTTTGGCGGCGTGGGGTGAAGCGCCGAAGAAACGCGACGATCTTAGCGGTTTATTTTCCTGTTTCCGGCTATTTGGTCGCATGACCCGGTCGCTGTCCCCCCGAGTCGAAGCGGTCTTTTGGCTCCTGTTGACCGGCACGGGCTATTATCTGCTCGCCAGCCTGTCGCTCTACGCGACGCAGGGGGGCGACGGCATCGCCGCGGTCTGGCCGGCGAGCGGATATATGCTCGCGCTGTTGCTGCTGATGCCCGCGCGGGCGCGCCTCGCTGCCTTTGCGGGGATGGGATTGGCCAGCGTTGCCGCCAATCTGGGTGCGACGACGCCCTTGTGGACAAGCCTGGCCTTCACCTTCGCCAATATGGTCGAGGCCATCGTCGCGCTGTGGCTGATCCGACGCCGCGAGCCGAGCGAATTATCGTTCATGGCGCCGCGCGCGGTCATCAGCTTTTGCATCGCGGCAATGACCGCCAGCCTGATCAGTGCGGGGCTGGCGACGCTGCTCGCCGGGGGAGGGGTCGGCTTTTTCCTGTCCTGGTCGACCACTGTGCTGCTCGGCATGTTGATCGTGACGCCGCCGATCGTGATGCTGGCGCGCATGACGGGATTGAAGGCGTTCGGCAAGGTGCCGCGCGCGATGCTGGTCGAGGCGACGGCAATCCTGACCGGCGCGGGCTTTGTCACGATCGTCGTCTTTTCGCAGTCGCATTTCCCGGCGACCTTCCTGCCGTGCATCGCGGTGGTCGCGGCGGCCTATCGGCTGGGCCCTTTCGGCGCGGCTGCGGGGATGCTGATCGTGACGATCATCGTGTCGCTTCTGTCGGGGCAGGGCTATGGCCCGATGGCGGCGATCGACAGCGACCCGAAGGTCAAGGTGCTGTTCCTGCAATTCTATCTGTTGTCGCTGCTGCTTGTGGCGCTGCCGCTGGCCGCGCTGACCATCGGACGCCAGCGGCTGGCCAAAAGGCTGGAACAGAGCAATCGCTGGCTGCTCCAGGCCGAGGCGGCAGCGCTCGTCGGCCACTGGCGCGTCGATCTGGTCGACTGGACAATCTACTGGTCCGACCAGACCTATCGGGTTCACGGACTGGAACCCGGCACGCCCGTCGACGTCGAATATAGCGTCCAGCAATATCTGGCGGAGGATCGCGCCAAAGTGCGCAAGGTGCTCGAAACCGCGGTGCGGACGGGCGAGCCGTTCGAGTTCCAGGGCCGCATCCGGCGCGCCGATGGCAAAATCCGTCACGTCAAATCGCACGGGTCGATCGAAAGGGACCGCGGCGGACGCGCGACGGGCATTTTCGGAACGGTGCAGGATGTGACCGAAACCGTCGAAAATGCACGCATCCTGGAGGCCGCGCGCAGCGCCGCCGAGCGCATCGCGAACACGGACATGCTGACGGGTTTGCCCAACCGCCGACACACGCTGTCCTTTCTGGACCAGGCGATGGCGGGCGCACGCGCGCATGGCGCGCCGCTGGCGGTGGCAATCTTTGACATCGACCATTTCAAGCGGATCAATGACACGCACGGCCATGCAACGGGGGACCGCGTGATCCGGCGCGTCGCGCAGCGTGCCAAAGCCGCCCTTCGCGACGAGGATCTGCTGGGCCGGATCGGTGGCGACGAGTTTGTTTGCATCCTCCAGCGGTCGAGCGCACGCGCGGCCGAGATCGTCGCCGAGCGCGTGCGCAAGGCGGTCGAGAGCGGGGTCGGCGAGGGCGATGGGCTGCCGCAGGCCACGATCAGCATCGGGCTGGCGGTTTATGACGGCGAACCCGACGTCGAGCAATTGCTGCACCGCGCCGACCAGGCGCTCTATGTCGCGAAACGCGAAGGTCGCAACCGGATGGGGCGCGCGGCGTAAGCGCCGGATGGAAAAAAGGCGCGGAAGCGATGCTCCCGCGCCCTGGATCGCCATGCGGCGTTGCGAATTGCCTCAGCTGGTCGGCTGGGTGCCCGTTGCCTTGGCCACCGCGGCGGCGAATTGTTCGGCAGTGTAGGCCGCGGCAAGCCCCGCGGGTGACATCAGGAAAGCGCTGCGCGGCAGGCTGACGTCCTCGCCCGCCGGGGTGGTGACGACCACGGCGTCGGCGCCCGCCGACTTGACCTTGCCGAGCACTGCGCTGCCCTTGAGGCTGCGCACTTCGGCGCCCGCGACAAGCGCGGCGGCGACCGCCGCGTCATCGGCCGCGGCGGCGGTCTTCACTTCCTTCATCGCCTCGGCGAACTGTTCGGGCGTAAAGCTGGTCTGAAGCCCGGCCTGGCCCATGAAAAAGGCATTGCGCGGCAGTTTGACTTCACCGGTCGGGGTCGTCAGCACCACGCCATCGGCCATCGCAAGCTTGACTTGGCCCAGCACGGCGTCGCCGTTCACGCCGCGCACATCGGCGCCGGGCACAAGCGCCGCGGTCAGCTTTGCTTCATTGGCCGCCGCCGCCTGATCGACCGCGGCGACGACCTGTGCCTTGGTGGCGCCGATCGTCGGGCCTTTTTCCAGCATGCCGAACGATGCGCTGGGAAGCGCGATCTGCTTGCTGTCACCAAGATCGACGACGACATTGGGGCCTTGCACGCTGGTCACCGTGCCCAGTTCGGCGCCTTCGGAATCGAAAACCCTGGTGCCGACGGAAAGTTCGACGGCCGCAGCGGCGGCATTCTGCGCAAGCGCGGGCGCCGCGGTGGCGGCCGCCATGGAAAGAGAGAGGGTTGCAACAAAGCCTGCGAGTTTCCGCATCGCTTACGGTCTCCTTGAGCTAATCGGGATTGGAACGACAAAGCTTGAACGCGCATGAGCGGGCAAGGGCTACGCCACGGCTGACAAACCGTGCCTGAGATACGATGAAGCGAGTATAGGCGTCCCGAAATGGGGTGCGGCCGATGTAAGGAATGAGCGGTTTCCGATACAGGCTTCATCGGCATCCGGCCCGCGCCGCGACAACCGATAGAATGATGGCGGGAATCCCTTGGCGCAATGCAGCCGCTCTTTTCCCGTCGCTTGCCGTTGCGGCGCGCAACGCACTGCGGCTCGTGGCGCGACGCTGAATCAGCCTTCGCGGCAACGCGCCGACCCCTTTCCACACGGCGCGCCCCCTGCTAGGCGCCGCCGCCATGTCCAAGCACCTCGAACGCCGAACCTTCGCCATCATCTCGCACCCCGACGCGGGCAAGACGACGCTGACCGAAAAATTGCTCGTCGCGGGCGGCGCGATCCATATCGCGGGCGAGGTGAAGGCGCGCGGGGCCGCGCGGCGCGCGCGCTCGGACTGGATGAAGATCGAGCAGCAGCGCGGCATTTCCGTGACCTCGTCGGTAATGACCTTTGAACATCGGGGGTTGATCTTCAACCTGCTCGACACGCCGGGGCACGAGGATTTCAGCGAAGACACCTATCGCACGCTCACCGCGGTCGACAGCGCGGTGATGGTGATCGACGCGGCCAAGGGCATCGAGCCGCAGACGCTCAAGCTGTTCGAAGTGTGCCGGCTGCGCTCGGTGCCCATCATCACCTTTGTCAACAAGGTCGACCGCGAAGGGCGGACGCCGTTCGAGCTGCTCGACGAGGTCGCCGACCGGCTCGCGCTCGACGTGTGCCCGATGAACTGGCCGGTCGGCATGGGCGGGCAGTTCGAGGGACTCTACGACCTTGCCGATCCCGCGCTGATGGTGCCGGGCGGCGATGCGTCGCGCATGTATGAGGGCGAACGCATCGCGGTCGAGGGGCTGGACGACCCCAGGCTCGCCGACCGGGTCAGCGCCGACCGGCTGGCGCTGCTGAAGGAGGAAACCGAGCTGGCGTCGGCGTGCTACGCGCCGTTCGATGCCGCGGCCTATCGCAATGGTGACCTGACGCCAGTGTTTTTCGGTTCGGCGCTCAAGGAGTTTGGCGTCGTCGACCTGCTCGCCGGTCTGGCCGACCATGCGCCGGGTCCGCAGCCGCAGCCCGCCGAGCCCGCACCGGTGCAGCCGGGCGACGATGCCGTGACCGGATTCGTGTTCAAGGTGCAGGCGAACATGAACCCCGCGCACCGCGACCGCATCGCCTTCATGCGGCTCTGTTCGGGCAGGTTCGAGCGCGGGATGCGGTTGATGCAGGGCGGCACGGGCAAGGCGATCGCGATCAGCCGCCCGATGCTGTTCCTCGCGCAGGACCGCGAAATGGCCGAGCAGGCCTTCCCCGGCGATATCATCGGCATCCCCAATCACGGCACGCTGCGCGTCGGCGATACGCTGTCCGAACGCAGCGATGTGACCATCACCGGCCTGCCGAACTTTGCGCCCGAAATCCTGCGCCGCGTCGCGCTCGTCGACCCGACCAAGACCAAGCAGCTGAGGAAAGCGCTCGACGACATGGCGGAGGAGGGGATCATCCAGGTCTTCTATCCCGAAATCGGCGCGAACATGATCGTCGGCGTCGTCGGTCAACTGCAACTCGACGTGCTCATCAGCCGCCTGGATGCCGAATATAAGGTCGAGGCGAAGCTCGAACAGTCGCCGTGGGAGACCGCGCGCTGGATCGCGAGCGACGATGCCGCGGCGCTCAAGGCGTTCCAGGCCGACAATCGCGCCGGCGCGGCGACCGACCGCGACGGCGCGCCGGTGTTCATGGCGAAGGACGCGTGGGAGGTCGGCTATGTGACGCAGCGCAATCCCTCGATCCGATTTAGCGCGACCAAGGAACGGGTGTTCGCGGCGGCGAACCGACCATCGTGATCCTCAGATCAGGCTGAGCAGATCGGCCGACCCGGCCTGCTCCTCCCGCTCCTCTTCCTGCTCCCCCTCGAACCTGCTCAGGGTCACGCCGAGCAGGCGGATGCCCTGTTCGGTGGGCAGCAAGGGGGCCAGGATCGCTTCGCCTGCGGCGAGCAGGCTTGCGCCGTCGAGGATCGGCGTGGCCACCGACTTCGCACGCGTGATCGTCCGGAAATCGGCATAGCGCAGCTTCACCGTCACGGTGCGCCCGCGCGCGCCCCTCTTCGCCGCGCGGTCCCACACGACGGTGCAGACATGCGCCAGCGCCTCGCGGATTTCGGTGTCGGAGATGAGGTCGTTGAAAAAGGTTCGCTCGCCGCCCAGCGACTTCAGCGGCCGGTTGGACTTGACCCGCCGATGGTCGATGCCGCGGGCGAGGTTATAGAGCCATTCGGCGCTGTTGCCGAAATGGGTCGCAAGCCAAAGCCGATCTTTCGCCGCAAGATCGGCGCCCGAAAAGATGCCGAGCCCTTCCATCTTTGCCGCGGTGACCGGGCCGATGCCGTGGAAACGGCGGATCGAGAGCGCCTGAACAAAGGCGGCCCCCTTGCCCGGCGGGATGACGGTCAGCCCGTCGGGCTTGTTCTGGTCTGACGCCAGCTTGGCGATGAACTTGTTGTAGGAAACGCCGGCCGATGCGGTCAGGCCCGTTTCTTCGCGGATGCGGCGGCGGATCAGCCGCGCCGCCGCGGTCGCGCTGCCCAATCCCGCCTTGTCGGCGCTGACGTCGAGATAGGCCTCGTCAAGCGACAGCGGCTCGACCTCGTCGGCATAGTCGCGGAAGATCGCGCGGATCTGGTACGAAATGTCGCGATAGACCTCGAAGCGCGGGGGCACGAAGATAAGGCCGGGGCACTGCCGCTTTGCGGTGACGCTGGGCATCGCCGACCGGACGCCGAACCTGCGCGCCTCATAACTCGCCGCTGCGACCACCCCGCGCCGCGACGATCCGCCGACCGCAACGGGCTTTCCACGCAGCGAGGGGGCGTCGCGCTGCTCGACCGAGGCGTAAAAGGCATCCATGTCGACATGGATGATCTTGCGGACGGGGGTGTCCGCGCCGTCACCGGGCCTTTGATCGTCGCGATCGTCCACGGCGCAATTCTATCATGTTGCCACGATGTTCTCAATGGCAGGCTCGACGCCACGCTTGACGGGGGCCGATCAAAATGGCAATCGCCGCGGCCTTGGCGACGCGGGTATAGCATAGTGGTAATGCTCTAGCCTTCCAAGCTAGCTAGGCGGGTTCGATTCCCGCTACCCGCTCCATCGACAGCATATCTGTCGCTGCTCGTGATTTCGGGCCTTGTCCTTGTCGCCCGCCATGCTCTGCCCCTCCCCGCGATCGGATAAGCCGCCGCGCGTTCGCGACGAGCGGTGGGCTGATGCGCATCGAACGGGGATTGTGGCGGTTTCTCAAGGACTAGTGCAATATATTCGACGGAGATTGATATGAGCATGGCCGGAAAAGCCGCGATTTCGCTGGCGGCATTGTCGGTCGTCGCGGCGCCCGTCGCCGCGTCGGCAGCGAGCGGCGTGCGCGCCGCATCGGCGACGAGCGGGACGAGCCAGCTCGAAGGCAATGCAAGCTGGGTCATCGGGCTGATCGGCCTGATGGCCGGTATCACCGCGATTGTCCTGGTTGCCGAGAATGACGAGGATTCGCCCGTCAGCCCCTGACAACACGCGCCGCGACAGGCGGCAACGACGGGCTGCGAAGCTGCGCAGCCGGCTGTTTCGCTTGCGCTGCCATGAACAAGGGCGCGGCGCTGCGACAATTTGCGACAATTTTTCGGCAACCCGGCACGGCGTTGGGACAAATCGCGCGTAAATGGCCTTTACTGGAAGCGCGGCGACCCCGCCGCATCGCCATGAAGGAGTTTGCGACGTGAACAGGAAGATCGGTTTACTGACGCTGGGCGCCGCGCTGATCGCGGTGCCGGTCCTCGCCGCCCCCGGCGACGGCGCGCGCGGCGACGCCGATGGCAATGGCACGCTGACGCGCGCCGAGGCCGAGGCGCATGCGGCACAGATGTTCGCGCGGATGGATACGAACAGGGACGGTCGGCTTGACGCCGCCGACCGCGCCGAGAGGCGCGCCGAAATGCAGGCAAAGATGTTCGAGCGGATCGACGCCGACAAGGACGGCAATATCAGCCGCGCCGAATGGGACCAGCATGGCGCCGAACGCGCAGCCAAGCGTGCCGAAGCTGGCGAGGGTCGCAAGGGCAAGCGCCACGCGATGCTGGGTCATCGCGGCAAGCGTGGCGGCCATCATGCGATGATGATGGGCAAGGCCGATACCGACGGCGACAAGGCGATCAGCCAGGCCGAGTTCCAGGCGGCAGCGCTGGCGCGTTTCGGCGCCGCCGACGCCAATCAGGACGGCCAGGTGACCGCCGAGGAACGCCAGGCTGTCCGCGCGGCGAAACGCGCCGAATGGCGCGCCAAGCGCGCGGCCGCCGCGACCGGCGAATAGCCAATCGGCAGGGGCGACCGGCGGCGCGATGCCTTCTCCCCCCCCCCCCTCCCGGCATTGCCTTTGTCGCCGGTCCCTGCCAGCTATCGCCCACCGGCCGTTCGCGGCCGGTGGGCGAGCCATTTCGAGCGACGGAAAGCCGATGACCGACAGCGACATGCCGCGCATCCTGCTGATCGACGATGAGCCTTCGATTCGCGAACCGCTGGGCGAATATCTGACCGCCCAGGGTTTTGCGGTCACCGACGCCGCGAGCGCGGCCGAGGCGCGATCGGTGCTGCGCGCCAAAGCGGTCGACCTCGTCGTCAGCGACATCATGATGCCGGGCGAGGACGGGCTTTCGCTGACGCGTCACCTGCGCGAGACGAGCAGCATCCCGGTCATCCTGCTGACCGCGCGCGCCGAGGATACCGAACGGATCATCGGGCTGGAGATCGGCGCCGACGATTATGTCGTCAAACCCTTTAACCCGCGCGAACTGGTCGCGCGCATCCGCACCGTGCTCCGCCGGACGCAGCAGGGCGGGCGGGCGCTCGATGCGGGCGGCACCTGCTATGCCTTTGGCGACTGGGTGCTGCGCGAAGTCGAGCGTGTTCTGGTCGATGGCGAAGGCAGGGAGGTCGCGCTGTCATCCGGCGAATATCACCTGCTTCACGCGCTCGTGCGCCACCCCCGACAGGTGATGAGCCGCGACCGGCTGCTTGACCTGGTTCGCGGTCGCGAGGCCGATATTTTCGACCGCGCAATCGACAATCTGGTCAGCCGATTGCGCAAGAAGATCGAGACCGATCCCGCGCGCCCGCAGATTGTCAAAACCGTGTGGGGCGGGGGTTATACGCTGGCCTGCGAGGTGAAGCGGCTGGGACCGGCCGCGTGACGTTGCGGCTCTGGCCCCGCAGCCTGATCGGCCAGCTCGTGTTCGCGGTCGCGGTGATGTTGTTCGTCGCGCAGGCGGTCAATTTTGCGCTGCTCGTGCGCGGACAGAAACAGCAGGTGCTGGCGCACGGTGGCGGCATGGCGGTGGCGCGGATCATCGACGCGGTCGACCGCTATGAAAGCGGCCGGATCGCGGCGATGCCCGAGCGCCGCCAACGCCCCGGCCGTGCGCGCATCCCGAAGCTATGGGTCGGCACCAGCCCGCCGCCGGTGCCCGATCGCGCGGTCGCCATGCCGACGATGGCCGACTATGTCCACGACCTGCTCGCCGAGGCGGCGGTCGACGCCACGCGCGTGACCGCATGGGCCTTGCCGCAGCGACCGCGGTTGGGGCGGACGCCACTGCCCGGCCGCACCGTGCTCGTCGTTGCAGAGGTGGGCGGGCGCTTTTACGGCGTCCGCACGCGGGTCGCGCCCGATGGCCGACGCTTGCAGGGTTTTCTGATCTGGCAGACGCTGTCGCTCTACCTCTTGCTGCTCATCCCGATCCTGGTGATTGCGTGGCGCGTCGCCGCGCCGCTGCGCGAGCTTACGCGCGCGGCGCGCGCCAGTCCCGCACTGCACGAAGCGGTGCCGCTCGATGAGGCGGGGCCGTCGGACGTGCGCGACCTGATCGCCGCCTTCAACGCCTATCGGGCGCGCATCGCGGCGATGCTGTCGGACAAGGACCGGATGCTCGGCGCGGTGGGGCACGACCTGCGCACGCCGCTCGCCAGCCTGCGGGTGCGCGTCGAGCAGGTCGACGACGACCGACTGCGCGACAAGATGATCGCGAGCATCGACGAGATGACCGCGATGCTGGCTGACATATTGGCGCTCGCACGATCGGGCGCGGGGACCGAGGCGGTCGAGGTGGTTTCGCTGCGCGAACTGGTCGGTGAACTGGCGGCCGATTACCGCGAGCGCGGCAAGGATGTCGCGGCGGGCGCGCTGGCCGATGCGGCGGTACGGGCAAGGCCGATGCTGCTGAAGCGGGCGATCCGCAACCTCATCGACAATGCGGTGGCCTATGGTGTGCGCGCGCGGCTGTCGGTGGCGATCGAAGGCGGCGAGGCGCGGATCATCGTGTCCGACGACGGCCCCGGCCTGACCGATGAACAGATCGGCACGCTGGTCGAGCCTTTTGCGCGCGGCGAACAGTCGCGCAACCGCGCGACGGGCGGCGCGGGGCTGGGCCTGTCGATCGCGCGCGAGATCGCCGAGAACGAAGGCGGGACGCTGACGCTCGCCAATCGCGCGGGCGGCGGACTGGATGCGGTGATCGCGTTGCCGGTTCGGGGCTGAACGGCTGTTGCCGTTGTCGGTCATGTCGGTCCGGCCTTGGGACCGGCGGGTGCAGCGACCGCGTAGCCATTCCAGGGTTCAGGACAGGTCAGCCCTGTGCGCCCGCCCTCTCCACCACCGCTTCGCGGTCGTCCGCCCCCCGTTCCGAGGGGGGGATGCAAACAGTCGCAATCGACCCCAATCAGACGTAGATTGCAATTGCCTGGCTGCCGCTGAGGATCGGCTGACCCGCGCGGTTCCACAGCATCATGTCCTGCACCGACAGGCCGTGACGCGCATAGCCGGTCCTGGCCGAGAGCAGCCACCAGCCATCGTCGGTGGCGGGCGCGGCCGTCAGCATGTTGACCGTCCAGTTCATCGAGCTGATCGGCCCGAACTGGCTGAACAGGGCCATCGCCGCAGGGGGCAGCGCGTCGCCCATCGCGAGCAGCGCAACCGCGGGATGGCACGCCGGTTCCTGGACGAAGCGCACCCAGGTCAGATATTCGCCGACCTCGCTTTTCCATGCAAAGCGCGGTCCCGTTGTCGGGCGCATGTCGAAATGGCGCGTAAAGGCGGGGCGTGCGTGATGTTCGGGCACCGGCGCCAGCGTTTCGGGGGCGGGCGCGTCGGGCATCGCCAGCCGGTCATGGTCGACATGGCTTGGCCGGTCGGGGGAAAAGGCGAAAACCGCCGCGGTGCCGAACCCCATGTCGCTCGATACGCCGGTCTCGATGAACAGGGAGGATTTCGACTGGCGCAGCACGCGCGTTTCGACCGTGCAGTCGCCGCCGACGGGGCCGACGAAGCTGATCTGCGCATAGCGCAGCGGCACCTGGGTCGGGTGAAGCGCCATCGCGCCCGCGAGCGCGACCGCCGAGCTGATCCCGCCATAGGCGGTGCGGCCCTGCATCCAGCCTTCGTCGATATGCACCTTTGCCACGCCCTCTTCGGTGCGCAACGTTGCGAGCAGCACGTCGAGCGCGCTGGGAGAGGGGGTCATCCTGTTCTTATTCCTCAATCCGAAAGGTCAGGCCGGCATTCGCCGTCAGCCGCTGGATCAGCGTATCCCCCAGCAGCGCCCCCGGCGTCCACACGCCGCCCGCGCCCTTGTTTTCAAGGAGCGCCATGCCCGTTTCGGCGAGCATCTTCGACGTCGAGCCATAGCCGGGATCGCGGTCGCCCTGCACGCTTGCGCGCACGGTGGTGCCGTCGGGATATTCGCCGATGAAAAGGATGTCGTAAAAGCCGTTATCGCGCTCTTCCTTGCTCGGCCCTTCGCCGGGCTGGAGTTTGCTGTCGCCGAACGGATTGGCCTTGGCCATCGCTTCGGCCATTGCCTTGCCGGCATCGCCGATCGTCGTCATCACCATTTCGTCATAGACAAGGTCGGTGCCCCATGGATGGCCGAGCAGATAGTTGGTGCGGTGGACATTCTTGGTGTTGATCGGCGCCATGACGAAGGGGGCGGTCCAGGTGCCGGTCGCCCCGTCATATTCGGGGATCAGCCCGGTGGGCTGCGTCGGCCCCTCGAAGCCGGGGGTCAGCGCGAAGGATGATTTGAGCAGCAGCGCGAGCGAGGGCTTTTTCGCGACGGCCTTCAGCGTTTCGGTGAGGCTGGCGATCGTTCCGCCCGACGCGCCGCCCGCCATCTTGCGCACGCGGCCCTTGACCCGCGGCGCGGGCTTGCCGTGGCGCCTGACCGCTTCGGCCTGCAGGAACAGCACGCCAAGGTCGAAGGGGATGGAATCGAAACCGCAACTGAAGGTGATCCGCGCGCCCGACGCCTTTGCCGCATCTTCGTGCGTGTCGATCATCTCGCGCATCCAGCCGGGTTCGCCGCAAAGGTCCGCATAGGCGGTGCCCGCGCGGACGCAGGCGGCGACGAGGCCGCTGCCGTAAAGCTGATACGGGCCGACGGTGGTGAGCACCACCGCCGTCCGCGCCGCCATCGCGTCGAGGCTCGCGGGGTCGTCGGCGTCGGCGACGATCAGCGGCGTGTCGCCGGGCGCGTCGATCAGGTCGCGCACCTCGGCAAGCTTGGCGGCGCTGCGCCCCGCCATCGCCCATCTGGGCGCGTCCGTGCGGCCCTTGTATTGGTGGGCGAGATATTCGGCGACGAGGCGGCCGGTGAAACCCGTTGCGCCATAGATGATGATGTCGAGATCGCGCGCGTTGGCCATCGACCCTCTCTCTTTACGTAAACGTCAAGTCGGCACGCTAGCGCAGATGGGGGGCGGTGCCAAGGGGTGAGGGAAGGGCAGGTTTCGACCGGAAGCGGCATAAGGCCCCTTTCCTTCGGGCGCGTCAGGTCATGCCCCCGGCATGACCTGAACCGTCCGGGGGACGCTTTGGCTGACGCTGGCTTGGGGTGGGGACCAGGCAAGCAAGCTGCAAGGTCTTCCTTGCCCCTCGTCCGAAGGCGCGGGGTTTGATCGCGCTTCCTACGCTTCCCGTCCCGGAGCCGCCATCCATTGCCACGGATCGCGGTTACAGCTTGGGCAGCGTCACGCCCTTCTGTCCCATATATTTGCCCGCGCGGTCGGCGTAGCTCGTCTCGCACGGTTCGTTGCCCTTGAGGAACAGGAACTGGCACGCCCCCTCATTGGCATAAATCTTGGCGGGCAGGGGGGTGGTGTTGGAAAACTCCAGCGTGACATGCCCCTCCCAGCCCGGTTCGAGCGGGGTGACATTCACGATGATGCCGCACCGTGCATAGGTCGATTTGCCAAGGCAGATGACAAGAACGTCGCGCGGGATACGGAAATACTCCACCGTCCGCGCCAGGGCAAAGCTGTTCGGCGGGATGATGCAGACGTCGGTTTCGCGATCGACAAAACTGTTCGCGGCGAAATCCTTGGGATCGACGACGGCGCTGTCGACATTGGTGAAAATCTTGAACTCGGGCGCGACGCGCGCGTCATAGCCATAGGAGGAAAGGCCATAGCTGATGCAGCCATCGCGTCGCTGCGCCTCCACAAAGGGTTCGATCATGCCCTGCGTGCGGGCGGCTTCGCGAATCCAGCGGTCGGAGAGTATGGCCATGCCTGTCTCTTGTAAGGCCTGCGCATTTTGCGCAAGCCGATGTTTATGGCGTGCCCCCGTCTTCGCACGGGCAGGGTCGCCTAACCGATCAATCCCAGATCCTTTGGCCCGAAAGACGCGGGAAGCAGTTCGCTGAGCCTGTAGCTTTTCACCGCGTGGCCATCCCCCGACGCGCAATGCACCATTATGTCGGCCCGCGACCGTTCGGCCGCCTCGTTCAATATCTGGCGGCAGCGCCCGCAGGGGTGGACGGGATCGCTGCCGGTCAGCACAGCGCCATCGGGACGGCCGCCGATGATGGCCACCGCAGTCAGCTCGCCGATCCAGCCTTCGTTCGCGATTTTCGCCACCGCGGCGGTTTCGGCGCAGAGCGTGAGGCCATAGCTCGCATTTTCGACATTGGCGCCGGTCACGATGTCGCCATTCTTGAGCAGCAGCGCCGCACCGACATGAAAGCCGGAATAGGGGGCATAGGCGCGGCTTGCGGCGTCGCGCGCGGCGGCGATCAGCGCGTCGCGGGTCGTCGTGTCGGTCATCTTGTCTCTCCTCGCGCGGCGAGCACATTCCAGCCGACGGTGCCGTCGGCGCCCGACAGGCGGACATAGTCGTTCGCCTGCCACATCGCCCAGGGGTGTGTCCCATAGCCGGGCTCAAAGAAATCGCGCCGCAGCCAGGTCGTGCGCGCGATGCCGCGCGTCACACGATAATCGGCCTCGAACGCCGGGCCGGGCGCGATCAGGCTCTGCTTGCCCATATGCGCCTCGATCTGCGCGAGGAAGGTCGCGAGTTCGGACAGAAGCAGCGCGCGCGTCGGCCGGTCGGGGCAGCGGTCGTCATAGTCGAGCCAGACGACCGCGGGCAGCATGTCGGCGCGGCGCGGCACGTGGCGGATGAAATTGGCGGCCTGGTCGGTCGCAAGGTGGCAGAGGCTGTAACGGTGGATCGCGCCGACCTGTATTCCGGCGTCGCGCGCGCCGGGCAGGTTGCGCGCAAAATGCGCGTCGACCCCGACGGCGCCTTCGGTCGCGACGATATAGGCGAAATCGGCCCCCGCGGCCTTGATCGAGCCCCAATGAACCTCGCCATTGCCGCCGTCGATCGTGACTCCCTGCACAGGATAGACGGCGCGGTCGGGCGTCCAGCGCGCCGCCCACCAGAGCACAAGACCCGCAGCGAGCAGCAGCAGCACCGCCGCGGCACCCACGCGCCGCAGCAACCGTGCGATCGCGCCGCGCCAGTCGCTGACGCGCCTTGCTCCCTGTCCGCTTCCGATCGCCCCCGCCTTCATCGTCAGCCTTTGATATGGAGCACGCAGATCAGCGTGAACAGCCGCCGCGCGGTGTCGAAATCGACCGCAATTTTCCCGTCGAGCCGGTCCATCAGCATCTCGGCCGCCTCGTTGTGGAGCGCGCGGCGTGCCATATCGACCGTCTCGATCTGCTGCGCGGTCGCGGTCTTGATCGCCTGATAATAGGAATCACAGATTGCGAAATAGTCGCGGATCGGGCGGCGAAACCGGCCGAGGCCGAGGATGATCGCTTCCAGCGGCGAACCGTCTTCGCGCGATATTTCAAAGATCAGGCGGCCGTCTTCGACACGCAGCTTCAACCGGTAAGGGCCGGCATAACCGTCGGGATGGCCGCGCTGCGGCACGAACTTGTTTTCTTCGATGAGGTCGAAGATCGCGACGCGCCGTTCCTGCTCGACGTCGGGATTGCGCCAGACGATCGAACTTTCGTCAAGCTCGACCGAAATGATGCGCTGCTTGGAGGGATCGGCGTCGGACATGTTGACCGTGCTTCTACTTGGGCTGTAGCGAAGGGCAAGGGGGGCGACTTATTCACAGCATTCCACAGTTATGATATGCCTGCCGACATCGGCGGTTGCGCCTGCGGGGCGACCGCCGCATGAAGGTCGCCATGCCCGAATTAGCCCTTATCCCGACCCCGGCAACCGCCGGGGACGAGCGTCAATTGCCCCGCAATATCGAGGCCGAGGCCGCGTTTCTGGGCGCGGTCCTGATCGACAATCGAGTCGTCGAGGATCTGCCCGTCCAGCTTGCGCCCGCGCATTTTTTCGAGCCGCTGCATGGCCGCATCTTTCAGCAGGCGATGGCGCTGATCGAGCGCAACAGCATCGCGACCCCGGTAACGCTCAAACCCTTTTTCGAGGCTGATGAGGCGATGAAAGCGGTCGGCGGCGTCGGTTATCTGGCGCAGCTGACGGGCAGCGGCGCGGGGCTTATCGGCGCGCGCGACTTTGCCAGGCAGATTTACGACCTGGCGCTGCTCCGCGAGCTGGCCGGGGTCGGGCGCGCGCTGGTCGAAAGCGCGCTCGACACCAGCGAGCGCGTCGACCCGCAGGCGCAGATCGAGGAGGCCGAAACCGCACTCTATCGCGTTGCGGGGGGCGAGGCCGAAATGGGGTCGGTCAAAAGCTTCAGCCAGGCAAGCCTCACCGCGCTGCAGGCGGCCGAACGCGCACTCAATTCGGGAGGGCATCTGTCGGGGATCACCACCGGAATCGCCAGTCTCAACGCCAAGATCGGCGGGATGCACAACAGCGACCTGATGATCCTCGCCGGGCGTCCCGGCATGGGCAAGACGTCGCTCGCGACCAACATCGCCTATAACGCCGCCGAACGCTGGCGCCGCGACGAGGAGGACGGCATTCCGCCCGAAAAGAATATGGGCGCCAAGGTCGCATTCTTCAGCCTCGAAATGTCGGCCGACCAGCTGGCGACGCGCGTGCTCGCCGAACAGTCGGGGGTGTCGGGCGAGGCGCTGCGCATGGGCAAGATCAGCAAGGAGCAGTTTCAGCAGCTCTCGCGTGCCGCGCAGACGCTCCAGACGCTTCCGCTCTATATCGACGACACCCCCGGCCTGACGATCGCCGGACTGCGGACACGCGCGCGGCGGCTCCAGCGCCGCCACGGCATCGGCTTTATCATCGTCGACTATCTTCAGCTCTTGCAGGGGTCGTCGCGGAGCGGCGATAATCGCGTGCAGGAGATTTCCGAAATCTCGCGCGGTTTAAAGACGCTGGCGAAGGAACTCAATGTCCCGGTGATGGCGCTGTCGCAGCTCAGCCGCCAGGTCGAAAGCCGCGAGGACAAGCGCCCGCAGCTTTCCGACCTGCGCGAATCGGGCTCGATCGAACAGGACGCCGACATGGTCCTTTTCGTGTTCCGCGAGGATTATTATGTCGCGGCGCGCGAGCCGAAACGCCCGATCGAGGGCGACGATGTGAAGATCCACGCGGCGCACGAGGAATGGGCGGCCGAGATGGAGCGTGTCTTCGGTCTGGCCGAAGTCATCGTCGCCAAATCGCGCCACGGGTCGACCGGCAAGGTCCGCCTGCACTTCGAGGCGAAGACGACCAAGTTCAGCGACCTGGCCGACGACAGCATGGCGTATGAGGATTATGAGTAAGGGTTGCCCGGCAACCTTGTCATTGCGAGGGAGGAAACAACGCGGCAATCCGGCATTGACGTAAGGCGTTTCGGATTGCTTCGCTTCGCTCGCAATGACGAAACTTTCTCCGATGCGTCAGGTCAAAACGCCGGATCGTTCGCCGGATCGTCGTCCAATGGCGTCACCGCTTCGTGGATGCCGCATTCGGTCTTGTCCCAGCCGCGCCAGCGGCCCGACCGCGGGTCTTCGCCCGGCTTGACCTTCGACGTGCAGGGCGAGCAGCCGATCGACGGGTAGCCCTTTGCTTCCAGCGGGTGCCGCGGCAGGTCGTGCGCCGCGAAATAATCGTCGAGCATCTCGCGCGTCCAGTTGGCGAGCGGGTTGAACTTGAGGCGGCCGGTATTGCCGTCGAGCTCGAAGCGCGGCAGGCCCTGCCGCGTCGCCGACTGGAACCCCTTGCGCCCGGTGATCGAGGTATCGAAATCGGCCAGCGCCTTTTCGAGCGGCTTCACCTTGCGGATTTCGCAGCATCCATCGGGGTCGTAGGACCAGCGCAGTTCGGTCGCGTCCTTTTTCGCCAGCTCGTCGGCATCGGGGGTCAGGTTGACGACATTGAGCCTGAGCTTCGCGGCCAGCTCGTCGCGATAGGCCAAAGTTTCGGGGAAATGCTTGCCGGTGTCGAGGAACAGGACGGGCATGTCGGGTGCCACGCGCGAAACCAGGTGGAGCAGCACCGCGCTTTCGGCGCCAAAGCTCGACACGATCGCCGTTTCACCGAGCAGCCCGGCGCCGATCACGCTCGCGACGACCTCCGCCGCGTCCTGACCACGGAACAGGTTGTTGAGGCGGATGACATCGGCCTGCGTAAAACGCGGCGCGACGTCAATCCGGTCGCGGGAGCGGTCTTCGTCGGCTTTGGGGAGCGAATGTTTCACGTCAGCCATGCCTTAATTTCCATATCGGCACCGCGCCGTCGGCGGCGGTCTGATAATGTTGGGGCCAGCGCGTCAGCGCCGCTTCGACGTCGGCGGGATTGAGCGCCTTTTCGGGTGCGAAGCTGTCAAAGCCGCAGCGCTTCATATAGGCGATCTGATCGACAAGCACGTCGCCCTGCGCGCGCAGTTCGCCCGTAAACCCCGCCTCGCGCAATATGCGCGCCGACGAATAGCCGCGGCCGTCGCGAAACGCCGGAAAGGCCACCTCGATCAGCTTCAATCGGTCGAGATAGGGGATCAGCGCGCGTGCATCCTCGTCGGGTTCAAGCCGCACGGCGGTCGCGTTCGATTGTTCAAGAAATGCGTCGAGCGTGACGCAGGGTTCCTCGCCGTCGCTATGCAGATGCTCAACCATAGATCGCCTCCTTGAACGGGGCCATGCCGACGCGGCGATAGGTGTCGAGGAAACGTTCGCCCTCGGCGCGTTCGGCGAGATATTTGTCGGTGACGCGCTCGATCGCATCGACGATGCCGTCCTCGTCGAAGCCGGGGCCGGTGATCGTGCCGAGCGATACGTCCTCGGCGCCCGATCCGCCGAGCAGCAGCTGGTAATTTTCGGTGCCCTTGCGGTCGACCCCCAGGATGCCGATGTGGCCCGCATGGTGGTGCCCGCACGCGTTGATGCAGCCCGAAATCTTGAGCTTGAGTTCGCCCAGTTCCTTCTGGCGGTCGAGGTCGGCAAAGCGCGTCGCGATCTTCTGCGCGACCGGGATCGATCGCGCATTGGCGAGGCTGCAATAATCGAGGCCGGGGCAGGCGATGATGTCGCTGATCAGGTCAAGGTTCGGCGTCGCCAGCCCCGCTTCGTCAAGCTTTTGCCAGATGGCGTAGAGGTCGGCCTTGCGGACGTGCGGCAACACGATATTCTGCGCGTGCGTGACGCGCAGTTCGTCGTGGCTGTAGCGTTCGGCGAGGTCGGCCATCAGATCGATCTGCGCCGAGCTGGCATCGCCGGGGATGCCGCCAACGGGTTTCAGGCTGATATTGACGATCGCGTGACCCGGCATCTTGTGCGCGGCGACTTGCCGGTCGACCCACAGCGCGAAATCGGGGTCGCTGCGGTCGATCGCGTCGGGCGCCGATGCGTCGAGCGGCGGCATTGCGAACTGCGCGGCGATGCGGTCGAACTCGGCCTTCGGGGGGTCGATGCCGAGCGATTTCACATGGACGAACTCTTCCTCGACCTGGCGGCGATATTCGTCGGCGCCCAGCTCGTGGATCAGGATCTTGATCCGCGCCTTGTAGATATTGTCGCGGCGGCCATAGCGATTGTAGACGCGCAGGCACGCCTCGGTGTAGCTGAGCAGGTCTTCGAGCGGCACGAAATCCTTGATCAGCGGCGCGATCATCGGGGTGCGGCCCATGCCGCCTCCGACATAGAAGGCGGCGCCATGCTGCCCGTCCTTTTCGACGATCTGGATGCCGATGTCGTGGAGCCGCATCGCGGCGCGATCCTCGTCGGCGGCGATCACCGCGATCTTGAACTTGCGCGGCAGATAGCTGAATTCGGGGTGAAAGCTTGACCATTGGCGCAGCAGCTCGGCCCAGGGACGCGGATCGGTGATCTCGTCGGCGGCGGCGCCGGCCCACTGGTCCGAACTGATGTTGCGGATGCAATTGCCGCTGGTCTGGATCGCGTGCATTTCGACCGACGCCAGGTCGGCAAGGATCGCCGGCGCGTCCTCCAGCTTGATCCAGTTATACTGGATATTCTGGCGGGTGGTGAAATGGCCGTAATCGCGGTCATATTTGCGCGCGATATGCGCCAGCATCCGCATCTGCCGGCTGTCGAGCGTTCCATAGGGCACCGCGACGCGCAGCATATAGGCGTGAAGCTGGAGATAGAGGCCGTTCATCAGCCGCAACGGCTTGAACTGGTCCTCGGTGATTTCGCCCGCGAGGCGACGGCGCACCTGGTCGCTGAACTCGGCGACGCGCGCCTCGACCATCGCCTGGTCATATTCGTCATATTGATACATGTCAGATCACCCAGTCGCCCGCCGTCGGATCGGCGGGTTTCAACGTCAGGTCGGGGCGCACGGTCGGGCCAAGCGCGCGGATGCGATCCTTGATATGCGCGGGACGCGGGCCGTCGGGGGTCATTTCGCCAGCGATGATATAGGGCGCGTTGACGCGGCGTGCGGCTTCCTCGACGGCGAGGATCGCCTCGCCCTGTTCGTCGACATCGACGGCATCCTCGATATGGATCGACCAGTCGGCGCCCGTCCACCAGATGACGGCGCCGCTTTTCAGGTCGTTGCCCGTGAGCAGTTTCATGTAAAGTCCCTTATTTGAGCGGCGACGCCCGGCGCGCCGAGGCAGTCGAGCGCGTCGGCGCGCGCCGCGACCTTGCCGACGATGATCAGCGCCGGGCTTTGCACCTTCTCGCGCGCGACAAGGTCGCCGAGGTCGGCGAGCAGGGTGCGCAGCACGCGCGCGTCGGCCGCGGTGCCGCGTTCAACCACCGCGACGGGAAGGCCGGGCGAAACGCCGTCGGCGATCAGCTTGTCGGCGATGGCGGGTGCCGTCGCGAGGCCCATATAGATGACGAGCGTGCGGCCGTGTCCCGCCAGTCCCGACCAGTCCTGATCGGTCAGATCCTTGCACTGGCCCGCGACGAAGCTGACGGCGCTTGCGTCCTCGCGGTGGGTGAGGGGAAGCCCCGCCTGCGCGGCGCAGCCCGCGGCGGCGGTGATGCCGGGGACGACCTCGACCGCGATCCCGGCATCGCGCGCGGCGTCGAGTTCCTCGCCGCCGCGCCCGAAGATGAACGGATCGCCGCCCTTCAGCCGTACGACCTGCTTTCCGGCCCGCGTCTCGCGCACGAGCAGTGCGTTGATCAGATCCTGCCTCATCATGTGGCGGCTGCGCTGCTTGGCGACGCTGATCCGTTCGATATGCGGCGGAATCAGTGCGAGCACGCCTTCGCCGACAAGGCCATCATGGACAACGAGATCGGCGGATCCGAGCAGCCGCGCAGCGCGCAGCGTCAGCAGGTCGGGGTCGCCGGGACCGGCGCCGACGAGCCACAGCTTGCCCGCGGGGATGAGAGATTGTTCCATGCCGGTGAACATGGTTCGCACGCTGGAAAAGCGCAAAGCAGGCTTTGTTGACGGGGGTGTAGGTAAAATTGCCCCACACTTGCTCACCCCTGGACTCGATCCAGCGCCCATCACGTCGTCGCTGAATTGGCCCCCGGATCGAGTCCGGGGGGCGAGCATTTGTCAGAGATATTTCTTCGTCACCAGCTGCGACCCTTCGGGATCGCGCAAACCTACGCCGATCGAGGCGCGCAGGGCGTCGCTTTCGGCGCTCGCAACCGGATAGGCGCAATAGTCGGCGGCGTAGAAGGCGCTGGGGCGGTGATTGCCCGACAGGCCGATCCCGCCGAAAGGCGCCGCCGACGACGCGCCGTTGGTCGGACGGTTCCAGTTGATGACGCCGGCGCGCGCATTGGCCCAGAACTGATCGTAAAGCTGCGGCGTGCCGCCGATCAGCGCCGCCGACAGGCCGAAGGCGGTGTTGCTCGCTTCGGCAATCGCCGCCTCGAATGTTTCGACGCGGATGACCTGGAGCAGCGGGCCGAACAGCTCGACGTCGGGACGCTCCGCCATCGCGGTGACGTCGATGATGCCGGGAGTCAGGAAGGGGCGACCCGCGACGGGGCGCGTCATGTGGCGGATCACCTGGCCGCCGTTCGACATGAGGATAAGGAAGCTTTCGGTGAGGCCGTCGGCTGCCTCATTGTCGATCACCGGACCCATATAGGGCGCGGGGTCGGCGTGCGGATGATCGACGATCAAGCGGTTCGCAAGCTCGCGAACCTCGTCGATCAGTGCGTCGGCCATGCTGTCCTTGACGATCAGCCGCCGCGCATTGCTGCAACGCTGGCCCGCGCTGAGGAAGGCCGACTGGACGATGAGGATCGCGGCGGTGCGAATGTCGGCGGTATCCCACGCGACGATCGGATTATTGCCGCCCATTTCGAGCGCCAGCATCTTGCCCGGCTGGCCTGCGAACTGGCGGCTCAGCGCCAGCCCCGTGCGCGCCGATCCGGTGAAGAGCAATCCGTCGATGCCGGGGTGCGCGGCGAGCGCCTTGCCCGTGTCGGGGCCGCCGATAACAAGGCGCAGCGCCTCCTGCGGCACGCCCGCGCTGTGGAACAGTTCGACAAGCTTTGCTCCGACCGCCGGCGTTTTTTCGGACGGCTTGAAAACGACCGAATTGCCCGCGATCAGCGCGGGAATGATATGGCCGTTCGGCAAATGCGCAGGGAAATTATAAGGGCCGAGCACCGCGAGCGCGCCGTGCGGTTTATGGCGCACCGCGCTCCGCAACCCCATTGCGCCCTCGATGCGGCGATTGGGAGTGCGTTCGGCATAGGCCTTGACCGAAATGTCGACCTTGTTCGCCACCGATTCGACCTCGGTGCGCGCTTCCCACAAAGGCTTGCCGGTTTCGCGCGCGATCAGATCGGCGAGCGCCCCGCCCTCTGCCTTCACCCGGTCGGCGAAGCGGCGCAATGTTTCGGTGCGGAAGGTGACGGGTTTCGCCGCCCATTCGGGCCAGGCGCGACGGGCAATTTCGACCTCGGCGTCGACGTCGCTCACCGTGCCGCGCCAAAGCTGTTCGCCGGTGGCGGGTTCAAAGGAAAGCAGCTCTTCGCTCATGGTCGTCCCGCTCTTATCGGCGAAAGCGTGCGGCGGCAACCACAGTGGGCGCGTTCGCGACGGATGGCTTGCGCCGATGCGCTGCGTTGGCGATAGACGAGCGCGACTCCCGCATCGCATAAGCGGGGCTCCGCGAAACCAGGAGGACGATCGATTCTGGCCAGAAACGACAGCCGCCGCGAATGGGCCGACCATTATTGGTGGTCGCACGACGGCGTCCGGCTGCACGCGCGCGTCTATCCGGGGGGCGAAGGCAGTGCGGACGCGCCGCCGATCCTGTGCATGCCCGGCCTTGCGCGCAACGCCCGCGATTTCGAGGATCTGGCGCCACATTTGGCGCAATATCGCAAGGTAATCGTGATCGAGTTTCGCGGCCGCGGCGAAAGCGCCTATGCCAAGGATCCGATGACCTATGTGCCGCTCACCTATGTCCAGGATGTCGTGGCATTGCTCGACGAACTCAGCATTTCGCGCTTCGCGACGATCGGCACCTCGCTCGGCGGGCTTGTGTCGATGCTGATGGCGGCGAGCCTGCCGGGGCGGATCGTCGGCGCGGTGCTCAACGATGTCGGCCCCGAATTGCAGGCGGCGGGGCTGGAACGCATCCGCGACTATATCGGGGCGGGCGGCAGCCAGCCGACGTGGATGCACGCGGCGCGCGCCTTTGCCGAACTCAATGGCGCCATCTATCCGAATTATCGCATTCATGACTGGCTGCGGCTCACCAAGCGGACGCACAAGCTGACGCCAGAGGGGCGGATCGTCACCGATTACGACAAGCAGATCGCGGCGCCGCTGCGCGTTCCCAACGGCGGCGATGCCGGCATCGACCTGTGGCCCGCCTATCGCGCGCTCGGCGCCGCGCCGGTGCTTATTCTGCGCGGCGCGCTGTCGGACATATTGGCGCGCAGCGCGGCGGAAAAAATGGCGGCCGAGCTGGCGCACGCGCGCTTTGTCGAGGTGCCGGGGGTCGGCCATGCGCCGACGCTGGACGAGCCCGAAGCGCGCGCGGCGATCGACGCGTGGGTGGCGGAGCTGCCGCAAGCGTGAGCGCCGACCAGCCCGAGGCGCTTCGGCCGATCCGCATCCTGCACCTCCATTCGAGCTTTTCGCTGGGCGGCAAGGAAGCGCGCGCGGTGCGGCTGATGAACCTGATGGGCGGCCGCGCGCATCACACGATCCTGTCGGCGGTGCCCGACGCGCTCGGCGCGCGGGATGCGATCGATCCCGTCATTGTGGTCGATTTTCCGCCGGATGCACCGCCGCTTCATGGAAAGCCGGGGCCTGCGCGCTATCGCGCGCTTGCGCGATATATGGGCAAGTTTGACCTGGTGCTCAGTTACAATTGGGGCGCGATGGACGGGGTGATGGCCCGTCGCCTGTGGGCGCCGTTCGTGCGCCTGCCCCCGCTGATCCATCACGAAGACGGCTTCAACGAAGATGAAAGCATCCGGCGCAACTGGAAGCGGAACCTCTTTCGCCGGGTTGCGCTCCCGACGGCCGAGGCGCTTGTCGTGCCGTCGGCCCTGCTGGAGCGCATCGCGGCGGCCGAATGGGGCGCTCGCGAACAGACGGTGATGATCCCCAACGGGATCGACACGGCATCCTATGCAGCCCCGCCGTCGGTCGCGATTCCGGGTCTGGAACGGCGTCGGGGCGAAGTGGTGATCGGAAGCATCGCCGGGCTGCGCAAGGTCAAGGATCTGCCGCGTTTGGTGCGCGCGGTCGCCACGCTGCCGCCGCACGTCCGGCTGGTGATCGTGGGCGAGGGGCCGGAGCGCGGCGCGATCGAGGCCGAGGCGTCGCGATGCGGGATCGCGGATCGCGTCGTCTTGGCCGGATTCATGGCGGAACCGGCGCGCTGGATCGGCCATTTCGACCTACTCGCGCTGTCGTCGCTCAGCGAACAGGCGCCGATCACGGTGATCGAGGCCATGGCGGCGGGGCTGCCTGTGGTCAGCCCGGCGGTCGGCGACGTCGCGGCAATGGTGTCCGACGCAAACCGGCCGTTCATCGCCGGCGACGAGCGGACGTTTCGCGCCGCGCTGGCCCATGTGGCGGGCGATGGTGCGCTGCGGCAGACAGTTGGCGACGAAAACCGTCGGGTCGCGGCAGCGCGCTTCGACGAATCAACGATGGCCGCCGCCTATGAAAAGCTCTATGGTCGTGCGCTTGGAAGCCACAGCCCGTTCAGCGGGCGCCGGATCGGCATTGATTGACAAAAGGGCCCGATTTCCGCTTACGCATAAAGGCAATGGGGCCGGTCCGCGATCGCGCATCGGTGGAGAGAGAGAAGGTTTATAGTGTTCAAAGGTTTGAAGCCGATCCTTTATGGCGGGCGCGAAGTGTGGCCGCTGGTCGAAGGCGGCAAGGGTGTGTCGGCGACCAACCATATGTCGAGCGGCGCCTGGGCCGCGGCGGGCGGCATCGGCACCGTGTCGGCTGTCAATGCCGACAGCTATGACGCCGAAGGCAAGATCATCCCGCAAATCTATCGTGCGCTCACCCGCAGGGAGCGGCACGAGGAACTGGTCGCCTATGCGATCGACGGCGCGGTCGAACAGGTCCGGCGCGCGCACGACATCGCGGGCGGCAAGGGCGCGATCAACATCAATGTGCTCTGGGAAATGGGTGGCGCACAGCAGGTGCTGGAAGGCGTGCTCGAACGCGCCAGGGGCCTTGTCACGGGCGTCACCTGCGGCGCGGGGATGCCCTATAAGCTCAGCGAGATCGCGGCGCGGCACAATGTCCATTATCTGCCGATCATTTCGTCGGCGCGCGCCTTTCGCGCGTTGTGGAAGCGCGCCTATCACAAGGTCGCCGACCTGATGGCGGCGGTGGTGTATGAGGATCCCTGGCTTGCGGGCGGGCACAACGGCCTGTCGAACGCCGAGGATCCGCTGAAGCCCGAGGCGCCCTATCCGCGCGTCAAGGCGCTGCGCGACACGATGCGCGCCGAGGGAATATCGGACGATGTGCCGATCGTGATGGCGGGCGGCGTGTGGTATCTGCGCGATTGGGAAGATTGGATCGACAATCCCGAACTGGGGCAGATCGCATTCCAATATGGCACGCGCCCGCTGCTGACCGAGGAAAGCCCGATCCCGCAGGCATGGAAGGATCGCCTTCGCACGCTCGACGAAGGCGACGTTTTGCTCCACCGTTTTTCGCCGACGGGATTTTATTCCAGCGCGGTGCGCAACCCCTTCCTGCGCGACCTTGAGGCGCGCTCGGAACGCCAGATTCCCTATTCGAAGCAGGAAGCGGGCGACCATGTCGTGCAGCTTGACGTCGGCGTGAAGGGCAAGAATTTCTGGGTCACTCCGCACGACCGCGACCGCGCGCGCGACTGGTATGCCGAGGGCTATACCGAGGCGCTGAAGACCCCCGACAATACGGTGGTTTTCGTCACCGAGGCCGACAAGGCGCTGATCCGCAAGGACCAGGCCGACTGCATGGGCTGCCTGTCGCACTGCGGCTTTTCGGCGTGGAAGGACCATGACGATTATTCGACCGGCTATCTCGCCGATCCGCGCAGCTTCTGTATCCAGAAAACATTGCAGGACATCGCGCATGGCGGCGACGTCGAACAGAATCTGATGTTCGCGGGCCACGCGGCGTTCAATTTCAAGACCGACCCCTTTTACTCGAACAACTTCACGCCGACGGTAAAGCAGCTGGTCGACCGGATTCTGACGGGGGACTGACGCGCGCCTGGTTGGCTTTGGGTGATTCCAGCCAGCGGCTGGTATCACACCCACCCCTCCAGCACCTGATCGGGGGGGCGGTGGCCGTCGCACCAGGCGCGGATGTTGGCGATGACCTTTTCACCCGATGCCTCGCGTCCCTCGATCGTCGCCGAGCCGAGGTGCGGCAGCAGCACGACATTCTGAAGCGCAAGCAGCGCCGGATCGACCGCGGGTTCGTGGGTATAGACGTCCAGCCCGGCACCGGCGATGCGGCCGGTCTGGAGCGCCGCGATCAGCGCCTTTTCATCGACGATCTCGCCGCGCGCGGTGTTGATAAGGTAGGCGGTCGGCTTCATCGCGCCGATCCGTGCCGCATTGACCATCTCGTGCGTTTCGGCGGTGTGCGGGCAGTGGATCGTCACGACGTCGCTGATGCGCAGCAGCGTGTCGACACTGGCGTGATAGCTGGCGCCCAGCTCGTCTTCGACGGCTTCGGGCAGGCGCCTGCGGTTATGATAATGGATCGACAGGCCGAACGCGCGCGCGCGGTGCGCAACCGCAAGGCCGATGCGTCCCATCCCGATGATGCCCAGCAATTTGCCGCCGACGCGGTGGCCGAGCATCGCGCTCGGCGCCCAGCCGGCCCATTGGCCCGACCGCATCAGCTTTTCGCCTTCGGCCAGGCGCCGCGGCACGCTGAGGATCAGCGCCATCGTCATGTCGGCGGTGTCTTCGGTAAAGACCCCCGGCGTGTTCGACACCATGATGCCCTTTGCGCGCGCCGCGGCAAGGTCGATATGATCGACCCCGGCGCCGAAATTGGCAATCAGCTTCAGCCGCTCGCCCGCCGCTGCGATCACTTCGGCGTCGATCGTGTCGGTCACCGTGGGCACAAGAACGTCACAATCGGCGACCGCGGCCTTGAGCTCGTCCTTGGTAAAGGCATGGTCGTGCGCCGACAGCGCGACGTCGAACAATTCGGCCATGCGTGCCTCGACATGCGGCATCAGCTGGCGGGTGACGATGACGCGCGGGCGTTTGGGGCGGGATGAATCGGGCATGGCCGCCGATAGAGCGCGCCCGCGCGGAGGGGTCAAGGGGGCAGGCGGAGCGAAGGCTGTGGACGAGCTGTCCTGTGGGCCATGCGGCCGGTTGATAATGGGCGGCGACTTTGACAAGGGAAAGCCATGATCAGCCGGAAACTTGCCCTGATATTGTTCAGCCTTGCCGCCGCGGGACCGGCATCGGCGCAGTCGGACCCCGAATTGCCCTATTGGGCGTCGATCAGCGTCGACGAGGCGCGGATGCGCAAGGGGCCGTCGATCGACGTGCCCGTATTGTGGGAATATCGCCGCAAGGACTTGCCGGTAAAGGTGATCGCACGCCACGAAAACTGGCGCCGCGTCGAGGACCCCGACGGCGCGCGCGGCTGGATGGCGGCGCGGCTTTTGAGCCGCACGCGCACCGCGATCGTCACCGGCGCGGTCCGCCCGATGCGCGAAGAGCCCAGCCTGTCCGCTGCGGTTGCCTATCGCGCCGAGCCGGGCGTCATCGGCCGGATCAGCGATTGCCAGGGCGGATGGTGCCGCTTCGACGTCAAGGGTCGCAAGGGTTGGATCCAGACCGACCATATCTGGGGCGATTGACCGCGGCGGGTCGCGGGGGCTTTTGGCCGAAAGCCTTCGTATCGATCGTCGCCACTCGGCGCCGCGCCCGACGAAAGCCCAGGCCATGGAAGGTGAAACAAGGCTGGCATGACGGATCGGTCAAGGCCGACTGTCCACCCCAGAACCGCCTTCTCTTGCCGACCAGGAAATGGGCCGGACGGCTGCGCGCCCGGCCCTTTCATGGATTCGCCTTTTCGGCCGACTCAACGCCAGCGGAAATGGTCGCGATAGACGCGGATCACCTTGCCGCTGCGCACATTGACCAGCAACAGGTCGTTATAGTGGCGGACATAGACCAGATTGCGGCCCGCGCGCGGCACGCCCCAGCGGCTGTCCCACGCGGGACGATAGGCGGGCGCATAATAGGCGGGGCGCAGCGTCGCGCCGACGCGGAACGACTGATAGCGGAAGGGCGCGCGGTAATGCTGGTAGCGCGCGTCGCGGCGCCAGTCGCGCTTGCTGTCGCGCAGGTCGCGGCGCGCGTCATTATATTCGCGGCGTTCCTCGCGAATGTCGTCGCGGTCGCCATATCGCAGCGCGTCGCGATATTCGCGGCGCTCCTCGCGCACGTCGCGGCGGTCTTCACGGATTTCGCGCGTTTGCGCCTGCGCGGCGGTCGGGACGATCATGGCGGCGATCAGGCCGGCCGCGAGATATTGCATCTTCGTCATGGTGCCATTCCTTTGCAACGTCAGGGGTGGGCGATCTGCCCGATGACAGCACAAGGATTATGCGCACCCGCTTGAACGGTCCCGGAATGCCGCGTTTATTTTCAGGTCATTAGTGTCGCAATTTGTCGCGGGAAGGGCGATGGGGCGTGGGGAGTGTGCGGCACCTGACCCATCATTGCCAAACGGTCGCCAAATGAAAATGCGAGCGGCCGGAGACGGCCCCTGCTTTCGCAGGGGCACAGGTTATTATACCAGCTCGATCGCCACGGCGGTTGCTTCACCGCCGCCGATGCACAGGCTAGCGATCCCGCGTTTCTTGCCATGGCGCCGGAGCGCCGCGATCAGCGTCGTGATGATCCGCGTGCCGCTGGCGCCGATCGGATGGCCGAGCGCGGTTGCACCGCCGTGGACGTTGATCTTGTCGTGCGGGATGCCCAGGTCGTGCATCGCGAACATCGCGACGCAGGCAAAGGCTTCGTTCACCTCGAACAGGTCGACATCGCCGATCGTCCAGCCGGCCTTCGCCAGCACCTTGTTGATCGCACCGACGGGGGCGACCGTGAAATCCCTGGGCTCCTGTGCGTGCGCGGCGTGCGCGACCAGGCGTGCGACGGGCTTCGCTCCCTTGGCGTCGGCGACCGACTGGCGCGTCAGCACAACCGCGGCGGCACCGTCGGAGATCGACGAGCTGGTCGCCGCGGTGATCGTGCCGTCCTTGGCAAAGGCGGGCTTGAGCGTCGGGATCTTGTCGGGCATCGCCTTGCCCGGCGCTTCGTCGGTGTCGACGACGACGTCGCCCTTGCGGCCCGCGATCGTCACTGGCACGATTTCGGCGGCGAAGGCGCCCTCGGCGATCGCCGCCTTGGCGCGGCTCAGCGACGTCAGCGTATAATCGTCCATGGCCTGGCGGCTGAGCTGATAGGCGTCGGCGGTGTCCTGTGCAAAGGTGCCCATCGCGCGGCCCGCGTCATAGGCATCCTCCAGCCCGTCGAGGAACATATGGTCATAGACGGTGTCGTGGCCGATGCGCGCCCCCGAACGGTGCTTTTTGAGCAGATAGGGCGCGTTGGTCATCGACTCCATGCCGCCCGCGACGATCAGGTCGACGCTGCCCGCGGCCAGCGCCTCGGCGCCCATGATGACGGTCTGCATCCCCGATCCGCAGACCTTGTTCACCGTCGTCGCCTGAACCGACTTGGGCAGGCCTGCCTTGATCGCCGCCTGCCGCGCGGGCGCCTGGCCCAGCCCGGCGGGCAGCACGCAGCCCATATAGATACGCTCGACATCCTCGCCCGAAACGCCGGCGCGTTCGACCGCCGCCTTCACCGCGGTCGCGCCCAGGTCGGTCGCGCTGGCGTCCGACAGGCTGCCCTGCATGCTGCCCATCGGGGTGCGGGCAAAGGACAGGAAAACGACGGGATCGGTGGCGGTCATGGCGAGAGACTCCGTAAGGGAAAGCGACATCGGCGGCTCGCTTAGCGGAAATGCTGCACGTGCGAAAGGGGCAGTGCCCCGATGGGAGGCGCGTTTCATCTTGCAACCCGCCGCGCGCCATGGTCAAACGTCGCGAAAGCACAGGGGAGACAGGTCATGGCCACGGCAATCAGGCAGGACGTCGCAGGCGAAACGGCGCGGATGCAGGCAGTGCTTGCGGCGCAAAAGGCAAGCTTTACCGCGGCGATGCCCGAAAGCCTGTCCGTCCGCGCCGACCGCATCGACCGCGCGATCGCGCTGCTCGTCGACCACGCCGAGGATTTCGCCAAGGCGGTGAGCGAGGATTTCGGCCATCGCAGCCGCGAACAGACGCTGATGACCGACATCATGCCGTCGGTCAGCGCCTTGAAGCACGCGAAGAAGCATATGGCGAACTGGGCAAAGGGCGAGAAGCGGCGACCCACTTTCCCGCTCGGTCTGCTCGGCGCCAAGGCCGAGGTGGTCTATCAGCCGAAGGGCGTTGTCGGCGTCGTGAGCCCATGGAACTTTCCCGTCGGAATGGTTTTCGTGCCGATGGCGGGCATCCTGGCGGCGGGCAATCGCGCGATGGTGAAGCCGAGCGAGTTCACCGAAAATGTCTCGACCCTGATGGCGCGGCTCGTGCCCGAATATTTCGACGAAAGCGAAATGGCGGTGTTCACCGGCGATGCCGAGGTCGGGATCGCCTTTTCCAAGCTCGCCTTCGACCATATGATCTTCACCGGCGCGACCAGCGTGGGACGGCATATCATGCGCGCCGCGGCCGACAATCTTGTGCCCGTCACGCTCGAACTTGGCGGCAAGTCGCCGACTTTCATCGGGCGCAGCGCGAACAAGGATCTGGTCGGCCAGCGCGTCGCGCTCGGCAAGATGATGAACGCGGGGCAGATATGCCTTGCGCCCGACTATCTGCTCGTCGCCGACGATCAGGAGCGCGAGGTGATCGACAGTGTCGCCAGGGGCGCCGCCGCGCTCTATCCGACGCTGCTCGCCAACGACGATTACACCTCGGTGGTGAACGGCCGCAACTATGACCGGCTGCAATCCTATCTGGCCGACGCGCGCGACAAGGGCGCCGAGGTGATCGAGGTCAATCCGGGGCAGGAGGATTTCGCAAGCGCCAACGGCCACAAGATGCCGCTCCACATCGTGCGCAACCCGACCGACGACATGAAGGTGATGCAGGAAGAGATTTTCGGCCCCATCCTGCCGGTCAAGACCTATCGGAATATCGACGACGCCATCGACTATGTGAACGAACGCGACCGCCCGCTCGGCCTCTATTATTTCGGGCAGGACAAGAGCGAGGAGGAGCGTGTGCTTACCCGCACCATTTCTGGCGGGGTCACGGTCAACGACGTTCTGTTCCACAATGCGATGGAGGATCTGCCCTTTGGCGGCATCGGGCCGTCGGGCATGGGCAATTATCACGGGATCGACGGCTTCCGCACCTTCAGCCACGCGCGCGCGGTGTATCGCCAGCCGAAGCTCGACGTTGCGGGTCTTGCGGGTTTCAAGCCGCCCTATGGCAAGGCGACGGCCAAGACGCTGGCAAGGGAATTGAAGAAATAGGCCCGATTCCGCTCGTGTCGAGCGCGATCAACGTTAATCCGCCCCCGCAATCTTGATCTCTTTCCCCAGCAACGTCTTCACATACACCCGCTGCACCAGCACAAAGACCACCACCGTCAGCGGCGCGGCGAGCAGCACGCCGAGGAAACCGAACAGCAATCCTGCGGCCACGACCGCGAACAGAAGCACCGCCGGCGGCACGTCGACGGCTTGTTTCTGGATCATCGGTTGCAGGAAATTGCCCTGCAATTGCTGAATGACGAGGAACAGGATCAGCGTCCACAGCGCCGTCATCGGCGACACGGTGAAGGCAAGCAGTACCGCGGGAATGCCCGCAATGATCGGGCCGATCATCGGGATGACATCGAGCAGCCCGGCGATGAGGCCGAGACCGCCCGCCGCAGGCACGCCCAGCAGCGCCAGCCCCGCCCAGGTAAGCGTCGCGACGACCAGCGACGATACCGCCTGTCCGACCATCCAGCCTTTCAGTCCGCGCGCCGCATCGTCCAGCGCGAGTGCGGCGGTCGTTTCGGCGCGTGCGGGCATCAAGAGCAGCAGGCCGCGGCGATAGGTGGCGGGATCGCTTGCAAGGAAAATCCCGGCGACGAGCACAAGCACGAAATCGGCGATGCCGCTTCCCGCGGCGAGCGCATAGCCCCCCGCCTGCGAGATGATCTGCGAAATATCCTCGCTGCCCACTTCGGCCAGCGTGCGCATCCGTGCGCCGAGGCCGTAGCGGTCGAGAAAGGCCTCGACCCCCTGCACGGCGCGCGGAACCTGCTGCTGGATCGTGTCGATCTCGCGCGCGAGCTGCGATCCGAAGAGAATGAAGGCCCCGGCAAAGACGGCGATCATCCCCGCGACCGACAGCGCGAGCGCGATCCCGCGACCGACGCGCACATGGCGCACGATCCAGCTTGCGATCGCATCGAACACCGCGCCGAGTACGACGGCGGCGAACACCAGCATGAAAAAGCGCGTCAGGCTGACCGCGAGCCATGCGACGCCGGCGATCGCGATGACGATCACCGCCGCCATGGCAATGCGGCCGGGACCGAAAGCGGGTGCGGGCGGCGCCTTGGCCGGCGGGGCGGGACGGGCGGGGGATGCCTTGCTCTTGTCGGTCATATCTCTCTCTTATGCAGGATGCCGCTTATCCACTAGACGGAAAGCATCTTTCTGTGGCAACGGCTGCCCGGCAACGGCAAACGCGCGGGAATCGCAATCCGCACCGACGCCGTCCACGGGCCCCTGTGGTGAAATTGGTAGACGCGCTCGACTCAAAATCGAGTTCCGCAAGGAGTGCTGGTTCGAGTCCGGCCAGGGGCACCAAAGCCGTCGATACGCGACGGCCAGCGATTTCAAAAGCCAGGATGGATATGCAGATTGACAGGCGCGGGTTCGTGAACGGGGCGCTCGGTGGCGGTGCGCTGGCGGCGCTCGCCGCCTGTTATCCGGCATGGGCACAGCCGGTATCGGCGGGCATCGCGCCGCCGCTGCCCAGCGTGTCGGGAACCGACATCCGCCTGCGCATCGCGCGCCAGACGCTGCGCGTCGACGGCAGGGTCACGCGCGCGATCGGCATCAACGGCACGGTGCCGGGGCCGCTCATCCGCCTGAAGGAAGGGCAACAGGCGCGGCTCACCGTCGTCAACGACCTTGACGAGGACAGTTCGATCCACTGGCACGGGTTGATCCTGCCCTTCCATATGGACGGCGTTCCGGGGGTCAGCTTTCCCGGCATCAAGCCCCGCTCGACCTTCGTTTACGAGTTTCCCATCGTCCAGTCGGGCACCTATTGGTATCACAGCCATTCGGGATTGCAGGAACAACTTGGTCATTATGGCCCGATCGTCATCGATCCCGCCGGTACCGATCGCGTGGCTTTCGATCGTGAACATGTGATCGTCCTGTCGGATCACAGCCGCCTGTCGCCGCACGAAATCTTTCGCAAGCTCAAGGTCAATCCGGGCCATTTCAACATGCAGCGCCAGACGCTTGCCGGATTGCTGGCGGGCGAGGACCAGCCGCTCAGGGACCGGCTGGCGTGGGGCGCGATGCGGATGGACCCCACCGACGTCGCCGACGTCAATGGATCGACCTATACATTCCTTGTCAACGGCTATGGCCCAGCGGACAATTGGACCGCGCTGTTCCGCCCTGGCGAGCGTGTGCGGCTGCGGATCATCAATGCCTCGGCAATGACGATCTTCAACGTCCGCATCCCCGGACTGGCGATGACGGTGGTGCAGGCTGACGGGCTGAACGTCCGGCCGGTCGCGGTCGACGAGTTCCAGATCGGCGTCGCCGAAACCTATGACGCCATCGTCACCCCGGTCGAAGAACGCGCCTACAGCTTTGTCGCCGAGGCCAATGACCGGTCGGGGATGGCGCGCGCGACGCTGACGCCGCGGGCCGGGCTGGTCGCGCCCGTTCCCGCGCTGCGCGCCCGCCCGCTCGCGACGATGAAGGACATGGGCATGGGCGACATGCCGGACGGGAAGGGCGGCGATGGCGATGCTGGCTGCACCGCAGAACATGCCGCGATGGGCCATTGCACCCCGGCGGACGAGGGTGCGCACGTCGGCCATGGCGGCATGGACCACAGCATGCGCGACTTTTCGGTTGCGCCGCAGGTAAAGCGCGACCCCAGCGTCCAGTCGATATCCCCCATGCCGGTCGACCGGATGGCCGAACCGGGGCAGGGGCTTGAAGATGTGGGACACCGCGTGCTCACCTACCACGACCTTGTCGCGCTCGATCGCAACCCCGACGTCCGCGCGCCATCGCGGTCGCTCGACATCCACCTTACCGGAAACATGGAACGTTTCATGTGGTCGTTCGACGGGGTGAAGATGTCGGACCATCACGAACCCATCCCCTTCATCGAGGGAGAGCGTGTGCGCGTGAATCTCATCAACGATTCGATGATGAGCCATCCGATCCACCTGCACGGCCATTTTTTCGAGCTGGTGACGGGCAAGGGCGACCACGCGCCGCGCAAGCATACGGTGATCGTCCAGCCGGGCGGGATCGCGACCTTTGACTTCACTGCCGACGCCGTGGGCGACTGGGCGTTTCACTGCCACCTTCTCTATCATATGCACGCGGGAATGATGCGCGTCGTCAGCGTGCGTCCAAAGGGGGATGCGGCGTGACGCGCGCCTTGCTGCTGATCGGTATGTCGTTCGCCGCCTTTGCTGTGCCCGCGGCGGCGCAGTCGCACCATGGCGGGCACCATGCGCCGACCACCGACCCCAGGAAACCGGCCGCGCAGGGCGATCCTGCCTGCACGCCCGATCATGCGGCGATGGGGCATTGCACCCCGGCTGACGACAGGCCGGCCGAACCACCGGCGGGCAGCGGCACCGATCTGCCTGCCGGCGACGCCCCCGCGCCGCCGCCGCCGCGTGACTGGTATGCCGACCGCTATTTCCCGAAAACCGAGATGGACCATGCGCGCCACGCGATGATGGTCGAAAACGGCGGTCAGAGGGTGGGTTTCGTCAGCCTCAATCTTGCCGAATATCAGGCCCGCAAGGGTCGCGACGGCTTTCGCTGGGAAGGCGAGGGCTGGTACGGCGGCGACATCCATCGGCTGACGGTCAAGAGCGAGGGTGAAACCGCGTTCGGCGAGGGCGTCGAGGCGGGCGAGGCGCAACTTCTCTACAGCCGCGCGATCGGCCCCTATTTCAACGCGCAGGCCGGGGTGAGACAGGATTTTGGGCACGGGCCTGATCGCACCCACGCGGTGATCGGGGTCGAAGGACTGGCGCCGTGGTGGTTCGAGGTCGAAGGCGCGCTTTTTCTGTCCGACAAGGGCGACCTCACCGCGCGCATCGAGGGCAGCTACGACCAGCGCATCACCCAGCGGCTGATCGTGCAACCGATGGCCGAGATCGGTCTCGCGGCGCAGGATGTGCCCGAAAGCGGAATCGGCGCGGGTCTGTCCGACATCGAACTGGGCCTTCGCCTCCGATACGAGATCGTCCGCGAATTTGCGCCCTATGTCGGCATCGAATGGGCGCGCAAGATCGGGGATACGGCGCGTTTCGCGCGCGCCGACGGCGACGATGTCGACAGCCTGAATGTCGTTGCCGGGGTGAAGCTCTGGTTCTGAAGCGCGGCGTGCGCGCCGGCACCGCGCGAACCGAAAAGGGCGGCCCGTTGCCGGACCGCCCCTTTGTTTCCGCGATGAAACGCCCGATCAGCGCGAATAGAATTCGACGACCAGATTGGGTTCCATCTTCACCGGATAGGGCACTTCGTCGAGCGTGGGCACGCGGACATAGGTGGCCTTGGTGCCGTCGACCGCCAGATATTCGGGCAGATCGCGTTCGGGCAGGCTCTGCGCTTCGGCGACCAGCGCCATTTCCTGCGCCTTCTTGCCCAGGGTGATTTCGTCGCCCGGCTTCACGAGGCGGCTCGCGATGTTGCATTTCACGCCGTTGACATAGACGTGGCCATGGCTGACGAGCTGTCGCGCCGAGAAGATGGTCGGCGTGAACTTGGCGCGATAGACGACCGCGTCGAGGCGGCGTTCGAGCAGGCCGATCAGGTTCTGGCCGGTATCGCCCTTCATCCGCGACGCTTCGATATAGTTTTTCTTGAACTGCTTTTCGGTGATGTCGCCGTAATAACCCTTCAGCTTCTGCTTGGCGCGCAGCTGGATGCCGAAGTCCGACATCTTGCCCTTGCGGCGCTGGCCGTGCTGGCCGGGGCCATATTCGCGGCGGTTGACCGGGCTTTTCGGGCGACCCCAGATGTTTTCGCCCATCCGGCGGTCGAGTTTATACTTGGCGCTCTGGCGCTTCGACATTTGCGTCTCCAATATGCTGTGTGCCGAGGGATTTCGGCGTTTCCCGGATCGCACCGCACGGACGTTCCCGTGCGCGACCGCCGCTTCACCGGGGTGCGGAGTCCATTGCGAAGGCGGGCGGTTAGACGGGAAGGGGCGCAAAGTCAAGCGCCGCGCCGCCCGCTCGACAGCGGCGAAAAAGCCGCTAAAGGCTGCGCGCATGACGAGTGCCAAACTTCCCCACCAATGCGAAACCATGGCCGACGTCCGCGCCGGGGTGGATCAGGTGGACCGCGAACTCGTCGCCCTGCTCGTCCGGCGTTTCGGCTATATGGACGCCGCGGCGCGGATCAAGACCGACCGCGCCAGCGTGCGCGACGAGGCGCGCAAGGCCGAAGTGCTCGACAATGTCGCGCGCGCGGCGGAGGTCGCGGGGCTAGAACCCGCGCGGCTGCGCGCAGTGTGGAACGAACTTGTCGAACAATCGATCGCCTATGAGGCGGTTCGGTGGGACCGCCTGCGCGCGCTCGATTGAGCGGTTCAGTTCATATTGCCGGCCGCAGCCTTTTCGGCGGCTGCCTGGGTCACGTCGCCGACGGGCGTCGCAGGCTCCGTTACCGTGCGGCAAACACGCTTCGGCACGGAACTGCCGGTCATTTCGACCTTCTGACAGACTTTTTTGGGCTTGGCCGACTTGACCGGCCTGGCAGGCTGACCGGCATCGGTCGCTGTCGGCGATGCGGCAGCTTCGGGCGCTGCCGTGGCGAGGGAAAGAGCGAGCAACAGGCTGATCATGCGAACAAAACTCCTGGGGGAAGGGACGCGGACGGACCTTCGGCGATTATGATTTTACCGGTGATCGCCGCTCTGGTCGGCGACAATGACTTCTAAGCTAGTTGGCCTGTCGACGGACGAAGCCACGAAGGATCGGATTGATCGAGCCGCGACAGGGACCGACCACAGCTGTGTGCCTGGAATGCTTTGCGGGCGACGTATCGCTTAATCGACCGCGCCGTTTCCAGTTTGTGCCTTGTAACTTTGATCAATCAATTCGAGCGATTGCATTCCGGCGCCGCCGTCATTCGCCCATTCCTGTTCGGTTTTGCAGACGCTGCGGCTGAGATTGCTTCCCGTCCGCCGAACGCTTTTGCAAACCCGCTTGGGTTTCCTGGCCTTTTCGGGCGCGGCCTGTGTTGTCGCGGTCGCTTGTCCATTGGCGTCAGTCGGCGCCGACGCGGCGAACGCCGCCGCAAGAAGAAGGGTCATCACGGGAAGGGGCTCCTGAAATTATCTATTGGAACCAGCCTATTATATTTTTCCGCTGCGGCCAAGAGCCACAATGATCCCGTGCATCATGCGGATGTCGTTGTGCGACCAGCCCGTCTTGGTCAGCGTCGTGCGCAGCGCGCGCAGCGTCGCCTCGCGGCGTTCGGGCGGAAAGAAATAACCGCTTTTGTCGAGGTCGCGCACCAGATGCCCGATCAACTCCTCCAGCTCGCCGTGCGGCGCGGGCGGATCGAGCGGGACCTGGGGCGGGCTGGCAAGCGCGGCAACGCCCTCGCCGATCCCCGCGACATGCTTTGACCATTCGTAGGCAAGCAGGATGACCGCCTGCGCCAGATTGAGCGAACCGAAGGCAGGATTGATCGGCACGGTGACGATCGTGTGCGCGAGCGCGACGTCATCGGTTTCGAGTCCCGATCGTTCGGGGCCGAAAACATAGGCCGATCGCCCGGCGCGTGCGTGGACCTCCCGCGCCGCGGCTTCGGGGGTCAGCACCGGCTTGGTGACGCCGCGCTTGCGCACCGTCGTGGCATAGATGGTCGTGCAGTCGGCGACGGCTTCGGCGAGCGTTCCGAAAACCCTTGCTCCCGCGAGCACGACGTCGGCCCCCGCCGACGCCGGCCCCGCATCGGGATTGGGCCAGCCGTCGCGCGGGCTGACAAGCCGCAGCTCGGTCAGCCCGAAGTTCAGCATCGCGCGCGCCGTCTTGCCGATATTCTCGCCAAGCTGCGGACGGACAAGGACGATGACGGGGGGCGGGGATGCCGCGGTCATTTGTGCGGCCGCGCCGCTTCGGTGATCGACGATGCGAACTCCTCGAAATCCCTGGCTTCGGTAAAATCGCGATAGACGCTGGCGAAGCGGATATAGGCGACATTGTCAAAACCCTTGAGCGCTTCCATCACCATCGCGCCGATCTGCGACGCCTGCACCTCGCTCTCGCCAGAGGTTTCGAGCTGGCGCTGGATGCCCGACACCAGGCGTTCGATCCGCGCGCCGTCGATCGGGCGCTTTCGGCATGCAATCTGGACGCTGCGCATCAATTTTTCGCGGTCGAAGGGTTCGCGCGTCCCGCCTGCCTTGAGCACCACGACTTCGCGCAGCTGGATGCGCTCGAACGTCGTGAAGCGCGCGCCGCAATCTTCGCACTGGCGGCGGCGACGGATCGCCGCGCCATCCTCGGTCGGACGGCTGTCCTTCACCTGGCTGTCTTCATGTCCGCAATAGGGGCAGCGCATCGTTCGGAACCTTAGCGTTTCACCCGTGCGTAAAGCGCGATCGCGGCGCCCGCGAAAAGGCCGACCGGCCAGGTCACGACCGGCAGCACCGCGCCCGCCACCGCCCCGATCACGCCGCCGGTCAGCACCGCGGGCGTCGAGGGATGATCCATCCCCTGCCTGCCCATTGCCTTGACCTCTTCGATCGTGAGTTCGATCAGCGTCGGCTCCTCGGGGTGCTGGCGCGCCATCACCCTATCCCTGATAAATGGGGAAGCGTTCGCAAAGCGCGCGCACGCGGCGGCGGACATCGGCCTCGACGTCGGCGTCGCCATGTTCCCCCTTGTCGCGCAGCGCTTCGAGCACGTCGGCCACCATGTCGCCGATGGCCTCGAACTCGGCGATGCCGAATCCGCGCGTCGTGCCCGCGGGCGAACCGACGCGGATGCCGCTGGTCTTCACCGGGGGCAGCGGGTCGAAGGGCACGCCATTTTTGTTGCAGGTGATCGCGCTGCGTTCGAGCGCCTCGTCGGCGTCGCGGCCGGTGATGCCGAGCGGGCGCAGGTCGATGAGGGCAAGGTGCGTGTCGGTGCCGCCCGCGACGATGTCGGCGCCGCGCGCCTTCAATCGGTTCGCCAGCGCCTGCGCATTGGCGATCGTCGCTTTCGCATAGTCCTTGAACTCGGGGCGCAGCGCTTCGCCGAAGGCAACCGCCTTGGCGGCGATGACGTGCATCAGCGGGCCGCCCTGCAGGCCGGGAAAGACCGCCGAGTTGATGCGCTTGGCAATCGCTTCGTCATTGGTCAGGATCATGCCGCCGCGCGGGCCGCGCAGCGTCTTGTGCGTCGTCGTGGTGACGACATGCGCGTGCGGCAGCGGCGAAGGGTGCGCGCCGCCGGCGACGAGCCCCGCGAAATGTGCCATATCCACCATCAGCAGCGCGCCGACATCGTCGGCGATGCTGCGGAAACGCGCGAAATCGAGCGTGCGCGGATAGGCCGAACCGCCCGCGATGATGAGCGCGGGGCGATGTTCTTTCGCCAATGCTTCGACCTGGTCGAAATCGACGAGATGGTCGTCGGCGCGCACGCCATATTGGACGGCGTTGAACCATTTGCCCGACATCGCGGGCGGTGCGCCGTGCGTCAGATGACCGCCGGCGTCGAGGCTCATTCCGAGGATCGTCGCGCCCGGCTTGGTCAGCGCCAGCATCACCGCGCCGTTCGCCTGTGCGCCCGAGTGCGGCTGGACGTTCGCATAGCCGCAATCGAACAGCTGTTTCGCGCGGTCGATCGCCAGTTGCTCGACTTCGTCGGACGGCGCGCAACCCTGATAATAGCGGCGACCGGGATAACCTTCGGCATATTTGTTGGTGAAAACCGACCCCTGGGCTTCGAGCACCGCCTTCGAGACGATATTCTCGCTCGCGATCAGTTCGATCTGATATTGCTCGCGTTCAAGTTCGCGCTGCATCGCCGCCGCGACCGCCGGGTCGACCGCGCCGACGCCGTCGGTGAAATAGCCGGCCGACCTGATGGGCTTGTCGAGCATGTCTGTAGTCATCGGCTGGTCTCCAGTTGAGGCGGATTCGAAAGCTTGTCGACGCGGCGCGCGTGACGGTCGCCGGCAAAATCGGTGGTCAGGAAGGCGTCGAGGCACGCCTTGGCCATGTCGATGCCGGTAAGGCGCGCACCCATCGCGATGACGTTCGCATCATTATGCTCGCGCGCCAGCTTTGCCGACAGCGGTTCGCAGACGAGTGCGCAGCGTGCGGCGGGATTGCGGTTGACCGAAATCGAAATGCCGATGCCCGAACCGCAGAGCGCCACACCCCGCTCCGCCCGCCCTTCGGCAATCGCAGCGCCGAGGCGATAGCCATAATCGGGATAATCGACGCTTTCGGGGCCGTTGGTGCCGAGATCCTCGACCGCATGTCCCTGTTCGCGCAGCCAGTCGGCGAGCAGGGCTTTGAGCTCGAAGGCGGCGTGGTCGGAGGCGATGGCGATGCGCATGGTGCGGCTCCCGCAAAGGGATCAAGGGAATCGATGAGCGCGCTTTAGGCGAAGGCGCCGGACTTTGCCATAAGCGAGGTGGCAAATTTGTGACGCCGCGGGTAAAGCCGCGCCATGTCCGATACGATCATCTCGATCCTGATGCTCACCGGCGTCGCGCTGACCGGCGGCGCGGCTTATGTGTTCCGCAGCGGCGACCGGCGCCGCGCGCTGCTGATGCTGGTCGCGGCGCTGGTGATGTTCGCCAATGTCGCGGTGTGGCTGGCGCCGGTGAAATAGCCTTGTCGTCATCGCGAGCGAAGCGACGCAATCCAGAACGGCTTTACGCCGTCCCTGGATTGCCGTGCCGCCTTTGGCTTCGCGTGATGACGAAGCCGGTAATATCAGCGGATCGGCGAATCGGGCGCGAGCCGCATATCCAGATAATTGTCGAGCGACTTCATCAGCTGGTCGAGCTCATGCTCAAAGAAATGGTTCGCGCGCGGGATTTCGTCGTGATGGATGGTGATGCCCTTTTGGGTGCGCAGTTTGTCGACCAGTTTCTGCACCGCGCTCGGCGGCACGATCTCGTCCTGCCCGCCCGCGACGATGATGCCCGACGAGGGGCAGGGGGCGAGGAAGCTGAAGTCATACATGTTCGCCGGCGGCGCCACCGACAGGAATCCGCGGATTTCGGGCCGGCGCATAAGCAGTTGCATCCCGATCCACGCGCCGAAGCTGAACCCCGCGACCCAGGTGGTCTGCGCTTCGGGATGGATCGACTGCACCCAGTCGAGCGCCGAGGCGGCGTCGGAAAGTTCGCCGATGCCGTTGTCGAAAGTGCCCTGGCTGCGGCCGACACCGCGGAAGTTGAAACGCAGCACCGCGAAGCCGCGCGCGACAAAGCTTTTGTACATCGCCTGTGTGATGCGGTCGTTCATCGTGCCACCGCCCTGCGGGTGCGGGTGGAGGATCAGCGCGACCGGCGCGCGCGGACGCGGCGGCGGAGAAAAACGGCCTTCGATGCGGCCCTCGGGGCCGGGGAAAATGACGTCGGGCAATGGACACCTCGATTTCTTGGGCTGGCCCCCGATTCGCCGGACCGGCGGGGTGGCGGAGCGGGATTGGCGCCTATATAGAAACTGGGTCTCGACTTGCAACTTTTGCGAATCGCTCGCAACAAGGCGTGATATTTTTTGTTTTCCGTTCGCATCGAGCGCAGTCGAGATGCCCACCGCTGTTCCGCTGGGTGTCTCGGCTTCGCTTGACACAAGCGGATTTTGAGGACGGCCAAAGCCCGCTATGATCTACCTCGATTATCAAGCCACCACCCCGCTTGCGCCCGAAGCGCGCGAGGCGATGCTGCGCTGGCTGGCGGGGCCGGGAGAAGGCGAGGGTTTTGCGAATCCGTCGAGTACGCACAAGGCAGGCCGCGCCGCCGCTGCGGCGGTCGAGGTCGCCCGCGACCAGGTCGCCGCGCTGCTGCCCAGGGGCGGGCGCGTCTATTTCACGTCGGGCGCGACCGAGGCGCTCAACTGGGCGCTGTTTCGGGGCGCGCAGGCGCAAAGCGGGGGCGTCGCGGGGCTGAGCATCGAACATGCCGCGTCGCTGCAATGTCTGGAGCGGTTGAACGCGACGATCCTTCCGGTCGACGGCAAGGGGCTTGCCTTGCCGCCCGATGACGCGCTGATCCCGGAGGGCGGAATCGTCGCGGCAATGCTCGTGAACAATGAGGTCGGGACGATCCAGCCGGTCGCCGACTTTGCCGCCGCCGCCCATGCGAAGGGCAGTTTGCTGCTGTGCGACGCGGTCCAGGGCTTTGGTCGCATCGCGATTCCCGAAGGCGCCGATCTGATTGCCGTGTCGGCGCACAAGATCCACGGCCCCAAGGGCGTCGGAGCGCTGTGGGTGCGCGACGGGGTGAACCTTGAACCGCTGATGGTCGGCGGCGCGCAGGAACAGGGGATGCGCTCGGGCACCGTTTCGCCCGCGCTTTGTGCAGGCTTTGGCGCGGCGGCGGCGCTCGCGGCCCGGCGGATGGACAAGGATGCCGAACATGTCGAGCGGCTCTGGTCGCTCGCGATGGAGATGCTCCCCGAATGGTCGCTCAACGGCGATGCGGAGCGCCGCTATCACGGCAATCTCAATATCCGGCGCGAAGGCGTGAACGGTCTGCGGCTGATGTCCGATGCGCGCGATATCGCCTTTTCGCTGGGCAGCGCGTGCGGCAGCGGGTCGGGCAAGGTCAGCCATGTGCTGCGCGCGATGGGGGTCAGCGAGGTTGATGCCCGCGCCTCGATCCGCCTCGGATGGGGACGCTATACCACCGAAGCGGAATTGCGCGACGGTTTGAACGCGATCAGGGCCGCGGCGCGGTTGCAGGGGGTCGATTGATGCGCATCGTCTTCGTCCACGCCGACGGCAAGGGCCGCACCGAGGCCGAGGCGCAGCCGGGTGACATATTGCTCGACGTCGCGCAGACGCATCTGATGCCGCTCGAAGGCACATGCGAAGGTCAGATGGCCTGCTCGACCTGCCATGTCATCGTGGCGAAAGAGGATTTCGGCCGCCTTCCGCCTGCGAGCGAGGAGGAAGAAGATATGCTCGACCTTGCGGCGGGGGCGCGGCGGACGAGCCGCCTGTCGTGTCAGATCATGCTGACCGACGACCTCGACGGGCTGACCGTGCATATCCCGGCCGAAAGCCGCAATATGCAGCGCTAGCAGGAAGGGGTCGGGGCGTTTCAGTCCTAACCCGCTGTCTATCAAGTCGAAAACGCAACTTTCATCCTCCCCGGACGTTCCGTGATCGGATTCCGGGGAGTTTAGGTCATGGCCGATGAAAGCGATGAGATTGTCGTCATCGGAGAGCGTAACGAATCGGGCGAATTGATCGCCATCCATTCGATGACCTTCGCTGAATATCAGGGGTCGCGCTTCTATACACCGCGGGAGGTCGATGAGAACGGTCCCGCACCGTCAATCTCGGCGCCGATCGTCGTGCGCGTAAAAGTCGAGAATGCGGCGAATCAGGCGCGCGCGGAAGAAGCGGCGGCCAAGCTGGTTCAGGGCATCGCCCATGTGATGCAGGAACTGGCTGGAGCCGATCCCAATGCCGCTATTGACGTTCTTGGTCGATCTTACGCGATCGGCGATATCCTGGCCGATCTTGCGAACACGGACTTCACCATAATCGACAGGAATGATTTCCAGAATAATGGAGTAGGCGCGGCATCGCGCGGCGTGCTTGGTCAGCCTAACTCCGATATAATCAACATGGACGCCCTGCTCGACGGCTATACCAATGATGTGTGGCCGATAGAATATGGTTTGACAGTCCTTATCCTTCACGAAATGGGCCATATTTCCACAATAGGAACTGCGTTTTTTCGAGCAAGTTTCGATTTTTGGAGAAGCGAGAATCCTAGTGCGCCAGCAGGCGAATTCTATACGCCGCCTACAGATTATTCGCAGAATTTGGAATATTTTGCGGACGCTTTCAAGGATCAGGTGGTCGCTCAAGCCGGACTTGATGCAGGGTGGGATGTTGGGGGTGGTGGAGTTCCGGTCGAACCATCTCAAATCCATCAACAACATATAGGTGGTTGAAGGCGATGGCTGATTATCGATCAATCTATGTCGCTGTCATTGTCGCAATGCTGGCGTCTTGCGCGATGCATGAACAACGGTCGAACGACAGGTCGGTTTCCTCCGTCAACACCAACGCCGCCGCATTGGGCGGACAAAATGTTTCCGTAATCGGTCATGGTGTCAATTCCTTCGGGCAAGCTGAACTCTGGGGCAATTTGGGGATGCGAATGCATGGCTATGGTGATCGCCAAGCGCGTGCGCGCGAGTGTATTCAACTCAGGGATGGACTGGCTGGCCCCGATATCTTTGCATCCGGTGCGCCGCGCTATCGCATCACGGGAAAAATTTATATCGACAAGCCGCGAAATCAGCCCATCGCTTGCAATAGTGGGACCGTGCTGATTCCAGAATTGGTCGAACCCCTCGACTATCGCACGCCTTATCCCCGGCCGTGAAATCCGCGTAAGCCCGCGCAGGAGGCTGGTCGGGCTCGGGCATCTTGCATTTCCGTGCCGCCGTCGCCATATGCGCTACGGGAGTCGGGCGGACGCAGTCTTCGCCAACCCGGTCAGGTCCGGAAGGAAGCAGCCGCAACGAATTCGCTGCGGGTCGTTCCGGCTCCCACCCATTTCCCCCTTCGACAAGACCGCGGCGTCCCCCTAAGACGGGGACATGAGCGATTCCGCCGACGACGAAACCCCGATGCTGGGCATGGACCTGCCGGAGACGGCGCCGCCCGCGGCCGCCGCGAGCGGTCCCTACCGCGTTCTCGCGCGCAAATATCGTCCGCAAACCTTTGCCGAGCTGATCGGGCAGGATGCGATGGTCAAGACGCTGGGCAATGCCATCGCGCGCGACCGCCTCGCCCACGCCTTTCTGATGACTGGGGTGCGCGGCGTGGGCAAGACGTCGACCGCGCGGCTGATCGCCAAAGCCTTGAATTGCATCGGCCCCGACGGCCAGGGCGGGCCGACGATCGACCCGTGCGGCCTGTGCGAGCCGTGCCGCGCGATCACCGAAGGGCGCCATATCGACGTGATCGAGATGGATGCCGCGTCGAACACCGGCGTCGACGATGTGCGCGAGATCATCGAGGCGGTTCGCTACGCCGCGGTGTCGGCGCGCTACAAAATCTACATCATCGACGAAGTGCATATGCTTTCGCGCAACGCCTTCAACGCGCTGCTCAAAACGCTCGAAGAACCGCCGCCGCACGTCAAGTTCCTCTTTGCGACCACCGAGGTCAACAAGGTGCCGGTGACGGTGCTCTCGCGCTGTCAGCGCTTCGACCTGCGCCGCATCACCCCCGATATGTTGTTCGCGCATTTCAGCGCGATCTTGCAGAAGGAAGGCGTCGAGGCCGAGGCGCCGGCGATCTGGCTGATTGCCAGCGCCGCCGAAGGGTCGGTGCGCGATGGCCTGTCGATTCTCGATCAGGCGATCGCCCACGCCGATCTGGACGGAGGCGGAAAGATCAGCGCCGATCAGGTCCGCGCGATGCTCGGCCTGTCCGATCGCTCGTCGATCGCGCAGTTGATGGCGGCGATACTGGAAGGGAACAGTGGCGGCGCAATCGACCTCGCCCGTGCGCAATATGCGCTGGGGATCGAACCCGTTGCGATGGTCCGCGGCCTGATGGACCTCACCCACGCGGTCACGCTCGCCAAGGTGTCGCGCCACGACGATCCCGCGCTCGCCGCGGCCGACCGCGAGCGCATCGCCGACTGGGCGCAAAAGCTGGGTTTCGCGCCGCTCAATCGGCTCTGGCAATTGCTGCTGAAGGGGCATGAGGAGGTGCTTCGCGCGAACAATCCGCTCGAACATCTCGAAATGCTGCTGCTGCGCGTCATCTATGCCGCATCGCTCCCCGATCCGGGCGAACTTGCCCGGCTGCTCGAATCGGGCGGGGTGCCGTCGCTGCCCGTTGCAGCCCCCCCGGCGGCGTCGGGACAGGAACGTGCGACGGCCGATCCGACGCCGAAAGATGAAGCTCCGGCGAGCGCACTCACCGTCGCGCAGATCCACTATCTGCTCGAAAGCACCGGAAACCATCAGCTTGCACGGCAAGTCTATGATGACCTCCAGGTTCTGGAACTCGAACCCGGCCGCCTCGTCTATGCTCCTGCGCCGACGCTCGACGGCGATTTCGCACGAAGGCTCGGCGAAGCGTTGTTCAGCCAGACGGGAAGCCGTTGGCAGGTGCGCGAAGGTGTGGGCGAAGGGCGGCCCAGCCTGGGGCAGACGAAGGCGGCGCAGCTTGCCGACAATGATGCGCGTATTCGGGAACTGCCCGTCGTGAAGGCCGCGCTGGCGGCTTTTCCCGACGCGCGGCTTGTCGCAGGCGACAATAATCAGCATAGGTCCATGCCATGAAATCGATCGAAGAAATGATGAAGGCTGCGCAGGAAGCCGCAGCCACCGTGCAGGCGCAGATGCAGGAGGCGCAGGCGAAGCTCGACAGCGTCGAGGTCGAAGGCGTGTCGGGCGGCGGCCTTGTGAAGATCAAGGCAACCGCCAAGGGGCGGATCAAGGCGATCCACATCGACGACAGCCTGATCGTCCCCGCTGACAAGCAGATGCTCGAGGATCTGCTCGCCGCCGCTTTCAACGACGCGCGCGAAAAGGCCGATGCCGCGAGCAACGAGGAGATGAGCAAGATGACGAGCGGCCTGCCGCTGCCGCCGGGTTTCAAGCTGCCGTTTTGACCTGAACCGCCGCCCCCGCGCAAGCGGGCCGCCGTCGTTTTTCCCGGCAAGGCTCAACCCAGCTTCCAGCGACCCCCGCCTGCGCGGGGGCGACGTTGATCCTTTCGTTCAGCACTCGTGCATTGAACGCCGGTCAAGTTACGCCATATTAGCGTTGACCAACCTATAGCAGAACGGCGCGCCCGGGCGCGGCGCGCGTTCAGGAGCCGTGATGACGCAATCTTATCCCCTTCTTCCGCTGCGTGACATTGTCGTTTTCCCGCACATGATCGTGCCGCTGTTCGTCGGGCGCGATCGCTCGGTCGCCGCGCTCGAAGCCGCGATGGAGACGGGCAAGGAGATTTTTCTCGTTGCGCAGCTCGATCCGGGCGAGGACGATCCGCAACGCGACGATCTCTACGATGTCGGCGTGATCGCCACCGTGCTCCAGCTTTTGAAGCTGCCCGACGGCACCGTGCGCGTGCTTGTCGAGGGCAAGGAGCGCGCGAAGCTTTTGTCGCTCGCCGACGAGGGCAAGGCGGTGATGGCGAGCGTGAAGCCCATTGCCGATACAGTCGATGACAGCGCCGATACTGCGGCGCTGATGCGCTCGGTCGTCGACCAGTTTGAAAATTACGCCAAGCTCAACAAGAAAATGCCGGCGGAGACCGCGGTGCAGCTGTCGCAGATCGACGACGCCTCGCGCCTTGCCGACTCGGTCGCGGGCAATCTCAACATCAAGGTCGCCGACAAGCAGGCCTTGCTCGTCGAGGATGCGCCGTCGAAGCGGCTCGAAATGGTGTTCGCCTTCATGGAAGGCGAACTTGGCGTGTTGCAGGTCGAAAAGAAGATCCGCGGCCGCGTGAAGCGCCAGATGGAAAAGAGCCAGCGCGAATATTATCTTAACGAGCAGCTGAAGGCGATCCAGCGCGAACTGGGTAACGACAATGGCGAGGGCGGCGACGACCTCGCCGAGCTCCAGCTCAAGATCGACGGCCTCAAAATGTCGAAGGAGGCCAGGGCCAAGGCGAACGCCGAGTTGAAGAAGCTGCGCGCGATGGCGCCCATGTCGGCCGAGGCCACGGTCGTGCGCAACTATCTCGACGCGCTGATCGGCCTGCCGTGGGGCCGGAAGTCGAAGCTCAAGAAGGACATCGCCAAGGCGCAGGCGATCCTCGACGACGATCATTATGCGCTCGAAAAGGTCAAGGACCGGATCGTCGAGTATCTTGCGGTGCAGGCGCGCACCAACAAGCTGAAAGGCCCGATTCTCTGCCTCGTCGGGCCGCCGGGCGTCGGCAAGACCTCGCTCGGCCGCAGCATCGCGAAAGCGACGGGGCGCGAGTTCGTGCGCCAGTCGCTGGGCGGCGTGCGCGACGAAGCCGAAATCCGCGGCCATCGCCGCACCTATATCGGCTCGCTGCCGGGCAAGATCGTGACCAACCTCAAAAAGGCCGGCACGATGAACCCGCTGTTCCTGCTCGACGAAATCGACAAGCTGGGCCAGGATTTCCGCGGCGATCCCGCATCGGCGCTGCTCGAGGTGCTCGACCCCGAACAGAATATGAAGTTTCAGGATCATTATCTGGAGATCGACGTCGACCTCAGCGACATCATGTTCGTGACGACGGCGAACTCGCTCAACCTGCCGCAGCCATTGCTCGACCGCATGGAGATCATCCGGCTGGAAGGCTATACCGAGGATGAAAAGGTCGAGATCGCGAAGCGCCACCTCATCGCCAAGCAGGTCGAGGCGCACGGTCTGAAGGATGGCGAGTTCGAACTGACCGAAGAGGCGCTGCGCGACCTCATCCGTTATTACACCCGCGAGGCCGGCGTGCGCACGCTAGAGCGCGAAATCGCGCGGCTGGCGCGCAAGGCGTTGCGCAAGATCCTCGAAGGCAAGGCGGCCAGCATCACGATCACGCCTGAAAATCTTTCCGAGTTTTCGGGCGTGCGGAAGTTCCGCCATGGCGTCAGCGACCGCGAAGACCAGGTCGGCGCGGTCACCGGCCTTGCATGGACCGAGGTCGGCGGCGAGCTGCTGACGATCGAGGCGGTCACCGCGTCGGGCAAGGGACAGGTCAGGACGACCGGCAAGCTCGGCGAAGTGATGACCGAATCGGTGCAGGCCGCGCTGTCCTTCGTGAAGGCGCGCGCACCCGCTTATGGCATCAAGCCCAGCCTGTTCGCGCGCAAGGACATCCATATCCATTTGCCCGAAGGCGCGGTGCCCAAGGACGGCCCGTCGGCGGGCGTCGGCATGGTCACGGCGATGGTCTCGACGCTCACCGGCATCGCGGTGCGCAAGGATGTCGCGATGACCGGCGAGGTGACGCTGCGCGGCCGCGTGCTCGCGATCGGGGGGCTCAAGGAAAAGCTGCTCGCGGCGCTGCGCGGCGGAATCTCGACCGTGCTCATCCCCGAAGAGAATGAGAAGGATCTGGTCGAAATCCCGGCGAACATCACCGAAAAGCTCAAGATCATCCCGGTCAGCCATGTCGATCAGGTGCTGGCCGAAGCGCTGGTTTCGCCGGTCGAACCGATCGAATGGACCGAGGCCGACGAGCTTGCCGCCTCGCCCCCGCACGGCCCCGGCAACGAGCCGGAGAGCGCGATTCGCCACTGAGTTGGCGGCCGCAGGCCGCCCTTCGCCCCAAATTCGTCGCAGAAACGGCGTTTTGGGGCGTTTTTCTGCCTTTTTTGCTTTGACAAGCCGGGGTTAAACATCGTTAGTGACGCGCCATGGCTTCGGGCCATGAGAATCATCCAACCATAATACAGGGGTTCCTTAGGCATGAACAAACAAGACCTGATCGCCGCCGTCGCCGATTCGAGCGGCCTGACCAAGGGTGATGCCAGCAAGGCCGTCGAAGCCGTCTTCGACGCGATCACGGGCGCGCTGAAGAAGGGCGGCGAAGTCCGTCTCGTCGGCTTTGGCACTTTCGCGGTCAGCAAGCGCAAGGCGTCGACCGGCCGCAACCCGCGCACCGGTGAAACGATGACCATCGCGGCGTCGAACCAGCCGAAGTTCAAGGCCGGCAAGGCGCTCAAGGACGCCGTCAACTAAGTTGGCCCGCGCCTTTTGACATGAACATTTCGGGCCGCGGCGCAAGCTGCGGCCCGTTTTGCGTTTCGGCCGGGCCGATTCCGTTGACCCGATGATCAGGCAAATGGGCGTTGCATTCGCCGCATGAGCGGCTATGGACGTCCGGCTTTCGGACGGCGGATCACGGTCCGCACCGGGACGGGCGCGTAGCTCAGCGGTAGAGCACACCCTTCACACGGGTGGGGTCACAGGTTCAATCCCTGTCGCGCCCACCATGGCGTCGCCGCCATGGCATCCGGTCACGAACCCGAACCGCGGCTGACGCGGCCATTCATCGGCTATTCAATGCTTTCGCGTTAGAGACACGGCCATGTTCCGCATCCTGACCCTTTCGCTCGGCTCTGCGTTGCTGCTTTCGGCGGCCGCGCCCGCGGTCGCGCGCGGCGATCGCGACCATGAACATCTCCGGCAGGCTGCGGCCGAGGGGCAGGTGGTGCCGCTGGGCAAGCTGGTCGCCGAGGTCCGTTCGCGCCCGCCCTACAGCGATATGACCTATCTGGGCGGGCCGCAGTTCGACGCGGGGCGGATGATCTACAAGCTCAAATTCATGGACGGCAGCCAGGTGGTCGTCGTCTATGTCGACGCGCGCACGGGCCGGATCGTCGGTCGCAATCCCTGACATCGCACCCTGACCGCACCGACGCGCAACCATTTTTTGCGATGAACGTGCGGACTTGATACACAGTCGAAACATGCCGCCGATGCTGGTCGGCGCGCCAAGGAAAGGCGTTTGAATGCGGATCTTGATTGTCGAAGACGAACCCACGCTGGGGCCGCAGCTCAAAGCGACGCTGGAAGGGGCGGGTTATGCCGTCGACCTTGCGACCGACGGCGAGGACGGGCATTTTCTGGGTTCGACCGAAACCTATGACGCCGCGATCCTCGACCTTGGCCTTCCCGAAATCGACGGGTTGACCGTGCTTGACCGCTGGCGTCGCGAAAAGCGCAATTTCCCGGTGCTCGTGCTGACCGCGCGCGACAGCTGGTCGGACAAGGTGGCGGGGCTTGACGCCGGCGCCGACGATTATCTGGCCAAACCGTTCCAGACCGAAGAGCTGATCGCGCGCCTTCGCGCGCTGATCCGCCGCGCGTCGGGCAATGCGTCGAGCGAGCTGACGGCGGGCGATGTCCGTCTTGACACGCGATCGGGCCGGGTCACGCTTGCGGGCGAGCCGGTGAAGCTCACCGCGCAGGAATATAAGCTTCTTTCCTACCTGCTCCACCACAAGGGCAAGGTCGTGTCGCGCACCGAACTGATCGAGCATATTTACGACCAGGATTTCGACCGCGATTCGAACACGATCGAGGTGTTCGTGACGCGCATCCGAAAAAAATTGGGCGCCGACATCATCACCACCATCCGCGGCCTCGGCTACCAGCTCGACGATCCGCAGGGTTAGCGCCCGATCGTTGGGAATGCAGCAGCTTGCCGTCCTTGACGGTCATCCCGGCAAAGGTCGGCATCTCGTCCTCGCTTCGTATTGCAGCGGCGAGATCCCGGCCTTCGCCAGCATGACGGCTCGATGAGAATGGACCAGGACGAATCAGCCAAAGCGGATACCCGAAACGTGCGGGAAGGGGCTGTCGCCGTCGCGGATTCCCAGTCGAACGGCCCGGCCCCCTCCAGCCGCATGACCGGCTCGCTGGCGCGACGGATGATCGCGATCGCGGCGCTGTGGATTTCGGTGCTGCTGATCGGCGGCGGTTTCGCGCTCGACCGCGTGCTGACCAGCGCGATCACCCGCAATTTCGACTCGAACCTTGAATATGTGCTGATCGCGATGATCCGCTCGTCCGAGATCGGGCCGGACGGCGAGGTTCGGCTGATCGAGCCGCTGGGCGACCAGCGGTTTCTGGAACCCTATAGCGGGCTTTATTGGCAGATCAGCGGCGGCGGGCAGGAACCCTATCGTTCGCGGTCGCTGTGGGAACGCACATTGAAAGCGCCGACGCCGCATATCGACGACCAGCTTCACACCTATGACAGCGACCAGTTTCCGGAAGAGGAACTGCGCATCCTTGAACGCAATGTGATCCTGCCGGGCAGCGAGGTCAGCTGGCGTTATCAGATCGCCCAGTCGCGCGAAACGCTCGACGCCCAGATCGGCGCGGTGCGCAAGACGCTGATCCCCAGTCTCGCGCTGCTGGGGCTCGGTCTCATCATCCTCGCCGCGCTCCAGACCTTTTACGGTCTCTGGCCGCTGCGCCACATCCGGCGCGCGATCGCCGCGATGCGCGGAGGGCATAACCGCCGCGTCGATGCGCCGCTGCCGCTTGAGGTGCAGCCGATGGTCGACGAGCTGAACGCGCTGCTCGCGCATAATGAAAAGCAAGCGGAGGAGGCGCGGCTGCACGCCGGCAATCTTGCGCATGCGTTGAAGACGCCGCTCACCGTGCTCGTCAACAGCGCGACCGGATCGGATTCGCAGCTTGCGAACATTGTGCGGCGCGAGGCGGCGACGATGCAGCGGCAGGTCGACCACCATCTTGCGCGCGCGCGCGCGGTCGGGCGGCGCGGCGCGGCGCAGGCGCGCGCGGTGGTGTGGGACAGCGTCCAGAGCGTGTCGCGCGCGGTCTTCGCCCTTTATCCCGACACACGGCTCGACGCCGCAGGGGACCGATCGCTGGTCGTGCAGGTCGAACGGCAGGACCTGGACGAACTCGTCGGCAATCTGCTTGAAAATGCAGCGAAATATGGAGGCGGAAGCGTTTTCGTGACGATCGGGCGCGACGGCGCGATGGCGGAAATCATCGTCGAGGATGACGGTCCCGGAATCTCGCCGGCCGACCGTGTGCGCATCTTCGACCGCGGCGTGCGGCTCGACAGCGGCAAGCCGGGCACCGGCCTGGGGCTGGCGATCGTCCGCGACGTCGCCGAAATCTATGGCGGCGGCATTGCGTTGGAAGCGAGCGAGGATCTGGGCGGGCTGCTGGTGCGCCTGCGCCTGCCGGCTGTATAGGCGCGCCCGCGTTTCGACCGGAAGGCGCCGTCAGGCCAGCCAGCCGCCCGCCAGCAGCATCGCAACGCGGACGTCGATGCCGCAGCCGTCGGCGCGTTTCGCCGCGACGAAATCGGCGATGTCACGGATCGCGACGCGATGGACGATGATGTCCTCGCCATCGACGCCGCCACCGTCGCCGATCCGGGTCAATCCGGTCGCCACCAGCAGCGTGAAGCTTTCGCTGACCATGCCCGGCGAGCTGTAGAACTCGCCGACGTTGCGCCACGTCGCGGCGCGATAGCCGGTTTCCTCTTCCAGCTCGCGCGCGGCGGCGATTTCAGCCGCTTCGCCTGCCCTGTCGTCGCCGACCAGCCCCGCGGGCAGTTCGAGGCAGTTGCGCTTCAGCGGCACGCGATATTGCTCGACAAGGATGACGTGCCGTCCATCCGACGCGTCGTCGATCGCCAGGATCACCGCGGCGTGGATGCCGCGCGAGCGCGAGACATATTCCCAATCGCCCTGCTGCCTGACCGTGACGAAGCGGCCTTCCCAGCGCGTTTCGATCGGCGTGTCAGGGGCGGGGCGGGTCATCTTCCATCCTGTTTCGTCATCGCGAGCGGCGCAGCCGCGCGGCAGCGCAGAACGCGCGTGAACCGTGCCGGATTGCACGGCCTTGCCCGCACCGAGGCGGTAAATCAAATCTCGATCAACCGGTCGCAGAGTTCGTTGGGATTGTCGGCGCTTTTCGGAAAATGGGTCGCGAGCACAGCACCCACCTGCCGCACCGCTTCGGCCATGCCCTCGCCGGGCTGGCCCGCGCGGATGCGGTCGATCAGCGCGGCCATCGCATCGCCCCAGATGGCGGGCGACACCTTCGATGCGATCGCTTCGTCGGCGACGATGTCGGCGCGATGCTCGGCAAGGCTGACATAGAGGAGGACGCCGGTGCGGCCGACCGTCTTTGCCTCGGTTCCGACCTTGAACAGGTCGATCGCGCGGTCGCGGGCGCGTGCGGCCTTGATCGACCGCGGCGTCAGCGCGAGCCGCAGCGGGCGCCAGAGCAGGATCAGCCAGATGCCGATCCACTTGACGACGCCAAAGGCGATGATCGTGCCCAGCCATTCGTTCGCGGTCGGTTCATGCCCCCAGCCGCCGCGCAAGGCATCGTAAAGGCCGCGAAAGAAATCGGGGAACAGCGCGACGAGCGACATGGCGAGGAATGCGCCGACGCTGGCCCAGACGAGCGCGACATCGTCATAATCGCTCGACCGTGCGGCGATGATCGTGACGATCTCGCCGTCGGTGGCGCGCTCGGCGGCCGCGACCGCAGCGGTGACGATGCGATGGTCCTCGGCGTTCACATGATGGACTTTGCGTGGCATGTTTTTCGTTCCCTACCAGCCGCCCGACGCGCCGCCGCCGCCGAAGCTGCCGCCCCCGCCCGAAAAGCCGCCCCAGCCGCCGCCACCGCCCCACGACGATCCGCCGCCGCCCCAGCCGCCCCAATCGTCATCGTCGCCCCAGATGATGATGGGCGCCGCGCCCCATGGGCTGTCGCGGCGCCGCCGCCGTTTCTTGCCGCGCCCGCGGCTCGTCAGCCAGGGGATGACGAAAAAGATGAGGATGATGAAGCCGAGGAAGAACAGCCCGCCGAAATTGCCGTCGTCGGCGCGGTCGCGCTCCTGCGCTGCTGCCGCTTGCGCCCGCGCAGCGGCTTCCTCGGGCGGCAGCTCGATCTGTTCGGCGATGGCGTTCACCCCGGCCTGGATGCCGCCGGGATAGTCGCCCTTCTTGAAATGCGGGGTAATGGTATCGCGGATGATCCGGCCCGACATCGCATCGGTCAGCACGGGTTCGAGCCCCAGCCCGACCGCGATGTGCATCCGCCGCTCGTTCGGGGCGATCAGGAAGACGACGCCATCGTCACGCTCGGCATCGCCGATCCCCCATTCGCGGCCGAGGCGATAACCGTAATCGGCCACATCGCGGCCTTCCAGATCGCTGACCGTCGCAACGACAAGCTGGTGCCCCGTGCGTTTTTCGAGGTCGAGCAGCTGCGCATTGAGCGCGGCTTCTTCAGCCGCGGGAATGATGTCCGCCTGATCGACGACGGGTTGGCCCGCAAGCTTGGGAAAGGTCTGCGCGGTTGCGGGCACGGCAAAAAGCAGCAGCCCGGAAAGGGCCGCTTCCGCCAGCGAACGGAGAAAGGCGGGTGTGCCCACCTTATTGTCCGAAATCGACCTTTGGCGCCTGGTTGGCGTTGGGCGTCACCGCGCGATACGGCGTCATCGGCCGGGCGCCATGGACGATCTTGGCGCCGATGATGTCGGGGAAGGTGCGGATCGTCGTATTATAGTCCTGCACCGCGGCGTTATAATCCTGCACCGACACGTTGATGCGATTTTCGGTGCCCTCAAGCTGGGTCATCAGGTCGGCGAAACGCTGCTGGCTGGCGAGCGTCGGATAGGATTCGACGGTGGCGAGCAGGCGGCTGAGCGCGCTCGACACGTTACCCTGCGCCTGCTGGAACGCCTGCACCTTGGCGGGATCGTCCAGGTCGTCGGTGCTGAGCTTGACCTGCGTCGCCGACGCGCGCGCCTGGATCACGCCTTCGAGCGTCGATTGTTCGATCTGCGCGGCGCCCCTGGCGGTTTCGACGAGGTTGGGGATCAGGTCGGCGCGCCGCTGATAAGCGGCCTCGACATTGGCCCATTTGGCCTTGGCGGCCTCTTCCTTGGTCGGCACGCTGTTGATGCCGCACGCGGACAGGCTCATCGCGGCGACGGGCAGGATCAACCAGCGGGCGTTGCGATAGGTCATGGTCATCAGGCTCCCTCCGGCGGCGTTTTGCCGCAACAATACACATAATAGGAAGGCGCTTGCCTTTGTGCAATCGCCGCGGCACGCTTTGCGGCCAGGTTCGGGTTTTCGGGGAGCGCCAACATGCTGGGAGAGTTCAGGCAATTCATCGCCAAGGGCAATGTCATCGACCTGGCGGTGGGGGTCATCATCGGCGGCGCCTTTGCGACGATCACCGGCTCGCTGACCGAAGATGTCATCATGCCGCTGGTCGGCGCGATCTTTGGCGGGGTCGATTTTTCGAGCCAGTTCATCCTGCTCGGCCGCGTGCCCGACGGGGTGCCCGCAACCGACTATGCCGCGCTGAAAGAGGCGGGCGTGGCGATGATCGGCTATGGCGCCTTTATCACCGCAGTGATCAATTTCCTGATCCTCGCCTTCATCATCTTCCTGCTCGTTCGCTGGGTGAACCGGGTGATCCGAAAACAGGAGGCGGAGGCTGCGCCCGCGGGGCCGAGCGAGGTCGATCTGCTCACCGAAATCCGCGACGAATTGCGACGGAAATAATCCTTTCCCCCGGATAGCCGCGGATGGGAGCATGGAGACCCCCTTCCCATAGGCGGGCCGGTTTCCTATATGGGGGGCGTCGGTTTCGGCCGACTATGAGGATAAATGGTGTCGTGGAATAGACACAGCGGACCCGGGGGCAGTACCCGGCGGCTCCACCACAAACCCGCGTTTTCGCAAGGGTGCGCGGGTTTCTGACGGGGCCGAACCAGGATCGACGTGTGTTCAAAGACGATGCTTTCTTCCGGGCTGAGTAACCCGTTCAAGGCTCAAAACCAATAAGTGCTAACGATAACGAAGCACTCGCTCTTGCTGCCTAACCGATAAGCCTCGCGGCCTAAGGTTAGACAAATAGAACGCGGTTCGGACCGAACCGGGCAACAGAATCGGATACCAGCGGCTGGGGACGAGCCGGGCAACAGAATCGTCCCACCTTATCTGTCCGGCTGACGCCGG
>NZ_JABWGQ010000050.1 GCF_014595975.1 Sphingopyxis sp. LK2115 | reverse complement strand
CCGTGAAACCCTCGAGGGATCGCACCGCCTAGCTCTGCAATTACAGATCTATGCCTATCTGATTTCCGACATCGGCAATCTGCTCGGCCCCGACAATGCGGTGATCGCCGACATCATGGCAAAGGTCGGCAAGCTCGACGCCCGCGTTGGCGAAAAGGCGCGGCTGATCGCCGCGGCCAAGGCGGCCTGGACCGAAAGCGCCGGCCCCGCCTATGTCCGCCTGCTCGCCGAAATGAAGCGCCAGCAGGCGAAGGCGCCGACCGCCGACGGCGTCTGGCGCCTGCCCGACGGCAAGGCCTATTACGAGGCGCTGCTGGCCAATTATACGACCACCGACCTGACCGCGAGCCAGATCCACGACCTCGGCCTGGCCGAAGTCGCACGCATCCATGACGAGATGCGGGCGATCATGGCGAAGGTCGGGTTCAAGGGTAGTTTGCAGCAGTTTTTCGTCCACCTGCGCACCAGCCCGCAATATTATCATACGACGCGCGAAGCCTATCTCGCCGAAGTCGATGCCCGCACCAAGGCGATGGAAGCGCGGCTTCCGGCCTTTTTCAACACGCTGCCCAAGGCGCCGCTGGTGGTCAAACCCGTCGAAGCGTTCCGCGAAAAATCGGCGGGCAAGGCCTTCTACCAGTCGCCTTCGCCCGACGGGTCGCGGCCCGGCACCTATTATGTCAACCTCTACGATCTGCGCGACATGCCCAAGACCGAGCTGGAAGCGCTCGCCTATCATGAGGGCGTGCCGGGGCATCACCTCCAGCGCGCGGTGCAGACCGAGCTCACCGGCCTGCCGCCCTTCCGCCGCTTTGGCGGCGTCACCGCCTATACCGAGGGGTGGGGATTATATTCGGAGGAACTTGCAAAGGACATGGGTTTCTACACCGACCCCTACAGCGACTTCGGGCGGCTGGGCATGGAGCTTTGGCGCGCGTGCCGCCTCGTCGTCGATACCGGCATTCACGACAAGCGCTGGAGCCGCGAGCAGGCGATACAATATCTGAAGGACAATACCCCCAACCCCGACGGCGACATCGAAAAGGCGATCGAGCGTTATATCGTCTATCCGGGGCAGGCGACCGCCTATCTGATCGGCAAGCTCAAGATCATGGAACTGCGCGGCCGCGCGCAGGCGGCGCTGGGCGAACGATTCGATTTCCGTCGCTTTCACGATGTCGTGCTCGAATCGGGACCGGTGCCGCTCGACATTCTCGAACGGCGGGTCGATGCATGGATCGCCACCGAAAAGGGTTAAGTTGGTTGACGATTGCCGCTTGACGGAAGGCGCGGAAAAGCAAATGATTTGACTCAGATAAAGGGCGGCCAGGGAAAGGCCGTGGGGGTTTGGGTCTGTCATGTCGCAAACATCATCCTCGCCTAACGGCGTGAACGGCAACGCGCCGTTCGAGCTTCATTATTTTCTGCCCGATCCCGATCTGGCGGAAATGGTGTCAAGCTTTTACATCGCGCGGATCAACATGCCGCGGTTCGACGAATATGAGCGCGCCGACCGTCCGCAATTCCGTTTCATGACGGTCGCCGATGGCGAATATATCTTCGCCGATGGCAAACGTTCGCCCGCGTGCCGCGCCAATATCGTCGGGCCGACCAGCGGCCGCGTGCGCGCCATCGCCAACGGCCCGACCGCGATGTTCGGTTTCGGCCTGTTGCCCGCGGGCTGGGCGGCGCTGATGGGCGACGACGCCGATAAGCTGACCGACGATGCGATGGATGCCGCCGACCTCTTCGGCCCCTGGATCGACGAGGTCGCCACCGCGCTGGAGCAAGCGGACACCGCCGAAGCAAAGCTGGTGATCGGCAATAATTTCGCGCGCGAGGTGCTGACGCGCGGCGAGACCGCACCGATGTGGTTCATCCGCACCGTCGACGAATGGCTGACCGCCACGCCTTCGCCGCAGGTGGCCGCGCTGGTCGAAGCCACCGGCATGTCGATCCGCTCGGTCGAGCGGATGACGAAACATTATTACGGCCTGTCGCCGCGAATGCTGGCGCGCAAATATCGCGCGGTGCGCGCGGCCTCGGCGCTTGCACGCGGCGAAGGACTCGACGCGGCGCAGCTCGGCGACGCCTTTTACGACCAGTCGCACCTGATTCGCGAGATCAAGCGCTTTGCCGGCGCGACGCCCGGTCAGCTCGGCAACCCGACCCTGTACACGCAGGCGACCACCACGGGCCGAAAACAGCTGGCCGGCAAGGTCAGCCCCATCGTGTCCGAAACATAAGGCGGCGGGTTAACCATCAAAAATTGCGCAGCCTGACGATTTGGCGTTTCCATACAATCACGAATCGCCCGCTGCGCATAATCAAAATCCGCGACCCAGAAGAGCTCATCCTCGTTGACGAGGACTTGAGACCTTCATCTCGGCACCTATCCGGCCCCGGCCGGGTGGGTGTCTTTTTTTTGCGCCGCAGCTTTTCTATCGCGGCGCGAGGCCACGCTTGCTTGCGCGCTGCGCAAGCCCCTCCTATATAAGTGGAGCAAATTACTCCATTTAAGAATCGTTCGCAATTGCGACGGAAAAGACCATGCGCCTGTCCAACCTTGCCGATTATGCCGTGGTGCTGATGAGCGCCGCCGCGCGCCAGTGCGGATCGGTGCCGATTCACGCAGCCATGCTGGCCGAACAGACGGGCATCCCCGGCCCGACCGCACAGAAGCTGGTGAGCGGCCTTGCCCGCGCCGGCCTGCTCGTGGCGTCGCGCGGCAGCGGCGGCGGGGTGCGGCTCGCGCGGCCCGCGGCGGCGATCAGCGTTGCCGATATCATCGAAGCGGTCGAGGGACCGATCGCCCTCACCTCTTGCGTCGCCGAAGGGCGGCACGATTGCTCGCTCGAAGGCAGTTGCAAGGTGCAACCGCATTGGGGCGTCGTGAACGGCGCGGTGCGCGGGGCGCTGGCGAACATCAGCCTTGCGAGTCTCGCCGTCGTCCCCGCGAAGGCGGGGGCCGGTGGAGATTCCCTGCCCGCAACGCCAGTCAGGCCGACAACGCCCCCTGCCTTCGCGGGGGCGACGAGTTAAAAAGATGACCGACAATATCGAAACCCCCGTCAAGGATCAGGCCGCCCGCGAGGCCGCGCTGCGCGTCGCCGATTATGAACATGGCTGGTCCGCCGACATCGAAACCGACTTCGCGCCAAAGGGGCTGACCGAGGATACGATCCGTTTCATCAGCGCGAAGAAGAACGAGCCCGAATGGATGCTCGACTGGCGGTTGAAGGCATTTCGTCACTGGCTGACGATGGAAACGCCCGACTGGGCGAAGCTCAATGTGCCGCCGATCGACTATCAAGACGCTTATTATTATGCGGCGCCCAAGCCCAAGCCGAAACTCGGCAGCCTTGACGAGGTCGATCCCGAGATCCTTGAGGTTTACAGGAAGCTCGGCATTCCGATCGAGGAACAGAAAGTGCTCGCCGGCGTCGAAGGCGCGCGCAAGGTCGCGGTCGACGCGGTATTCGACAGCGTCAGCGTCGCGACGACCTTTCGCGAAGAACTGAAGCGCGCGGGCGTGATCTTCCTGTCGATCAGCGAGGCGATCCGCGAATATCCCGATCTGGTGAAAAAGTGGATCGGGCGTGTGGTGCCGATGCACGACAATTATTTCGCCTGCCTGAACTGCGCGGTCTTTTCGGACGGCACCTTCGTTTACGTGCCCGAAGGCGTGCGCTGCCCGATGGAGCTTTCGACCTATTTCCGCATCAATGCCGAAAATACGGGGCAGTTCGAGCGCACGCTGATCGTCGCCGACAAGGGCGCCTATGTCAGCTATCTCGAAGGCTGCACCGCGCCGATGCGCGACGAGAACCAGCTCCACGCCGCGGTGGTCGAACTGGTCGCGCTCGACGATGCCGAGATCAAATACAGCACCGTCCAGAACTGGTATCCGGGCGACGCCGAGGGCAAGGGCGGCATCTATAATTTCGTGACCAAGCGCGCGCTGTGCCAGGGCGCACGGTCGAAAGTGTCGTGGACACAGGTCGAAACCGGCAGCGCGATCACCTGGAAATATCCGAGCTGCGTCCTCAACGGCGACGACAGCGTCGGCGAATTCTATTCGGTCGCGGTCACCAACAATTACCAGCAGGCCGACACCGGCACCAAGATGATCCACAATGGCAAGCGCACGCGATCGACCATCGTCAGCAAGGGGATCAGCGCGGGCAAGTCAAGCGGCACCTATCGCGGCCTAGTCCGCGTCGCGCCCAATGCCGAGGGGGTGCGCAACTTCACCCAGTGCGACAGCCTGTTGCTCGGCGACCAGTGCGGCGCGCATACGGTCCCCTACATCGAGGTCCGCAATCCCACCGCAACCGTCGAGCATGAAGCGACGACGAGCAAGATCAGCGACGACCAGCTCTTCTACGCGATGCAGCGCGGGCTGGATGCGGAGGAAGCGGTCGCGTTGATCGTCAACGGCTTTGCCAAGGACGTGCTGCAACAGCTGCCGATGGAGTTTGCTGTCGAGGCGCAGAAGCTGCTGGGGATTTCGCTGGAAGGGTCGGTCGGATGACGATAGCCGCCCGCCCCCACCCCTCCCCTGAAGGGGATGGGCTTGAGAGGGTCGAAGTGCACAGGTCGCTGGGGGTCATCCTTGAGGGGAGTGTGAGGTAATGGATCGTTTGGACCAGATCGTTGAGCTTCAGTCGCGTTTCGGGGCGCTCAAACAGCGTGCCCACGACTATCGCTCGAACCTTGGCCAGCTGCCCGACGGTCGCGGGTTGCAGTTGCTGGACACCGTTGAAACCGTGTCGCGGGATCAGCTCGACACGCTTGAAAAACTGAAAGCGCAAATCATCGCCGGGAACAACTTTCTGGCCCGTTTTACCCTGTGGATGTCGAACCGGAATGCGGCAGCGATGGAAAGATTGATGAACAAGGCCGAAGAGGATGTTTCCTGAACATGCTGAAAATTGAAAACCTCCACGCCGCCGTCGCCGACAAGCCGATCCTGAAGGGTCTGTCGCTGGCCATCAATGCGGGCGAGATTCATGCGATCATGGGGCCGAATGGCGCGGGCAAGTCGACGCTCTCCTATGTGCTCGGCGGGCGGCCGGGCTATGAGGTCACCGAGGGTTCGGCGACCTTCGACGGGCAGGACCTGCTGGGCATGGACCCGCACGAGCGCGCCGCCGCCGGCCTGTTCCTGGGGTTCCAGTATCCGGTCGAAATCCCCGGCGTGTCGAACGTCCAGTTCCTGCGTGAAAGCCTCAACGCGCAGCGCAAGGCGCGTGGGCAGGAACCGCTGTCGGGCGGCGAGTTCCTGAAAGTGGCGCGCGAAAAGGCTGCACTGCTCAGGATGGACATGGACATGCTCAAGCGCCCGGTGAACGTCGGCTTTTCGGGCGGCGAGAAGAAGCGCAACGAGATGGTGCAAATGGGCATCCTCGATCCCAGGCTCGCCATCCTCGACGAGACGGACAGCGGCCTCGACATCGACGCGCTGCGCACCGTGGGCGACGGGATCAACACGATCATGCGCCATCCCGACAAGGCGGTGTTGCTGATCACCCATTATCAGCGGCTGCTGGATTATGTGCAGCCGGATTTTGTCCACGTCCTCGCGGGCGGCCGCATCGTCAAGTCGGGCGGGCCTGAACTGGCGCTCGAACTCGAACGCGAAGGCTATGCGGAGATCGCCGCTTGAGCGTGACCACCCTCCCCTCGCGACGCGACGAAGCGTGGCGCTATAGCGACATCGACGCGGTGGCCGCGGCGTGGCCGCTGCCCGCGCCCGAGAGCATCGTCGTGCCCGCGGGCGGCGATTTCCGCCGCGCGATCGTGCAGGACAAAGGCGCGATCCATCAGATCGAAATGATCATCGGCAAAGGGGCGACGGCGTCGCTCCATATCCTCAACATCGGCGGCGCCTATGGCCGCATCGAGCTTGCGGTAACACTGCACGAAGGCGCCGATTTCACGCTCGGCGCCGCGCAGATCGGCGGCGGGGAACAGAATCTCGAGATCGTCACCACCGTCACCCACGCCGAACCGGGCGCGACGTCGCGGCAGGTCGTGCGATCGGTCCTCGGCGGCACCGCCACCGGCACCTATCTGGGCAAGGTCGCCGTTGCACGCGATGCGCAGCGGACCGACAGCGAACAGGATGTAAAGGCGATGCTGCTGAACCGCAGCGCAACCGCCAATGCCAAGCCCGAACTCGAAATCTTCGCCGACGACGTGAAATGCGCGCACGGCTGCGCAATCGGTGAACTCGACGGACAAGCGCTCTATTATCTCCAGTCGCGCGGGCTACCGCCCGCCGAGGCAAAGACAATGCTGCTCCAAGCCTTTGTCGCGGGGGTTTTCGACGGGGCCGGGGAAGAAACGCGGCTTCAGCAGCTCGCGCTCGCCAAGCTGGGGGAATTGGTATGAGCAGCCTCTCTTCCCCGTGCGCATCGAGCGAAGTCGAGACGCCCCTCGGCAGCGCACGCACGCCGGGTGTCCCGACTTGCCTCGACACCAGCGGGATCAGGGGGCAGTTTCCGGGCCTTACCCCCGGCTGGCACTATCTGGATACCGCCGCGACCGCGCAAAAGCCGCAGGCCGTCATCGACGCGACGGTGAACGCGATGGGGCGCGACTATGCGACCGTGCATCGCGGCGTCTATGCGCGCTCGGCCGATATGACGCTTGCCTATGAGGCGGCGCGGCGGCGGATTGCAGGCTTCATCGGCGCAAAGGAGGACCAGGTCGCGTTCGTGCGCGGGGCGACCGAGGCGATCAACCTGGTCGCTTACGCGCATCCACGCAAAGGCCGCGTGCTGCTCTCGACGCTCGAACACCACAGCAATATCGTGCCGTGGCAGCTCGCGGGGTGGGAGGTTGACGTCTGCCCGCTGACGGCGGACGGCCGCATCGACCTTGATGCGGCCGAGAAGCTGCTCACCCCCGAACATAATATGGTCGCCTTTGCGCATGTCTCGAACGTGCTCGGCAGCCCGCTCGACGTCGCGCGCGCGGCGGAACTGGCGCATCGCGTCGGCGCCGAGCTGCTGATCGACGGGTGCCAGGCGGTGCCGCGCCTGCCGGTCGATGTGACGGCGCTCGGCTGCGACTATTATGTTTTTTCGGGGCACAAGCTTTACGGTCCCACCGGCGTCGGCGTGCTGTGGAGCGACAAGCTCGACGCCTTGCCGCCATGGCAGGGCGGCGGGTCGATGATCGACCGCGTGACCTTTGCCGGGACGACCTATGCCCCCGCCCCCACCCGCTTCGAAGCGGGCACGCCCGCGATCGTCGAGGTGATCGGGCTGGCCGCGGCGGTCGATTATGTCCAGGCCATCGGGGTTGCGACGATCCACGCGCACGAACGGGCGCTGGTCGGCAGCCTGCGCGACCAGCTTGCGCGGCGCAACAGCATCACCCTTTACGGCCCTGAAAACAGCGCCGGAATCGTCAGCTTTTCGATGGCGGGGGTTCATCCGCACGACATCGGCACCATCTTGGACGAAAGCCGCGTCGCGATCCGCGCCGGGCACCATTGCGCGCAGCCGCTGATGGAACATCTGGGCGTGGCCGCGACCGCGCGCGCGAGTTTCGGTTTGTACAGCAATGACGACGATGTGGCGGCGCTGATCGACGGCCTCGCCCGCGTCGAAAGGATTTTCGGATGAACGAGGAGCGGACGATCAGGGTAGAAGAAGTCACGCGCGTCGCGGCGCCGCCAAAGGCGCGCGCGCTGGACGCCGAAACCGCGCCCGAAAAGCTGGAACGCAAGCGCGATTATCTGGAGGGCTTCCTTGCCGCCAAGCCCGCGGCGGTCGACCCCGCGGCGGTCGGCGGCGACCTCTACGAGGCCGTTATCGCGGCGCTCAAGGATATCTATGATCCCGAAATCCCCGTGAACATCTATGACCTGGGCCTGATCTATAATGTCGAGATCGACGAAGGGCATGTGCTGGTGACAATGACGCTGACGACGCCGCATTGCCCGGTCGCCGAATCGATGCCGGGCGAGGTCGAACTGCGCGTCGGCGCGGTGCCGGGCGTCGGCGACGCCGAAGTGAACCTTGTCTGGGACCCGCCCTGGTCGCCTGCCAATATGAGCGACGAGGCGCGGCTGGAACTGGGGATGTTGTGAGCAGCACCCATATGTTTATTCCGTTCGTGTCGGACGAAGCCGGGATGCCTGTCGTTCGTTCGCGGTTTCGGGGTGTCTCGACGTCGCCCGACGCGAACGGGAAAGGAAGTTGGAAATGACCGAAACCAGAACCCGTCCCGCCGCCGTCACGCTGACGCCCAACGCGGAAGCGCGCATCGCGAAGCTGATGGCCGCGGCCCCGGAAGGCGCGATCGGCGTCAAGCTGTCGACGCCGCGGCGCGGCTGTTCGGGGCTTGCCTATTCGGTCGACTATGTGACCGACGAGGCGAAGTTCGATGAAAAGATCGAGACGCCGGGCGGCACCTTCTACATCGACGGCGCGTCGGTCCTCTACCTTATCGGCAGCACGATGGACTGGGTCGAGGATGATTTCGCCGCGGGCTTCGTATTCGAGAATCCGAACGCCAAGGGCGCCTGCGGCTGCGGCGAAAGCTTCACCGTTTGACGATGATCGTTCGCGATGCGCGCCTTGACGATGTCAGCACCTGGGCCGCGATGCGCGCCCGACTGTGGCCCGACGCAGAGGCGGCGGAACTCGCCAGCGAATTGCCGGCGATGCTGGCCGACCCGACCCTGTGGAATTTCATTCTCACGGACACGGGTGATCGCGCGGTCGGCTTTGCCGAGGTCCAGCTCCGCACGATGTTCGACGGCTGCGCCGTGCCGCCCTATCCGCATATCGAGGGTCTGTGGGTGGATGCAGCGTTGCGACGGAGGGGCGGCGCCCGCGCCTTGCTGGCGGCGATCGAAGCGCGCGCGCGCGAGCGCGGTCACGACCGCGTCGGATCGGATGTCGAACTGGACAATATAATCAGCCAGACGTGGCACGAAACCAGCGGCTTCAAAGAAGAAGCACGCACGATTCTCTATTCAAAGCCGCTTTAGCGGCAAACCGTCCACCCAGCCGTCCGCGCGGCCATATCGAAGTGGAAATGATCGGCGTGCGCGGCATTATGGTCGGGTGACAGCACCGTCGAGAACAGGCCGCACGATCCGTCGCGCACCGCGCGCAGGAATTCGCTGCGCCGATCGCCCGGTTGCCAGTCGTTGATGATCGCGATCCGCGTGCCGTCGGCAAGCACGAAAGCCGAAATGTCGATCGCATTGGCGGTCGAATGCTGGCTCTGCGCTGCACCGCCGGCAATTTTACGGCAATTATAGCTGCCGAGATTTTCCAGCTCGACGACCGGCTGTCCGAAATAACGATCGGCCGCGGGCTGCACGACGTCGCGCGTCCACAGCGCCATCGCCGCGGTAACGGCGCAGCCGGGCGCGGCGTTCGCGGGGCGCATCGTCGGGACCAGGCTGTTGCCGGTCAGAATCATGCGCTGGCTGGCCCGGCACACGCCCTCGCCCACGACCGGCCGCCGCAAATAGCCTGCGCCCGAACGGTCAAAGGCGGCGAAGCAGGCGGCATCGTCGTCGGCGAGTGCAACCAGCTTGCGATGCGTCGCCCACCCCTGTGGATGCGCGAGTTCAAAGCGCGCGCCGGGAAGATGTTCGGGGTGATCGCGCATCCATTGCACGCCGCGAACCGCGGCGAAGGCGAGGAGCAGCGCGACGGCGAACCACAAAAAATAGGGGCGGAGAGTCGTCACGCGTCCCAGATGACGGACTTGACGCGTGCGGACAAGGACAGTTGCCGCCCCCCGCGACGGCGACGATTATTTCAGCGGCTCGAACGTCACGGTCAGCCCGTCCTTGGGACGCGGAATCGGCAGCATCTGCCATTCGGGAGCATAGCCGGGCGCAATGCTGATCCGGTGCGTCGTGACGACATGATGGAAAAAGATCTTCGCCTGCATATAGGCGAAGTGCAGCCCCAGGCACATATGCGCACCGCCGCCGAAAGGCACCCAGGCATATTTATGCCGCCCGCGCGCGACCTCCGGCGAAAATCGCATCGGGTCGAACTTGTGAGGTTCGGGCCAATGTTCCTCCATCATATGCGTGAAAGCGGGGCTGACGCCGACCGGGGTGCCCGCCGGGATGCGATAGCCGCCGAACTCGAAATCCTTGAGCGCACGCCGCGGAAAGCTCGGCACGGGGGGCACGAGCCGCAACGCTTCCTTGAACGCCCATTCGGTAAGTTCGAGCTCGCCAAGACTGTTGTGGCCGACCCCCTCGCCCGCGGGGGCGACGGCGAGCATCTCTTCGCGGAGCCGGTCCTGCCATTCGGGATGGCGCGCAAGTTCCCAGACGAGCGTGGTGATCGAACTGGTGATCGTGTCGTGCGCCGCCATCATCAGGAAGTTCATATGATCGACGATCGCATCGACACTCATATGATCGCCATTGTCGTCGCGCGTGCGGCAGATCTGGCTGAACATGTCCTCGCCCGCGCCTTCGCGGCGTTCGGGGACCATGCGGCTGAAATAGTCGACCAGATAGGCGCGGCCCCTGGCGCCGCGGCCCATCGCAGTGAAAGGGAACGGGCGGCGCACAATGCCGATCGACGCCTGCACCATGTCGACGAAGGCCTTGTTGACCTTGTCCGCCTCTGGACCCCAGGGGATGCCGAGAAAGCTGGTGGCGGCGAGGTCGAGCGTCAGCTCCTTGATTGCGGGATAGAATTTGAAACTCTTGCCGCTCCAGCTTGCAACGCGCCCCCTGATCCCGTCGTTGAGCGCGTCGGCATAGTGGCGCATCGGTTCGGGCTTGAAGGCGACCGACAGGAGCTTGCGGTCGGCGCGATGCTTTTCGAAATCCATCAGCATCAGGCCGCGCGGGAAGAGCAGGTTGAGCACCGGCCCCCAGCCCTGTTCGGACGAGAAAATCTTGTCGCGATCGAACATGACCAGCTCGTTCGCTTCCGCCCCGTGCAACGCGACGCTGCGCCCGCCGAAACTGTTGTTGCGATAGACGAGGCCATATCGGGCGACCATGCGGCGCGCAAAGGCGGGATAGTCGCGCAGCTGTTCGAGCGTGTTGCCGATCAGGGGCAGTCCGTCCTCGCCCGGAATATGGTCGATCGCGCTGTCGGGGTTGCGCGGCAGCCAATGCCGGGTATCCGGGCCGAAGCGTGCCGCGGACCAGCGAGGATTGGCGGGTTGGATTTGCGTCGGCGCGTTCATCGGGTCGAATCCTTGTCTATCCTGGCGTTGGCCCGATGGGTATCGCACTACTGACAATGGTGCAAGTAAGGCATTGCACGCCATTCACCGCCAATTCAACTCGGCTCGGGCAGTTTCGACCCCAAGGTCGCAATCCGCCGGCCGAGAAGGACCGAGTCCATGCCCATGCGTTTCCCGCGCCTCCTTTCCGTCGCATTCGGCACGCTCGCGACGACGATGCTGTCCGGCTGCTATTATGGCGACGTCTATGGCGCAAGCTTTGCTGCGCGCAGCGATTGCGCGGCGCGCTATGGCGATGCCTATTATGATTATGACGGCTATGCCTATGACGACGGCTACGGCTATGATTGCTATGACGCCGCCGATTATGGCAGCGGGTTCGTCCAGATCGGCTTTGGCGGCGGTTGGTACGACAATTATTATTATCCGGGTCACGGACTGTGGATGTTCGACCGCTATCGCAACCGCTATCCGCTGCGCGGCCATTATCTGGACTATTGGGGCGGCCGCCGCGCCTGGTGGAAATATCATGGCAAGCGCGGCGACGGGAAAGCCGGCCGGCCTGGCTGGCATCGCGACCGCGATGACGACCGCGGGCGCGGCAAAGGGCGGCCCGGCTGGACTCGCGACGCGCACGATGATGATCGCCCGCGTGGCGCCCGTCCGCGGCGGTCCGCCGAAGGCATGACCGGCACGCCGCGAGCGATCCGCAACCTGCCCGCGACCGAGCCGGGCGAGATATATTCGCGGCCGCGCGGACAAAGGGAGACACGCGCGACGCAACGTTCGCGCCAGCAACGGCCAGCGAGCGGCGCAGCGCCGTCCGACACGGATCCGATTGTCAAGAGCGCGCATCCTGCCGCGGGACCGGCCGTTCAATCGACTCCCCCGTCGAGAGCGGGCACGCCAGCGACGCCGCCAATTCGCGTGCGCGCTAACCGCGTAGACCCGCCCAGCAAGGTGCGCGATCAATAGACAAAAGGGTCAGACGGGGCCCGGCGCATCGGGCTGATCGTCGATCCCGGCCGAAACGACCGTTGCAGCGACAAGGTCGCCGATGACGTTCAGCGTCGTGCGGCACATGTCAAGGAAACGGTCGACGCCAAGCACCAGCCCGATGCCCGCCGGCGGAACGCCGACCATCGCAAGGATCAGCGCGATCACCGGCAAGGAGCCTGCCGGAACGCCCGCCGTCCCGATGCCGCCCAGGATGCACACCGCCATCACCATGATCTGTTGTTGCAAGGTCAGGTCGACACCGAAGAATTGTGCAAGGAAGATCACCGTCACGCCCTCGAACATCGCGGTGCCGTTCTGGTTCGCGGTCGCGCCGATGGTAAGCACGAAACGCGCAACCCGGTCGGGCAGGTGCAGCCGGTCGTGCGCGACGCGCAGCGCCGTCGGCAAGGTTGCGTTCGACGAAGCGGTGGAAAAGGCCATCACCGACGCTTCCTGCGTTTCGCGGAAAAAGGCGATGGGCGATTTGCCGGCCAATGTCTTGAGCAGGATCGGAAAGACGACGAACATCTGCAAACCCAGCGCCAGCAACACCACACCGACAAACGCCGACAGGCGGACAAGCAGGTCGACGCCGAATTGCGCGCCAAGGTTAAACATGAAGCAGAAAATGGCGATGGGCGCGAGGCGGATGACCAGCCCGATCAGTTTCATCGCGACCTCGAACACACCCTCGATCGCGCTTTTCAACACCTGCGTCTGCGGCGTCTGCACCATCATCAGCCCAATGCCGAAAAACAGCGCAAAGAACATCACCGCAAGCACGTCGTTCTCGCTCATCGCAAGGAAGAAATTATTGGGGACGATCGCGACGATCGCGTCGGCCCCCGCCTTGGCCTCGCGGCTCGTCTGGATGATGCTGCCTGCGCGCTCGGCGCCGTCCGCGATCAGCGAGCGCGCGACGTCTGGATCGACGCCCGCGCCCGGCTGGAGCAGGTTGACGACCAGCAGGCTGATCGCAACCGCGATCGTCGACACGAGGATGGTGTAGATCAGCGTGCGCAGCCCCACCGTCTTGAGCGCGCGCATTTCGCCCATCTCGGCCACGCCGACGATCAGCGCCGATACCAGCAGCGGGATGACCAGCATGAAGAGCAGGCGCAAGAAGACATCGCCAACCTTGCCGAGATAGAAGATCACCTCGTCGACCCACGGTTGCCCCGCGGCGCCATAATGCGCGGCCAGCCCCGCCAGCAGGCCGACGACAAAGCCGATCAGCATCCGCCATTGCAGACGCCGCGCGCGCGCGTCTTCCTGCCCCTCGGCCGGCATCACGATGCTCGCTTCGGCCATCAATTCTTCCCCCTGTTTGCGACCTGTAAGGGCGCGGACCCTAGCGGCGGCGAAAATGGCGCGCAACCGGCGCGTTTACATCAACAGGCTGATCGCAACGACCGTCGCGGCGCCGACGCACACGGTCATCGGAATGCCGGCGCGCAGGAAATCGACGAAGCGGTAATTGCCCGCCGCATAGACGAGTGTGTTCGTCTGATAACCGATCGGCGTCGCAAAGCTCGCCGACGCCGCGAACATCACCGCGACGACCAGCGGATAGGGATCGACGCCAAGGTCGCGCGCCACCGCAATCGCCAGGGGGGTGACCAGGATGGCAACCGCATTGTTGGTCACCACCTCGGTCAGCAGCACCGAAATGACATAGGTGGCAAGCACCAGCCCCCACGGCGGCACGTCGACCAGAATCGGCGTCAGCTTGTCGACCACCAACGCCACGCTGCCGGAGTTTTCGAGCGCCAGCCCGACCGCGAGCATGGCGAAGATCAGCACCAGCACATTGCCGTCGATCGAATCCCATGCCTCGTCGGCGTCGATGCAGCGCGTCACGAGGATCAGCCCGACGCCGATGATCGCCGCAACGCCGATGTCCATCACGTTGAGCGCGGCAAGCAGAATGACGCCGAGCAGCGCGCCGACCGCGATCGGCGCCTTGCCGCGCCGAAACTCGCGTTCGGTCGTCGAGCCGACGCCATAGAGGTGCGGATTGCCGTACATCTGTTCGATCTGGTCCGCCGGGCCGGTAACCAGCACGCGGTCGACCGCCTGGATCCGCGCATTGGGCAGATCGGGGCCCGGCGTCTTGCGAAAGCGCGCAATGCCAAGGATGCGGACGCGCAACGCCGACAGAAAGGGGATTTCGACAAGGCGGCGGCCGATCGCGGGATGACTGGGCGCGATCATCGCTTCGACGATCTCCGCCTCATCCTGTTCGACATCGTCATGCCCGGCGGTCAGCCCGATCGCGACATTCTTGTTCGCGCGAAGCGAGAGCAGCTCGGCCAGTTCGAGCCGCAGCACCAGCCGGTCATCGACCTGCAACCTTTCGTCGGCAAGCGCGGTGCGGCGCAGCGAGCCGCCCCGCTTCAGCCCGACCAGCCTGACGTTGGCCCGCTTGGCGAAGGGCACATCGCCGATGCGGCGGCCCACCAGATTGCCACCCTTCAGTATCCGCACTTCGGACAGAAAGGAGCGGTGGTCCTGGCTGAGCGCAATCTGGTTCGGCGCATCGTCGGGCAGGAAGCGCCGCGCGATAAACAGCAGCCCCAAAGCCCCAACCGCCCCCGCGACCAGTCCGACCGGCGTGATGGTGAAGATACCGAAGCGGTCGAGGCCACTGTCCTCCGCCACCGCCGCAACCAGCAGGTTGGTCGAGGTGCCGATAAGCGTCGTCGTGCCGCCAAGGATCGCCACATAGGACAGCGGAATCAGCAGGCGCTTGGCGCTGAGGTCGAGCGCCGCCGCGAGCCGGAGCATGATCGGGATCATCACGACGACGACCGGCGTGTTGTTGAGGAAGGCCGAGGCGACATAGACGCCGAGGAACATTTCGGCGAGCGCCAGTTTTGGATGTCGCTGCGCACGCGCGATGATCCGGCTTGCAATGGCGTCCAACGTGCCTGTGCGCAGCAGCGCGCCCGACAGGATGAACATGGCGCCGATCGTCACCGGCGCCGGGTTTGAAAAGACCGAGAAAAGGTCGCGCCCCGACAATATGCCGAGGAAGAGGAAGGCGCAGGTGCCGAGGATCGCGACGACGGTTGCCGGAAAGCGTTCCAGAACGAAACCCACGAACATCACCGCCAGGACGACCAGGCCGATGATCGCCTGATATTCGGTGACAAAGGCGCGGGCGACGTCGATCATCTTACCACCGAAGCCTGCTCAACTTCATCTCGACCGCCCTTCCGGCGAAGGCCGGAATGACGGCATGATGTGAGCTTGTGTTTCAAACCGGCCCGACCACGCTATCCGCACTGCGCCCGGTGGAGCAGCTTGTGGTCGGCGAGCACCAGCGCCATCATCGCCTCGACCACCGGCGCGCCGCGGATGCCGACGCAGGGGTCGTGGCGGCCCTTGGTCACGATGTCGGTCGCCTCGCCCGCCTTGTTCACCGTGGGCACGGGGGTGAGGATCGAACTGGTCGGCTTGAAGGCGACGCGCACGACGACGGGCTGGCCGGTCGAAATGCCACCCGCGACGCCGCCGGCATTGTTTGACAGGAAATCGGGGCGGTTGCTGCCGTCGGTCGCGGGCCGCATCGGGTCGGCATTCTCCTCGCCGCGAAGCCGCGCGGCGTGGAAACCCGCACCGATCTCGACCCCCTTCACCGCGTTGATGCCCATCATCGCGGCGGCAAGGTCGCTGTCGAGCTTGGCATAGATGGGCGCCCCCCACCCGGCGGGAACGCCGCTCGCCGCACATTCGACGACCGCGCCCAGCGAACTGCCCGCCTTGCGCGCTGCATCCATCAGCGCTTGCCAGCGCTGCGCCGCGGCCGGATCGGGACAGAAAAAGGGATTGCGGTCGATTTCTTCAAGGTCAAAGTTTTCAGGGTTGATCGCATCGCCGCCGATTTCGGCGACCCAGGCGTGAATCTGAACCTCTGGGATCACCAGCCGCGCCACGGCGCCCGCGGCGACGCGCGCCGCGGTCTCGCGCGCGCTCGACCGCCCGCCGCCGCGATAATCGCGGATGCCATATTTGGCGTCATAGGCATAATCGGCGTGGCCAGGGCGATAGGCCTCAGCAATCTCGCCATAATCCTTTGATCGCTGGTCGACATTCTCGATCATCAGGCTGATCGGCGTGCCCGTCGTCTTGCCCTCGAACACCCCCGACAGGATGCGCACCTGGTCGGGTTCCTGTCGCTGGGTCGTGTGACGCGACTGGCCCGGACGGCGCTTGTCGAGAAAGGGCTGGATGTCGGCCTCGGACAAGGACAGGCGGGGCGGACAGCCATCAACCACAGCACCGAGTGCGGGGCCGTGACTCTCCCCCCAGGTCGTGAAGCGAAGAACGCGTCCGAAGCTGTTGAAACTCATCGCTTACCCCAACCGGCCGAATGCCGGCGCATAATCCGCCCGGCCGCCTTGCGGCCATTCGGCGGCGCTGTCCAGCATCATCGCCATGAAATGCGGGCCTGAAAAGGGTGAAACGAAACGCGCCGCCAGTCCGGGCGAATAGCCCAAGCGTGAATAATAGTCCGCATGGCCAAGCACGAAGCTCATCACGACACCCTGTTCGCGGAGCGCATCGAGCCCCGCGCGGATCAAGGCGTCGCCGATGCCCCGCCCCTGCCGCGCAGGCGTAACCGAAACGGGCGCAAGGCCCGCTGCCGCAACGGTGCGGCCGTCGGCGTTCACAGCCATCCGGCTGAACAGCACATGGCCGACGATTTCGCCGCCCTGTTCGGCGACGAGCGACACCAGCGCATCGCCATCCGCCTCGATCATCCGCACCAGTTCGCCCTCGCCCTGATACCCATATTGGGTTCCGGCAAAGGCGGCGCGGATGACCGCATCGATGGCATCGGCATCTTCTGCGCCCGCCGCGCGGACGGCAAGGCCATCAGGCAAGCGCAATATCCGGCGCGTCTTCCTGCTTCATGCCGATAGTGTGGTAACCCGCATCGACATGGTGCGTTTCGCCCGTCACACCGCTCGCCAGATCGCTGAGCAGATAGAGCGCCGAACCGCCGACATCGTCGATCGTCACGTTGCGGCGCAGCGGGGCGTTATATTCATTCCATTTCAGGATCAGGCGGAAATCACCGATGCCCGATGCGGCGAGCGTCTTGATCGGCCCTGCCGAGATCGCGTTCACGCGCACCCCCTGCGGACCATAATCATTGGCGAGATATTTGACGCTGGTTTCGAGCGCCGATTTGGCGACGCCCATGACGTTGTAATGCGGGATGACCTTTTCGGCGCCATAGTAGCTGAGGGTCAGCAGCGACCCGCCGCCCTTGCCCGTTTCGGGATCGAATGGCGTCATCATCGCCGTCGCGCGCTGGGCAACCGCGGTAAAGCTGTAGACGCTGATGTTCATCGTCATCAGGAAGTCGTCAAGTGTCACATCGGCATATTTGCCGCGCAGCGCTTCCTTGTTCGTATAACCGATCGCGTGGACCACAAAGTCGATCGTCGGCCAGCGCGCGCCGAGCGTCGCGAAGGCCGCGTCCAGATTGTCCATGTCGGCAACGTCGCAATCGATCAGGAAATCGCAACCGAGCTGGTCGGCAAGCGGCTTGACGCGCTTCAGCATCACGTCCCCCTGATAGGAGATCGCAAGCTCCGCGCCATGCGCGTGAAGCGCCTTTGCAATGCCCCAGGCGAGCGACTTGTCGTTCGCAAGCCCCATGATCAGCCCGCGCTTGCCCTTCATCAGACCCGTCATTTCCATATTCTCCGGCCTTATTTGTCGTCGACTGTCACGTCGTCCACGCGCCCCATAGCGTCATGGCCCAAATCCTCAACCTCGACGAGCGCGGCGTTGAGTTCGGCGCCCATCACCATACCCAATCCGACGAGGTAGAAAAAGAACAGCGCGACCATCACCCCTGCAAGACTGCCATAGGTCGCATCATAGCTGAGCAGGCCGGCGAGCAAGGGCGGCAGCGCCAGCGTGACGCCGATCCACCATAGGGTCGTGAACAGCGCCCCCGGCCATTTGGGGCAACGCTTCAGTCGGCGATATTTCGACGGTGTCAGGCTGTAGAAGAGCAGGTAAATCGCGACGAACAGCCCCAGACCGGAGACGGCGCGCGAAATGAGCACGACGCCCCAGTCCTGATATTGTTCGGGCAGCACGCGGGTCACGAACTGCTCGACCCCGACGATCAGCACCTGCATGCTGAACGACAGCAGCATCAGCACGACGGCGCCGGTGATGATGCCGATCGACAGCAGGCGGTAATGGAAAAACCCCTTGCTGAAATGCGTGCCATAGGCACGCCGCAGAATGTCGCGCACCGTTTCGATCAGGCTGCCGACGGTCCACAGCGCGACGAGCGCGCCGAGCCACAGGAAGATGCCCGTGCGCGCGGTCATCACTTCGCGGATCGGACCGGCCAAGGCCTTGGCGACGGTCGGCGGCATCGTCGAGAAAACCGCTTCGACCGCGCGCTCGCCGCCGACGCTGCCGCCGAACAGGCTGAGCGCGGCGGCGAGCAGGATGAAAAAGGGAAAGAGCGCGATCAGCGCCAGATAGGCCAGGTTGCCCGCGTGGATGAAGCCGTCGGTATAGGTGCCGACGACGACGCGGCGCACGATCCGATAGGCGCGCGTGCCGGGGCCAAGCTGTTCGCGCCCGCGCTCTATAACCCCCAGCGCCCGCGCGCGCAGATGGACGCGTTTCGCCTGCTCGGCGCGCGCTTCGGGCGATTCGGGCGAATGGCCTTCGGCCAGAAACTCCTTGCCGACCTCGTCGGCAACCTCGCGCTCCAGCGCCGCCGCGCGTCCGTTATCCCTGACCTCAGCCACGCGTCACACGCCGAGGTCCGCCCGCACGTTGCGCGGATCGTGCCATTCGCCCAGCAGCTTGACCAGCGCAGCGTCGTCGGCGGGCAGGTCGACCATGATCCGCACCAGCTGGTCGCCGCGGCCGCCGCCCTTCTGGCTGAACCCCTTGCCCTTGAGCCGCATGACCTTGCCCGACGAGGAACCCGCGGGGATCGACAGCATCACCGGGCCGTCGACCGTCGGCACCTTCACCTTCGCGCCCTTCACTGCTTCGGCCAGCGTGACGGGCAGGTCGAGCCGGATGTTGGCGCCGTCGCGCACGAAAAAGGGGTGGTCCTTGACCGTGATCGTCACGATCGCGTCGCCGTTGCCACCCGGTCCCGGCTGACCCTTGCCGGCCAGGCGCATCTGCGTTCCGGTTTCGACCCCGGCGGGCAGTTTGAGGTCGATCGTACTGCCGTCGGCCAGTGTGATCCGCTGCGGCGCCTGTGTCGCCGCGTCGACGAAGGACACCGACAGGCGATAGGGGATGTTGGCTCCTTTGGGCGGCGGTGCGCTGCGCCCGCCGAACCCGCCGAAAGGCCCGCTGCCGCGTCCGCCGAACAGACCTTCAAAAATATCGCCGAAATCGGCGCCGTCATTGCCGAAACCGGAAAACCCGCCCTGTGCGCGCGGATCGCCCCGAAAACCGCCGCCCCCATAGCCGAAGGGCATGGCCGGATTGCCGTCGGCGTCAATCTCGCCGCGGTCATATTGCGCACGCTTCGCCTTGTCCGAAAGCAGGTCATAGGCCTTGGTCACGTCGGAAAAGCGTTCCGACGCCTTCGGATTGTCCTTGTTCCTGTCGGGGTGCAATTCCTTGGCAAGCTTGCGATAGGCAGACTTGATCTCGGCTTCGCTCGCGCTTTTCGTAACACCAAGGGTGGAATAGGGATCGGCCATCTTGCTCCTGTAGCCTGATTAACGACTGGCCGTGAAGGCCCATTGCGCGGCGATGTGGGAATGCGGGCCGCGGCGATCAAGTTCCGCACATGTCGCTCGACCATGCGCGTTCTGCGCATTATGACCGCGTGCATGATCGACGATCCCCTGGCCCTGTTCGACAACTGGTTCGCCGAAGCGCGAGCAAGCGAGTCAAATGATTCCAATGCGATGGCGCTCGCGACGACGACACCCGACGGGCGCCCTTCGCTGCGCATGGTGCTGCTGAAAGGGCATGGGCCCGACGGTTTCGTCTTCTACACCAACCTTGACAGCCGCAAGGGCGGCGAACTGGCCGCGAACCCGCATGTCGCGCTGTTGTTCCACTGGAAATCGCTGCGCCGCCAGATTCGCATCGAAGGAAGCGCCACACCGGTCGACGACGCCACCGCCGACGCCTATTTCGCGACGCGCAGCCGCGACAGCCAGCTCGGCGCCTGGGCGAGCGACCAGTCGCGCCCGCTGGACAGCCGCGCGACCTTCGAGGCGCGCTTTGCCGAAATGCAGGCGCGCTTTGCGGGGCAGGACGTGCCGCGCCCGCCACGCTGGTCAGGCTGGCGCGTGACGCCCCAACGCATCGAGTTCTGGCAGGACCGTGCCCACCGGCTCCACGAACGCACCCTGTTCGAGCGCACCGGCGATGGCTGGACGAAGGGATATCTATACCCATGAGCGCACCGCGCCGCCTTGCGATCAGTCGCGTCGATGCCTTTGCCGACCGTCCCTTCACGGGCAATCCGGCCGCCGTGATGCCGCTCGACGAATGGCTCGACGATGCGACGCTGCTGGCGATCGCGGCCGAAAATAATCTGTCGGAAACCGCATTCCTCGTGCCCGATGAAAGCGGCGAGGCCGATTATGAGCTGCGTTGGTTCACCCCGACGGTCGAGGTTGCGCTGTGCGGCCATGCGACGCTGGCGAGCGGGCATGTGCTGCTGTCAGCGGCGCAGTGGCGCAGCGACATGCGTTTTCGCACGCGCAAGGCCGGCATCTTGCGGGTCGCGCGCAACGGTGAGGATGAGGGTTATCGGATGGCGCTGCCCGCCTATCCGCCCCTGCCCAGGGCGATGCCCGACATCGTCCGCGCGCTGTGCGGGCAACCGGTCGAAACGCTGTGGCACGCGAACGGATATGCGCTGATCGTCTATCCCGACGCGGCGAGCGTGCGTGCGCTCAAGCCCGACTTTCGCGCGTTGAGCGAGGGCAGCGACATCCTGTATATCGCGACCGCACCGGGCGCCGGCGACCCGTCGGGCGCCGACGTCGTCAGCCGTGTCTTTGCGCCCGGCGCCGGGATCGACGAAGACCCGGTCACCGGATCGGCGCACAGCGTGCTCACCCCCTATTGGACGGCGCGGCTGGGCCGCGATGCCTTTGCCGCCTGTCAGGCAAGCGCGCGCGGCGGCCACGTCGGCTGCCGCCTCGACGGCGACATGGTCGAACTGACGGGCCATTGCGTCACCACGCTGGTGGGCGATTTTCTGCTTTAGTCAACGGGCGAGCCGAGTCGGCCTTGGGGCGGCGAGATGTCGTAGCGGCCGTTTACCCCCTCGCTTGAGAAGGATGGGCTTTCTTTTGGGTTATGACCGCTTCCGGCCGAAACCGGCGACCCTTGCCGAACCGGCTCAAAGCGCCGCGGTCAAATCGGCCAGATGGCGACGCAGCGCCGGAAACTGATCGTCCCTGGTGACGCCCAGCCGCACGATCGTCACGCGCTGCGACGGTGAAACGATGATATATTGCCCCTGATGGCCGATCGCGGCGAACAGGTCGTTCGGGCCGCGATCGGGCCAGAGCGCGGGCTGGGCACCCGCCGGACGGCGGCGGTTGAGCCAGATATGCCCGCCATAGCCGGCATCGTTCGCCGACGGCGCCAGCATGAAGTCGATCCAGCTTTCGGGAAGCAGCCGTTGGCCGCCCACGACGCCGTCGTTGCGCAGAAACTCGCCGAACCGCGCATAGTCGCGGGCGGCCGCGTGCATGATCGACCCGCCGATCATCGTGCCCCTGGCATCGAATTCGGGCGTCAGACTGGTCATGCCGAGCGGTTCGACGAGCCGCCCGGCGATAAAGTCGCGCATCGCCTCGCGCCGCGCGTCGGGGCTTTCCGACGGGGTCAGCGTGTCGGCGATGATGTCCGCGAGGATGATGCTCGTCGCCGAGCTGTAATTGAACACCTCGCCGGGCTGCGCCGCCGCGGGCTTGGCTTCGGCAAAACCCGCCATGTCGTCGGCGCCTCCGCCGAACAGCATCTCCACCGTGTCGCCGTCCCAGACGGGATCGCCATTTTCGACATGTTCAAGGCCCGACGACATGTGGAGCAGGTGGCGGAGCGTGATCGCGCCGCGCGGATCGCCGCTGCGCTGCCACGCCGCGACTGGCGCCGGACCGTCGAGCGACAATTGCCCGTCGGCCACCAGAAAGCCGGTGAGCACCGCGGTGATGCTCTTTGCCATTGACCAGCTGATGAGCTTGCTGTCGGGGCCGAACCCGGCGGCATAGCGTTCATAGATCGGCTCGCCATCGCGCAGCACCAGCAGAGCGCGCGTCTGTCCCACCGCCTCTGCATCGGAGAACAGCGCGTCGGCGCGGGCGCGGATGGCCGCGGGCAAGGGGGGAAGCGCGGGCGGTGCGTCGGCCGCCGCCACATCGTCGAGCGAAAGGCCGAACTTCGGCGCGGGCGCTGCCGGGGCGAGGCTGCCCTGCCCCGCCGCCTGCGTCAGCGACCAGGCGCCAAGCATCGCGAGGGCGGCACTTGCCAGCAGCCGTTTTTTCATCATCATGGGCCGGGTGAATAGCACCAACCCCGCCGATCCATCAACGGGCGCGACGACCCCGCCCGCACCGCCACCATCGCCCGGCCCGGTTTCGCCACGCAAAAAACCGAGCCGCTGGGGCGGGTGCCTGCCGTGGGTGCTGATCGTCGGGGTGCTGCTCGCCGGGTTCGCGATCTGGCAATTCCCGGCGTTCAGGGCGCGGGCCGAACTCGGCGCCGCCTATGCCGCGCGCGTCGGCTGTTCATGCCGCTATGTCCAGGGGCGCAGCCTGGAAAGCTGTCAGAGCGACTTCGAGCCGGGGATGGAGATGGTGTCGCTGAGCGAAGATCCCGACACGAAAACGGTCATCGGCAGCGTCCCGCTGCTCGCATCGCGCAGCGCGCGCTATGCGGGGGCAAGCGGCTGCCTGCTCCGCCCGGAAAGTTAGGGCCGACAACGACCAGTCGGTCGGTGCCTCTTCAGCCCGGTCAAACTGCCGCGCCTTCGACGTCGGGCAGGACAGCCGACCGATGCCGCCGTCGCCACTCGCCCGGCGACATGCCCAGCTTGCGGCGAAAGCTTGCGCACAGATGCGCGTGGCTGGAAAAGCCGGTGGCAAAGGCTATCTCGGCGATCGACAGCGGGCGGTTCATCAGGAACCAGCAGGCGCGGCGCAGTCGCTGGCGCAGCACATATTGCGCGGGCGTCCGCCCCGTCGCGCGCGCGAAATGGACGATCAGGCTGTTGACCGACATGCCGGCCTCGGCCGCCATATCCTCGACGGTCAGCGGCATTTCGAGCTGGGCCTGGATGAAACGCATCAGCTGGTTGATGCGATCGCCGATCGCGGGCGGGTTGCAGCGGCTGGCCATTCCGGCCAGCGTTTCGTGAAGGATGGTGACAAAGGGATCGGCCGCCGCGCCATCGCCGGCTGCGAGCGCGCGGCCCAGCGCCGCCAGCACCCGATCGTGATGCGCGGCGAGGGCGCGAGTGCCCGGCGCGACAGTCAGCCGCGAGCGCGGGATTTCTATGTCGATGTAGCGCACGCCGCCGCCCTTGGCTTCGGCGCGATAGACGCACCCTGCGGGGATCAACCACATCTCGCCCGGCAAGGGATCGCCAAGCGACGTGCATTGCCCGTCCTGCCAGGTTTCGAGCCAGTGATAGCTTCCGGCCTCATAGAGGATGAGCGCGTGGACATCGCGTTCGATTGTCCAGCTTGACGGGCCATCGATCCGGTCGGTGATCGAGGCAACCCTGAGTCCGCCAACGTCCATGACAGGAATATGGCAGGAATGGGAGAATCTGAAAGCCTGCCATATCGGCCGATAATATGGTTAACTCGCCCCGCCCAAAGTCTTCGGCCCTGGTCGCAACCGGGTGATTTTGCGTGTGGCAAAATATGATTTCGCGTGCCCCAGACACGCAAGCACAGACCCCCCCCAACGGCGGGCGGCTCATGGGCCGCCCGCCATTTTTTTCGGCGATCCGCTCAGTCTTGCGCGAGGAAGGAATCGATCGCCGCATTGACGGCGTCGGGCGCATCCCACGGCACGAAATGCCCGCAATCGGGCACCTTGACGATCGTGACCGCCGGGACGAGTTCGATCATGCCGTCGAGATTGCACGGCGGCAGCGCGACATCGTCGAGCGCCCAGATCACCAGCGTCGGGATATCAAGCGTGGGAAATGGCGTCGCGGGCGGATCGGCATAGGGTTCGTCCATCGCGGGCACGGTCAGCGGCGAGGCGCGATACCAGTTGACCATCGCGCGGCAGGCGTCACGATCCTCCCAGTCCTTCAGCAAACGGCCGATCTCGTCGGCGGGTTGCAACCCGCCACTCGGCACCTTTCCCGCAAAGGCGTGGGCCAGAAGGCCCGCAATGCCGTGGTCGGCGATGATCGCATCGCTCGCGGGGTCGCGAAAGATGCGGATATACTGGCTCGCGGCGCGCTGTTCGGCATTGGTGGCAAGCAGGCGCTGAAAGATCGCGGGGTGCGGCGCGTTGGCGATCACCGCCCGCGTCACCCGCCCCGCCCACGCCGGGTGGAGCCCGCCCGGCTGACCGCCCAGCGCAACACCCCACGCAATCGCTCCACCCCAGTCATGTCCCACGATCGTGAACCGGTCGACGCCGAGCGCGTCGGCGAGAGCGAAAATGTCGGCGATCAGCTTGTCGGGGGTATAGGCGTCGACCTCCGGCGGCTTCGATGACCCGCGATAACCGCGCTGGTCGGGCGCGATACAGCGAAAGCGGCCCGCAAAATGGGGAAGCTGGTGCCGCCAGGTGCGATGCGATTCGGGAAAACCGTGGAGGAAGATCAGCGCGGGCGCGTCGCGCGGCCCGATATCGACCACGTCGAGTTCGATGCCGGTCGAAAGCGTCACCCGCTGTTGCTCGAAATCGCCGATCATGCGCATCGCTCCTTTGGTTTCGTTTCAAAACCAATCTGGCGGCGATCGCCGCGCCTGGCAAGCGGCAACAGGTGCCCGGACGCCGATGGCGCGTGAGATCAGCGGGCGATCCGGTCGGGGTGGAAGCGGACATGGCGGTTCCTCCCCGGAACGGGGGACGGCAACCCGCAGGGCGGACGGAAAGACCCAAACTCTCGTCACGATGCCATGTTCCGGTCGCTCCATCTCCGTTTCGAAACGGGCCCCCTCCCCGTTCCGGGGGAATGTAAACGGCAGATCCCGGCCAAATGGCGTCATCCGAAAATGGATCTTGCTCCGGCCGTCCGTCACCTTCCGTAAACGTAAAGTGATTGCACCCGCCGCGTCGACAGGTTACGCCTGCCGCATGTTTTTCGGTTTCCTCGACGAGCTTCGCGCCGCGGGCATTCCCGCCAGCCTGAAAGAGCATCTGATGCTGCTGGAGGCGCTCGACCGCGAGGTCATCGACCGCACCCCTGAACAATTTTATTATCTATCCCGCGCGATTTTTGTGAAGGACGAAGGCCTGCTCGATCGTTTCGACCAGGTGTTCAACAAGGTTTTCAAGGGACTGCTCGCCGATTACGGTCAGAATCCCGTCGACATTCCCGAAGAATGGCTGAAAGCCGTTGCCGAGAAATATCTCACCGCCGAAGAGATGGAAGCGATCAGGTCGCTGGGCGACTGGGACGCGATCATGGAGACGCTGAAAAAGCGGCTTGAGGAACAGCAGAAGCGCCATGAGGGCGGCAACAAATGGATCGGCACCGGCGGCACCAGCCCCTTCGGCAATTCGGGCTATAACCCCGAAGGCGTCCGCATAGGCGGCGAGAGCAGGCACAAGCGCGCGCTGAAAGTCTGGGAAAAGCGCGAGTTCCAGAATCTCGACAACACAAAGGAACTCGGCACCCGCAACATCAAGATCGCGCTCCGCCGACTGCGCAAGTTCGCGCGCGAGGGCGCAGCCGACGAGCTCGATATAGCCGGCACGATCGACGGCACCGCGCGGCAGGGCTGGCTCGACATCAAGATGCGCCCCGAGCGGCGCAATGCGGTCAAGCTGCTGCTCTTCCTCGACGTCGGCGGGTCGATGGACCCGTTCATCAAGCTGTGCGAGGAATTGTTCAGCGCCGCGACGAGCGAGTTCAAGAATCTGGAGTTCTTCTATTTCCACAACTGCCCCTATGAAGGGGTGTGGAAAGACAACCGGCGTCGCTGGTCCGAACGCACGCCGATGTGGGACATCCTTCACAAATATGGCCATGATTACAAGGTCGTCTTCGTCGGCGATGCGTCGATGAGCGCCTATGAAATCACCCACCCCGGTGGCAGCGTCGAACATTTCAACGAAGAATCGGGCGCGGTGTGGCTCCAGCGGATTACGCATGTCTATCCGGCAGCGGTGTGGCTGAACCCGGTGCCCGAAGCGCATTGGGGCTACACCCAGTCGGTGAAGCTGATCAAACAGCTGATGAACGACCGCATGTATCCGCTGACCCTCGCGGGCCTTGACGATGCGATGCGCGAACTGACGCGCAAGCATTGATTCCCGCCGCTCCCCGATTCCGGCGCAGACCGGGATCACGACTTCTTCGCTGGCAATGTTGAACCGATCCCCTAATCCCCTTCGTGTCGAGCGAAGCCGAGACACCCCAACGCCGCGCGCGACCGATGGGTGCCTCGGCTTCGCTCGACGTGAACGGATTTCAGAAGCTCCTTCAGGCCCGCCATGATCGACCTCCCCCTTGTCACGATCCTGCTGCTCACCGGCTTCATCAACCTGATCGGCGCGCTCGCCTATGCCGCGCGCATCGCCGGGGTGCGCACCCGCCGCATCGCCATGTCGTTCGCGCTGTTCAACATCCTCGTGCTCTTCTCGCGCACCTCGAACAGCTTCCTTGGGCCTTTCCTTGCCAAGCGGATCGAGACGCGTATCCACGACGGCAGCGGCGGGCATCTGTTCCTCGACATGCAGCTGGTGCTGGCGGCCGCGAGCGTGGCGACGCTGATCGGCATTTTGCTGGTGCCGACGGGGCAGCGCATGTTCGCCGCGGCGATCGGCTGGTATCAGGATAATCGGTCGACGACGAAGCTCGCGCTGAAGGCGGCAAGTCCGAGCGGGCTTCGGACATTGGCCCGATCACTGACGTTTCCCGGCCTGTCGCACCTCAGGAACTGGCGGATGCCGAAGGGCATCGGCTGGGGCGTGTTGATCGCCAACTGCCTTGCGCAATCGCTGCTCGCCGTCGGCGTCGTCGCGTCGCTCTATGCCGGCTATCTTGCGCCAGAGTTTCGCGTTACCGCGTCGCAGCTGTCGGCGCTGATCAACGGCTTTGCGACGATCCTGCTGTTCGCTTTCATCGACCCGCAATTGTCGGTGATGACCGATGACGCGGTCGAGGGTAAGGTCGACGAGGCCGACTTCCGCCGCGCGATTACCCTCATCTCGCTGAGCCGCCTTGCCGGTACGGTGCTGGCGCAGGCGCTGCTGCTTCCTGCCGCGATGCTGATCGCGTGGGTTGCGGTCCATGTCTGATCGCGAACGCGGCCACAGCCGCTTTCACGCGGTTCGCGCGCAACTGGAAGCGATGGCGGTTACGCCGGGGCCGCGCGGCTGGTTTCTCGAACTTCTGGTGTTTGGGTTCAAGCAGGGCTGGGCCTGCCTGTTCGGCGGCCTGATGCTCGCACTGCTGCTCGGCACGCATTTCTTCTGGCCCGACGATGCGCCGCTCCATCGCTACGACGCGATCACCATCGGCGCGCTGCTCATCCAGCTTGCCATGCTCGCCTTTCGGCTCGAAACGCCACGGGAAGCGCTGGTCATCCTCATCTTCCACATCGTCGGCACGGTGATGGAACTGTTCAAGACCGCCGCGGGATCGTGGCAATATCCCGAAGCGAGCCTGCTCCACATCGGCGCGGTGCCGCTTTTCTCTGGTTTCATGTATGCCGCGGTCGGCAGCTATATCGCGCGCGTCTGGCGGATCTTCGACTTTCGCTACACGGGCTATCCGCCAGTCTGGACAAGCTATGTGCTTGCCGTCGCCATCTATATCAATTTCTTCGCCCACCATTGGACCTATGACGTCCGCTGGTTGCTGTTCGCGGCGACCGGCCTGCTCTTCTGGCGCTGTCAGGTGTGGTTCCGTCCGCTCCACGTCCATCGCCGGATGCCTCTGCTCGTCGGCTGGGGGCTGGTCGCGTTGTTCATCTGGTTCGCCGAAAATATCGGCACCTTTGCCCGCGCCTGGACCTATCCGAGCCAGAATGACGGCTGGCACATGGTCGGGCCGGAAAAGCTCGGCAGCTGGTATCTGCTGATGATCATTTCGTTCGTGCTGGTAAGTTTGGTGCAGCGGCCGAAAGAACCTGACGCGAACGCCTGATACGTGGGTGCCGAGCTGGTCGAAGCGCCGTCCTTCTTCCTGCGGCGCCAAAGGAATGAACGGCCCCCTTCGGCGGATTGGTCAGTCGCCCAGAACAGGCGTCGCCAGGTTCGGGGTGAACGGATTTATCAGTCGAAAGGATGATCCAGCGACGGCGGCGGTTCGCTGAACCATTTCGGCCCGCTGTCGGTCATATGGAAACAATCCTCGATCCGGATGCCGAACTCGCCCGGAATATAAATCCCCGGCTCGTTCGAGAAACACATGCCGGGCGCAAGCCGCTTCGTTTCGCCGCGCACCAGATTCACCGGCTCGTGCCCGTCGAGCCCGATGCCATGACCGGTGCGGTGCGAGGTGCCGGGAAGTTTATAGTCCGGTCCCCAGCCGAGGCTTTCATAATATGCGCGCACCGCGTCATCGACTGCGCCCGCCGGGGTGCCAAGCTTTGCGGCGGCGAAGGCGACATCCTGTCCCTTGCGCATCTGGTCCCAGACCTGCCGCTGGCGCGGGCTCGCCTTGCCGTAAACGAAGCTGCGCGAAATGTCCGACTGATAGCCATGGACCGAGGCGCCGCAGTCCATCAGCACCACCTCGCCCGGCGTCACCGCCTGCGGCTTGCCGCTCCCATGCGGATAAGCGCTCGCCTCGCCGAGCAGGATCAGCTCGAACTCGCTCTTGCCGCCGAGCGCCACCGTCGCGGCGCGCATGATCGCGCCGATCTCGGCGGGCGTCATCCCGGCCTCGATCCGCGGCGCCGTGTGGCGATAGGCGGCGACCGTGATGTCGTTCGCGACCTGCATCAGCGCAATTTCGGCCGCGGATTTGTGCATCCGGCACCCGCGCACGACGGGCGCGCCATTGACGAGGGTGGCGTCGGGCATGGCTTGCTTCAGCCCGTCGACTGCGAAATACCGCACCGTTTCCTCGACTCCGATCTTGCCCCTGGCCAGCCCGCGTCTGCCAAGCCAGGCCGCGACGGCAGCAAGCGGGTTCTCATCCTCGTTCCAGGTCAGCACCTCGGCGCCGACGCCCAGGCTTTCGCGCACCGATGGTTCTTCGAAAAAGGGCGTGACCACCGCCACCTCGCCCTCGCGCGTCAGCACCGCGGCGGTCAGCCTTTCGCTGCGCGACCAGCGCACCCCGGTGAAGTAGATCAGGCTGGATCCCGGCTCGATCAGCAGCGCGCCGATGTCGTTCGCGGCCATCAATTCCCTGGCCTGGGCGATCCGCGCCATGCGCTCGGCGGTGCCGATCGGCACCGCGGCCGCGGCAAGGTTGGGCAGGCCCGCCGTATCGGCGGCCAGCGCCGATACCGATGCTGTCAATGCGAGTCCGGTCAGTGCCGCAGTCCGCATGAATTGCCGCCGGTGCATCACAACTCTCTCCCGTTCCCGTTCACCCGAACCTGTCGAAGCCTGTCCCCTTTCGACCGACAAGCCAGTCGAAGGGGGCCGTTCTTTCCGTCAGCGTCATGGAAGAACGGTGCTTCGACAAGTTCGGCACGAACGGATCTGATGTTCGCGAAAATCGACTAACGATAAAGCAAAAGCCCTTCCACCTCGTCCCGCCAGCCCGCCTCATCGGGCAGCGAGAGCGCATCGAGGTCGCCCGGTTCGGCGTCCGCATCGTCGACCCACGCGCGCAACTCCGGTCCGCCGTTGATCACGTCGATCGCCAGCATGTCCTCGGTATATTCATATTTGAAATCGAGCCCGCGCCAGATCGGATAGTCGGGCCAGAGCGAGCGGATCGCCTTGAACCCCAGCGCCTGCACGCGCCACGGGCGAAAGGCGGCATGGTCGTACCACGCACCCTCGGCATGGATATGGACGCCGCTGCAAAGTTGCCCGACATGTTTGTGGAAGGTCGGCTGGAACCAGATGTCGCGCAGCTTGCACCCGCCCAGCCATTCGGGCGCCAGCCGGTGCATCTCGGCGATCACCGCCTTGGCGTCGATGTCGGGCGCCCCGAACAGTTCGAGCGGGCGCGTCGTGCCGCGCCCTTCACTGAGCGTCGCGCCCTCGACCATCACCGTGCCGGCATAGGCGCGGGCCATGTTGACGTTCGGCGCATTGGGACTGGGGTTGATCCAGACGCGATCCGCCGGCCAGCCAAAGCCGGGGCCATCGGGTTCCCATCCCTCCATCTCGATGACGCGATAGTCGACATCGAGGTTGAAATGGCGGATAAACCAGTGCCCCATCTCGCCCATCGTCAGCCCGTGGCGCATGACCATCGGCCCCGCGCCGACGAAACTTTCCCAACCAGAACGCAGGCGCGTCCCTTCGACGGGTCGCCCGGCGGGATTGGGGCGGTCGAGCACCCACACCGCCTTGCCATGCTGCGCCGCGGCCTCCAGCACATAGAGCAGGGTCGTGACATATGTGTAGATGCGGCAGCCGAGATCCTGAAGGTCGACGAGCATCACGTCGAAACTGTGCATCGACTGGCCGGTCGGGCGCCGCACCTCACCATATAGGCTAAAACATGGCACTTCATACACCGGATCGGTGAAATCGGGCGACTCCATCATATTGTCCTGCAGGTCGCCGCGCACGCCATGCTGCGGGCCGAACACCGCCGTGACCTTGACCCCCGCGGCAATCAGCGCATCAAGGCTGTGCGTCAATTCGGCCGTGACCGAGGCGGGATGGGCGAGCAGCGCGACGCGCTTGCCCCCGAGCGGTTTCAGGAGCGCCGGGTCGGCGAGCAGGCGGTCGATACCGAAAAGCGTCGTCATGCCCGCCCGCGTGCCTCAAGCGTCAGGGCAAAGCAATCGGGATGGTGGAAATCGGGCTGCCCCGGCGGATGGGCGAGCGCCCAATAGCTTTTGGTGCCATCGATTTCCTCGATCACCGCGGCGAGGCCCAGCTTTGCGCCGACATCGGGAAAAATGCCCGGCTCGATCCGCAGCGCATAGCTTTGTTCGCCGCGTTCCGCCGAGATTTCCCACGGCGCCAGATCGTCGGAGCGCAGGAGCGAACGATAATCGTCGAACTGGTAACAGGCCCAGCGCCCATCGGGCGCATAGTTGAATTCGGTATAATCCGCCTGCCCCTCTTCGGTCAGAAATGCCTCGAAACAGGTGCTTTCCCACAGGCCGTCGGTGGCGCTGTCGGCGATGACCAGCTCGCCCTCGCCATCGGGCAGCACCAGATCGGCGATCGCGCCGGCGACGATGAAACGGAGGGCAAAGCCATCGTCGAACGACAGGCTGACCTCGACCGCGACCGATCGCACGGCGCGCGCGGGCGTGCCGGGGTGACAGATCAGCTCCTTGCGCATGCTATCCAAATATCAAACCCCATGCTAAGCGCCCGCCCGCTATGACGAACTATAAATCCGACCTGCTGCGCCTTCTCGACGAGCGAGGCTATATCCATCAGATGACCGACGCGGAAGGGCTCGATGCGCTTGCCGCGAAACAGATCGTCCCCGGATATATCGGGTTCGACGCCACCGCGCCCTCGCTCCACGTCGGCAGCCTCGTTCAGATCATGATGCTGCGCCGGCTGCAACAGACGGGGCACAAGCCCATCGTGCTGATGGGCGGCGGAACGACGCGGATCGGCGACCCAACGGGGCGCGACGAAAGCCGCAAGATGCTCTCGGACGAGACGATCGCGGCGAACATCGCGTCGATCTTCGGCATCTTTCGGCAGTTCCTGAACTTCGGCGACGGCCCGACCGACGCGGTGATGGTCGACAATCAGGACTGGCTCGGCAAGCTCGGCTATATCGAGCTGCTCCAGGAAGTCGGCACGCATTTCACGATCAACCGCATGTTGACCTTTGATTCGGTCAAGCTGCGGCTCGATCGCGAACAGCCGATGACCTTCCTCGAGTTCAATTACATGATCCTCCAGGGTTATGACTTTCGCCACCTGTCGCGCGAAATGGGCGTGCGGCTTCAGATGGGCGGGTCGGACCAGTGGGGCAATATCGTGAACGGCATGGAGCTGGGACGCCGCATGGACGGCGCCGACCTCTATGGCCTGACGACTCCGCTGCTCACCACCGCCGCGGGCGCCAAAATGGGCAAAACCGCCGCCGGCGCGGTCTGGCTCAATCCCGATCAACTGTCCCATTTTGACTATTGGCAATATTGGCGCAACTGCGACGACCGCGACGTCGGCAAGTTTCTGAAGCTCTTTACCGACCTGCCGCTGGACGAGATCGCGCGATTGGAAAAGCTCGCGGGCGCCGAGATCAACGAGGCGAAGAAAATCCTGGCGAACGAGGCGACCGCGATGTGCCGCGGCGCCGACGCGGCCAAGGCTGCCGCCGAAACGGCGGCGCAAACCTTTGAAAAGGGACAGATTGGCGGCGACCTTCCGCGCGTCGCGGCGCCTGCCGACGGGATCGGCATCGTCGATGCCCTGCGCGAACTCGGCTTCGCCGCGTCGAACAAGGAAGCGCGCCGCAAGCTCGAAGAGGGCGCGGTGAAGGTCGGCGGCAGCGTCGTTCGCGACCCCGCCCATCGCATCGTCCCGTCCGACGGCGACGTTCCCCTGAGCCTCGGCGCCAAAAAACACGGGCTCGTGACCCGTTAAGGCGGCAAAGATCATTTACCACTTCTTCAGCATTCCGGTGGAACGTCATGCCCAAACCAGCAAGGTCCACGAAAATGCGCAAGATCGACACGAGCAAGGCCCATTATGTCGGCCTCGACCAGCGGATCGCTCCGCGGAGCGACGTCTATTGCCGCCTGCCCTTCGTCATGCCTGACGGTCGGCAGGAAATGTGCACCTGCGTCAACATCAGCGCCGACGGCCTGCTGATGCGTTTCGAACGCGGGCTCGATCCCGGCGACCTTGTCGTATTCCGGATGCCGATCATCGGCCGGGCGGCCGCCAAGGTGGTCTGGTCGCTGGGCGGCAAGACCGGTGTGCAGTTCGAAAAATCCATCTCCGCCGAGGATTATCTGCCGATGATCCGCGCGATGGGCGCGCGCGCCGATGTGAATTAGAAGACGCGGATTCCTCGAAACCCGTTCGCCCCGAGCTTGCCGAAACCGGTCCTGCGCGCCTGCCTTGGCAGGCCGTCGAAGGGGGGCATTCTTCCTTTCGGCGCAGAAACAAGACGAACGGCGTTTTGGCAAGCCCGGCACGAATGGCGTGCGACGCGCCCGCGCGGGTCAGCCACTCCTTAGTAACGGCACCGCCGCATCGCGCTCGAAAAGGTAGAGGCAAAGCCGCACCGCATCGCCGCGCGCGCCGTCCATGCCGCCGTCGCGTTCGACGAACAGGCGCGCATCGTCGTGAGCGACGGGGAGCAAGCGCACCAATTGATCGGGATTCGCAAGCCGGTAGTCGGCCTCCCCCGATTGCTTGAGGCCCAGAAGTTCGCCGCCGCCGCGCAGTTCGAGATCCTTTTCGGCAATCACGAACCCGTCGTTGGTCTCGCGCATCAACGCCAGCCGCTCGCGCGCCGTATCCGACAGGGTCGGCGAACGCAGCAGCAGGCACACCGATTTCGGCGACCCGCGCCCGACGCGGCCGCGCAGCTGGTGCAGCTGGGCCAGCCCGAAATGCTCGGCATGTTCGACGACCATCAGGCTGGCGGCGGGAACATCGACACCGACCTCGATCACCGTGGTCGCAACGAGCACGCCGATCGCCCCGGCCTGAAAGCGCGCCATGACATCGTCCTTGTCACCCCCCTTCATCCGGCCATGCACCAGCCCGACACGGTCGGCGCCCAGCCGCTCGCGCAGCAATGCCGCGCGTTCTTCGGCTGCGGCCAGCTCGCTCGCCTCGCTCTCGGCGACGAGCGGGCAGACCCAATAGGCTTGCGCGCCGGTTGCAAGATGGCGTTCGAGCGAGGCGACGACCTCGTCCAGCCGCTCGACCGACACGACGCGCGTGTCGACCGGCGTGCGCCCCGGCGGCATCTCGTCAAGCCGCGACACGTCCATCTCGCCATGGTTGGCGAGCAAAAGCGTGCGCGGGATGGGCGTCGCGGTCATCACCAGCAAGTGCGGCGGACGGATGGCCTTTTGAGTGAGCATCAGCCGCTGCGCGACACCGAACCGATGCTGTTCGTCGACGACGACCAGCGCGAGATCCCTGTATGTCACCGCCTGCTGGAAAATCGCGTGGGTGCCGACCAGAATGTCGATGCTGCCGTCGGCCAGCCCCATCAGCGTCGATTCGCGCACCCGCCCCTTGTCGCGCCCGGTCAATATCGCAAGGTTCACCGGCAGCCCGGCGAGCATCGTCTGCAAGGTCGCGAAATGCTGGCGCGCAAGGATTTCGGTCGGCGCCAGCAGCGCTGCCTGCGTCCCCGCCTCGACCGCGGTGAGCATCGCGCGCAGCGCGACCAGCGTCTTGCCCGACCCGACATCGCCCTGCAGCATCCGCAGCATCGGCGTGTCCCGCGCCATGTCGCCCGCAATCTCGCGCCCCACGCGCTCCTGCGCCCCCGTCAGGCCAAAAGGCAACCGCAACCTGCCTGTCAGGCGGCCATCGCCGACGATCGCGCGCCCCCTGCGGTTGCGCAGCCGCTGGCGGATCAGCATCAACGCGACCTGGTTCGCGAAAATCTCGTCATAGGCCAGCCGGTCGCGCGCCGCCTCGTCGCGCGGGCTGGCATGTGCGCGCGCGAGCGCCTCGCGCCACGCCGGCCAGCCCCGGCTGGCGAGCAGGGGCGCGTCGATCCACTCGGCGAGTTCGGGCCGCCGTTCGAGCGCCACCGCCGCAAGCTGTGACAGGCGCGCGTTGGTCAGCCCCTCGGTCAGCGGATAGACAGGCTCATGCTCGGCTATCGCACCGCCATCGCCGGGTTCGGCGACATGGTCGGGATGGACGATCTGGCGCGTCTCGCCATACAGATCGAGCCGCCCCGACACGCGGCGCGTCTCACCGATCGGGAAGAGCTTGCGCGCCAGCCCCGACGTCCGCCCGAAATAGACGAGCCGCACATGGTCGCCCGCACGGTCGAACGCCTCGACCCCGAAGGGCGCGCGTGGAGAGCGGCCGGGGCGATAGTCGCGCGCGGTCACCTCGACGATGATCGTCTGCCCCGGCTGCGCCTGGTCGATCCGGTCGACGGAGACGCGCGAGATGAGCCCGGTCGGAAGATGGAACAGCACGTCGACGACGCGCTCCAGCCCCAGCCGCGCCAGCGGCTTGGCCAGCTGCGGCCCGACGCCTTTCAGGTCGGTGAGCGCGGCAAAGAGCGGGTTGAGGATTTCGGGTCGCATCGCTAGGGCGTGTCTAAACCCTAATCCTTCATCTTGCCCAGCCCCTCATCTCCGTTCGCATCCAGCGAAGTCGAGATGCCCCTCGGCAGGGCGCTGGACTGATCTATGCCTCCACTTCGCTCGACACGAACGGAACGAGACGATGTCCGTCACCGCTCTAAAAGGCCCGCCATGACCGACCGCCTCAAACGCCTCCGATTCCGTGCCTGGCACCGCGGCACGCGCGAGGCCGATTACATGATCGGCGGCTTTTTCGACCGTTATTCGCCCGTCTGGGGCGAATCCGAGATCGCATGGTTCGAAGCCGTGGTCGACGAGGACGACGTCGACATCATGGCATGGGCGCTCGGCACCGCCGCGCCCCCCGCGCATCTCGACAGGCCCGACCTCATCGCGGCGATGCGCCGGCTCGACTATATCCCGCTACCATGACGCGACCCGCCGCCGATATTTTCGCCGCCATCGGGCAGGCGTCCGCGCCGCTGACGCTGGCGCGCGCCGCCGACGGCTTCCTGCCGCTGCTGCTCGCCGACCTCGCGCGTGCGAGCGACAAGCGGCTCGTCTATGTCGCGACCGACGATGCCGCGATGCAGGCGATCGCCGACGCCGCACCCTTTTTCGCGCCCGACATCATCGTCCACCGCTTTCCCGCGTGGGACTGCCTCCCTTACGATCGCGCCGGGCCTTCGATGCGCGTCAGCGCCGACCGGCTGGCGACGCTATCCGCCTTGCAGGCGGCGCCGAAGCGCGGCGAGCTGATCCTGACCACCGTTGCGGCGATCACCCAGCGCACGCTGACGCCTTTCCGCATCCGCCAGCTCGCGACGACCTTGGCACCCGGCCAGCGGATCGACCGCGACGCGCTCGCCGAGCTGCTTGTCGCCAATGGCTTCAGCCGCGTCGATACCGTTGCCGATCAGGGCGAGTTCGCGGTGCGCGGCGGCCTGCTCGACCTGTTTCCCGCGGGCGAGGAGACGGGACTGCGCGTCGATTTTTTCGGCGACGAGATCGAGAGCATCCGCCGCTTCGACCCCGCGGACCAGCGCAGCCTTGGCCCCGCCACGGCGCTGCAACTGCTCCCCGCGTCCGAAACCTTGCTCGACGAGACGACGATCAAGCGCTTCCGTTCCGCCTATCGCGAATTGTTCGGCGCGCAGGCGACCGGCGATCCGCTCTATCAGGCGGTCAGCGACGGGCGGCGGCAGGCGGGCATGGATCATTGGCTGCCGCTGTTCGAGGAGCGGCTCGCGACCCTGTTCGACCATATCGACCCCGCAACGCCGGTGCTGCGCGGCCACCGCACCGACGCAACCGCCGAGACGCGCTTCGCCGCGATCGTCGACTATCATGCCAACCGCGTCGCCGCCGAACGCGAGTCACCGGGCAGCTACCGCCCGCTCGCGCCAGAGGCGCTCTATCTGGCCGAGCGCGAATGGACCGAAGCAGCGGCAACGCGCCCGATCCATATCGTCACGCCCTTCGATGTCCCGCCCGCCGCATCGGTCGTCGATCTGGAAACCTTTGCCGCGCGCGATTTCACCCCCGAACGCGCCGCCGACCTTAATGTCTATCACAAGGTCGCCGACCATCTGTCGGACGAACGCCGCAAGGGTCGCCGCACGATCATCGCCAGCTATTCGGGCGGCGCGCGCGAACGTCTGTCGGGTCTGCTCCGCGACCATGGCGTGACGGGGCTGGTTCAGGTCGATACGTGGCAGGAAGCGCTGGGTTCAACGTCCGTTGATGTCGGGCAAAGTCGAGACACCGCGACGGGCAACGTCGCTCTCATCATCCTCCCCCTCGATCACGGCTTTGCCAGCGATGCGATCAGCCTGCTCACCGAGCAGGATATTCTCGGCGAACGCCTCGTCCGCCGCCAGAAGCGCCGCAAGAGCGCCGACGCCTTCCTTGCCGAACTGGCGACGCTCAGCGTCGGCGACCTCGTCGTCCATCTCGATCATGGCATCGGCCGCTATGAAGGGCTGACGTCCATCCCGGTCGGAAGCAGCCCGCACGACTGCGTCGCGCTGACCTACGCGGGCGGCGACAAGCTTTACGTTCCGGTCGAAAATCTCGACGTCCTCTCGCGCTATGGCGGCGAAAGCGAGGGCGTCGCGCTCGACAGGCTGGGCGGCGAAGCGTGGCAGCGGCGCAAGGCGCGGATGAAGGAACGCATCCGCGAAATTGCGGGCGAGTTGCTCGCCACCGCGGCGCAGCGCGCGCTCCGTCCGGGCGAGATACTCGCACAGGATGCCGCCTATCCCGCCTTCGCCGACCGCTTCCCCTATCAGGAAACCGACGATCAGGACCGCGCGATCGGCGAGGTGCTCGCCGATATGGCGTCGGGGCGCCCGATGGACCGGCTGGTGTGCGGCGATGTCGGCTTCGGCAAAACCGAGGTCGCGCTGCGCGCCGCCTTCGTCGCGGCGATGGCGGGGGTGCAGGTTGCGGTGGTGGTGCCGACCACCCTGCTTGCGCGCCAGCATTTCACCAACTTCGCCGAGCGGTTCAAGGGCTTTCCGGTCAATATCGGCCGCCTGTCGCGCCTTGTCCCCGCCGCCGAGGCGCAACGCACCCGCGACGGACTGGCCAGCGGACAGATCGACATCGTCGTCGGCACCCACGCAGTGATCGCAAAATCGGTCGAGTTCAGGAATCTGGGCCTCGTCATCGTCGACGAGGAACAGCGGTTCGGCGTCGTCCACAAGGAGCGGCTGAAGCAGTTGAAGTCCGACGTCCATGTGCTGACGCTCACCGCGACGCCGATCCCGCGCACGCTCCAGATGGCGATGTCGGGGCTGCGCGAGCTTAGCGTCATCCAGACGCCGCCGGTCGACCGGCTCGCGGTGCGCACCTATGTCGCGCCGTGGGATCCGGTGGTGATCCGCGAGGCGCTGCTGCGCGAGCACGACCGCGGCGGGCAGAGCTTCTTTGTCACCCCGCGGATCAAGGACCTGCCCGACATCGAGGAATATCTGCGCACCCGCGTGCCCGAAATCAAATATGTCGTCGCGCACGGCCAGATGGCGCCAGGCGAGGTCGAGGAACGGATGGGCGCCTTTTACGACCGCAAATATGATGTGCTCGTTTCGACCACGATCGTCGAATCCGGCCTCGACATTCCGAGCGCCAACACGCTGATCGTCCACCGCGCCGACCGCTTCGGACTCGCGCAACTCTACCAGCTGCGCGGCCGCGTCGGACGGTCGAAAACGCGCGCCTATGCCTATCTGACGACGCCGGAGGGCGGAGCGATCACCGACACGGCAGAGAAGCGCCTCAAGCTGCTCGGCGATCTCGACACATTGGGCGCGGGCTTCCAGCTCGCGAGCCACGATCTCGACATTCGCGGCGCGGGCAATCTCGTCGGCGACGAACAGTCGGGGCATATCCGCGAGGTCGGCTTTGAACTCTATCAGTCGATGCTGGAGGAAGCGATCCTTGTCGCCAAGGCCGAAGGCGCGGGCAAGCTGCCGCCGCGCGAGGCGCTGTCCCCCGTCATCACCATCGACGCGCCGATCCTCATCCCCGATGATTATGTCCCCGACCTGCCGCTGCGCATGGCGCTCTATCGCCGCCTGAACGAGGCTGAGGACCGCGCCGCACTCGACGCCTTCGCCGCGGAAATGATCGACCGCTTCGGCCCGCTGCCGCCCGAAACCGCGAACCTGATTCAGCTCATGGAGATCAAGGCGAATGCGAAGCTCGCAGGCATTGCCAAGCTCGACGTCGGCACCAAGGGCGCGCTTGTCAGCTTCCACGGCGACGCGTTCGCCAACGTCCCCGGCCTGATCGCCTATGTCGAACGGCTGAAGGGCCGCGCGCGCATTCGCCCCGACAACAAGCTGTCGGTCAGCGGCGAGTGGGCGAGCACCGGCGCTAGGCTCAACGGCGCGCTGCAATTGTCAAAGGGTTTGGGCAAACTGGCGCGGCAGGCTTCATAGCGTCGCCCCCCGCGAAGGCGACGATCATTCCATCAGCTTTAGCAACTGGTCCCCCGGCACCGGTCCCGATTTCAGGAATCCCTGCCACGTCGCCACCCCGATCTCGGCCAGCCGCGCGAGCTGGCGTTCATTCTCGATCCCCTCGGCCACCACCAGCAGGCCCAGAGCGCGCGCCAGATCGACGATCGCGCGCACCACGATGCGGTCGCGGTCGCTGCCGTCGATCGTGCGGGTAAAGCCGCTGTCGATCTTCAGATAATCGATCGGCAACCGCGCGAGCAGCGACAGGCTGGAATAGCCAGTGCCGAAATCGTCGATCGCGATGGCGCAGCCGAGCGCGCGGATCTGCGCCAACTGCTCGGCGGCGCTCGCGGGGTCGCTCAGCATCGCCTGTTCGGTCAGTTCGAGCGTCAGCCGGTCGGGATCGACCTTTGCATCCCTGGCCATTGCCGCGAACCGCGCGGCGAAGTCGGGATCGCCGAGGTCAGCGGCGGTGATGTTGAGCGACACGCGCAGCCGCCCAAGCTGCCCCGGCCAGCGCGCCATTTCGTTGAGCGCGATCCGGTGCGCATGTTCGGTCAGTTCGCATTCGAGGCGCGCCGCGCGCGCCGCCGTCACCAGCGGCCCCGCGCCGAGCAGGCCGAGTTCGGGATGCTGCCAGCGCAGCAGCGCCTCCACCCCGGTCATCGCGCCGGTCGCGACATCATATTGCGGCTGGTAATGGATCACGACCTCGTTCCGCGACAGCGCCGCATGGACCATCACGCCGTCGCGCGCCGACGCGGGCCGCGCGAGCTGTTCGCACGCCTGCAGCAGCTGTTCGGCAACCGATTCGTCGCGCACGATCAGTGCCGTGGCGATGCGGATCGACAGGCGGCCGTGCGGGTCGCCGACGATCGGTTCGGCGAGCGCGACGTGCAGCGCGCGTTCCTGCGCCCGCAGCGCGCCGAGCGCGATCGGCGTCGCGGGCACGATCAGGAAGCGCGGCCCGTCGAGCCGCTCGACGCACGAACCGGGTCCGAACTCGTCACCGGCAAAGTTTTCGAGCCGTCGGCCGATTTCGTCCAGCACCGCGTCGCCTGCGGCGGTCCCCGCGCTGTTATTGATGCGCGCCATCTGGTCGACCTGCACCAGAATGACCCCGGCATCCTCGTCGTGACGATCGTGCTGCGCTTCGATCTTTCGGGCGCAGGCGGTCAGGGATTCGGACAAGCGATTCATCGGGTTTCCCTAACAGGCTTTGCTTGCCAAACGCTTGCCTTTTGCATCACAAGATGCAGGTGGCTTTCACAAAATCTCCCCCCGCCGCGGCGGCAGCGCCGCTGATCGACGGCCATGGCCGCCGGATCAGTTATTTACGCCTGTCGGTGACCGACCGGTGCGACCTTCGCTGCCGCTATTGCATGGCCGAAGATATGCGTTTCCTGCCCAAATCGGCAGTGCTCAGCATCGAAGAAATGACCGAATTGGCCGAACGATTCGTCGCGCGCGGCATCCGGCGCATCCGGCTGACCGGCGGCGAACCCCTGGTGCGGCGCGGAATCGACACGCTGGCCATGCGGCTCGGCGCGCTGATCGGCAAAGGGCTCGACGAACTGACGCTCACCACCAACGCAATGCGGCTCGCCGATCATGCCCCGATGCTCGCGGCGGCGGGCGTGCGGCGCGTCAATGTCAGTCTCGACACGCTCGATCCGGCGGCTTTCCGTCACATCACCCGTGTCGGCGACCTTGCCATCGCTCTCGACGGCATCGCCGCGGCGCGGCGCGCGGGGCTCGCGGTCAAGATCAACATGGTCGCGCTTGCCGGGCTGAACGAGGACCAGCTGCTGCCGATGCTTCGCTGGTGCGCCGACAATGGCTGCGACTTAACGCTTATCGAAACCATGCCGCTTGGCGAGGTCGAGGACGACCGCAGCGACCATTATATCCCCCTGCACCAGTTCATCGCCCCGCTCCGCGACGCGCATGCCATCTGTCCGCTCGACAAGCGCACCGGCGGTCCCGCGCGTTATTTTGCGGTCGCGGACAGCCCGGTCACGCTGGGCCTCATCACCCCGCTCAGCGACAATTTCTGCGCGACGTGCAACCGCATCCGCCTGACGGTCGAGGGGCGCGTCTATATGTGCCTGGGACAGGATGACCATGTCGACCTGCGCGCGGCGCTGCGCGAAGGCGGCGACGTCGACGGCTTGATCGACCGCGCCCTCGCTGGCAAACCCCGCGCGCACGACTTTCGCATCGAACGCGAATCCACACCGGCGGTCGCGCGTCATATGAGTGCAACGGGCGGCTGACGCGGCGGCCGCAAGGGGGAACCGGACCACATGTTTCGCAAGATCGCGCTTGTCGCATCGAACGCGCCCGCCGCGATGGAGGCCGAGGCCGAACTGCGCCCGCTCTATGACTTTGTCGACGTCGGCGAGGCCGATCTGCTGATCGCGCTCGGCGGCGACGGCTTCCTGCTTCATATGCTTCACCAGCTGCTCGACCAGCGGCGCAGCCTGCCGGTGTTCGGGATGAACCGCGGCACGATCGGATTCCTGATGAACGAATTTCGCGTCGAGGGGTTGCTGGACCGCGTCGCCGCGGCGCGCCCCTATCTGATCCACCCGCTGTCGGGCGACATCGTGACGGTCAGCGGCGAGCGCCACATATTGCCCGCGATCAACGAGATTTCGCTGCTGCGCGAAACGCGCCAGGCCGCCAAGCTGGAAGTGATGATCAACGAACGGACGATGCTGGAGGAACTGGCCTGCGACGGCGTGCTGGTGTCGACCCCCGCGGGATCGACCGCCTATAATCTTAGCGCCAACGGCCCGATCCTGCCGCTCGATTCGGCGATGCTGGCGCTCACCCCGATCAGCCCCTTCCGCCCGCGGCGCTGGCGCGGCGCGCTCGTCCCCGAATCGACGAGCATCCGCTTCAACGTGCGCGAAGCGGCCAAACGCCCGGTCAGCGCGGTCGCCGACCAGCGCGAAATCCGCGACGTAAAGACCGTTCTCGTCACCACCGACCGCAGCCGGCCGCTGACCCTGCTGTTCGATCCCGACCAGGGCCTCGACGAACGCATCGCGATGGAACAATTTATCGTTTGAGGGCTTGCAATATCCGGCAAGCGGCGGCAAAGGAGCGCCTCGCCTGCCACGGCGGGATGTTCCTCGGTAGCTCAGCGGTAGAGCAATCGACTGTTAATCGATTGGTCGCAGGTTCGAATCCTGCCCGGGGAGCCATTTTCCTTGCCATTGTGCGGCGTTCCGCCTTCTGACGATCAGGATGAAGCGCACGGGGCGGCCGAAGCTGTCGGCTGCGATAGGCCACTTCGACGTCAATCCTCCTCGGCAGCGCCCCAAAAGCCTGGTCGTGTGCACCCTTTTTGGGCAGCTGCGGCCTGGGCATGGGCGCGGACGATCGAGCTGTCGATCGTCAGCTAGCCATTGTCGCAGTCGCGGGCCAGCACGGCGAACATTCGCGCCCAGACGCCCGCGCGCGCCCGGCGGGTGAAGCGATTGCACGCCGACTCGGCTTGCCGCAGCGTTCGGGCAGGTCCGACCAGCGGGCGCCGGACCGCAAAACCCGGAACACGCCGTTTACAAACAACCGGTTGTCCGAAGCCGTCCGTCGCGGATAGCAGGCGTTGCCCGGCGACAGCGGCTCGATCCGCTGCCACTGCGCTTCGCTCAGCGCGTATCGCTTGATCCCACGAGTCCCTCCGCAAAGGCGGAGTCCTATGAATCAGGCATCTCCCGCTTTGGGAATCCCCTGAATGTCGATCGGTCCTAGTGCATGAGCAGCAGGGGCGCGGGCGCGACGTCGAGCATGAAGCGCGTGACGCCGCCGAACAATGTTTCGCGCAGCCGCGACCGGCCAAAGGCGCCCATGACGACCAGCCCGGCGCCGATCTCGTCAGCAACGCGCACCAGCACTTCTTCGGAAGCATCCATTCCCTTCGCCTCGCGGCGCAGCTCGCCATGGACGCCGTGCCGCGACATATAGCGCAGCGCATCCTCCGCCGCGACGCGGCCGTCGTCGTCGCCAACCGTTACCAGCGTGACCGAAGCGGCGTCGCGCATCAGCGCAACGCCGGCGCGCAGCGCACTCGCCGCCTGCGGGCTGCCGTTCCACGCCACCATCACCGGCGCATCGAGGTCGATCGGCGGGGCGTCGGCGGGCAGCGCGAGGACCGGCACCGGGACCGTAAGCGCCAGGTCGCCGGCGATGGTCGACGCATGCCGCCCTCGCCGGTCGGACGTGTCAAGCGAGACAAGGGAAAGATCGGCCAGCGTCGCGGCGAGCGCCATCGTCGACAACGCATCGCCGTCCGCCACCGCGACATCCCATGGCACATCCTCGCGCTCGAGTTCGGCGCGCAGTCGCTGTTCCAGCTCGGCATCGGCGATCTGGGCCTGCGCCAGCTGCTCTTTCGCCAGATAGACGCCGCCGAACGGATCGGCTGCGATAAATTGCTGATAGGGCGAGCTGATCAGAAAGCTGAGATGCGAGCCAAAGCGGCGGCCGATCGCCAGCGCGCTTTCGATCCGCGTGGTCAAGCCTTCGTCGCCCGCGGCGTGAACGAGGATATTCTTCATCGTCCAGTCTCCTGCGAGGGGATGAGATTGGATCATTTTGCGGGATCATATCATTGATCCGCGTCAACCCGCGAGCGACTTTCGCGACGGGGCGGTCACCGCGGCAGCCGTCGATTGCCGGGGATCCCATTTATGCGCGATCGGTCAGGAAATGTCGACGGCGTCGTTCCAGCGCAGATATTGCCCGCGAAAGTGAATGCCGATCAGACGACCGGTCCGAACGTCGATCACCGGCGATCCCGAATTGCCGCCGAGCGTCGAGCTGTCGTGGCGCAGCAGGTAATTGGCGGTGTCGCGCAGCATGATCCGCCCCGGCTGCACGCGCTTCACATTATAGATGCCGCGAAAGATGCGGTCCATGACGGCGGCGTCATTCCGTCGCGAGTCATAGGCGGGATAGCCGATGACCACGACATCACGCTGCGCCGCCAGATTGGCGAGGCCCGCCGGGATCGGGCTGGGACACAGGCCGGGTCGCATCTGCAGGATGGCGATGTCGAAGCGATCATGGACACCCCAGATACCCGTCACCGGCACATCGGCGACCGCGGTGCTGCCGATCTCCTGCCGGAAATCGGCGCGCACCGTGACACCGTCGTGGATGCGCCAGCCGCGGCCGGGCTCGTGGGACGCGAACTCCTGCACAACATGGCGATTGGTCGCGACGAGGTCGGGCGCGACGACAAAGCCGGTGCCGACCCAGTCGAGCGCGATGCCGCCCTCCGTTTCGATGCGGCATGTCCGCGCAATCGCCCGGTCGATCCCCGCGCGATAGGTTTCAAGATGCCGCCATTCTTCCGGCGGCGGCAAAAAGGTGCCGTCCTGCACCAGCAGCGCGGGGCGCAATTCGGTGTGGACGATCGCCTCCAGCGTATCAACCTCGCCCGGCGACAGCGCGGCGGCGGGCAGTTCGGGCGAGAGGCGTTCGGTCAGCGCAACCAGTTCGTCCTGCCCGATTCCGGTGGCGCCCACCGATTCCTGCGCCTTCGTCACTTCGCGCCGCGCGATCGTCCGGCCTTGCTGCAACCAGCGGGGCCGGTCTCGCCGGACGAGATCGAGCAGGCAGCGGGAACGATCGTCGCTTCGCATCATGTTTCTCCGGGATCCAGCGGCGCGATCAGGTCGGCCAGGACGCGCACCGGCCTCAAACGGGTTCCGAGCCATTGCCGCAGGCTCGGCGGACAAAGCCCCGCTTCGATCATCCTTGCCTCCTCGCCGCCCAACGCGCGGCGAAACCCGCCAAGATCGAGAATGGACTCGCGCCGCGCGAGATGGATCAGCGCGAGCAGGTCGGGCCGCAGAAGCTCGCCGTCGGCCACGTCGGGGGGCAGCTTGCGAAACGGGCGCCAACCGAGCAGCGCGGCGCCGCGCTCTTCGACGCTCAGCCGACAGCGGGCGACCGGCGAAGCCAGCGGCCGCCGGTCGATGACCGGCACCGCCATCGCGTCGCGCATCCAGTGGAGCAGGCCAAGCGAGGCATGGATAGATCCCGCGGCGCCGTTCGTCGCACGATGGCCGACGCCGCGGCTCAGCCACAACAGGTCGCTGGGGGCGAGCGCGATGTCGGCGGCGCCCGCATCGCGCTCGACCGCGAAAATCTTGGCGCCCGCCAATTGCAGGATCAGCACATCGTGCGGGTCGCGATGCCATTCCAGTCCCGGTGCGCCCGGTGCGCCCGCATAGACATTGATCTGGGCGGGCTGGCGCGTCGCCCCCTCGAATGCGCGCGCCAGCCGGTGCCAGTGGAAATCAAGGCTGTCGACCTTCTGGAACACGACGGTGCCGCCGCTGTCGATCGTGTCGCCCACGCGGTCGGCGTCGACGACGGCTTCGCCCAGATGGCGCGCGGTGACGGCGCCCGCGCGGCTGTCGAACGCGCGTATCTCGTCGCGGTCGGGCCGGGGTCGCAGCGCGGCCGCGAGCCGCCTGGCGACCGCTCGTGGTTGCCCGCGCCAGACCGCCCCGCCACCGCGCAGCAGGCGCACGCCTGCGGCGACCTCAACCGCCGACGCGGCCGCGTCGAGCAGCGGGGCGACGGCGCGCGCATCGCTGCCGCAAAGCAACCGTACCCGATCGGTGGCGTGCGGCGGCACCATGTCAAGCATCGGCGGCCGTCCTTTCCATCGCGCGCACGACCCATCCGCCCGCCGCCGCGATGTCGCCCGGCGTCAGGTCGGCGAATGCGAAGCGGCGCGTCAACGCCCCGCGCGGTGACAAAGGCGGCTCCACGGCGCCGCGGCGCCGCGCCACGGGCCATTCGGACAGCGGAAGGTCGGCGAGCGGCCCCAGCAGGCCCGCGCCATCCAGCCCCGCGCCCGGCAGCACCCGACCCTGCGCGACAAGCCAGCCAAGCGCCGCCTCGCGCCGCGCCGCGATCAGCGCCGCATCGATTCCGGTCCTGGCCGCCGCCCCGGCCGCTACGATCCGGCCGCTCCCGTCGGCGACCAGCACCAGCGCGACGGGCAATGGCGCCGCGATGTGAAAGCCATGCCCCGAAACCTTGCCGATGCGCACCGGACCCAACGGCTTTGCACGGCGCGCCCCGTCCCGCGCCAGCGTGTCGATCGCGCTTCGTTCGATCATCTCGTGCGCCGCGGCGCGCAGCGCGCGATTGCGGTCGAACGCAAAGCCGAGTCCCGTCGACGACGCGGGAAGCGCTGGACGCCCGTGCCGGTGATAGGGCAGCCACGCCGCCGCCGCCGGTCCGTCGCCGCACACCGCCCCGCGCCAGTCGGTCAGCACAACGCGTGCGCCGCTTCCCGGCGGCACCAGCGCGGCGCCATAGCGTTCGAGCATCTCGCCGGTCGCGCGCGCCGCCGCGTCGCAGCGTCGCCATCCCGCGCCAAGCCCCAGCGCGACGTCGGCGGCCGCTCCCAGCGCACGCACGTCGCACCCTTTGGCCACCGCGACCCAATGCCGGACCTCGGCGAAATAGCGTGCCGACAGTTCGGCGAGCGGCCCGGCGCCGGGGACGAGCAGCCGCTTGCGTCGTTCGCCCGAGGGCAGCGTCTGGCAGGCGCAGCCCGGAAGCGCGAGCAACGCGCCGCGCGGCGCAGCGGCCACGCCGAGCGAGGCGCGGCGCGCGGCGGCACAGGCATGGCAGGCAATTGCGGCCGCACTCATGCGCTCAGCCTTTCGGCGGTCGCGAGCGCCGCGAAATGATCGAACACCGGGGCCAGCCCACAACAGCGCGCAGTCTCGCCGCGCAGTGCGGCGATATGGCTCTCGTGCGGACACCAGCCTTTGCAATGCCCATACCAGGCGCACGACCGCAGCCGCAGCCAGCGTTCGGCCTCGCGCTGCTTCAGCGCCGCCATCCCGGCGCTTGCGCGGATATCGGCAAGGCTGCGCTCGGCCAGATTGCCGAGCGCGTGGCTTGCCGACCCCAGGAACTTGTCGCAGTGGCGCACCGTGCCGTCGGGTTCGATCCCGAAATAACCGCCAAGGCAGGGGCCGTTGAGCTCGCAAAAGCCCGTCGGCCGTCGCTGCCATGCCGCGTGCAGCGCGTCGATCTCGCGGACGTCGAAGCGCAGGTCGGGGCGTGTGCGGAGCAGGTCGAACAGACGGATCAGGAAATCCGAAAAAGCGGCGGGCGGCAGATAGGGGCCCTTACCGGTCCCCGCATCGGGCCGCACGGGCAGGAAACCCGCTGCGTGGACACCCGCATCGACCAGTTCGCCGACCAGCCTTTCGATCGGATAGGCCGCGATTTCCGGCGTCACGACGATCAGCACCCCGGCAAAGATACCCGCCTCGCGCAGCCGCGCGATCCCGTCGATGACGGCATCGAACGATGCGCCTCCGCGCGCCGTGCGTCGCTGGCGGTCGTGGATGGCGCGCGGTCCGTCGAGGCTGACACTGACCTTGAAGTCGAACAGCCGCCAGAGCGCGACCGCGCGGTCGGGCAGCGCAGCGGCGTTGGTCTGGATCGAATTGGCAAATATCTGCCCCGGCCGTCGCAGCCGCGCCTGCAACCACAGAAAGCCGAGCATCTTGCGCACGCCGATCAGGCTGGGTTCACCGCCGTGCCAGATGAAACGCGCCGCCGCGATCGACCGGTCCTCGGCGACACGGCGCACCATCAGCGCCTGCGTCGCCGGGGTCATCTGGTTCCCCGGCCCTTCGCGCCAGTCGGTGCAATAGGTGCAGCGCAAATTGCAATGGCGGGTCAGCTTCGCGATCAGCACGAGGTCGGCAAAGCCCGTCGGCGGCGCGGCCGGTTCGGCCGGTTCGGCGGCCGCAAAGGCGGGGTCGGCAAGGCCGAGCGCGGGCGCGGGAATCATCGCCAGTCCGCTGGCGGGTGCGGCACCCAGATGGACCAGCTGGTCGAATGCTCCTGCTTCGCCGGGGGACAGCCGTGCGCGCAGCCGTCGCCGCGTCGCCTCCAGCGCGGCCAGCGCGGCGGCGCCGTTACTCGTCCCCGCGCGCAGGCCGGGCCTGGCGCGGAGCGCCTGCCGCACGTCGGCGGGCAGCGCACCTGTCGGGGCGGCAAGCAGCGGCACCGACGCACCGGCTCGCAGGAAGGCCAGGAGCGAGCGCGCGCGATCGAGCAGCAGCGCCGCGACCGCATCATCCTCCGGTCGCAGGGTCGCGGCCAGCCGTTCGACGGTAACGCCGTCGATCCCCGCCGCGGCGGTCCCGGTCACGGCGACGTTCATCGCCGCCGTGCCGGCAATGGCAGCGACAGGTGCAGCCCGCCTTCGCTCGCGATCAGCCCTTCATGGCTCAGCAGGCGCAGCGAGCGCTCGACGCGCTGGAGCGGTTCGTCGATCAGCTCGGCGACACGCCCGGCGCTCAGCGGCTTTTCAAGCAGCGCCTGGAAAATGCGCGCGTCGCGTCCGGTGAGGCGCGTCAGCCGCGGTTCGGGCGCGTGGCGGCTGTCCTCGACGGTGACGACACCGGGCGACGAGAAATAGCGCAGTTGCGGGCGCCAACCGCGCATCCACGCCTCTTTCCAGACGCCGATCGCCTCGGCCATGCTGTCGAAATCGTGGTCGGCCAGCGTGTTTTCCAGTTCATATTCAAAGAAATAGGCAATTGCCTCCTTGTCGATCCGCGCGGGCACGATAAAGTCGAGCGAGCGTTCGGGCTTGCGGGATGTCTTGGGAAAGCTCGCTTCGTCCTTGAACAACGGACTATAGCGTTCGAGCCATACGCGCAGCCCCGCCGAGGGTGGCTGCAAATGGTGCAGATGGCGGAACAAGTCCGCCTGTTCGGCATAATATTCGGCTTTCTCGCCCGGAAAGCCCCACAGCACGTTCCAGCTCACCGCGACGCCATAATGGGCCGACCAGCGCAGCAGGTTGACATTGTCAAGCCCGCGCACGCCTTTGCGCATCAGTTTCAGCACCGGGGTCGACAGGCTTTCGATTCCGGGCTGGATTGTGCGGATTCCCGCATCTGCCAGATCGCGAATCTCGTCGGGTTTCAGGTTCGACTTGACCTCATAGAAAATGTCGTAGGTCGCATCCGCCGCCGACAGCCTGGGCAACAGCGCGCCGCGGTAATCGCGGTCGACGATGTTATCGACAGCCTCGAAATGATAACTTCGATGCCTCTCGGCAAGTTCGGCAAGCTCGGTCCACACCCGGTCAGGCGACTTGGACCGGAACTTCATCGTCAGCGCGTTGAGCCCGCAAAAGACGCAGTGGCTATGCTCGCCCCACCAGCATCCGCGCGCGCTTTCAAAGGGGATGCGGACGTCGTTGCGCAGTCCGGTCCGGACGAGGCCCAGATATTCGGCGCGATCGAAATATTCGGCGTAATCGGGGGTCGGATTGCGGTCGAGCGCGGTGATCATCTTCGCGGGCTTGTTCTGCCGCACCGTCCCGTCATCGTCGCGCCAGCTCAGTCCAGCGACGCGATCAATCCCCTCGCCCGCGTCAATGGCACGCAGCAGCGCCGGAAAGCTGTCATCGGCCTCGCCGCTCAGCACCAATTCGACCTCGGGGACATGCGCGATCCATTCGGCCGCCATGTCACGCTCGAAATTGGCGCCGCCGAACAGGAAGCGCGCGCGCGGCAGCATCGATCGCAGCCGCCGGGCAATCGCAATCGCCGCCGCGGTCTGTTGAAAGGTCGAGGTAAAACCGACGACCGTTGGGTTCGATCGCGCAATCTCTTCGGCCGCCAGCCGGACGAAGCGCGGCACGACATCGCGCCGCACGATCAACAATTGCTCGGCGTCCTTGAGATCGAAAGCCGCGAGCATCGCGCGTCCGTCGCCATCGGGCGCATCGGGACCGAAAGCCTCGACCGAAAACAGCCAGTCGCCCACCGCCACGCCGCGATCATTGGCGATGCGTTCGTAAAATTCGCTGCCGATCATCACCGCAAAATCGAGGAACAGATGGTGCGTTCGCGCAGTCCAGCCGCACTGGCGTGCGATCGCGGCGAGCAGGCCGACCTGGATCGAGGGGCGGCGAAAGGAGTTGAAGGGGGCGGCGACCAGCGCGATCGAATGAACCGATCGCGCCGACGCCGCTTCCTTCGCCTCTGGCGCAGCCTCCTCCGCGGCGGCCGCTCGGCGGCGCGGCCTTTTGACGGGGGCGTTCATGTCGAACCGTCCGGCTTAACGCCCGAATCCCCCAGGCAGGCCGCCCAACGGCCCCGGATTGACGACCGCACCGCCAAAGGCCGGGTTGGTGCGCCATCCGCCGAGCTGGTCGGTCGCCAGATCCTTCGACCAGTCGACGCCGACGCAGGCGACGCCAACGCCCACACCGACCGAATCCATCACATCGCCTCCAGGTGACAGGATACTGCCGAGCCGGCCCTGCTCGACCTTGGTAAGCCCCTGGAAAGCGTCGGACAGTTTAACATCGCGGATGCGCGCCGCATTGGCGACCTTGATCGTGCGGATATTCTCGATCGACGGCCCCTCGGTTGCCAGCACCTGCTGGAAATGATGCGCCGCCGCTCCCAAAATGCCGAGAAAATAAAGCCGCTGTCGATCGGTCAGGCGGCTGTCAAGGTCTTCCAGCGCATCGCCGATCTTGTCGAGTTCCTCGCCGGTGAGTTCGATCGTCGTCGAAGGCCCGGACACGCCGCCCGAACCGTGAAGCGCTTCAATGATCTGCTTGATCTGTGCCTCGATCGCATCGAGGCGGGCGGCCACCGAAGTGGATGATTTTGACTCTGCCACGTGTCGTCTCCTGCAAGCAACGGACGCGACCCAGGCATTTTCTGTTTTGCTAACAGTCGGTAATAAAGATTTCCGTTGCGTTGCCGGACGTGGTTAATCGATGATTGCCCCCGCTTGCCACCTCGCCGCACGGCCGCCCGGTCACGTCCCGGCGTTGAACTCGGCGACGAGGTCGAAACGGTCGCCGCGGAACAGTTGCCGGACGTGAGTGACGACGCGGCCGGCGCGCCAGGTGGTGCGATCGAGCTCAAGGCAGGCGGCGCGCGTCGCCACGCCGAGTTGCGCCGCCTCGATCCGCGTCGGCGTGACCGCCCGGATCACATGGCGCGCCTCGGTCCATGGTATATGGCCAAGCAGCCAGGTGCCGGGCGCTTCCGCCCGAAAGTCGGCATTCGCCGCGTCGGGCACCTCGTCGAGCGCGATGAAGCGCGTTTCCAGCGCGAACGCTTCGCCGGCCGCGAAATGCATACCCTCAACGCGCAGCGCAGGCGGCGGGCACTGCGCCACCCCGTCCGTTTCGATGCGCATCGCCTTCAGCGACCAGCGATAGACTTCACCCCGCGCGGCGATCAGTTCGGCAAGGTCGGGCACCGCCATCACCGCCGAATGGACCGGCGGGTGCGCCACAAATGTGCCCGCCTTGCGGCGGCGCTCGACCAGCCCCGCTGCGGCGAGTTCGCCCAGCGCCTTGCTCACCGTCGCGCGCGCGCAGCCATGGCGCGCGGCCAGTTCCTGTTCGGTCGGCACGCGGTCCCCGGGGCGCCATTCGCCCGAGCGGATCGCGGCGGCGATTTCGTCGCGGATGCGCCGCGCGGGGTTCATGCCAGCAGCCGGTCGAGGCAGGTGCGATAGGCAGAGGCGATAGCCGCCGCCGCGACATGGCGGCCCTTTTCGACGCGCTTTTCGCCCGCGCGCCACACGCAATCGATCACCCCGCCACGCGCCGCAAAGATCCAGCGGTCGAGCAGCGTCGCATCGTCGGCCCCGGCAAAGGCGGGATGATCGAGGTCGAGCGACACGATGTCGGCGGCCTGGCCGACGGCAAGCCCCGCGGGCACGCCGAGCGCCTGCGCGCCGCCGTGGAGCGCACGGCCGAACAGATTGGCGCCGACGAAGGGCGCGGCGTCATCCGCCAACAGCGCCCGCGCGCGATGCGCCAGCCGCTGTGAATATTCCAGCGCGCGCAGTTCGCCCGCCGCATCGATCCATATATTGCTGTCGGTGCCAACCCCGAAGCGCCCGCCCGCCGCAAGATAATCGGTCGCCGGAAAGATGCCGTCACCAAGATTCGCTTCGGTGATCGGGCAAAGCCCCGCCACCGCACCGCTGGCGGCAAGGCGAAGCACTTCGCTTTCGTCGAGATGGGTCGCATGAATCAGGCACCAGCGTTCATCGACCCCGGCGTTGTCCAGCAACCATTCGACCGGCCGCGCGCCGCTCCACGCGACGCAATCGGCAACTTCCCTTACCTGCTCGGCGGCATGGATATGCACCGGCCCGCTGGGCGATAATTCAAGCAACGCCGCCAGTTCGCCGGGCGTTACCGCGCGCAGCGAATGCGGGGCAACGCCGATATTGGCGTCGCCGCCAAGCTTTGCCCGCGACGCGTCGATCAGCGCCGCAAAGCCGTCGATGTCGTTCAGGAAACGCCGCTGGCCGTGGCTCGGCGGCACCGCGCCGAAATTGCCATGCGCGTAAAAGACGGGCAGCAGCGTCAGGCCGATGCCCGTTGCCGCGCTCGCCTCTGCGATCGCGCCCGCCATCTCGGCCGGATCGGCATAGGGCGCGCCCGCGGGATCGTGGTGGAGATAGTGGAACTCGCCGACGCGCGTGAAGCCGCCTTCGAGCATCTCGACATAGGCCTGCGCGGTGATCGCCGCGACATCCCGGGGCGTCAGCCGGTCGAGGAAGCGGTACATGATCTCGCGCCAGCTCCAGAAATTGTCGTCCGGGCGGCTGCGGCGTTCCGAAAGCCCTGCCATACCGCGCTGGAAACCGTGGCTGTGAACGTTGCAGAGGCCGGGCAGCGCGGCGCGGTGGCGCTCTTCGCCCGCCGCCGCCGCAAGGTCGGTTTCGATCCCCGCAATCCGCCCGTCCGCGATGCGGAGCCGCACGTCCTTTTCCCACCGATTGCCGATCCACGCGCGTTCGAACCAGAGCGAAGCCATCATCCGTCCTCATATTATGTCTAGACATAATGATACATCGGCGCGAGACTGTCCAGATGGAGCAATGCTGGACCAACGCCCGACTCGCGACGATGGCCGGAGGGGACCTCGGCCTGATCGACGACGGCGTGGTCGCGGCAAAGGACGGGCGGATCGTCTATGCGGGGCCGGTTACCGGGGCGCCTGCGGCCGCCGGACAGTCCCATGACGTCGAAGGGCGGCTGATCACGCCCGGCCTGATCGACTGCCACACGCACCTGATCCACGGCGGCAACCGCGCCAACGAATGGGCGATGCGGCTCGAAGGCGCGAGCTATGAAGAGATTGCGCGCGCGGGCGGCGGGATCGTCTCGACGATGCGCGCAACGCGCGAAGCGAGCGAGGCCGAACTGTTCGCGAGCGCCCTTCCCCGCCTTGACGCGCTGATCGCAGAGGGCGTCACGACAATCGAAATCAAGTCGGGTTATGGGCTTCGGGTCGATGACGAACTGAAGATGCTGCGCGCCGCGCGGGCGCTCGGCGAGCACCGCGCGATCCGCGTCGAACCGACTTTCCTTGGCGCACATGCGCTGCCCCCCGAATATCGGGGCGACAGCGACGCCTATATTGACCTCGTCGTGGGCGAGATGATCCCCGCCGCTGCGCCGCTCGCGACGGCGGTAGACGCCTTTTGCGAAGGCATTGGATTTTCACCCGAACAGTGCGCGCGCGTCCTGGTTGCCGCGAAGGCGCATGAGCTCAAGGTCAAGCTCCACGCCGAACAATTGTCGGCGCTGAGCGGCAGCGCGCTTGCGGCGCGGCATGGGGCATTGTCCGCCGACCATCTGGAATATGCGACCGAAGATGATGTGCGCGCGATGGCTGAAGCGGGCACCGTTGCGGTGCTGCTCCCCGGCGCCTTTTATTTCATGCGCGAGACGAAGCTGCCGCCGGTGGACGCGATGCGCCGGCTCGGAGTGCGGATCGCGCTCGCGACCGACAACAATCCCGGCACCTCGCCGACAAGCTCGCTGCTGCTGATGCTCAACATGGGCGCGACGCTGTTCGGCCTGACGGTAGTAGAGGCGCTGCGCGGGGTGACGGTCAACGCCGCCGCCGCTCTCGGCCTGTCGGATGAGATAGGGACGCTCGAAGCCGGCAAGGCCTGCGACCTCGCGATCTGGAACGTGAGCGACCCCGCCGAGCTTGTCTACCGCGTCGGCTTCAATCCGCTTCACCAACGCATCAAGGATGGACAATGATCATCAAGCCTGGCGCCATGACGCTCGCCGACTGGCGCGAAATCTATGAGGGCGCGAGCGCCGAACTGAGCGTCGGCGCATGGGAGGCGATCGACGCGAGCGCCGCCGCGGTGGCGCGCATCGTCGCAAGGGGCGCCCCCGTCTACGGCATCAACACCGGCTTTGGAAAGCTCGCGAGCGTAGGCATCGCCGACGACGAACTCTCGACGCTTCAGCGCAATATCGTCCTCAGCCATGCCGCGGGCACCGGCGCCCCATCGCCGACGAAGATCGTCCGCCTGATGATGGCGCTGAAGCTGGCCAGTTTCGGGATGGGTGCGTCGGGTGTGAAACGCGAGACGGTCGCGATGCTCGAAGCGATGCTCGCCAGGGGACTCACCCCCGTCGTTCCGTCGCAGGGATCGGTCGGCGCGAGCGGCGACCTGGCGCCGCTGTCGCATATGGCCGCGGCGATGATCGGCGTCGGCGCAATCGAGGTTGGCGGTCAAACCCTGCCCGCCGCCGAAGCGCTGGCGCAGGCGGATCTCACGCCGATCGAGCTTGGCCCAAAGGAAGGGCTGGCGCTGCTCAACGGCACGCAGTTTTCGACCGCCAATGCGCTCGCGGGGCTGTTTCGCGCCGAAACGGTGTTCCGGTCGGCCCTGATTACGGGCGCGCTGTCGACCGAGGCCGCCAAGGGTTCCGATGCGCCGTTCGACGCACGCATTCACGCTCTGCGCGGCCACGCGGGACAGCGCGAGGTCGGCGACGCGCTCCGCGGCCTGATGGCGGGATCGGCGATCCGCGCCTCGCACGCGGTCGACGATCCGCGCGTGCAGGATCCCTATTGCCTCCGCTGCCAGCCGCAGGTGATGGGCGCGGTGCTTGATCTGCTCCGGCAGGCGGCGGCGACGCTCGCGATCGAAGCGAATGGCGTCTCGGACAATCCGCTGATCTTTGCCGACACCGATGAAGCACTGTCAGGCGGCAATTTCCACGCCGAACCCGTCGCCTTTGCCGCCGACATGATCGCCATGGCGCTGTGCGAAATCGGCTCGATTGCCGAGCGCCGCATCGCGATGCTCGTCGATCCGGCACTGTCGGGCCTTCCCGCCTTCCTCACCCCGCGTCCCGGCCTCAACTCCGGTTTCATGATTCCGCAGGTCAGCGCCGCCGCACTGGTCAGCGAGAACAAGCAACGCGCTTACCCCGCGAGCGTCGATTCCATCCCGACCAGCGCCAATCAGGAGGATCATGTGTCGATGGCCGCGCACGGCGCGCGTCGCCTGCTCGACATAGCCGACAATGCGAGCGCGGTGATCGGCATCGAATTGCTGGCGGCCTGTCAGGGGATCGACTTTCATGCGCCGCTCAGGTCCAGCGACGCGCTCGAAGCCGCGCACCGGCATCTTCGCGCCGCGGTGCCGACGCTCGAGGACGACCGCCATTTCCATCCCGATATGGAAGCGGCGATCGCGCTGATCCGCGACGGCAGCCTGGTCGCTGCGGTTCCCGCCAATCTGCCGGGGGTCGGCTGATGCATTGGCTGCGCGTCCATCGCGGCGACGCGCCGCTTGTCATCGCCTTCCCGCACGGCGGGACCGACCTGGCGGGGTTCGACGAACAATTCGTCTCGCCATGGCACGCCCAGATCGACACCGACTGGTGGATTGCAGAGCTTTACGCCTTTGCCGCCGATATGGGTGCGACGCTGGTTGCGACCGACATTTCGCGCAGCGTCATCGACATGAACCGCGATCCGTCGGGCGCGTCGCTCTATCCTGGACAGGCGACGACCGAACTGTGTCCGACGACGACATTCGATGGCGAACCCCTCTATCGCTTCGACCAGCCCGACGAAACATCGATCACCCAGCGGCTTAATCTTTATCACCGCCCCTATCATGAGGCGCTGACCGCCGAACTCGACCGCGTGAAATCCACGCATGGTCGGGTCGTCCTCTACGACGCCCACTCGATCCGCAGCCACGTCCCGCGCCTGTTCGACGGCGAATTGCCGCAATTCAACATCGGCACCAACGGGGGCACGACATGCGCACCCGAACTCGAAACCGTCGTCGCGAACATCTGCGCCGCGAGCGGCCACAGCCACATCGTCAACGGGCGTTTCAAGGGCGGCTGGACGACGCGCCACTATGGCTGCCCCGACGATGGCATTCATGCGATCCAGATGGAGCTTGCGCAGCGCGGCTATATGGCCGAGCCCGACACGATCGCCCACGGCAACTGGCCCTCCCCCCTCGACCCCAATCCCGCGATCCGGCCCGTTCTGGAGCAAGTGATTGCCGCGACCCTCGATTTTGCGAAAGGACGTACATGACCCGTCTCGACAACAGCCGCGTGATCCGCCCGGCAACCGGTGCCGAAATCACCGCCAAAAGCTGGCTCACCGAAGCGCCGATGCGGATGCTGATGAACAATCTTCACCCCGACGTCGCCGAGGCGCCGCACGAACTGGTCGTCTATGGCGGCATCGGCCGCGCCGCACGCGACTGGGAAAGCTATGACCGGATCGTCGAGACGCTGAAGCGACTGGAAGGCGACGAGACCTTGCTCATCCAGTCGGGCAAGCCCGTTGGCGTCTTCCGGACGCACGAAAATGCGCCCCGCGTGCTGCTCGCGAACTCGAACCTCGTTCCCGAATGGGCGAATTGGGAGCATTTCCACGAGCTCGATCGCAAAGGGCTGATGATGTACGGCCAGATGACCGCGGGCAGCTGGATCTATATCGGCAGCCAGGGCATCGTGCAGGGCACCTACGAAACCTTCGTCGAAATGGGCCGCCAGCATTATGGCGGCGACCTTTCGGGCCGCTGGCTGCTTACCGCCGGGCTCGGCGGCATGGGCGGCGCGCAGCCGCTCGCCGCGGTAATGGCGGGCGCAAGCTGCCTCGCGATCGAATGCCAGCCAAGCCGCATCGAAATGCGCCTGCGCACGGGCTATCTCGACAAGCAGGCATCGAGCATCGACGAAGCGCTGGCGATGATCGAGACGAGCCATGCCGAGGGGCGGCCCGTGTCGGTCGGCCTGCTGGGCAACGCCGCCGAAATCCTGCCCGAGATGGCCCGCCGCGGCATCCGCCCCGACCTGCTCACCGACCAGACGTCGGCGCACGATCCGGTGAACGGCTACCTCCCCGCGGGCTGGACGCTCGACCAATGGTTCGCAAAGCGCGAGAGCGATCCCGCCGCCGTGGCAAAGGCCGCGAAGGCATCGATGGCGGCGCATGTCCGCGCGATGCTCGACATGCAGGCGGCGGGCGTGCCAACAACAGATTATGGCAATAATATCCGTCAGATGGCAAAGGACGAGGGGGTCGAAAATGCCTTCGACTTTCCGGGCTTCGTCCCCGCCTATATTCGCCCGCTATTCTGTCGCGGTATCGGCCCCTTCCGCTGGGCGGCGCTGTCCGGCGATCCTGAGGATATCTACAAGACCGACGCCAGGGTGAAGGAGCTGCTCCCTGACAACAAGCACCTCCACAACTGGCTCGACATGGCGCGGGAGAAGATCCGGTTCCAGGGGCTGCCCGCGCGCATCTGCTGGGTCGGGCTCGGCGACCGCCACCGGCTGGGCCTTGCCTTCAACGAAATGGTCGCGAATGGCGAGCTGAAAGCGCCCGTCGTGATCGGCCGCGACCACCTCGACTCTGGTTCCGTGGCCTCGCCCAACCGTGAGACCGAAGCGATGCGCGACGGGTCGGATGCGGTCAGCGACTGGCCCTTGCTCAATGCCTTGCTCAATACCGCGTCGGGCGCGACCTGGGTGTCGCTGCACCATGGGGGCGGCGTCGGCATGGGCTATTCGCAGCACAGCGGCATGGTGATCGTCGCCGATGGTTCGCCAGAAGCTGCGCAGCGGCTGGAACGCGTTTTGTGGAACGATCCGGCATCGGGCGTGATGCGCCACGCCGACGCGGGCTATGACATCGCCATCGCCTGCGCGCGCGACAAGGGCCTCGACCTGCCGAGCATCTAGGCGCCCTCATCCCTTGCGTCCGTCGCACCGGCGAATGCCGGGATGGCGATCAAACAAGGGGGAATCGCGGCAAGGCCCCGATAGGGCTTGGCGCATGATGCTTCGTACCCTAAGCCTCTCCCTGACGATCAGGGGAGAGCTGAACACCGATGTCCGAAGCCGAGCAGCAGAGCCATCCCGAAATCCGCGAGGCGGTGCGCCGCCTGTGCGCCGATTTTCCGGGCGATTATTGGCAAAGGCTCGACCGCGACCGCATCTATCCGACCGAGTTCGTCCGCACGCTGACCCAAGCGGGCTTCCTGTCGGTGCTCATCCCCGAACAATATGGCGGGTCGGGCCTCGGCCTTGGCGCGGCGACCGCCGTGCTGGAGGAAATCCACCGGTCGGGTTGCAACGGCGGTGCGTGCCACGCGCAAATGTATACGATGGGCACGCTGCTGAAACACGGGTCGGAGGCGCAGAAGCAGGCCTGGCTGCCCGCGATCGCGCGCGGCGAGCTTCGCTTGCAGGCTTTTGGCGTCACCGAACCGACCGCAGGCACCGATACGACGCGCATCCGCACCTTTGCCAGGAAAATCGGCGACAAATATGTCGTCAACGGCCAGAAAATCTGGATCAGCCGCGCCGAACATTCGGACCTGATGATCCTGCTCTGCCGCACCACGCCGCGCGAGCAATGCGCCAAAGCTTCCGACGGAATGAGCGTGCTGCTCGTCGACATGCGCGAAGCGGTGGGCAAGGGTCTGACCATCCGTCCCGTTCGCACGATGCTCAACCATGCAACGACCGAACTTTTCTTCGACGACCTCGAAGTCCCCGCCGCCAATCTGATCGGCGAAGAGGGCAAGGGCTTTCGCTATATCCTGTCGGGCATGAATGCCGAACGCATCCTGATCGCCTCCGAATGTATCGGCGACGGCCGTTTCTTCGTCGATCGCGCGGCCGCCTATGCCAGGGACCGCTCGGTCTTTGGCCGCGCCATCGGTGCCAATCAGGGGGTCCAGTTCCCGATCGCGCGCGCTTATGTCCAGATCGCCGCGGCTGCCGAAATGGTCGACAGGGCCGCGCGGCTGTTCGACGCAGGAACCGATTGCGGGACCGAAGCGAATATGGCGAAGATGCTGGCGTCCGAAGCCAGCTGGTATGCCGCCGACATGTGCGTCCAGACGCACGGTGGCTTCGGCTTTGCCGAGGAATATGATATCGAGCGCAAGTTCCGCGAAACACGGCTCTATCAGGTTGCTCCGATCAGCACGAACCTGATCCTCAGTCATGTCGCGACGCACGTGCTGGGCCTGCCCAAGAGTTTCTGATGGACGATTATTCCGCCTGGGTCGGTCGCAGCGAGACGCGCGACGACGTCGCGACCGCCGCACCGCTTGCGGGCCTTGCGGCGCTTCTCGACCACGACATGCCGCCGTGGGCGCCGGACATGGTTCCGCCGCTCGGCCACTGGCTTTATTTCCTGCCGACGGCGCGCCAGTCGTCCATCGGCGTGGACGGCCACCCGCGCCGCGACAACCGCAGCCTGTTGCCGCCGGTGCCGCTTCCGCGCCGCATGTGGGCGGGCAGCCGCATCGACTTTCTGTCGCCCATAGCCGTGGGCGCCACGCTGACCCGCGTGACAACGATCGACGCCATCAGCCCCAAGCGCGGCGCGGGCGGCGATCTTTTGTTCGTGACGCTGCGCCACGAGATTTTCGCAAATGGTATCTCTGCGATTCGCGAAGAACAGGATATCGTGTTTCGCGAGGCGGCGGGATCTGCCCCCGCCGCAGCGCCGGTCGCGCCCGTCAGCCCCGAACCCGCCGATGCCGTCCGCAGCATCATGCCCGACCCGGTGCTGCTCTTCCGCTACTCGGCGCTGACGTTCAACGCACACCGCATCCATTATGACCGCGACTATGCCCGTAATGTCGAAGGTTACGCCGGGCTGGTCGTCCACGGCCCCCTTATCGCGACACTGCTGATGGACCATGGCCTGCGCGCCGGACTGGTCCCGCGCAGCTTTGCCTTCCGCGCCGAAGCACCGCTCACCGACGGCGCCCCCTTCGACCTCTGCCTTGCGCGCGACGGCGAAGAAACCCGGCTATGGTCGCGCGATGCGACCGGACGCCGAACGATGCGTGCGACGCTGACCTGAAGCCAATGCCGACAACCCGCGACCGATAATCCAGTTCATTTCCAGCGTAGCCGAACCGCGGAAACGATGGTGCACCTCCATGGAGAGGGTTCGAACTCTCTATGGGCGGTGCTGACTAAGTGGGATAACATTCTCAAGCACACATCGCTAGCGTGGCAAGTGCCCGCAAACGCGAATGACGTTGCCAAACCTCTGCCGCAAATCAGTGCGCCAACTCCAGCGACTAAGAGCATCGATATCGATCTCTCGACTCGCCGCGCGTCGCTGATCCGCAAGCGCAAATCGGAGAGGTGCAATGGGTGAGCGCACCATCCCGCCCTTCTCGCTGCGTCTCACGTTTGAAGAACGTGCAAAGCTAGAGCGCGATGCCGCTGGCATGGCGCTCGGCGCATATATCCGCTCGCGCTTGCTCGATCCGGAAACGGTCGCGCCCCGCAAGTGCGGAAAGTTTCCGGTCAAAGATCATCAAGCCCTCGCGCAATTGCTCGGCCTTCTTGGTCAATCAAGGTTGGCGAACAATGTGAACCAGCTTGCGCGCGCGACGAACACGGGAAGCCGCGCGGTCACACCTGACACAGAGGAAGCGTTGATGTCCGCGACTGCGGATATCAATCACATGCGCCAACTCCTGATCCAAGCATTGGACATCGATGCACGGCCATGATCCTCAAAGCCTCAAAGCGCAGCGGTGGTCGTCAGCTTGGGGTCGCGTCCGTCAAGGTGGTGTAATTTCGGCTGTGGCCGTGGGCCAT